>NZ_BAABHG010000008.1:0-460530 GCF_039541975.1 Amycolatopsis samaneae
GAACAGAGATCGCGCAAGGCCGGCAGATCCTTCACAGGACAACCCCCAACCGAGAGCGTCAGCATCCTTCCGGGCCAGACCCTCCACAACCTCCATCCACACACATCATCATCACTGCGTCCTTCAGTGCAGTGGCCGCACTGAAGGACGCTTTCAGTGCACCGAGCGCACTGAAAGCGTCCTTCAGCACAACCAGACCCGCGCCGGAGCCAGTCACCCGGCCCGCTCACGACCAACCACAGCGGCGCGTCTCCAGCCACCCGACCAGCCCACGACCCCACCACATCGGCACGTCGGCACCCGCCCGCGTTGTCCACAACCACTCCGGTTGTCCACAGATTCACCTCGACCCCCGTTTCCCCAGGTCAAACGCGATACGCTGGTTGCAGGGGTGCCCCCGGGAGGGTGGGGGAATGCCCACGGGATACCGGCGCGACACCCACCGCCCGGCAGGTTCCGCTCCCACGGGCGAGCGGGGCGCCGGACACCCGGGTGGAGCAGTGGTTGCCCGGCCGGTCAGTGTGATAAGTCACAGGCCGGACATGGTTTGTCCGGGTGCCGAATCGATCTTCGCCGGGCTTCGTGCTGGTCTCAGCTTTGCGGCCGGGAGTGTCGCCGTCCGGTTTGTCCGGCAGGTTAGGCGACCCTTATACCGCAGCCCCTAGGGACAAGAATGTGAGTCACGTCCTATAGTCGGGCCATGCTTTGTGAATCCCTTCACATCCACGACGAGTGGCTTGTGAACTATTTCACAAGCAGGCCTTCGTGGCCTCACGGCCCGTAAGGGTGCCCTGACCCTCGGCGGTGTGACCCAGCCCCCTTAGGGTGCCGACGAAGCCGACGAGGTGACGTGCGTACCACCACACGCAAACCGCAGCGGCGCGGAAAGGATGGCGAAACCCCGTGCTGATGTTGCCCGTGCTGACGCAGGCGAGCACCGAGCAGGTCGCTCAGGCGCCCGGCCTCAAGGTCTATCTCCCCCTGGTCCTGTTGTTCGTGCTGGCGCTCGCGTTCGCGGTGCTCTCGGTGCTGCTCGGCCCGCTCGTCGGCCCGAGCCGCTACAACAAGGCCAAGCTGTCCGCCTACGAGTGCGGGATCGAACCGTCCCCGCAGCCGCTGGTCGGCGCGGGGCGCATGCCGGTGGCCTACTACATCACCGCGATGCTGTTCATCCTGTTCGACATCGAGATGGTCTTCCTCTACCCGTTCGCGGTCTCGGCGGACGCGCTGGGCATGTTCGGCCTGGTGGAGATCGTGCTGTTCATCGCGACGGTCGGCTTCGCGTACGCCTACGTGTGGCGGCGCGGCGGCCTGGATTGGAACTAGAACCATGGGCCTGGAAGAAAAACTCCCCAACGGCATCCTGCTGGCCAGCCTCGAGGGCCTGGTCAACTGGGCACGCAAGAACTCCCTGTGGCCCGCCACCTTCGGCCTCGCCTGCTGCGCGATCGAGATGATGACCGTCGGCGGCTCCCGCTACGACATCGCCCGCTTCGGCATGGAGCGCTTCAGCGCCACCCCGCGCCAGGCCGACCTGATGATCGTCGCGGGCCGCGTCACGCAGAAGATGGCCCCGGTCCTGCGCCAGATCTACGACCAGATGGCCGAGCCGCGCTGGGTACTGGCCATGGGCGTCTGCGCCTCCTCCGGCGGCATGTTCAACAACTACGCCGTCGTGCAGGGCGTCGACCACATCGTCCCGGTCGACATGTACCTGCCCGGCTGCCCGCCGCGCCCGGAGATGCTGCTCGACGCGATCCTCAAGCTGCACGCCAAGATCCAGGACGAGCCGATCAACGCGCGCCGCGCCGCGATCCGCGCGGCCAGTGGCGCCCGCACCGAACTCGTGCCCTCGTCGATCAAGTACGCGAAGAAGTGATCGAAGTGCCTGAAGAGAAACCAGAGACGGGCGGCGAGCAGTCGTCCGCCGAGCGCGCCGAGACCGGGCTCGAGCCGCAGGGCACCCGCCCGGCCGCACCCGTCGTCGCCGGGAAAGAACGCCAGGGGATGTTCGGCGTCTCCGGCACCGGGGACACCTCCGGCTACGGCGGCGTCCGGCTCCCGGCCTACAGCCCGCCCCCGGCCGAGCGGCCCTACGGCGGCTGGTTCGACGAGTTCGCCGACGAGTTCTACGCCGCCTTGGCGGACAACAGGATTCCGGCCGACGCGATCCTCCAGACCACCGTCGACCGCGGCGAGATCACCTTCTACGTCGCCCGCGAGCACCTCGTCGCCGTCGCGCGGACCCTGCGCGACGACGCCGGGCTGCGGTTCGAGCTGTGCAGCTCGGTGTCCGGTGTGGACTACGGCGTCGACGTCCCGCAACGGCTGCACGCGGTGTACCACCTGACCTCGATGACCTACCGCCGCCGCATCCGGCTCGAAGTCGCGGTGGAGGTCGAGGACGCGCACGTCCCGTCGCTCGTCGAGCTCTACCCGACGGCCGACTGGCACGAGCGCGAGACCTGGGACATGTTCGGGATCGTCTTCGACGGGCACCCCGCGCTGACCCGCATCCTCATGCCGGACGACTGGGACGGCCACCCCCAGCGCAAGGACTACCCGCTCGGCGGGATCCCGGTGGAATACAAGGGCGCGGAGATCCCCCCGCCCGATCAGCGGAGGTCGTACTCGTGAGCACCGAGAACATCGCCGACGTCAGCACCGGCACCGACACCACCGCCAAGGGCTCCGACAGCACCGGCGACGTCGACTACGCCGAAGCCCGTGAAACCACCGAAGGCCCCGTCTACACGGTGTCCGGTGGTGACTGGGACGACCTCATCGAGGACGCCAAGCACGACGAGCGCATGGTCATCAACATGGGCCCGCAGCACCCGTCGACGCACGGCGTGCTCCGGCTCGTGCTGGAGATGGAGGGCGAGACCGTCACCCAGCTCCGCTCGGTCATCGGCTACCTGCACACCGGGATCGAGAAGAACTGCGAGTACCGGACGTGGACCCAGGGCGTCACCTTCGTGACGCGCATGGACTACCTCGCGCCGCTGTCCACCGAGATGGCCTACTGCCTCGGCGTCGAGAAGCTGCTCGGCATCCAGGCGCCCCGCCGCGCCGAGCTGCTGCGCGTGATGCTGCTGGAGATCAACCGCATCGGCTCGCACCTGGTCTACATCGCCACCGGCGGCATGGAGCTCGGCGCCACCACCGCGATGACGCTCGGGTTCCGCGAGCGCGAGGTCGTGCTGCACCTGCTGGAGCACCTCACCGGTCTCCGGATGAACCACGCGTTCATCCGCCCCGGCGGCCTCGCGCAGGACATGCCCGAGGACTACCACGAGAAGGTCACCGAGTTCGTCGAGACGATGGACAAGCGCCTTCCCCTGTACGACAAGCTTTTCACCGGTCAGCCGATCTGGCGCAACCGGCTCAAGGGCGTCGGCTACCTGCCGGTGGACGCCTGCCTCGCGCTCGGCGTCACCGGCCCGGTGCTGCGCTCGGCCGGGCTGCCGTGGGACCTGCGCAAGACCGAGCCCTACTCCCGCTACGACGAGTTCGAGTTCGACATCCCGACCTCGACCGACGCGGACTGCTGGGCGCGCTACCTGATCCGCGTCGAGGAGATGCACCAGAGCCTCCGGATCATCAAGCAGGTCCTCCAGAAGCTCGAACCCGGCCCGGTCATGGTCGAGGACAAGAAGGTCGCGTGGCCCGCGCAGCTGTCGCTGGGCAGCGACGGCCTCGGCAACTCGCTCGAACACGTCCGCAAGATCATGGGCCAGTCGATGGAATCGCTGATCCACCACTTCAAGCTCGTCACCGAGGGCTTCAAGGTCCCGCCGGGCCAGGTGTACTCGCCGGTGGAGTCGCCGCGCGGCGAGCTCGGCGCGCACCTCGTCTCCGACGGCGGCACGCGGCCGCTGCGCGTCCACATCCGCGAACCGAGCTTCGTGAACCTGCAGTCGATGCCCGCGATGGCCGAGGGCGGGCTGGTGGCGGACGTGATCGCCGCCATCGCTTCGATCGACCCCGTCATGGGGGGAGTGGACCGATGACCCAAGCGCCTGAAGTGATCTTCGACGACGACATCGTCGCCAAGGCGAAGAACCTGATCGAGCGGTATCCGATGTCGCGCTCGGCACTGCTGCCGATGCTGCACCTCGTGCAGTCGGTGCAGGGATACGTGTCCCAGGAGGGAATTTCCTTCTGCGCCACGCAGCTCGGGCTCACCGACGCCGAGGTCAGCGCGGTCGCGACGTTCTACACCATGTACAAGCGCCGCCCCTGCGGCGAGCACCTGGTGAGCGTCTGCACCAACACGCTGTGCGCGGCGCTCGGCGGCGACGCCATCTACAAGAAGCTCCAGACGCACCTGGGTTCCGACGAGGAACCGCTGGGGCACGAGGAAACCGCGGGCACCCCGGGCGAGCAGGGCTCGATCACCCTGGAGCACGCGGAATGCCTCGCGGCCTGCGACCTCGCCCCGGTGCTCCAGGTCAACTACGAGTACTTCGACAACCAGACACCGGAGAAGGCGGTCGCGCTGGTGGACGCGCTGCGGGCGGGCAAGAAGCCGGGCCCGACGCGTGGCGCGCCGCTGACCGACTTCAAGGGCGCCGAACTCCAGCTCGCCGGGTTCTTCCCGGAGGACGAGGCGACCTACAACGGCGACGTCGACGGCCCGTCGCAGGCCGTGGAAACGCTGCGGGGCGCGAAGATCGCGCAGGAACGGGGCTGGACGGCGCCGGTCGCGAACGACGTTCCGCTCCCAGAAGTGGAGAAAAAGTAATGGCTGACCCGATTACGCCGGTGTTGACCAAACGCTGGCTCTCCCCGAACTCCTGGCGTCTGGCGACCTACGAACAGCTCGAGGGCTACACCGCGATCCGCAAGGCGCTCAAGGGCACGCCCGAGCAGCTCGTCCAGCTGGTCAAGGACTCCGGCCTGCGCGGCCGGGGCGGCGCAGGCTTCCCGGCCGGCGTGAAGTGGTCCTTCATGCCGCCGAACGAGGACAAGCCGCACTACCTGGTGATCAATGCCGACGAGGGCGAACCGGGGACCTGCAAGGACATCCCGCTGATGATGGCCGACCCGCACTCGCTCATCGAGGGGTGCGTCATCGCCTCGTACGCGATGCGGTCGCACCACTGCTTCATCTACGTCCGCGGCGAGGCGCTGCACTGCATCCGCCGCCTCAACGCCGCCGTGCGCGAGGCCTACCAGGCCGGCTACCTCGGCAAGAACATCCTCGACTCCGGATTCGACCTCGACCTCACCGTGCACGCGGGCGCCGGGGCCTACATCTGTGGCGAGGAAACGGCGCTGCTCGACTCCCTGGAGGGCCGTCGCGGCCAGCCCCGGCTCAAGCCGCCGTTCCCCGCGGCCGCCGGGCTCTACGCCGCGCCGACCACGGTCAACAACGTCGAGACCATCGCCAGCGCGCCCTACATCGTCAACGCCGGATCCGCCTGGTTCCGCGAGATGGGCCGGGAGAAGTCGCCGGGCCCGAAGATCTACTCGATCTCCGGCCACGTCGAGAAGCCCGGCCAGTACGAGTGTCCACTCGGGACGACGCTGCGCGAGCTGCTGGACATGGCGGGCGGCATGAAGGACGGCATCCCGCTCAAGTTCTGGACGCCGGGCGGCTCGTCGACCCCGATGTTCACCGCCGAACACCTCGACGTCCCGCTGGACTTCGAAGGGGCTGCCGAGGCGGGTTCCATGCTCGGCACGACGGCTGTCCAGGTGTTCAACGAGACGGTGTCCGTGCCGTGGGCCGTGATGAAGTGGACGCAGTTCTACGAGCACGAGTCCTGCGGCAAGTGCACCCCGTGCCGCGAGGGCACGTACTGGCTCGCGCAGATCCTGGAGCGGATGGTCGAGGGCCACGGCACGCCCGAGGACATCGACACCCTCCTCGACGTCTGCGACAACATCTTCGGCCGGTCCTTCTGCGCACTCGGTGACGGCGCCGTCTCGCCGATCACCAGTGGCATCAAGTACTTCCGGGACGAGTTCCTCGCGCTGTGCGAGCAGAACACGGCCGCCAACGAAGCCAAGCCCGAACTGGTGGGAGCGCAGGCATGACGATCGCGCCCGACAAGCCCGCGACCACGGAGACCCCGGTCCCCGAAGGGCACGTCAAGCTGACCATCGACGGTGAAGAGGTCATCGCGCCCAAGGGCGAGCTGCTGATCCGCACCGCCGAACGGCTCGGCACGGTCATCCCGCGCTTCTGCGACCACCCGCTGCTCGACCCGGCGGGCGCCTGCCGCCAGTGCCTCGTCGAGGTCGAAATGGGCGGGCGCCCGATGCCGAAGCCGCAGGCGTCCTGCACCATGACCGTCGCCGACGGCATGGTCGTCAAGACGCAGCTGACCTCGGGCGTCGCGGACAAGGCCCAGCAGGGCGTGATGGAACTCCTGCTCATCAACCACCCGCTGGACTGCCCGATCTGCGACAAGGGCGGCGAGTGCCCGCTGCAGAACCAGGCGATGGCGCACGGCCGCCCGGAATCCCGGTTCGTCGACACCAAGCGGACGTTCCCCAAGCCGCTGCCGATCTCCTCGCAGGTGCTGCTCGACCGCGAACGCTGCGTGCTCTGCCAGCGCTGCACCCGGTTCTCCGCGCAGATCGCCGGCGACCCGTTCATCGAACTCCTCGAACGCGGTGCGCACCAGCAGATCGGCACCGCCGAGACCGCGGACGTGCTTGACCTGGCGTCGCGGACTTCCAGCGGTGACCCGTTCCAGTCGTACTTCTCCGGCAACGTCATCCAGATCTGCCCGGTGGGTGCCCTGACGAGCGCCGCGTACCGGTTCCGGTCCCGGCCGTTCGACCTGGTGTCCGCGCCGAGCGTGTGCGAGCACTGCTCGTCCGGCTGCGCCGAGCGCTCCGACTTCCGGCGCGGCAAGGTGATGCGCAAGCTCGCCGGGGACGACCCGGAGGTCAACGAGGAGTGGATCTGCGACAAGGGCCGGTTCGCCTTCCGGTACCCGCAGGCCGCCGATCGCCTTCGCCGCCCGCAGGTCCGCAACCGCGAGACCGGCGTGCTGGAAGAGGCGTCCTGGACCGACGCGCTGCGCACCGCCGCCGAGGGCCTGCTCAAGGCCCGTGACGGCAAGGGCGTCGGCGTGCTGACCGGCGGCAGGCTGACCGTCGAGGACGCCTACGCGTACTCGAAGTTCGCCCGGATCGCCTTGCGCACCAACGACATCGACTTCCGCGCCCGTGCCCACTCCGCCGAGGAACTGGCCTTCCTGAGCGCGGCGGTGGTCGGGACGACGCCCGAGAACGGTGTGACCTTCGGCGAGATCGAACGGGCCCGCACGGTGTTGTGCGTCGCGTTCGAGCCCGAGGACGAGGCGCCGATCGTGTTCCTGCGGCTGCGCAAGGCGGCCCGCAAGAACCGCACCCGGGTCGTCCACTTGGGACAGTGGACGACGTCCTCGGTGCGCAAGACCTTCGGCGAGCTGCTGGCCTGCGTCCCCGGCGGGGAGGCCGCCGCGATCGACGGCATCGCCTCGCACGCCGCCGACCTCGACGAGGCGCTGTCCGGAGAGGGCGCGGTCGTGCTCGTCGGCGAACGCGCCGCCGAGGTGCCGGGCCTGTTCTCGGCGCTGCACCGGCTTTCCGGGCGCACCGGCGCGCGGCTGGCGTGGATCCCGCGCCGGGCGGGCGACCGCGGCGCGCTGGAGGCGGGCGCGGTGCCGACACTGCTGCCGGGCGGCCGGTCCGTCACCGACGACGCGGCCCGTGCCGAGGTCGAAAAGGCTTGGGGCGTCTCGGTTCCCGCCGAGGCGGGCCGGGACACCACCGGCATCCTCCAGGCCGCTTCCGGCCAGGAACTCGACGGTCTGCTGGTCGGCGGTGTCGACCCGGACGACCTGCCGGATCCGGACCTCGCACGCCGCGCGCTGGACAACGCCGGGTTCGTGGTGAGCCTGGAACTGCGGCCGAGCGAGGTCACCGAACGCGCCGACGTCGTCCTCCCGATCGCCCCGGCGGTCGAGAAGGCGGGCAGCTACCTCAACTGGGAGGGCCGCCGCCGCGACTTCGACGTCACGCTCGAAGGCACCGGCGCGCTGCCCGACTGCCGCGTTCTGGACACCCTCGCCGTCGAGATGGACGCCGACCTGTTCACCCAGACCCCGGCCGCCGCCTACGCCGACTTCGCGCGGCTTGGTACCCCGGAGAGCCGGAACTGGGGCTATATCGCGACAGCCACCGAGACACCGTCGACGCCGGAGAACGGCAAGGCGGTGCTCGCGACCTGGCGGCAGCTGATCGACAACGGCTCGCTGCAGGACGACGAACCGCACCTCAAGGGCACCCAGCGCACCCCGGTGGCCCGGCTCTCGGCGAAAACCGCCGAAGGGCTGGGAAAGACCGTCAAGGTCTCCACCGAACGCGGCGCGATCACCCTGCCGGTCGAGGTCGCCGACCTGCCCGACGGCGTGGTCTGGCTCCCGGGCAACTCCGACGGCTCCGCCGTCCGCGCCACCCTCGGCGCGGGGCACGGCGCGGTCGTCAGCATCACCGGAGGTGAGCAGTGAGCGCGATCCTCACCCACGCGGACACCGCGGTGGGCGGCATCCCGGACGCGGCGGAGCGCGCGGCGCTGCTCGCCGACGACCCGTGGTGGCTGATCCTCATCAAGGCCGTCGTGATCCTGCTGATCGGCCCGATCCTGACGATCCTGCTGATCGTCTGGGAGCGCAAGGCGGTCGGCCGGATGCAGAACCGGCCCGGCCCCAACCGGGTCGGCCCGAACGGCTACCTCCAGTCCCTCGCGGACGCGATCAAGCTCCCGTTCAAGGAGCAGATCATCCCGGACACCGCCGACCGCAAGGTGTACTTCCTCGCGCCGGTGATCGCCGTGGTGCCCTCGCTGATCGCGCTGGCGGCCATCCCGTTCGGCCCGGTGGTCTCGATCTTCGGCGAGCGGACCGTGCTCCAGCTGGTCGACCTCCCGGTCGGCGTGCTGGTGATCCTGGCCTGCTCCTCGATCGGCGTTTACGGCATCGTGCTGGCGGGCTGGTCTTCCGGCTCGCCGTACCCGCTGCTCGGCGGTCTGCGCAGCGCCGCCCAGGTGATCTCGTACGAGATCGCGATGGGACTGTCCATTGTGGCCGTCATCCTCTACTCGGGGACGCTGTCCACCTCGGGGATCGTCGAGGCTCAGCAAAGCGGTTGGTACTTCTACCTGCTGCTGCCGAGTTTCGTGATCTACGCGATCTCCATGGTCGGCGAGACCAACCGCGCGCCCTTCGACCTCCCCGAGGCCGAATCCGAGCTGGTCGGCGGGTTCCACACCGAGTACAGCTCGATGAAGTTCGCGATGTTCTTCCTCGCCGAGTACGTCAACATGGTCATCGTCTCCGCGTTCGCGACGACGTTGTTCCTTGGTGGCTGGAAGTTCCCGTTCGTCGGCGCTGACTCGCCGCTGAACCAGAACTGGTGGCCGCTGCTCTGGTTCTTCGCGAAGACGTTCCTGCTGCTGTTCGGCTTCATCTGGCTGCGAGGCACGCTGCCCCGGCTGCGCTACGACCAGTTCATGCGGCTGGGCTGGAAGGTCCTCGTTCCGGCCAACCTGGTCTGGATCGTCGTGATCACCGCGGTCCGCGCGGTCCGGCACAGCGGCGGCCTGTCCACCCCGCAGATCCTCATCGGCGGCGGCGTGATCATCGTCGCGGTCGTGCTGCTGAGCCTGCTGCTGCCGGACAAGAAGATCCCGGACGAGGACTACGTGCCGATCACCGGCGGCGGGCACCCGCTGCCGCCGCTGGACCTGAAGGTCCCCGAGCAGACCCCGCGCCAGAAGGCACTGGCCAAGGCTGAGGCGAAGGCGGCCAAGCGCAAGCCCGCCGCCGTATCCACCGGAAGGGAGGCCGGCGATGGGGATCTTTGATCCGATCAAGGGCTTCGGCGTCACCTTCGGCATGATGTTCAAGAAGGTCGCCACCGAGGAGTACCCGGAGGCGGGCGCCCCCGCGGCGCCCCGCTACCACGGACGGCACCAGCTCAACCGGCATCCGGACGGGCTGGAGAAGTGCGTCGGCTGCGAGCTGTGCGCGTGGGCCTGCCCGGCGGACGCGATCTTCGTCGAGGGCGGGAACAACACCGAGGAAGCGCGGTACTCGCCCGGTGAGCGCTACGGCGCGGACTACCAGATCAACTACCTGCGCTGCATCGGCTGCGGGTTGTGCGTCGAGGCCTGCCCGACCCGGTCCCTGACGATGATCAACTTCTACGAGCTCGCCGACGACGACCGGCAGCGGCTCATCTACACCAAGGAAGACCTGCTCGCGCCGCTGCTGCCCGGCATGGAGCAGCCGCCGCACCCGATGCGGCTGGGCGACAACGAGCAGGACTACTACGTCAACGGCCCCGAACTCGCGCGCGCCGAAGGCAAGGAGGCCGCGCAGTGATCACGGAAATCCTCGCGCAGGCACCCGTGACCAACGCCGGGGTGTCCACCGGCGAGGCCATCGCGTTCTGGATCCTCGGCCCGGTCTGCGTGCTCGGCGCGCTGGGCATGATCTTCTCGCGCAACGCCGTGCACTCGGCGCTGTGGCTGGTGCTGACGATGCTGTCGCTGGGCGCGCTGTACATGCTCCAGTCGGCGCCGTTCCTCGGCTTCACCCAGATCATCGTCTACACCGGCGCGATCATGATGCTGTTCCTGTTCGTGCTGATGATGGTCGGCAGGGAAAGCTCCGACTCGGTGGTCGAGGTCCTGCGCGGGCAACGGCTCATGGCCGGGCTGCTCGGTATCGGGCTCGCCGGGCTGATCGCGGCGGGCCTGTTCCGTTCGCTGGTGAACGTCACCCCGGCCACCCCGCTCGACCCGTACAGCCAGAACGGCGGCGGCGCGGGCGGGCTCGGGCGGCTGATCTTCACCCAGTACCTGTTCCCGTTCGAGCTGACCTCGGCGCTGCTGATCACCGCCGCGATGGGCGCGATGGTGCTGGCCTTCACCGACCGCCACCGCAAGGGCGCCAAGAAGTCGCAGCGCGAACTGGTCGTCGACCGCTTCCGCGGCGAGCACGACCGCCCGTCGCCGCTGCCCGGCCCCGGCGTGTTCGCCACCGCCAACTCGGTGGCCACCCCGGCGCTGCTGCCCGACGGCTCGGTCGCCCCCGAATCCCTGTCGGCGCTGATCGAATCGACCTCGGCGGTCCAGCTGACCGAGGAACGCAGGCAGGTCGCCGACACGGAACCGAAGGCGGACGCGCACGCGCTCGTCGGTGCCGAGTCCGCCGAGACAGCGGCCACTGTGTCCGAAGGAACCGAGGGGGAGGAGAAGAAGTGACTCCGACCTACTACCTGCTGCTCTCGGCACTGCTGTTCGCCATCGGCGCGGTCGGCGTCCTGGTGCGGCGCAACGCGATCGTCGTGTTCATGTGCATCGAGCTGATGCTGAACTCGGTGAACCTCACCCTGGTCACCTTCGCCCGCATCAACGGCGGGCTCGACGGCCAGGTGATGGCGTTCTTCGTGATGGTCGTGGCCGCCGCCGAGGTCGTGGTGGGGCTGGCGATCATCATGGCGATCTTCCGCACCCGCCGCTCGGCCTCGGTCGACGACACCAACCTGCTGAAGTACTAGGGAGACACCGAGTGACCGCATCATCGTGGCTGCTGGTGGCCTTTCCTGCCCTCGGCGCGCTGATCCTGCTGCTGGCGGGCAAGCGCGCGAAGGCATGGGGGCATCTGCTCGGCTGTGCCACCGTCACGCTCGCCTTCGTCTACGGCGTCATCCTGTTCTTCGCCGCCGACACCAAGTCCACTGTGGACACCAAGCTGTTCTCGTGGATCCCGGTGTCGGCGTTGCAGGTCGACTTCGGGCTGCGGATCGACGCGCTCTCGCTGACGTTCGTGCTGCTCATCACCGGCGTCGGCATGCTGATCCACTTCTACTCGATCGGCTACATGGAGAACGACGAAGGCCGGTACCGCTTCTTCGCGTACCTGAACCTCTTCGTCGCCTCGATGCTGGTTCTGGTGCTGGGCAACAGCTTCGTGACGCTGTACCTCGGCTGGGAGGGCGTCGGTCTCGCGTCCTACCTGCTCATCGGCTGGTACCAGGGCCGCAACTCCGCCGCCACCGCGGCGAAGAAGGCGTTCCTGATGAACCGCGTCGGTGACGTCGGGCTCGCGCTGGCGATCTTCATCATGTTCAAGTACTCCGGCTCCACCGGCTACGCGCAGGTCTTCGACGCGGTGGCCGCGGGCAAGTTCCCGCCGGCGGCGATCACCGCGATGGCGATCCTGCTGCTGCTCGGGGCCTGCGGTAAGTCCGGCCAGTTCCCGCTCCAGGCGTGGCTGCCGGACGCGATGGAGGGCCCGACCCCGGTCTCGGCCCTGATCCACGCGGCGACCATGGTCACCGCCGGGGTCTACCTGGTCGCCCGCTCGCGGGAGATCTTCAACGCCACCGAGGACGGGCGGCTCATTGTCACCCTCGTCGGCACGGTGACGCTGCTGCTCGGGTGCGTCGTCGGCTGTGCCTACGACGACATCAAGAAGGTCCTCGCGTATTCCACGGTCAGCCAGATCGGCTACATGATGCTGGCGGTCGGCCTCGGGCCCGTCGCGTACGCGCTGGGCATCATGCACCTGGTCGCGCACGGCTTCTTCAAGGCCGGGCTCTTCCTCGGGGCCGGTTCGGTCATGCACGGCATGAACGACGAGGTCGACATGCGCAAGTTCGGCGGCCTGCGGCGGAAGATGCCGATCACCTACGTGACCTTCGGCCTCGGCTACCTCGCGCTGATCGGCATCCCGCCGCTGTCCGGCTTCTTCACCAAGGACGCGATCATCGAGGCGGCGCTGGGCCAGGGCGGCTGGCGCGGCTGGGTGATGGGCGGCGCGGCGCTGCTCGGCGCCGGGCTCACCGCGTTCTAC
Organism: Amycolatopsis samaneae; assembly: GCF_039541975.1. Classification (NCBI taxonomy): domain Bacteria; kingdom Bacillati; phylum Actinomycetota; class Actinomycetes; order Pseudonocardiales; family Pseudonocardiaceae; genus Amycolatopsis; species Amycolatopsis samaneae. Next base: position 12,867 of record NZ_BAABHG010000008.1, read on the forward strand.
ATGACTCGCCTGATGGTGATGACCTTCCACGGCAAGGAACGCTGGAAGGACCTGAAGAGCGAGGACGGCCGCGACTTCCACCCGCACGAGTCGAAGCCGATCATGTGGGTCCCGATGGCGATCCTGGCGGTCGGGTCGATCGGCGCGGGCGCGTTCTTCGCGCTGGGCCACCGGTTCACCGAATGGCTCGCTCCGTCCGTCGGTGAGACCGTCGAGGCACACCACCTTCCGGTCGAGGCCTGGGTCATCTCGGTGGCCGCGGTCGTGATCTCGCTCCTCGGTGTCCTGATCGCGTGGCTGGTCTTCCGCCGCGACGTCCCGGTCGAGCGGCCCGAGCGGGTCTCGTTCGTCACCAAGGCCGCGCGCAAGGACCTCTACGGCAACGCGCTCAACGAAGCCGTGGTGGCCCGGCCCGGCACCTGGCTGGCCCGCGCGCTGGTCTACGTCGACAACCGCGGCGTGGACGGCGCGGTCAACGGACTGGCCGCCGCGCTCGGTGGCGGTTCCGGGCGGCTGCGGCGGCTCCAGACCGGGTTCGTCCGGTCCTACGCGCTGTCCATGCTCGGCGGCACGTTCCTGCTTCTCGTGGCTCTCCTGCTGGTGAGGTTCTCCTGATGACTTGGCTCCTCGCACTCATCCTGCTGCCGGTCGTCGGGGCGGTGGTCGTGGCCACGATGAAGGCCAACGACCGGCTCGCGCTGCGCACCGCGCTCGTGCTGTCCATTGTGGAATTCCTGCTGATCATCCCGTTCTGGGCGAGTTATTCGCCCTCGGGGGCGCGGCTTCAGCAGACGTCCTCGATGGACTGGATCCCGGGCTTCGGCATCCACATCTCGTTCGGCACCGACGGCGTCTCGCTGATCATGATCGCGGTCATCGCACTGCTGGTGCCGATCGTGGTCGGCGCGCTGGGCGTCACCGACAAGCTCCCGCCGGGGCGCAGCGCGGGCGGGTTCCTGTCGCTGATCCTGCTGCAGGAGGCGCTGACGATCGGCGTGTTCGCCGCGACCGACGTCTTCCTGTTCTACGTGCTGTTCGAGATCATGCTGATTCCGATGTACTTCCTCATCGGCGGCTACGGCGGCCCGAACCGGCAGTACGCGGCGGTGAAGTTCTTCCTGTACTCGTTCCTCGGCGGCCTGATCATGCTGGCCTCGGCGATCGGGGCGTACTCGCTGGCCGAGGACAAGCTCGGCAAGGGCACCTTCGACTGGGCGACGCTGGTCACCGTGGTCCGCGACGCGCCGACCGGCACGCAGATCTGGCTGTTCCTCGGGTTCTTCCTGGCGTTCGCGATCAAGGCGCCGCTGGTGCCGTTCCACACCTGGCTGCCCGACGCGGCGGGCCAGGCACCGATCGGCGTCGCGGTGCTGCTGGTCGGCGTGCTCGACAAGGTCGGCACGTTCGGGTTCCTGCGCTACTGCCTGCCGATGTTCCCGGAGGCGAGCAAACAACTCGCCCCGCTGGTGCTCGTCCTCGCCGTCGCGGGTGTCCTTTATGGATCGATACTCGCCGCGGGGCAGCGGGACATGAAGCGCTTCATCGCCTACGTGTCGATCGCCCACTTCGGCTTCATCGCGCTGGGCATCTTCACCTTCAACGAGCAGGCGATGGCCGGGTCGGTCTCGTACATGCTCAACCACAGCCTCGCGACCGGGATGCTGATCGTGGTCGTCGGCATGATCGTGGTGCGCGGCGGTTCGACGAAGATCTCGGACTACGGCGGTATGTCGAAGGTGACCCCGCTGCTGGCCGGGATGCTGCTGCTGGCCGGTCTGTCCACCTTGTCCCTGCCGGGCACGAACTCGTTCGTCAGCGAGTTCCTCGTCCTGCTGGGGTCCTTTGTGGACCACCCGGTGTACGCGATCATCGCCACCGTCGGCATGGTGCTCGCCGCAGCGTACGTGCTCTGGCTCTACCAGCGCGTCATGACCGGCCCGCTGAGCGGGGACGCCCTGCTCAAGCCCGGCCCGGCCCCGGTCGAGTCCGACACCCCCGCGGGCGGTGGCGCGGTCACCGCGGTCGCCGCGGAGCCGGTCGCGAAGAAGACCATCAAGGACCTCGGCGGCCGGGAGATCGCGATCCTGGCGCCGCTGGTCGTGCTGATCATCGGCCTGGGTTTCTACCCGAAGCCGGTGCTCGACACGATCACCCCGTCGGTGCAGCAGACCATGTCTGCGGTTAACGGAGGCAAGTAACCGTGCTCGACATCGTCCTGTCACAAGCTGTCCTGGCGCAGGCGCCGCAACAGCTGCCGACGCCCGCGATCGACTACGCGGCCGTGCTGCCGATCCTGATCATTCTCGGGGCCGCCTGCGTGAGCGTGTTGTTCGAGGCGTTCCTGCCCCGGCACATGCGCTGGCCCGCGCAGGTGTTCCTGTCCATTGTGGGCATCGCGGCGGCCGGGATCTCGCTGGTGATCTACGCCAGTTCGTCCGCGCCGAAGAACGGCGTGACGACGTTCAGCAAGGCCATCTCGGTGGACCGTCCCGCGTTGTTCCTGTGGGGCACGCTGCTGCTGCTCGGGCTCGGCTCGATCCTGCTGATCGCGGACCGCTCGGTCGAACCGGGCGGCGCGTTCGTGGCGCAGGCCGCGATCCGGCCGGGCACTGTGCAGGACCGCGCGCAGGCCGGGTCGACCGGCATGCAGACCGAGGTGTTCCCGCTGACGCTGTTCGCGCTCGGCGGCATGATGGCGTTCTGCGCGGCCAACGACCTGCTCACCATGTTCATCGCGCTCGAAGTGCTTTCGCTGCCGCTCTACCTGATGTGCGGTCTCGCCCGGCGGCGTCGGCTGCTTTCGCAGGAGTCGGCGGTCAAGTACTTCCTGCTCGGCGCGTTCTCCTCGGCGTTCTTCCTTTATGGACTCGCGCTGCTCTACGGCTACGCGAACTCGGTGAAGCTGGCCGACATCGCGAACGCCGCCGCCGGCTCGGACCGTTCGGACACGCTGCTGTTCGCCGGGCTCGGGCTGCTCGTGGTCGGCCTGCTGTTCAAGGGTTCGGTCGGCCCGTTCCACACCTGGACCCCGGACGTCTACCAGGGCGCGCCGACCCCGGTGACCGCGTTCATGGCGGCGTGCACGAAGGTCGCCGCGTTCGGCGGGATCCTGCGGGTGCTCTCGGTCGCGTTCTCCTCGACGAGCTGGGAATGGCGCGGGGTGCTGTGGGCGGTCGCGATCATCTCGATGGCGATCGGCGCGGTGCTGGGCCTGACCCAGACCGACGTCAAGCGCATGGTCGCCTACTCCTCGGTCGCGCACGCCGGCTTCCTGCTTGTCGGTGCGATCGCGATGACCGAGAAGGGCCTGTCGAGCACGCTGTTCTACTTGCTGGCCTACGGTTTCACCACGCTGGCGGCGTTCGGCGTGATCAGCCTGGTGCGCGATTCCAGCGGCGAGGCCACGCACCTTTCGGCGTGGGCCGGGCTGGCGAAACGCTCACCGGTGCTGGCCGCGGTGTTCACGTTCTTGCTGTTGGCCTTGGCGGGCATACCGTTGACGAGCGGGTTCGTCGGGAAGTTCGTGGTGTTCTCCGCCGCGCTGTCCGACGGCATGGCCCCGCTCGTGGTGGTGGCACTGGTGTTCAGCGCGGTCGCGGCGTTCTTCTACCTGCGGGTGATCGTGCTGATGTACTTCTCCGAACCCGCCAAGGACGGCCCGACGGTGACCGTGCCCGGCGCGTTCACCACGACCGCGATCACCCTGGGCGTCCTGGTGACGCTGGTGCTGGGCCTGGTCCCGGCGTTCGCCCTCGACTGGGCGGGCACCGGCGGCTTCGCTTCGTAGTAACTCCCGTCAGGTCTCTGAAGGCCACCTTGAGGGCATTGAATTCCCTCAAGGTGGCCTTCAGCGCATTTGGGCCTCGTCGTGGTCCGTGAATGCCACATTGAGGGACTCAGAGTCCGTCAATGTGGCATTCACGGACTGCTCCTCCGGTGGCCGGGATGTGCTGAAGGACGCCTTCGGTGCGCTCGATGCACTGAAGGCGTCCTTCAGCGCGCCCAACGCACTGAAAGCGTCCTTCAGCACCCGGCCCGCACAACAGCGGCGGTGCGTGGCGGCGCTGAAGGAATGAATGGAAGATTCAGGACACCCCGAGGCCCCCTTGCCGAACACGGTACGGGCAGGGACCGACAAGAATCGTCTCCGCAGGCCGTATTGCGCGGGGTGAAGGGCAGTGAAGGTCCCCTTACCAGCGCCCAATGCCGGTAAGGGGGCCTTCACAGCTTCCGGTTCGGGACTGGCGCGGTCATGCGCCCCAATGTGGCGTTCGGTGCGTCCAACGCACCGAACGCCACATTGGGTGCGTTGAGCGCACCCAATGCCACATTGGGGCGTTTGGGCACCCGCGAGGGCGGCACCGATTTCGGGAAGGTCCGTGGGGGCCTCCTTGAGGGACCTGGGCTCCCTCAAGGAGGCCCCCACGGATCACTCGGCGTCGGGGTGGTGGCCGGGCGGGGGCGGCGGGGTCCAGGTGAGATCGTCCTGGGGGAGCAGGGCGGTGGCGCGTTCGGTGGCGGCGAGGTATTCGGCGTGCGCCACCGGATTGTCCGGGCCGCCCGCGGCCATGTACCCGTCGAACTCGAGCGCCTGGGCGGCACTGACGTCGGCGAGCTGCCGCACGAACCGTCCGGTCCGCTGGGTCTGCGCACGCAGCTCGCTGACGTCGACACCGCGACGCTCCAACTTGTCCAGACGGCGCTCGATGTCCTGATGGGACTCCGCGATGCTCATCGCCGCGGCGACCGCGCGGCGCAGCGAATCGGCGTCCGGATGGGGCGGTGCCGGGGTGGTGTCGCCGTCCATCCCCCGACGATACGCCGCGCCCGCGTCTGCCTCAGGTGGCGGCCAGTTCGCGGTCTCCGTTCCACGCGACGTCCAGTGTGGCCAGGATGTCCTCGGGTTCGCCGTCCTCACCGACCTGGCCGTAGTTGAAGACGAAGTACCCCGCCTCGTGGTTGCAGGTGGTGAGCAGCCCGAGTGCCCAGTCGTGCAGCCGTTCCGCGGACCTGTCGTACTCGGGGGATTCGGGATTGACCTCGGCGAAACCGATGAATTCGAAGGCCATGTCTTTGATCGAGGTCTTTCGTTGTTCGTAGGCGAAATAGCCGTACCGCATCTCGTCCCCTAATGGTGTGCTTGTTGCCGCAACTCTATGGGTGATCGCGGCCGTCGTGCCAAGGTGCTTCACCTGAAAGGAGGTCCCATGCCGAGACAAAAGTCGAAACCGCAGGCACAAGGACTTGCAGAGGGGTTACGAAACGCGCGTAGGGCCTGCAAGCTCGCAATGGTCGAAGTGGCTGAAAAGCTTGGATGGTCCCAGTCCACGCTTAGCCGCATCGAAACCGGCTTACGCAACGCTTCGCCTGAAGAGGTTTCAGCGCTTCTCGCGGTTTACAACGTCACAGGCGATCAGAAAGAACGTCTCATGGTTCTCGCTCGCGATATCGATCGGTCAGCCTGGCTGGAAACCCGATACGCGGAGGTACCTGAGCAGGCGAAAACCCTGGCTGCGTTGGAAGCTGACGCCACCAGGATCGTCGGTGCTGCGGTGACACTGATCCCGGGGCTGATGCAGACCCCGACCTATACACGATCGCTGATGAGTGCTGCTGGGGTTGCTCCCGGCGACATCCAAGCACGGGTTGAACTGCGGATGGAACGGCAGAAAGTGCTAGGGGGTGGGAAGCCACCGGCGTACGTGGCCTTCATGGACGAGGCCGTTCTGCATCGTCGGGTTGGTGGGGCAAGGGTCATGGCGGATCAGCTTCGATGGTTGCTCGCGATGGCCGAACGCCCGTCCGTAGAACTGCGAGTAGTTCCTTTTGAGATCGGTGGACACGCTGCGGTCGATGGTGCCTATGTGCTGCTGGATTTCGGTGACGACCGCCCCGTGGTTCACCTGGAGCATCGGGACTCTGGCTTGTTTCTCGATCAGCCCGCCGACGTGGCGCCGTATCTCCGGGCCACGGCGAGCCTGACTATGGCGGCGCTGGATTCTATGCAGTCGGTGCAGATGATTGAGCACCTCCTTGCAAGGTACGGGTGAGTAGACTGGGTGTCATGGACTTCACCTCGGAGAACTGGCGCAAATCCAGCTACAGCGGCACCACGTCGGATTGCGTCGAGGTCGCGTTCGAGGGCTCGGCGGCGGCCGTCCGGGACTCGAAGGACCCGGCCGGGGGTGCGCTCGTCCTCGGCCGGGCCGCCTTCGCCGCGCTAGTCGTCCAGGCTGGCGCGCAGCGAAGCGATCTTCTGCGCGAGTAGTCCGGGTTCGCCCGGCAACACGGTGATGTACCGGTTGCCGGGCGCCCCGGACAGCTCCATGACGACCCGGCCCGAGTCGATGTCGATATAGCTCAGCTGGTCGCGGGCCACCTCGCGCTGCCCGCCCCGTGTCCGCTTCGCCACCGTGAACTGGCCCAGCCCGTAGTACGGCTGGTTGAAGACGTCGTCCAGCATGCGGGCCGTGCGGGTGCGATCTTCGGAGCGTTCGTACCGCCCGTCGCCGCCGTCCGCGCGGAACTCGTCCTGCGGCAAGGAGAACGCCGGGAAGCGGGCAGGGGCGTACTCCGGCAGATTGGCGACCAGCACCTCCGGCGGCTGCTGCCGGTCGGTGACCTCCTTGAGCCACACCCGCTCGCCCGAGCACAGCGCGGTGACCGTGACGCCGCCCGCGACGGCGACCAGGATCCCGATCTGCTCGTCCATGTCGCGGGCGACGGCGAAGTACTCCGACTCCGGCCGGTCGATTGTATGCAGTATGTCCTCGAACTCACCGGTCAGCCGATCACCCCTGGCGAACCCGAACTGCCCGAGTTCCTCCAGTGCCTCCCGGTTGACCTGGTTCGCCGCGGACGGCGGGATGTACCGCAGCCCGCCCGCGAAGATCTGAGGCGGATCGCCGCACCCGGCGTTACGCATCGCGGTCAACACGGTATTCAGCGTGAGCTCCACTGCGCGCGTGAGCACCACGTCACCCTCCCCTTGGCCGTGGTGCTACCTGCGCTGCTCGCCGATGACCGGCGGCGTCGGCTTGACGTCACTGCCGCCGAAGGTCGCGTCGGGATCGGGTTCGAGCAGGTAGGCCGGAGTCTTGTGCTCCTTGTCCTCCTCCTTCTTGCCCTTGCCGCCGGCGCCCGCGCCCATCGGCATCCCGTTCGCGCCCTTGGCACCCGACGGACCACCCGGCACCGCGCCCGGACGCCCACCCGGCACCCGCTCGTTCGGCACCGCGGCCCCGGTACCACGCCCGGCGCCACCCGGCCCCCGGCCCGGCTCGTTCACACCGCCCGAACCGCTCCCGGTCCCACTCCCGCCGCGATAGCCACCGCTGCCACTGCCGCTACCGCCGCCCGGCGTGTACCCGGACCCGTACGGCCCGAACTCGCCGCCACCACCGCCCGAGGTGAAGGGATTGGGCGGCTGCCCGGTCGGCCCGAACTGATAGTTGTTCGACGCCGCAGGCGGCACAATCGGCTTGGGCACGTAGGAATTCGCGTGCGTACCGTCCGGAATGGACGATGAGGACCCCGGCGGCTGCCACCCGCCCGGCTGGCGAGGCTGCTGCCCCGGCTGCCCGTGCTGATCGCCCCCGGTCGTCCCGGTGTTCCCAGTGTTACCCGTGTTCCCGGTGTTTCCCGTGTTGCCGGGCTGCCAGGTCTGCTGTCCCGTTCCGGTGTCCGTCCCGTTTCCGGTGCGGGTGTCCGTGCCGAATCCACGCACCGGCGGCTTGGTGTCCTGGCCGCCCGTGCCCGGCTGCGCCATGCCGATCGATTCCCCGGTGTCCTTCAGCTCGGAATACCGTTCCGGAATACGAAGGTTGTTGTCGCCGCTGGCCGAATGGTAACTGCTGAACGTGTCGATATTGTGCTGACTGTCCGCCTGCCACTGCATCGACTTGGTGAGATAGTCGGCCCGGCTGCCGTCAAGCATATGGATAAGGTCGTCGGACACCATTTGCGGCGGCTGCGCCGGAACCGGCTTCACACTGTTCTTGGCGCTCTGAAACGCCGTCATCTGATCCCCGATAGCCTGCTGCGCATTGGAAAGATGCGTCGAGTCATCCATCGAAGCCTCGACCAACGGTGTGGTCGAATCAGCCGCCGCCTGCCCGGCCCCACCCTGCCACCCAGAGCGCACCTTCTGTTGAAGCGCCGCGACCTTCATCGACCTGTCGGCCAACTTTCCCCCGAGGTCACCGATGAGTTTCTGCGCTTCAGATAGAGAATCGGTTCCTGGGCCGCCGGTGATCTGTTCGTAGATCTGGGCGGGTGTCAAAGGTCCTTCGATGACCATCAATGCCCTCCCTTGATGTTGGCCAGCACCTCACCGGCGACCTTTTTTGCGTACTCACAAGGATCCTTCGTGGCGATATTTCCGGGTGACAAGTTTATGGCTACGTTAAAAGCGTACCTGTCACTTGTTCCGGTGGCGACGGTGCATACTCCTTCGGTTTTGCGTTCGTCCTTCACGCCGTAGGCGATTGCCGGGTAGCCATCGATTGATGGAAGGACTTCAAAGAATTTGAAGTCCTTTTCGCGGTTATTGTAGTAACCGGTAAGGCCCATGGGTTTCGTTGCGCCGATAGGGACCAGGGTTAAAAAGTTAACTGTCACTGCTGCCTGCGAGGAGCCTTTGCGCCAGACGCAGGTTGGCCCAGCCCCAGCCTTGAGATCTGGTTTCGGCGTGGCGTTTTCGCCAAGAAGTTCGTCAACCTGATTGCTATGCAGAGACTCACAGGGCTTCGTCAGGTAGTTGGTGAAGTCGATCGGGGCGGCGACTTTGGGTACCCCCGGCCCAGGAACATCATCGATCGCGCCCGAGGGCGGTTTGCCGCCTGTCTCACCTGCCTGTGAGGGTTGGGCGCTCCCCGGAGTAGTCGTTGAGCAGGCGCTGAGCGCCAGGGCTCCCGCGCCAAGTACGGGTATCAACCAACGGGTGGTCCTGTTCACAGGATTCCTCCGCTCGCCTGCTTGACCTCGTGCGAGCCAGTTTCTTCAGCGGTGGCGTACTTGCCCAGGGCGGTCACATACTTCTCGGTCATGGCCCGGCAGTACTTCTCTCGGTCCTTGTGAGTTTCCATGAGCGCCTTGATGGAGTCGTTGACTCGGTCCGCGTGTCCGGCGCTGGCGTACTCGTTGCCAGGGCCTTTCACTTTGAGCAGTTGAAACTCGAGATTTCGCACGTCTTCCTGGAACTCGTTGGCGAGGTCGGTCCAGTCCTTGACCAGGGAGTGGAGGGTGGCCTCGTCGTACTTGAAGCCGGGGGCGCTGCCGGTGAGGTCGAACTGCCGCTCCAGGGGCACGCCGCCGTAGTTGCCGCCGTCGGGTGGCGCCTCCGGTGCGAACCAGGGGGCATCGCTGCCCGGCGTGTAGACCGGTGGCTGGTCAGTCATGGTGTTGCACCCTCCTCGCCACCAACGTGCACCGCGTGCATGGGCGAGGGCGCCCTGAAGCCGTCGTCATCACTGTGCTCTCCCCGTAGCAGCAGGGCGCTGTCTCCCCGGCACCCTGCGTAGTCCGACGCGGGAGACTCTACCGGAGTTCCCGGGCGGCGTCGCGCAGTCCGCAAGAAGATCCGTACCGGGGTGAATAGCGCTCGGGAATGTCGTGACTAAACGTAATGTCCATTCGGGTGAATGTGTCGCGGAATGGTCGATTTTCCCTGGTGAGAGACCACGTCAATGTGCACACTCAGCGTGATGATTACGCGTAAAGTGACGCTCGCCGCAGCTCTGGTTCTCCCGCTCGTCGTTTCCGGTTGTGCGACCGAAACGGCGCTGAAACCCGCGCCGCAGCCAGTGAAATGGTCGCCCCGGCAGCCTCGTCCGGCCGACCGTGACCCGGCCGCGCTGGCGGAACTGGACAAACTGGACCTGTGCGCGCTGGTCGACCCGGGCATCTACGCGAAGCGCGAGGCGAACGACCAGCCGATCAGTCTCGTGCCCTGGAAGCACGAAAACCGCCGCGAGTGCCGGTTGATGCGTGGTGGCTCGCCACTGCTCACGGTGACCGACGAGGAATCCGCCGACGACAGGGAACGGCGGTACAGCGCGGTGGCCGATCTGGGCGGGATCAAGGGGTACCGGCAGGAACAATGGCGCGACCAGAAGACCGTCGACTGTGTTTACCGCATTCCGGTCAGTTTCCGGCGCGCGATCCGGATCGACCCGTATTTCGGCAGGGCGGAGCAGCCGGGCGGGTGCGACAAGGTCAACGACTTCGCGGCAGCGGCGGCGGCGAAACTGCCGAAGAATCTGGTCTATTCACCGGACGGGCAGGACACCGGAGCGGTCGGTGCCTGTGCGGACTGGCTGGTCCCGAGTCGTGGCGAGGACTGCGATCCGGCCGTTCCGGTCCCCGTTCCCCAGGAGCCCGACAAGATTCTCGCGGCGGGCGCCACCGATTCCCAGGTCGAGTGCGCGGTGTTCGCCGACGCCGTCGCCCGGGTGTTCGGGCCCGGCCTCCGGCCGGTGGCGACGCCGGGCGCGTGCTACTTCGTCGAGCCGCCGCACCGGGTGCAGATCGAGGTGGGGGCCCTTGCGCCCGCCGATCCGCCGGAGATGTTCGGGGTGGATCCGGCGGAGTGGAGGGAGCGAAAGGTCACCTCGCTGCACGACATGGCCACGGTGACCTTCGAGTCCCAGCGCGGCGACGAGTTCTCCGTCTACACCTCGCCGCACAACGACCTCGCGTCGCGCGCACATCTCAGGCTCCGGGTCAAGGCCGAACCCGAACGCGGGATCACCTTGGCGGGCCTGGTGAACACAGTGTCCGAAGTGGACAAGGTGCGGGCGGTCGAGACCATGGTGCGGGTGCTCGACCAGCACTTCACCTGGTGCTCACGGAGTGGGGGAGCAGGCTGTTGAGCCGACGGTGACGCTGCCGCTGATCCCTGACTCCGGCGTGAACTCGATGCGCAGCATGGTCAGGCTGATGCTGCCGTCGCCGGGCAGGGTCTGGGTGTTGAACACCGCGTTCGCGAGCACGGTGCCGCCGGACTTCGTCAGCGGCTTCGTGTAGTTGGCCGGCATCGGCGACGGCAGGCCGGTGATGCCGCTGAGGCCGCCGAAGGTCCAGTTCGCGTTCGTCTGCGTCTGGGTGGCCGTGCAGGTCACCTCGTAGTTGCGGATCCTGATCCGCGGGCCGCCGAGGCTGACCAGCGCGGACAGTTCGAAGTTCGTCCCGGTGGCCTTCGACGTCGTGGTCGTGACGTCGTTCGCGGGATCGGTGACCGTGGTGGTGCACGACGAGGTACCGCCGCCGAAGCTGACGCCGGGCTTGGTCACCAGTCCGGACGACGCGCTCGTCGGGCCTTCGACGGCGCAGGGGGCCAGTGCCGGGATCGTGCTCGTGGTCCCGGCCTTGGTGAACCCGGCCGAGCCCAGCGAGGCGACGCCCGCCGGGTTCTGCGCGTGGGCGGGGAGGGTGCCGGCGGCCAGTCCGGCCACCAGCAACGCGGTGAGTGCGCCTGCCCGCTTCGTGATCGTGCTGCGCATGTCGTGTCCTCCTCGTTCGCCCTGCGCGTACGAGGTGAATATCCACGCGCTCGCCGCGGCTGTTGCGTTTCGGCGTGATGTGTCACTCGTTCGTGCGGGACGTCCACCCGATCGCAAATGCGGTCGTGTATTCAGATACAGGTCTGTATCTTGACGGCATGCCGACCTACCGCGTGATCGTCCGGGGCAAATTCGACCGGCCGGACGAGCCGACCCGTGCCCGGCTGCTCGCCGCCGAACAGCCCGAAATGGCGTTCACCGAAGCGGGTTCGCTGTCCTACAACCACCACCTCGCGAGCTTCGGCTTCCGGATCACCGTGCACGTCGGGCCGGGGGAGGAGGCCGAGCGCGAGGCGCGGGACCAGGCCGAGCTCAGGGCCATGGAAGTGCTGGAGGAACACCGCTACCCGTACCGGGATCTCGAATCCACCGCGACCTGCATGGACGACATCAAGATCAAGCGGCGCCGCTGACGCCGGGTGATCGGCGCCATTTCAGGTCAGCTCGCGATAAAGGGGCTGGGTTCGCCGGTATGGGACACGTAAAGCGCATCCCGGGCACGAGTGGACGCCACGAACAGCAGGCAGCGCTCACGCTGGGTGTCCTGAGCGTGGGTAGCCGCGTCCTCCTCCACAGTGGTGACGGCGGCTGGGTGGGGGACGGTGTCCCGGTCGACGCCGACGACGGCGCCGCATTGGAATTCCAGCCCCTTCATGCCGGCCATGGTCTCCACCCGCACGCCATTCTTGCCTGAAGTCGCTATGCCAGCCGCCTTGAGCGCGTCGCGGACGGTTTTCCGCATCGCTTTCGTCCGGGCGGCGACGCCGATGGCGTGTGCTTCGATGCCTTGGTCGAGCCACCCGTTGACCTGCTGGACGAGCCCGTCCAGCTCGGCGTCGCGGTCGGGGTAGGGGTGGATCACGGGGCGTCGTCCGTGCAAGGACGACTGATAGCCGTCGAGTGTGTCGGGTTCGTCGTCGAGACCCATGACGTCCTTGGCGTTCAGCACGCCGACCGACCACTGGAGGATCTCCTGCGTCGTCCGGTAGCCGACCGTCAGCCGCTTGCTGCGGCCTCTGACGTTGATGCCGAGGCTGCCCAGAGAGACCCGGTTGTCGTAGATGCGCTGATTGGGGTCGCTGACGATGAACAGGTTGTCTGGCTGATCACCGACCAGATTCCGCAGCAGCCGCCACTGGGTGGGGTGCAGGTCCTGGCCTTCGTCGACGAGCACGTGCAGGTATGGCGGCCGGTTCTGTCCGGCGAGAATCCTGGCCGCGTCGGCGACCACCTGGGTGTGCAGACGCTGGCCGACGCTCTTGAGCTGGTCCAGCGCGTGGGCGATCCCTTTCCACACCGTTTCCTTGGGAACGCTGAGCCGCTTCGACCGTCCCTTGCGTACGCAGGTCAGGTAGGCGTCGCGATCCGCGAGGTCCTGCGCCATGACGACCTGTTCCCATTCGCTTTCCAGGAACTTCCCGGAGACGGCTTCGTTGATGTGCTTCGCCGCGTTGTGCCACAGCCGGGTCTTGGCATGATCGTGAATGATGTCCGGTGGGCTGCCCTCCTCCTCCCGCACGATGTCGTAGGCGACCTTGTGCACCGTCGAGACCCTGATCCGCGACAGGATCGATTCGTCGTCAATGAGTCGGCCGAGCTGCTCCTTTAGCGCGTCGACCAGATTGTTCGTGAAGGTGGTCATCAGGATGGCCGGGCCTTCACCAGGCGGCAGCTTCTTCGCGAGGAACACCGCCCGGTGCAGCGCGGTGACGGTTTTGCCCGTGCCGGCACCGCCGGTGACCAGCGCCGGACCGCTGTAGAAGTCCCGATGAGCGATGTTCCCCTGCCGTTCGTGCAGGAAGATCCGCCACAGCGCGAACGGATTTGCCAGCATCCCGGCCAGATCCTCCGGCCCGGTGACCGGGGCGAACCGGTCCGGGGTGCGGTGAATCGCGGCGGTCAGATCCGTCGGATCGATCCCGGGTTCCGGCTTCTCGTCGACGAGCTGGCTGCACAACTGCTGCCAGACTTCGTCCGGGGAATACCCCGCCGCCAAGAGGAACAGCGCGTTGTACTGCGGTTCGGGGAGCAAGGTGGCCAACGGATCGAGGTGCTCGTCGGACACCATGATGCGGACCAGCGGCAGCACCTCGGCATCGATACCGAGCCTGACCAGCTGGCTGTCCTTGACGTGGTCGAACAGCCGGGTCTCAGTCTCCTGCGAGGAGTTCCTGATAGCGGGTTCGAGCTGGTCGATCGCCGCTTGATCCCGTACTTCGAAGACTCCGAAAGCTTGGTTCACGCTGAACCGCTTACTGGTCGCGTAACGGTTGGCCTTGTCGTGCGGCAACACCGTGAGCAGGGTGTACTCGTCGCCCGTCTCCGGGGCGAGGACGATGCCACGCCAGAAGTCGTTGATCCTGATCGTGCGTACGAGCGGGTCGATCGAGCCTTGCAGCTTCTCGAGGTGCAGCCCAGCGTGCGTGTGGAAGGGGAAGCGGCTCAACGCGTTGTCGACCAAACGCTGTACGGGCTTCTCCAGCTTGACGTAGGCCGCCAGAAAGTCCTTGGCGATGTTCAGACGTGCCACAGTGTCCCCTTGCGTCCCCTCGATCTCGTAACGGCCTGGGTTGACGTTACGACCTCTCAGTCACGCATGGTATCCAGGTATGAGAATTGTGTGGGCGGTTCGGGGAGGGCGGAGTGAGTATGAGCGACCGGGCGGTTGCTGTTCCCGCACCGGGGCAGCTGGTGACGGTACGAAATCGGCAGTGGGTGGCGGCGGATGTTGCGAGAGGCGCAGTCACCAGCAGTGATCCGCATGTTCTCTCCGCCCGCGCGTCGCATCTGGTGACGCTGGCCAGCATCGAGGACGATGCACACGACGAGGAACTCCGCGTAGTCTGGGAGCTGGAGCCCGGCACGTTGATCCACGACTCTACGGTGCTGCCTAGTCCAGAACATGGCTTCGACGATCCCACCGAGCTGGCCGCGTTCCTGCACGCTGTGCGCTGGGGCGCCATCGCTTCCGCGGACACCACTGCCTTGCAGGCACCGTTCCGATCCGGCATTCAGATCGAGGACTACCAGCTCGATCCGGTTGTTCGTGCCCTGTCCATGCCGAGGACGAACCTGCTCATCGCCGACGACGTAGGGCTGGGGAAGACCGTTGAAGCGGGCTTGGTCATCCAGGAGCTCTTCCTCCGGCACCGAGCACGCACTATGCTGATCGTCTGCCCAGCCGGGCTGACATTCCAGTGGCGTGACGAAATGCGGGACAAGTTCGGGCTCGACTTCCGAATCGTCGACGCCGGACTGCTGAAGCAGCTCCGCCGCCAGCGCGGGCTGTACGTCAATCCGTGGACGCACTATCCGCGGTTGATCGTCAGCGTCGACTGGCTCAAGAGGGAACGGCCGATGCGGCTGCTCCGGGAGGTGCTGCCGCCCACGCCGCGTTATCCGCGCGCCTTCGACCTGCTGCTGGTCGACGAGGTGCACAACTGTGCGCCATCAGGGCGGGGCAAGTATGCGGTGGATTCGTTGCGGACCAAGGCGATCCGCGCGCTCGCGCCGCATTGCGAGCATCGGCTGTTCCTGTCGGCGACGCCGCACAACGGGTACCTGGAGTCCTTCACCGCGTTGCTGGAGATGCTGGATGACCAGCGGTTCGCCCGCGGGGTGAAGCCGGCCGACGATCAGCTCGCCAAGATCATGATCCGGCGACTGAAGAGCACGCTGCCGAAAAACTGGGACGGTACGAACCGATTTCCTCGTCGTGAGATCCGGTACCTGGAACTGGACTATTCACCGGAGGACCGGGCGGCGCACGCCCTGCTCGCCCGGTATGCCGAGAGCCGGAAGGCCACCGCGGCGATGGACAAGGCGTCGAGGTCCGCGGCGGACTTCGTCACCACGCTGCTGAAGCGTCGCATGTTCTCCTCGCCGAAAGCGCTTGCCGAGACGGTGAAGAAACATCTCGAAACCATGGCCGGCCGGGAGGAACGAACCGGGGGCAGGCAGGTACTGCTGCCGCTGATCGAGCGCCTCGACGAGACTGCCGAGGACGACGCCGCCTACGCCGAGGCGGAGGCGGCCGCGCTCAGCGCGGTGCGTGGCTGCGCACCACCGCTGACTTCCGCCGAACGGGGGATGCTGGACGAGCTCCAGAACTGGGCCGAAGCCGCGATCGACCGGCCGGACGCCAAGATCCACCAGCTTCGAGGCTGGCTGGACCCGATCGTGCGGCCCGATGGCGAGTGGGGGCCGGAGCGCGTCATCGTGTTCACCGAGTATCGCGACACCCAGCGCTGGCTGTATCAGCAGCTGATTCAGGCGGGATACCCGAAGGAGCGGCTGGAACTGCTCTACGGCGGCCAGGACGAGAAGAAACGCGAAGAGGTCAAGACCAGGTTCACTGCGGAGCCTGAACTCGACGACGTACGAGTCCTGATCGCCACCGACGCCGCGAGCGAGGGCATCAACCTCCAGGACCAGTGCCACCGGATCCTGCACTGGGAAATCCCCTGGAACCCGAACCGGCTCGAACAGCGCAACGGCCGGGTCGATCGGCACGGACAGCGAGCGGACGAGGTGGAGGTGCGGCACTTCGTGCCCGCGGGCTGGGAAACCGCGAGTTTCGGGGAGGGGTCCCTCGAAGACGAGCTGGACTTTCTGCGCATCGCGGTGGAGAAGGTCGAGCAGATCCGGGAGGACCTCGGGAGCGCGGGTGAGGTCATCTCCGCGCAGGTTGAGCGCAAGATGCTCGGCGAGCAGTCCGGCTGGGTGATGGCGGACACCGAGATCAGGAAACGCGCGTCGCGGGCGCGGCTGAAGGTGGAACGCGACCTGGCCCGCGACCTCCAGCGACTGACCGAGACCTTGGCCGGAAGCCGTACCGAGCTGGACTTGACGCCGGAGACAGTGGAGCAGGTGGTGCGGACGGCGCTGCGACTGGCCCATCGCCGCGAGCTGGAGCCCGCGACCCCGCCAAAGGGCTTTTCCGCACCGGTCTTCCGCTTGCCGGAGTTGCCAGGGGCCTGGGCTTCGGCGCGGAACTCCGGGCTTTATCACGCCTTGACCGGCAAAGAACGGCTGGTGACCTTCGACCAGGACGCGGTCGCTGGCCGGCACGACGTCGTGTTGCTGCATCTCGGCCATCAGCTGGTGCAGATGTGCCTGCGGTTGCTCCGCGCGGAGCTGTGGGCCCAGGCGCGCGCCGACGGCGGTCCGAGGGGCAAGCTCAGCCGGGTGACAGCCAGGGTCGTGCCCGGCGATCGCCTGCTGCTGCCCGCGGTGGTGGCGCATGGCCGGGTCGTCGTCACCGGCGCGGAGGGAACCCGGTTGCACGAAGAGGTCATGGCCGCGGGGGGCGTGATCGATCAAGGGAAGTTGCGTCGGGCCACGGCCGACGAACTGACGGGCTGGCTTGCCGCGGCGTCGACCGAAGCGGTGCCTGACGAGCTGCATGCCCGCTTCGACGAGCTCTGGCCCGAGCTGAGCGATCCGCTCGCGAAGCTTCTCGCCCGGCGCGCGGCGGATCGGACGAGGAGCATGGAGGCGTTGCTGCGCAAGCGGTGCGACGAGGAGGTCACCGGGATCGGTGTCGTACTCGACGAGCTCGTACAGTCGATCCGTGAAGCGCTCGATGCCACCGACCATTGGCAGCAGGGCAGCCTGTTCAACCTCGACGACGAGCGGGATCAGCTGCACGCGGACCACGAGGCGCTGCTGGCCCGTTTGGAGGCCATCCCCGACCAGCGGGAGGACGAGATCGCGGCGTTGCGGCGACGGTACGCCGACCCGGTGGCGCGCTGGTTCCCCGCCGCGGTCGAATTCCTCGTCCCCGAGTCGATCGTGAAGGGTATGCGTTGATGGCCGCCGCGAAGCCGAGGATTCCGCGTCCGCCGAGCGTGGCGGAACAGCACGCGGAATGGCTTTCCCTGGTACGCCCGGAAGGTCCGTTCCTCGCCCTCCCCGTGCTCGCGGACGCGCTTCCGCAAGGGCTTGAGGAAATCCCGAAGGAGACTCGCGCCCGGGTACGGCAGGGCTGGGCGGAACTGGCCGCGGCGCCGGACCTCCTCGGACCGCGCTGGCAGGAGCTGATCCTGACCGAAGTCCTTCGCTACCCGAAAGCGATGATCCAGGACAATGCGGTGTCGTCCGCGGACTTTCGCGGGCTTCGGCCCGACGCGCTGCTCAGTCAGGGCGGGGCGACCAGGATGCATCTCTACCGGCGCTCCTTCGACGAGCCGCTGACGACCGCTGTACACGGCCGACCCGCGTTGTCGGAGCGAGCGGCGCAGGTCTGTCGTGATGCGCGGGTGCCGCTCGCGCTGCTCACCAACGGCCGCCTGTGGGTGCTGGTGCACGCCCGGCCCGGTGAGACCACCAGTACCGCGGTGTTCGACGCGGACCTGTGGTCGGAAGAACCGGCCTTGCCGCGAGCGTTGGCTTCGCTCTGTGCGGCAACCCGAGTGTTGCCCGCGCCAACCCACGCGGACGGTACGCACTCCACCAGTCTGGCCGGCCTTTTCGCCCGCAGCGCTGAGGAACACGCGCACGTCACGACGACGCTGGGCAACCAGGTGCGGCAGGCCGTCGAGCTGCTCGTCGCCGAGATCGCCTTCCGGGACCGGGAAAGCGGTGGAGCCCTGCTGGCCGATGTGCCGGAACGGGAGATCTACCGCGGCGCGTTGACGGTGTTGATGCGTCTCGTGTTCCTGCTGTCCGCCGAGGAACAGCGGCTGCTGCCGGTCACGGACCCGATTTACGCGCTCGGCTATGCGGTTTCGACGCTGCACGAGCAGCTGACGGCCGATCGGAGCCGGTACGGCGACGAGGTGGCCGACCGTAGCCGGGCGGCATGGCCACGGCTGTTAGCACTCTTCGTCGCGATCCACGGGGGCTGTGAGCATCCGGATCTGCGGATTCCTGCGTACGGTGGTTCGCTGTTCGACCCGCGCCGCTACCCGTGGCTGGCCGCGGTCGAGGTCAGTGATCAGGTGATGCACGAGATTCTGGACGCGCTGCTGGTGCTCAAGCATCGAGGCAAAGCACCCGAGCAGCTGAGCTATGCCCGGCTCGGGGTCGAACAGATCGGGCACGTGTACGAGGGCTTGTTGGAGTTCTCGTGCAAGAAGGTCGCTGAGCCGTACATCGGGTTGCGAGGCAAGCTGGAGCCGGAGCTGCCGCTGAGCGAGGTGGAAGCTCTTCTCGGACAGGATCAGCTGCGGACTCGATGCGATGCGACGCCGAAGCAGTTCGACAAGTGGCTGGCGGCGGAACCGACGCTGGATCAGATGGCCGACCTTCGAGCGGCGTTCGACAACGACGACGCGCTCGCCGAGCGCGCGCGTCCGTTCTGGGGGCTCTTGCGCGAGGACCTGCGTGGCAAGCCGACCGTGTTCCCGGCGGGGTCCGTGCTGTTCACCCAGGTCGGCGATCGACGGTCGACGGGCACGCACTACACGCCGCGGAAGCTCGCAGAAGAGGTCGTCGAGCACACCTTGGCACCGCTGTGTTTCGATCCTGGGCCGGCGCAGGGTGCCGAGCCCGCCGACTGGCGGGTGAAGCCCGCCGCGGACCTCTTGAAGCTCAACGTGGTGGACCCGGCGATGGGGTCCGGTGCCTTTCTCGTCTCGGCTTGTCGCTATCTCGCCGAACGGCTCGTGCAAGCGTGGGATCGGGATGGCGTACCCGACGAGGTCGCCACGTTGCTCGACGACAAGGACGATCGCGAGGGGCTGTTGCTCGGTGCGCGGCGGCTCGTCGCGGCGCGTTGCCTGTATGGCGTCGATCGTGATGACATGGCCGTCGAGCTGGCGAAGCTGTCGTTGTGGCTGGTCACGCTGGCCAAGGACAAGCCGTTCGGCTTCCTGGATCACGCGTTGCGGTGTGGGGATTCGCTGATCGGCTTGCTCAACGAGCGGCAGCTCGTGTCGTTTCACCTCGACGCGTCGAGTGGGCAGAGCGCGGGGACGGACCTGTTCCGGTACCTCAACGAACGAATCGATCTCGTGCTCTCGGACGTTGTTTCCCTGCGCCAGGAAATCGAGGCCAGCGTTGTGCAGGACGCGCGGGACGCGGCCGAGAAGGCGGAGCTGCTGGCTAACGCGGAGTGGCTGACGCGGAAGCTGCGGATCGCCGCCGATGCGGTGGTGGGCGCGGCACTGTCCACTGTGGTCAAGAGTGGGCCGTGGTATGAGGATGATCCGGCCGAGGAGATTGCCTACGAACGCCGGCTCGACGGCATCGCCGACAGCGTCGATGCGTTGCTGCACGAGGAGGATTCGGATTCCGCGGTCGAACGGGAGCTAAAGAGGATCATCGGCGAGTGGTTGCGTGGGCCGCGACCTGAGCCGATCCGGCCGCTGCACTGGCCGCTGGAGTTTCCCGAGGTGATGGGCAACGGTGGCTGCTTCGATGCTGTCGTGGGCAACCCACCGTTCATCGGCGGTAAGCGGGTCAGTGGTGCGGTAGGCAAGGATGTCCGGGAGTACCTGAAGACGTACGTCGGCAGGGACAAGCCGGGGAATGCCGATCTTTGCTCGTATTTCCTGCTGCGGAATGTCGAGGTTGCGTCCGAGGGCAGGATTGGCATCATCGCCACGAACACGATTGCGCAGGGTGACACTCGCGAAGTCGGTCTCGATCAGATCGTGGAACGGGGTCGGAGCGTCTATCGCGCGGTGAAATCCCAGCCATGGCCGGGGACGGCATCACTGGAGGTTTCCTTGGTCTGGGTGGGGGAAACCAAGCTTGGCGAAGTTATCCTGCTCGACGGCCGCCAGGTCCACGCCATCACCCCCTCGCTCGATCCTAGGTCACGGGTGTCTGGTAACCCTTACCGGTTGGTCGCCAATGCGGATCAGTCGTTCCAGGGTTCACTGGTTCTGGATAGTGACTATTTTGCCTTGACATCAGACTCTGCTCGCAATTTTATTGCCGCAGATTCCCGTAATCACGAGATCCTGTTTCCATATTTGAACGGCGAAGATCTAAACTCTTCCCCGGATTGCTCTGCAAGTAGATGGGTAATTAACTTTCATGATCGAAGCCTGAGGGATGCCCAGTCTTATCGACGGGTGTTCGAGTATGCTGAAGTAACTGTCAAGCCTGTGCGCGCTAAAAGGTCGAACAATTCATACCCGGGCCTAGCGGATCGCTGGTGGCAGTATTGGAGAATTCGCAAAGAGCTTTATGATGCAATCGCTGGACTCGATCGGGTTCTAGCTGTCGCGTTAGTTGGAAAGACCGCACTTCCGATGTGGGTGCCGAGGAGGCAAGTCTTCTCGCATAAGCTCGGCATCTTCGCAGTCGGCAAGTCGGCACACTTGACCCTATTGTCCAGCGCGCTGCATAGTTTCTGGGCATGGAGGCGGTCGTCCACTTTGGAGACTCGTCTGAACTACTCGCTCTCCGATGTCTTCGAGACGTTTCCGCAGCCGGTGTTGACGGAGCGGATGGATCGGGTTGGGGAGGAACTGGACACGTTCCGGCGGTCAGTGATGCTGGAACGACAGCTCGGCCTGACCAAGCTGTACAACCTGGTGCACAACGAGTCCAACCAGGACAGTGACATCATCCGGTTGCGGGAGATCCACACCGAGGTCGACCTCTCCACCGCCGAGGCCTACGGCTGGACGGACCTCGACCTCGGCCACAGCTTCCATCAGACCCGTCAGGGCCAGCGATTCACCATCGCCCCGGATGCCCAGACCGAGATCCTTGACAGGCTGCTCGAACTCAACTTCGAGCGCCACGCCGAGGAGGAGCGTCAGGGTCTGCACCGCAAGAAGAAGACCAAACCCAAGCGCACCAAGAAAACCGTCGAGCAGCAGCAACCGTTGGATGGCCTCTTCGCGCCGGATGGTTCGCTCTTCTGAGCGAGCCCGGCGGGGGAGGCAGGAGAGGGATCATGGAAAAGAAGTTCACCAGCGACGAGGTGCCGCTCGCGCAGCTGCTCGACCAGGCCAAGTCGGGCAAGCTCCAGCTGCCGGACTTTCAGCGGGGCTGGGTGTGGGACGACAATCACATCTCCAGCCTGTTGGCGTCGCTGTCGCTGTCCTACCCGATCGGTGCGGTCATGACGCTCCAGACCGGAAACCCCGACGTCCGGTTCCGGCCCCGGCCGCTCCAGGGCGTCGAACTGCGCGGCTCGGTCGAGCCGGAGTTCCTCTTGCTGGACGGCCAGCAGCGGATCACCTCGCTCTACCTCGCGTTGCGTTCCGGTGCGCCGGTGCCGACCACGGATGCACGAAACAATCCCCTGGAGCGCCGCTACTTCGCCGACATCAAGGCCTGCATCGACCCGGCGTGCGATCGCGAGGACGCCATCAAAGGTGTGCCCGGCGACGGTCTAGTGAAGACATTCCGTGGCGACGTAACCCTGGACGTGTCGACGACTGAGGCTCAGGTCGCCGCGGGGATATTCCCGCTGGACAGAGTCATGGACTACTCCGAGACGATGTCATGGCATTACGCCTACGTTGACAACGGTCCGGGGGAACGCGATGAGCGCCTCCAGATCTGGCGCACATTCCACGAGTCGGTTATCAACGCCTTCTACCAGTACCAAGTTCCGACGATTGCGCTCATCCGGTCCACCCCCAAGGAAGCGGTCTGTCAGGTCTTCGAGAAGGTTAACACCGGCGGCGTCTCGCTGACTGTGTTCGAGCTGCTCACCGCCACCTACGCGGCCGACGACTTCAATCTGCGGGCCGACTGGGATGAACGCAAACGGCTGCTCGGCGCGGAGCGGCTGTTGCGCAGGTTCGAGGCCACCGACTTCCTGCAGATTCTGACTTTGCTGGCCACCTTCGACCGGCGCAAGCGGGAGCTCGCGGACAAACCCGGTGATGACAAGGCATCCGCTGTGTCCTGCAAGCGGCGAGACGTCTTGCGGCTGGAGCTTGCCGACTACCGGAAGTGGGCTGACGAGGCGACCGAGGCCTTGCGGCGGGTCGTGCGTTTCCTGCATGGCGAACATGTGTATCGCGCGAACGACGTGCCCTACGCCACCCAGCTGGTGCCGCTGACCGCGATTTTTGTCGCGCTCGGTGACGCTGTCGACCGGCCGCACGTCCAGCAGATGTTGCAACAGTGGTACTGGTGCGGTGTGCTCGGCGAGATGTACGGCGGTTCGACCGAGACGAGGTTCGCCAACGATCTGCAGGACGTCACTGCGTGGATCGGCCAGGACGGACCGGAGCCGGGCACGGTACGGGAAGCCCAGTTCCAGGCCGCCCGTCTGCTCACGCTCCGCACGCGCAACAGCGCCGCCTACAAGGGTATTTACGCGCTCCTGATGAAGCGGGGCGGGCGGGATTTCCGGACCGGCAAAACGATCGACGTCACCGCCTATCTGGACGACGCTATCGACATTTATCACATCTTTCCCCAGCGATGGTGCGCCGCGCACGATATCCCGATGAGTGTCGCCGACAGCATCGTCAACAAGACCGCGTTCGATGCCCGGACCAACCACCGTGTCCGCGGTGACGCGCCCAGCAAGTACCTGGCCCGGATCGAGAGCCAGGACCAGGTGGACGCCGCCTACCTGGACGCGATCCTGCGTTCGCACGGCGTCGACACGGTCGCGGTGCGCGCGGACGACTTTTCGACGTTCTTCAACGCCCGCTTCGAGCGGTTGCTCAAGCAGATCGAGGAGGCGATGGGGAAGCCGGTCAACCGGTCCGCCGACCGCTCGGAAAGTCCATTCGCGGGCACGAGCCGGGATGCCGAGCGGGTGCGCGAGGGCATCCAAGCGTTGATCAAGGCGGACGAGAGCAAAGTTGTCGAATTCAAGTCAACCGGCCGGAAGAGCCTGAAAACCGGAGAAAAAGACGACGGCGTCGAATGGGTGATCGTCAAATCGATCACCGCGTTCATGAACGCCGATGGCGGCACCTTGCTGGTGGGCGTGGCCGACGACGGCTCGATCGTTGGAATCGAAGAGGATTTCCCGTTCGTCGCGAAGAAGAATCTGGACGGCTGGATGCTGTGGCTCACCGAGCTGGTGGTCCGGACGATAGGCACTGTCGCCGCTGCCGGCCTCGATGTCCGGGTGGCGGTCATCGACGGGCGAACCGTCGCGCGCATTGATGTCGCTCCGGCGGCGAGGCCACAGTTCGCCACGCCGGCGAAGGGGGAGAAGAGGCCGCACTTCTATGTCCGTACCAACAACAACACACGTGAGCTGCACGGCCGGGAGGCGGTGGACTATCAGAAGGGGCACTGGACTGACTGAATGCTCCCATGATTGTCGGTGAGGACCGCTACGGTACGTCTCATGAACCAACTGTCAGTGCTGAAGGCGCCCGAGCCGGGCGAGATCCGCGACGAGCTGCAACGGCTCGTGGTGAACGATCTCCTCGGCCCGCTGGATGGCGCTGAAGAAGAGTTCACCGGGGCGGAGAACCCCATCGATCGATACCCGCTGGGCAGACTCGCCTCCCGAGGTGAGGTTGTAGAGCCGGAGACGCAGGATAGCTTCTCCACCGCCGAGGCCGGCGAAGCCGCCGACCCGGATCCGGAGCCGAGTGCGCCGAATGTCACGAGCCTGACGCCTTCGTCTCTCGGCTTCACCGCGCATGTGGACGGTCAGGAGAGCAAACTGCTCGTAACCGCTTCATGGGGTCGTTACGAGCGGGTGAAGTCGGAGCTGGAGGACACCGCGGGCACACTGGTCTGGCGGCGTGTTCCGATGGGTGGAGATGTCATCGTCCCACTAAAGCAGGGCAAGTTCACCGGCTTGGTGCCCGATGAGCGTGAGCCCGCGGTCGTGATCCGCGGCCGGGTGCGTAAGCACGCGGGCAACTGGCTGGTCTCGGTGTTCCTCGAGAACGGCCAGCCCGCACCCGACCGCAAGCGGCATCCGGAACTGTGGATCTTCCAGGTCGAACTCACTGCGGCCGCGGCAGGGGAGCGCCCAGTGTTCCTCCCACGGTTCGAGCGTGCTCGTGGCGGGGACAGCCAGGACAAGACCGAGCGCCGGCGCTTGGCGATGGCGTATCGCTTTCAGCCCGAGTTCGCGTTCGGCAGCGGCACGGCGGTGCATGCGACGACCGCTGCTGACAGCCCGATGCGGGCCATCCGGATCAGCACCCGGACTGTGCCGGAGTACGAAATCCCGTTCACCGATGTGCCCACCGCTGAAAACGACGAAGATCTGCCCGAACTCGACGACGTCGTGCTCGACATGAAGCAGCTTGCCGAGCTGGCCGAGCAGTCTGCTGACGCAGTGAGTACCGCGCTTCGGCCACTGGCGTTCGGCTATCGGGCCTGGATCGAGCGCCGGCGCGCGGACATCGAGGACCCCGCTCGGCATCTCGAGGACTACCGCGACGAGGCGGATAAAGGGTTGGCGGCGGCGACCCGTGCCGCGGAGCGTGTCGAAGCGGGTATCGAGGCACTGACCACGGACGCGAACGCCCGGCGTGCCTTCGCCTTCGCCAACCGGGCCATGTACCTGCAGCGCCTGCACACCCAGGTGGCGGCCCGGCGCCGCCAGGACCAGCTCAGCGACTTCGACGAGGTCGTTGCCGAGGTCGACGCGGGGACCGCACAGCGGTGGCGACCGTTCCAGCTGGCCTTCATCCTGCTCAACCTGCCGTCGCTGGCCGACCCCCGGCATCCGGAGCGATCCGAGGATCGTGAGCGGGCCGTGGCCGACCTGTTGTGGTTCCCTACCGGCGGCGGAAAGACCGAGGCCTATCTCGGCCTGACGGCGTTCGCCATCGCAGTCCGCCGCCTGCAGCCGGTCTTCGGCGAGTACAACGCCAGGGCAGGTGTCGCGGTGCTCATGCGATACACGCTCCGGTTGCTCACCATCCAGCAGTTCGAACGGGCGGCGACGTTGATCTGTGCGGCCGAGACCCTGCGCCGGGGTGACGAACGGACCTGGGGTGACGAGCCGTTCCGGATCGGTATGTGGGTCGGTGGCCGGGTCACGCCGAACAAGACCGAGCACGCGGAGGAGTGGCTCAAACAACGCCGGAATATTCGCGGCTCCGTGGTCCGCGCACAGGGTTCCCCACACCAGCTCTCCAGCTGTCCGTGGTGTGGCACCAAAATCGACGCGGGACGCGACATCGAGGTGAACAAGCCCTACCAGCGGACACTGGTCGTGTGTCCGGGGCTCAGCTGCCCGTTCGGCAGCGTTGCCGAGGAGACCCAAGACCTGGAGGTGGATCGCAAGGGCCTGCCGGTGCTGGTGGTGGACGAGGAGATCTACCGCCACCCACCGTCCCTGCTGATCGGGACAGTGGACAAGTTCGCTCAGCTGCCGTGGCGTGGCGAGACGATCACACTGTTCGGCAGGGTCAACCGGCGTTGTCAGCGACATGGGCTGGTGACCGACGACCTGCGGGCGAACACCGACTGTGACAGCGATTTCCATCGGCCGACACCGCACGCGCCGGCCGCACAGATCGTCCGCATCGCTCAGCTGAGGCCGCCGGACCTCATCATCCAGGACGAGCTGCACCTGATTTCGGGACCGCTGGGTACGTTGGTCGGATTGTACGAGAACGCGGTGGACAAGCTGGCCACCTGGCAGGATCCGGCGACTTCGCGCACAGTGCGTCCGAAGGTGATCGCCTCCACCGCGACCGTCCGGCGGGCCGACAGCCAGATCGGCTCGTTGTTCAACCGGGAAACGGCGATCTTTCCACCGCCTGGGCTGTCGGTCGAGGATAACTTCTTCGCCCGGCAACGGGATCAGCGGAAGCAGCCAGGTCGGCGCTATATCGGTATCTGCGCCCATGGTGCCCGGATCAAGTCGACGCTGATCCGGGTGTACGTGTCGGTGCTGGGGGCGGCGCAGAAGCTGCACGAGCAGTATGGCCGGAACGAAGTCACCGACCCGTACATGACCTTGGTCGGGTACTTCAACAGCCTGCGCGATCTCGGGGGTATGCGCCGGATCGCCGAGGATGACGTCCGTAGCAGGTTGCAGCGTGCCAACGAACGAGGGCTGGCCAGGCGCTTCGTCTCCGACGACGGGATCAAAGAGCTCACCTCGCGGCTGTCCTCGGATGAGATCCGGCCACTGCTCGACAAGCTTGAGATCACCTTCCCCCGCCGCAAGGAGAAGGGGGCTCCCACGCCCATCGACGTGCTGCTGGCCACCAACATGATCGCGGTCGGTGTCGATGTCTCCCGGCTCGGCGCGATGGTGGTGTGCAGTCAACCCAAGTCGACGGCCGAATACATCCAGGCGACCAGCCGCGTCGGCCGTACCCGGGAAGCTCCCGGCCTGGTGTTCACCGTGTACAACTGGGCACGGCCGAGGGACCTGTCCCACTACGAGAGCTTCGAACACTTCCACGCGACGGTGTACCGGCACGTCGAGGCGCTGTCGGTGACGCCCTTCGCCGAGCGCGCTGTCGATCGCGGCTTGACCGGGGTGCTGGTGGCGCTGGTCCGCGAGCTCGAACTCACCTACAACGGCAACCTGGAGGCGCTCAATTTCGCCAAGGACTCGCAGCTGGCCGATCATGTGGTTCGCTACCTGCGCCGCCGGGCGCTCGAAGTCAGTGACAAGCCGACCGCGGTGCGGGTCGAGTCAGCACTCGACGAGCGGCTGGCCAACTGGGCGCGCCAACGTGATGTTCCAGGCCGTCTGCTGGCCTATAAGCAGCCGAGGAGAACTGAGGATGTTGTGGGTCTGCTGTACAAGCCCAACGAAGGGCGGTGGCGGCAGATGACCTGCCCTACCTCGCTTCGCGATGTGGAGCCAGGTGTTCAGCTGCTGCTTCAGGGCGTCGACGGTGTCCGCGCCGAGGAACCTCCCTACCTGCCGCCGAGCGAACCGGACGCGGAGGCCGGGGAATCGGGTGACGACGCATCATGACTTCCCCAGTTCAGCATCGGGTTGGCGCGCTGCGCCCCAACCAGCTGCTGCACACCTACGGCGTCGGCGCCATGGCCGATTTGCCCAGCCTGTCCGTGATCATGCTCGGCCTGGACTACTGGAACCTCGACCAGTCGAGCACTCCGATTCAGGAAGATCGTCTGCTGGCCGCGGTGCGCGCCAAGCTCGGACATCAGGTGAGCCATCTGCGACTCCCACCCTATCTGCCGGAAAACTCGGCTGACCCCTTCGGCCAGTGGACCAAGGTCGGCGTGCCGGTCGCCCTCTTCCCGCGCTGGCTTCGATGTTCTCGGTGCAACCAGCTCGGTGAGGCCGAGGGCGGTCTGTTTGAACTCGATCCGGATCCGTTCCGACCGGACGCGGTTCGCTACGTGCACAGATGTTTCGGAAACGGACGGAAACGTCCGACTGCCCTCCCGGCCAGGTTCGTACTCGCGTGCGAGCACGGCCACCTCGATGATTTTCCTTGGCACTACTACACCCATCGCGGTCTACCACCGGAGACCGGGCACCCGCTCAAGATGACCGAGTCCGGCAGTACCGGCGAGGCGGCAAGCGTTCTTGTGTCCTGTGCTTGCGGGACTGGCAGGACGATGTCGGAGGCGTTCGGCGAAGCGGCCGCGGCCAGCCTCCCCGTCTGTCGTGGGCGGCACCCGCATCTGCCAGGTGTCTTCGAGGCCTGTGGGTTACCAGTGCGGACCTTGGTGCTCGGCGCCACCAACAGCTGGTTTCCCATGCAGCTGCGGGCGTTCACCGTGCCCAAGGCGGACAACACGCTGGCGCATCTGGTCGCCGAGTTCTGGACGACACTCGCGCTGTACACACAGGTGCCGGAAGCGACTGCCAAAGAAATGATCCAGAACCTGCAGTGCTGGCTGGAGCTCGAACCCTATGGGATCGATCGGGTTTGGAAATCCATGAAAGAACATGCCGCGCACAGTGGAAAAGAGCACCGGAGCGCCGATCCCGCCGATCTCCAGAAACCGGAATGGGACGCGTTCACCGCGAACGACCAGGTAGATGTCGCCGATTTCACCACCGTGCACGAGAAAGTTCCGCGTAACGCACGTTCCTGGCTTCGGCGGCTCGTCCTGATACCGAGGCTGCGGGAGGTCGCCGCCTTGTACGGGTTCACCCGGATCGACGCGCCGGAGTGGGAAGTACAGGACACCGAGGACCAACGCCAGGCTCCGCTGTCGGCGGGCGACCCGACGTGGGTACCGTGTGCCGAAATGCGTGGCGAGGGCTTCTTCCTCCGCTTCGATGAGGACCGGATCGCCCAGTGGGAGCGTACTGACGCCGTTCGCCAAAGGGAATTGGATCACCTGTTGCCCGCGCACCGGAAGTGGTGCGCGCAGCGGGAGGTCGATCCAGGCGGCTGGCCGGGGATGCGCTACGTACTGCTCCATACCTTCGCGCATGTACTCATCCGCGAGCTGGCGCTCGAGTCCGGGTACAGTGCGGCAGGCATCGGCGAGCGGATCTATGCGCGAAGCCCGCGCTCTGGCGAGGCGCCGATGGCCGGTGTTCTGTTGTACACCGCCGCACCGGACAGTGAGGGCACTCTCGGTGGCTTAGTTTCCCTTGGTCGCGCCGAACGGCTCGGCCAGCTCATCGACCGTGCGCTGGAGGCTGCTCAGATGTGCAGCTCGGACCCGTTGTGTTCGGAACATGATCCCCGGGAACACGGTCGTTTGTACGGCGCGGCCTGTCACGCGTGCCTGTTCGCGGCCGAAACGACCTGCGAGCGGGGGAACCAGTACCTGGACCGGGCGTTGCTGGTAGATACACTCGGTGCCACCGGGCACAGCTTCTTCACCGATCACTGAGGAGACGCGGGCAGGACCTCGACACTTTCCGCTTGGATGACCTCAGACTGCCGTCCGGTGTGCCGCAGCGGCCCGGTGACCCGGAGTTCGTTTCCGTCCCGGTGTGCGGTGACAGCCGTTTCGTAGTCGCGAAGCCCGAGCCGTAGCACGATGCGTTCCTCGGCACGTCGTTTGCCTTCGGCATCGACTATTCCGGACAGTTGGACCTTGCCCAGCTTGTCGGTCGGGGTGCGGTGCAGGTCGACCACCCGGCCGGTGACTGTCGCTGCAGCCACCGTGGGGTACTTGCGGAGGAACTTGCCGCCTCGCTTGATCACGGGAATGGTCCGTGAGTCGAACCGGAGTAACGGCGTATCGATGGCAACGGGAGACGCCGGCGCCCAGGAGAATGACAGTTCGAAGGTGCTCTGCCGTTGCCCGCCCAAATTCGTGAGAGCTTCGCAAAGGTTTGCCGAAACACCGTCGCCAATCCGTTCGGCAAACGCGGTGTAGTCGTCTCCACGCACGAGTTCGGCGGCTTCGAGGGCGGACGTCGCCGCCTGGTGGAGGTGGAGCAAGGCGTCACGCGAGGAATACAGCGGGGTGACACCGGCCTCAGGAAGGGGGCTTTCAATACGGAAGACGTAACTCCCTTCGCCGGTCTGCCCTAGCCGGATGTTGCTGATGATCGCCTTGGCGGCATCGGGTTTGCTGCTGGGTAGCACACTCGGCCGGATGGGCGACACGGTCGACGTTGCTGCGGCCATGAGCAGATCGTGGGTTCCCTGCACCGCCCGTAGGCCCTCCGACAGGGCAATGGTTCCGCTCGGGCCATCGGGAATGGTGCGGACGTAGTGTACGTCGACCCTGGCCGAACGGAGGTCACGGACGATCTCTTGGGGCGTCCGGTTTTCCACCAGAGCAAGGGTTTCCACGATGTCCGAGACGCCATTGGCGTAATCGCGGAGTTTTGGATCCGCTGGCACGAGCAGTTCCGCCTCGTCGCCATCGACCGTCAACCGCCACACCACGGAACGGCTATAAGGCCCACCTTCCCGCCACCCCGCCGCATGGAGATACGTGACGATGTCCGCGAGCTGGATGGTCGCCAGAAGCTCATAGGAGAACTGGGGCCGCGTCATGCTTCTGCCCGTATCGGTTCGGACGGGGCCAGCAGCTGTTGCAGAGCTGGAACGGTGAGTAGATTGCGGACAGGCACGTCGACGGCCACAGTACTGACTTGCTCTGGATCCACAGGGTGCTGGTCGAGGAGGGATACCCAGTAGGCCGCGTGTCTCAGCTCGGTGTGCTCCTGGGTAGGGGTCGCGTACTCCGGCCAATCGTCCGGCACGATGACCAGGACGAGAAAGCGGGGCATCCGAAAGTTCTGGCCGGCGAGTTCGTTGAAGTGCTTGGCGTTCATCCGGTACTTCCAGAACCCGTTCCGGTGCGTTGCTCGATGCCGGATCCAGGTTTTGACCTGAACCTCGATACTGGGGTGGCGCCATCCACCCAGAAAACCTTTGTAACCGAGAGTCAGATCGATTCCCCGGGTGTCGATATTCTCCTTAGCCACTGTAAGCCCCGCAGCGGACGCCAGCACCTGGACGAATGACTCGCCGAACGCACCCTGATGCTCGCTCTTGCTCAGCCCCATGTTCACCGCTTCGAGAGAGAGTTTGAGTCGATCGTAGACGATGTTCGAGGTGTATGGGCGTAGTTCGTCGACTGACCTGTCGCTTGCCGGTACGCACACGATGAGGTGAGTTGCGTTGATCGCTGTGCCGGTTGATTGCGTCCCCTGCCCCTCCTGTCGAGGCTGGGGAGGCAACGCGCGTCAATGGGAGGGTGCTATGTCGATGGTGACTGTGCAGGACGGAGGACGTGACTTGACGGTAGTAAACCGGGCTGGATCCTCGAGGCGACCGTTTCGTCCGTTGTGGCACCTGAGTGGTTGGGGAGCGCGAGCGGTTCATCGTTCGTCGTCGGTTCGCCCTTGGACGGTTCTGGTACGGCATGGCATGACGGCCGATGAGGCACGGCGTGGCCGGGAGGGCGCGGCGTTGTTGTTGGCGTCCACCATCCACTCCTGGGCTATCTTCATGATGCTGGCAGCCGGAACGCTGGTGCTGGACGAGTTGCTTGGTCGGGCGTACCCAGTATGGATATTTCTGCTGGAGACGCTACTGGTCCTCGTCGCGGTGCCGTGGATGGTGGTCTTCGTGGCGAAGCTGGCTGCGTGGCGTTCTACCCCGTACCGGCTGCTCCAGCGGGTCGAGCGTGCGGTGGCCGTCTTGAATCCGGTCCAGCCGCGAGTTCGGGTGGCACACGGCTGGCATTGGGACGAGTGGTACAGCATGAGTCGAATGCGTGCACGGCGCCGCCGACGGCTGGTTACCTTGGCGTGGCAGCTCAGTGGGGACCTTGCGGTGCTGAGCGGCCGTCCGCGACGTCGTCGCGACAGGGTTAAGGGCCTCGGCACGTGGCTGCTGTGGGCTGCGGAAGACATCGATGACATCGGACGCAGGGAAATCGTGACAAGGCGTTGTGTGGTCGTCGTGGCGCATGTCGTTCGGCCGGACCCGTGGCTCGAACTTGCCATGAAGCCGGTCGCAAGGGAGGCTGTGCTGGTCAGGCCGAGATTTGGCGACCATGTCGTCTCAATCGTGAGCATGTTCGTACCTACGGTGATCGGACCTATCGCGACAGTAGCCGCGGCCTTGGTCGCGGCTCTGGTCAGATGAGCCCTGCGCGGCGGCCGTGCAGGCCGTCGCCGAGAGGCGGATGTCATGTTCGTCACCGTTTCCGCAGGACAGCGGGTAAACGGCGATGCCGGGCCTACTACTACGCTGGGGCACGACTCGACTTGGTGCATGAGAGAGCGGAGCCGACGTGTCTGTGCCTTCACCAGCCCCCGGGGCGGGAACCAGCCCCGCTGCGCCCGGTGACGCCCTCGCGGACCTGCGCGCGACCGTTGGGCTCCAGATCTCCGACGAACCCCTGCTCCGCTCGATCGCGGGTGGCCTGGCCGAGGTCGAGAAGCTGCTGCGCGACGTCGTGCGCAGCGACGTCCAGGCCGTCAACGACGCGGCGTCGCACCTGGTGGAGGCGGGGGGCAAACGTTTCCGTCCGCTGTTCACGCTGCTGTCCGCGCAGTTCGGGCCCAAGCAGGACGAGCACGTCGTCATCGCGGCGGCCGCGGTCGAGCTGGTGCACCTCGCGACGCTCTACCACGACGACGTCATGGACGAGGCGACCATGCGGCGCGGCGCGGAGAGCGTCAACGCGCGTTGGGACAACACCGTCGCCATCCTGACCGGCGACTTCCTCTTCGCGCACGCCTCACGGCTCGTCGCGGACCTCGGCACCGACGCCGCGCGGATCATCGCCGAGACCTTCGGCGAACTCGTCACCGGGCAGATGCGCGAGACCGTCGGCCCCGGCGAGGGGGACGACCCGGTCGAGCACTACCTGACGGTCATCGCGCAGAAGACCGGTTCGCTGATCGCCACCTCCGGCCGGTTCGGCGGGATGATGTCCGGCGCCGCCGAGGAGCACATCCAGGCGCTGCGCCGCTTCGGCGACATCATCGGCACCGCGTTCCAGATCTCCGACGACATCATCGACATCGCCTCGCCCTCGGCCGAGCTGGGCAAGCTGCAGGGCACTGACCTGCGCGAGGGCGTCCGCACGTTGCCGATGCTCTACGCGCTGGCCGATCCGGGCACCGATCCGAGGCTCGTCGAGCTGCTGTCCGGCCCGATCGCCGACGACGCCCTGGTGTCCGAGGCGCTCGAACTCCTCCGCCGGTCCAGTGGCCTTGAACGCGCACGGGTGACCCTTTCCGACTACGCTCAGCGAGCACGTGCCGAGCTCGCGGCGCTGCCCGCGTCCCCCGCGCGGGACGCGTGCGAGTCGGTCGCCGACTACCTGGTCGAGCGCACGCACTAAGGGCACTAAAGGGGCAGGAAAGATGTCCATTTTCGGACAGGTGTGGTTGTGGAGCCTGCTGGCGTTCTTCATCGGCGTGCTGCTGACCTGGCTGTTGCTGGTGCTGCCCGCGCGCAAGCGCGTCCGTGAGCTGGAGGGCGCGCTGACCGACGCTCGTGCCGACGCCGCGCGGACCCCGGTGAACGCGGGCGCGCTCGCGGCGGGCGCGGGTGTGGTGGGCGCCGCCGCGACCGGGACGGCGATCTTCGCGCGGCCGGGTGCCGACGAGGAGCCGCCCGCACCGGCCTATCCCGCCACGATCGTGGAGCAGGAGCCGGTCGCGGACCCGAAGACGCCGGAAGTCCCGGAGCGCGAGCACATCGCCGAGGGGTTCCTCGACGTCCCCGCCGAGCGGGAGCCGGACAAGGCAGTGCCGGACGAGGCAGTGTCTGACGAGGAAGCGCTTGCGGCGACACAGGTCTTCTCGCCGGAGCCGGGTTACCCGACCGTCGAGCACGAAGCCGGGGAGCTGGTGCTCCCCGAGCCGGAACCCGAGGTCCCGCACGAATCCTTGCCGGAGCCGGAATCCGCGTACGAGGAAGCCGAGCGGGCGGTCGAGCCGGACTACCGCGCCGCGGCGACCCAGTACCTCAGCGTGCCGGCGGAGGAAACCGAGTACCTGCGCCCGGTCGAGCCGCCGCGGGCGGAGGAGCCCGCCCCGTCGGGATCGCTGTTCAGCTCCGCCCCGGACGGACCCGAGCACGGCGACGACGTGGAATCCGCTTACGACACCACGGAATCCGTCTACGCCGGGCTCGAACACGGTGCGCACGAACACTTCGCGTCCGAGCACTTCGCGCCCGAGCACAGTGTGTCCGAACAGGACGAACCGGAGCCCGTCGAGGCCGAGCCGGTCGTGTCGGAGACGCCGGAGCAGGAGGAAGCGCCCGCGGGGTCGCTGTTCCGGTCCGAGCCCGTCGCCGAGACGCCGCCGCGTTCGATGCTGGAGCAGAAGCTCGATCCGGGCAGTGAGCCGGTTTCCCTCTTCCAGCCGTCGTCCCGTACCGAGCCGCACCCGGCGCCCGACTGGTTCGACCAGGAACCGCTACCGGAGCGTTCGCCGTTCGAGGAACCCGAGGCGGCGTATCTCGGCGAGCACGAGGCGACCGAACACGTGGCTTCGCCGTCGCACCCGGCCACGGCCTCGGACGAACCCGCGTACGCCTTCGGCGGCGGGGAAGAGACCGCGACGGGCGGCGTGCTCGACGAGGTTCCCGAGGAGACCCCGGCGGAGACGACGCAGATGCTGCCGAAACGTCAGCCGAGGGAAGCGCCGCGCGGCGGATTCGAGCCACCGCGGCCGATCCAGCCGTCGATGCGGCCGGTCGAACGGCGTGAACCGGAGGGCGCGGGCGCGCACAGCGGATCGCTGTTCGAGCCGTCGGTACAGCCGAACCAGGTCGCGGCCTCGATGGCGCAGCAGGCCGCGCCCGAACCGCCGCCCGCGCGCGAGGTCGCCGAGGACGCGGTGCCGCCGGGCCCGTTCGGCCCCGGTTCGGCGATGCCGCGGCCGGGCGGCGGACGTCCCGCCGAGGGGTTCGCGGTCAAGGCCAGCGTGACGGCGTTGCGGTACTGCACCGAGGAATCGCCGCAGTTCCCGCGCATGGTCGCCGAGGTCTGGTTCCGGACGCCCAGCGACGCCGAACGCGTCGGCTTCCGCCCGCTGACCTGAGGTTTACCGCCCGGAAAGGTCCGTGGGGGCCTCCTTGAGGGACTCTAGGTCCCTCAAGGAGGCCCCCACGGACCTCGGAAACCGGGGTTACACGACCGTCCAGGTGTCCTTGCCGCGCAACAGACCCTGCAGATCGGGGGTGCGCGCGGCGCGGGCCTGCTCGACCTGGGCGCGGGCGCCGTCGTCGTAGGTGGGCCGCTCGACCTGGCGCAGGATGCCGGTCGGCACGTGGTTGAGGTTCTGGTCGCCCAGCCGCGACAACGCGAAGGCGTACGACGTGTCCGCGATCGCCGGGTCGTGCACGACGAGGTTGTCCTCGCCGATGTCGGCGACCTTGCCGACGTCCAGGCCACCCCAGTCGCCGCGCCGGACCCCGAACTCGCCCTCCGCGCCGAAGCGGATCGGCTCACCGGCCTTCAGCGGGATCAGCCGCTGCGCCGCCTCGTCCTTGTCCTTCAGCACGTCGAACGCGCCGTCGTTGAAGATCGGGCAGTTCTGGTAGATCTCCACCAGCGCCGACCCCCGATGCTGGGCCGCGGCCTGCAGCACCTCGGTGAGGCCCTTGCGGTCGGAG
Organism: Amycolatopsis samaneae; assembly: GCF_039541975.1. NCBI lineage: Bacteria > Bacillati > Actinomycetota > Actinomycetes > Pseudonocardiales > Pseudonocardiaceae > Amycolatopsis > Amycolatopsis samaneae. The sequence goes on from NZ_BAABHG010000008.1 coordinate 48,286, forward strand.
TCCATCGCGCGCCCGACGAACGACGCCTCGGCGCCGATGGCCAGCGAAAGCGGGTTGAACGGGGTGTCGACCGAGCCCATCGGGGTGGACTTGGTGACCATGCCCTGCCCGGAGGTCGGCGAGTACTGCCCCTTGGTCAGTCCGTAGATCCGGTTGTTGAACAGCAGGATCTTGATGTTCACGTTGCGCCGCAACGCGTGGATCAGGTGGTTGCCGCCGATGGACAGCGCGTCGCCGTCCCCGGTGACGACCCACACCGACAGGTCCGGGCGGGTGGTGGCGAGCCCGGTCGCGATCGACGGCGCGCGGCCGTGGATCGAGTGCATGCCGTAAGTGTTGAGGTAGTACGGGAACCGCGAGGAGCAGCCGATCCCCGAGATGAAGACGATGTTCTCGCGCTTGAGGCCGAGCGTGGGCAGGAACGACTGGACGGCGTTGAGCACCACGTAGTCGCCGCAGCCGGGACACCAGCGGACCTCCTGGTCCGACTTGTAGTCCTTGGCCTTCTGCGGTTCGTCGGTGGTGGGTACCAGGTCGACGCCGCCCAACTGGGGAAGCCCGAGGTCGATCGCGGTCACTTGACGCCCTCCGGAACGAGGTTGGTGATGATGTCGGCGAACACGTTCTGCAGTTCCTCGGCCTTGAACGGCAGGCCGGCGACCTTGGTGTGCGAGTGGACGTCCACGAGGTACTTCGCGCGCAGCAGCAGCGCGAGCTGGCCGAGGTTCATCTCCGGCACGACGACCTTGTCGTAGCGCGCCAGCACCTCGCCGAGGTTGCCCGGCAACGGGTTCAGGTGCCGCAGGTGGGCCTGCGCGATCGGCATCCCGAGCTTGCGCACCCGGCGGCACGCGGCGCCGATCGGGCCGAACGAGGATCCCCAGCCGAGCGCGAGCACGCGCGCTTCGCCGCTGGGATCGTCGACGACGAGGTCCGGGACGTCGATGCGGTCGATCTTCGCCTGCCGCAGCCGGACCATCCTGTCGTGGTTGTCCGGGTCGTAGGAGATGTGCCCGGTCCGGTCGGCCTTCTCCAGCCCGCCGATGCGGTGCTGGAGCCCGGCGGTGCCGGGGATCGCCCACGCGCGGGCCAGGGTCTCCGGATCGCGCACGTACGGCCAGAACTCGCCGGATCCGTTGTCCGCGTTGGGTTCCGAGGCGAACTCGACGCGCAGGTCCGGCAGCTCGGCGACGTCCGGGATGAGCCACGGCTCGCTGCCGTTCGCGATCGCGCCGTCCGAAAGCAGCAGCACCGGCGTGCGGTACTTGAGCGCGATGCGGGTGGCCTCGAGCGCGGCGTCGAAGCAGTCCGCGGGCGAGAGCGGCGCGACGATCGGCACCGGGGATTCGCCGTTGCGGCCGAACATCGCCTGCAGCAGGTCGGCCTGCTCGGTCTTGGTCGGCAGGCCGGTGGAGGGCCCGCCGCGCTGGACGTCGATGACGACCAGCGGCAGCTCGGTCATCACGCCGAGCCCGACGGCCTCCGACTTCAGCGCGACGCCGGGACCCGAGGTCGAGGTGACGCCGAGCGCGCCGCCGTAGGACGCGCCGAGCGCGGCGCCGATGCCGGCGATCTCGTCCTCGGCCTGGAAGGTGATGATGCCGAAGTTCTTGTGCTTGCTCAGTTCGTGCAGGATGTCCGAGGCCGGGGTGATCGGGTACGTGCCGAGCAGGATCGGCAGCCCGGACCGCTGCCCGGCGGCCACCAGCCCGTAGGCCAGCGCGGTGTTGCCGGTGATCTGGCGGTAGGTGCCCTTGTCCAGCTTCGCCGGGGCGACCTCGAACGTCGTCGCGAACGATTCGGTGGTCTCGCCGTAGTTCCAGCCCGCGCGGAAGGCGAGGATGTTCGCCTCGGCGATTTCGGGCTTCTTCGCGAACTTCTCGCGCAGGAACCGCTCGGTGCCCTCGGTCGGCCGGTGGTACATCCACGACAGCAGGCCGAGCGCGAACATGTTCTTGCAGCGCTCGGCGTCCTTCTTGCCGAGCCCGGTGTCCGCGAGCGCGCCCTGGGTCAGTGTCGACATGGCGACCCGGTGCACCTGGAACGAGGCCAGCGTGTCGTCGTCGAGCGGGTCCTTGTCGTAGCCGACCTTGACCAGGTTCCGCTTGGAGAACTCGTCGGTGTTCAGGATGATGGTCCCGCCCGACGGGACATCGCCGAGGTTCGCCTTCAGCGCCGCGGGGTTCATCGCGACGAGGACGTCGGGGCGGTCGCCGGGGGTCAGGATGTCGTAGTCGGCGAAGTGCACCTGGAACGAGGAGACGCCGGGGATGGTGCCCTGGGGCGCCCGGATCTCGGCGGGGAAGTTCGGCATCGTCGACAGGTCGTTGCCGAACGCCGCGGCCTCCGACGTGAAGCGGTCACCGGTCAGCTGCATTCCGTCGCCGGAGTCGCCGGCGAACCGGATCACCACCCGGTCCAGCTTGCTGACCTCGGTGGGCCTGGAGGCGGCCAGTTGCGCGGCCGCTCCGTTGCCGTTCGCACTCGTGCTCATGGGTCAGGGAATCCCTCTCTCCCGACATGCTGCGTGACCCGGGTCGGCTCCCGGGGTGGACGCCCGCCCGGTGGTGTCGGCTCCGGCCACCCGGCCTTCCACGAGGTTAGCTCGTACCGGACCTCAGGGTGGCCCGGCGTCCGTTCGGTGGACGACTCTCGGAGTGCCGTTCCGGCAGCGCCGCCGGTCGTCCCATTTACCTGTAACCGATGGTAACGGTCAGAGCGTGTGGGCCGGTGTGACCCGCGTCTCCGCGACGACCGTAGTGGCCGCGCTTCCGGGCCCGTTCAACGCCCGCTGATGCGTGCCTTCATCGCCGCCAACCGCTCGGCGAAGGCCGGTGAGGCCAGGGAAGCGAGCTGTGGCGTGATCTCGGCGTCGACCGCGTCGGCGTGTTCGGTGAGGCCCCGACTGGTCCCCAGCGACCGCTTCGTCGCGAGGACGACGTCGCGGGGCGCGGCCACGGCCGGGGCGGCGAGGTCGAGCGCGGCGGTGACCAGCGCGTCGTGGTCGCCGTCGACGACCCGTAGCGCGAGCCCGGCCCGCACGGCGGCCTCGGCGTCGAGCGCCTCGCCGAACAACGTCATCGCCGCCGCCTGCTGGCTGCCGACGGCCTTCTGGACCATCCAGGTCATCCCGCCGCCGGGGTGCAGGCCCAGTTCGAGGAAGCGGGCGACGAACTTGGCGCGGGGGCCCGCCAGTCGCACGTCCGCGGCGAGCGCGAGGTTGAGCCCGGCGCCGACGGCCGCGCCGCCGACCGCGGCGATCGTGGGCAGCCGACATCGGGCCACGGCGAGGAAGCCGTCGTAGATCGCGCGGAGACCGGCTTCGTCCGCGGTGCCCAGCGCGGTCAGGTCGGCACCCGCGCAGAACGCCGGGGGAGCGCCGGTGACGACGACCGCGTGCACGGCCGGGTCGGCTTCGGCTCTCGCCACGGACGCGGCCAGCTCGGCGGACAGGTCGAGCGTGAGCGCGTTGCGGGTGCCGGGGGCGTCGACGGTCAGCAGCGCGACGCCCTTGTCGTGTTCGCTGCGGATGGTGTCGCTCATTCATTGAGCGTGACACGGAACACGCGACGGGTTCCCGGAATGTGGCGCACGCCGCGCTTTTCCGGGCTGTCTCAGGCTCTGTCCATTCAAGATTCGGGAGAGGGCGGCCGTTCCAACAGGCGGGACAACACGACCGTGGACACCGTCCGGTCGACGATTTCCAGACCGCGCAGCCGTTCCAATGCCGTCTCCAGGTGGTGGATGTCGCTCGCGCGCAGGTGCACGATGGCGTCCGCGGCGCCGGACACCGTGTAGGCGGCGACGACCTCGGGCAGCGGTTCGAGCCGGGCCCGGATGCGCGCCGGGGTGATGTTCCCGTTGCAGGTGACCTCGACGAACGCCTCGGTGCCCCAGCCGAGCGCCTCGGGGTCGACGACGGCGGTGAAGCCCCGCAGGACGCCGGTTTCGAGCAGCCGGTCGACCCGGCGTTTCACCGCCGGGGCGGACAGCCCGACGACCTTGCCGATCTCGGCGTAGCTGGCGCGGGCGTTCGCGACGAGGCACGAAACGATTCGCTGGTCGATGGTGTTCACACGCAATACTTAGCATGTATATGCGCAGTGAACAGCGATTGATTGCGGTATGAGGGCGCTTTACCCTGCACTTATGCAGGGATCCCGACCGCTGGAGCAGCCGCGCGTGCCCACCACGCGCCGATACCTGATGTGCCCGCCGCGCTTCTTCGCGGTGGACTACGCGATCAACCCCTGGATGGACCCGACCCAACCGGCCAGCGCCGAGGTCGCGATGGAGCAGTGGACCGTGCTGCGCGACACCTACCGCAGGCTCGGTCACACCGTCGAGGAGATCGACCCCGAACCCGGCCTGCCGGACATGGTCTTCGCCGCCAACTCGGGCACCGTCGTCGCCGGTCGCGTCCTCGGCTCGCGGTTCCGCGCGCCGCAGCGGACCGCCGAGGCCGAGTACTTCCGCCGCTGGTTCGTCGAGCACGGCTACCGCGACATCACGATGCCGGAGAAGATCAACGAGGCCGAGGGCGATTTCGCCTGGACCGGCACGCTGCTGCTGGCGGGCACCGGCTTCCGTACCGACCCGGCGGCGCACGCCGAGGCGCAGGAGGTCCTCGGCGTCCCGGTGATCTCCCTGCACCTGGTCGACGCGCGCTACTACCACCTCGACACCGCGTTGTTCGTGCTTTCCGAGGCCACCGACACCCGGCGCGCGCAGATCGCGTACTACCCGGACGCGTTCTCGCCGGGTTCCCGCCGGGTGCTGGAGCGCCTCTTCCCGGACGCGGTGCTCGCCGACGCGGCCGACGCGGAGTGCTTCGGGCTCAACGGCGTGTCCGACGGCCGCAACGTCGTCCTGCCGGTGGAGGCGACCGGATTGGCCGCGCGCCTGGAAAAGCAGGGTTACGCGCCCGTCTTCGTGGACATTTCGGAGCTGCGCAAGGCGGGCGGCGGGCCGAAATGCTGCACGATGGAGATTCGCAAAGGCTAAGAGTGGGTAAAAAGCTGTAACTCTCACGCTGGTCATTCGATACTTCGGCAGAACCCCTGGATGATCTAGCGAGGCGAGCGATGGCGGTCAATCTGGCCGTACATGGGATCGGGCGGCCGGAGCGGCAGCTCGACCCCGGCGAAAACGAGCGCTGGGTGACCGTGGAGCAGTTCGAGCAGCTGCTCGACACGGTCGCCGGGCGGGACGACGTGCACCTGAGCTTCGACGACGGCAACTCCTCGGACGTCGAGATCGCGCTGCCCAAGCTGGTCGAGCGCGGCCTGAGCGCGGAGTTCTTCCCGCTCGCCGGCAAGCTCGGCGAACGGGGATATGTCGACTCCGACGGGGTCCGCGAGCTGGTGCGCGCGGGGATGACCATCGGTTCGCACGGCTGGGAGCACAGCGACTGGCGGCGGCTCGACGACCGGCGCGCCCAGCGGGAGCTGGAAGCGGCGCCGCGCAGGCTCGGCGAGCTGAGTGGCACGCCGGTGCGACGGTTCTCGCTGCCCTACGGCGCTTATGACCGCCGGGTGCTCGGGCGGCTTCGCGCCGCCGGGGCGAGCCGGGTGTACACAAGCGACGGTGTGCCCGCGCGGTCGGACAGCTGGCTGCAGGCGCGGACCGAGGTGCGGCACGACCTCGACCAGCGGTGGCTCGACGACGTCGTGGCCGGTGCGGGCTCGGTGTACCGTCGAGCGGGACGCTGGGCCGCGCGCTGGGTCCGGCGCGTCACCCGCTAGCGGGAACTTCCGCCCAGGTCCGCGAACAGTGGGGAAACTACCGGCCTCCGGCTCTTGAGTTCGGTGACGGTGCGGTGCATTCTGAGGATCCGCCGCACACGTAAGGAAGTCTTCCTAACAATTGGGAGCCAGGCCATGCGGAAACTCATCCTGCTCGCGATCCTCCTGTTCGCCGCGGCGGTCACCCCCTCGGCGCTGGCCGCGGCGTCGCCGTCGTCCGCCGCTCCTGTTGCCGCCGGCTCCGCCGCCGGGGCGTCGGTCCAGGCGGGGCCGAGCGCCGCGGAACTGCTGGCGAAGACCGGCAACTGCAAGCAGATCTCGAAGGGCAAGTACAAGACCGACGAGGAAACCGGCGCCACGATCCCGGTGTGCGACGCGAACGGCGCCGTGTTCTGGAAGGCCGACATGGACATCGACTGCGACGGCCAGCGGACCGCGCAGTGCAACGAGAACACCGACTGCTGTTTCCAGCCGGACACCGCTTTCCCGCAGTCCGACGGGAAACCGCTGAACGCGGCGGCGTTGCCGTACATCGTCGTGCCGCAGTCGAGCGGGATCTGGAACTACGCGGCGTCGAAGTTGCAGGGCGCCGGGTCGTGCGCGGTGATCTACAACAACAAGGTGGTCTACGCGGTCATCGGTGACACGGGGCCGAAGTCCATCATCGGCGAAGCTTCCTACGCCACCGCGAAGGCGCTGGGCATCAACCCCGACCCGAAGAACGGCGGCGTCGACTCCGGCGTGACCTACATCTGCTTCAAGGGGTCCAAGGTTTCCCCGATCGAGAACCACGGCAAGGCGACCTCGGTCGGCGAGGGGCTCGCCACGAAGTTCGTGCAGAGCAACTGATTCTTTCTTTCGGCGAAGGCCGTTTCGCGGGTTCTTTCGAACTCGTGAAACGGCCTTTCTTTGTGTGCCCGGGACTTCACTCGTCTACTGTGGACATTCTTCTCGCTGAGGGGCTTGATGTCCCGAAAGTGGCGTTGGGGACGTTGAGTGCCTCGAACGTGGCGTTCGGGGCGTTGACGAAGCGGCCCAGCGGTTGGCATTCGATCCTCTTTGGACTAGTGTCAGACCGCGAGTCGACACGCTGTGCCGAATCGCCCATTCGGTCCCTGTCGGCCGATCGGGATCAATGGGACATGGCAGGCGGGCGTCAGCCGTCATGCCGGGTCTCCCCGGTCGTCAAGGGGATCGCGCCCGTACGCGTCCGTGACGCACGACGGCGCGCGGGACCGGGAAGGGACGATTCGGGGCGGCGACGGCACTGGGGGGCCAGGGGGAAAGATGATCAGCATTCGTAAGCATCCTGGGCGATGCCCATACCGGCACTGCCGCGGTGGTGGCCGAGTTCTCACCTGAGTTCCGGCCCGATCGCGGCCGACCGCACGGCACGACGGCTACAAGACCGTCGGCCTGGCGCGGCTCGCGTTCTCCGTGGTCGACCAGGACCGGTTCGAGCGGGACCGGTCCGCACCCCGACGAGCGGACCGTCGCATCGACGGCGCCGCCCTGCCCGGAACACATGTCACGCGGTCCCGGGCAACCCTGCACCACAACAACACCGACGAAAGGTACATTCAGTGAAGATTCGGACCAAGATCCGCGGGATCGCCAAGGGACGGGCACCGCGCATGCTGGCGGCTGTGGCCCTCGCGGGCGCCGCGACGGCCGGAACCCTGGCGGCGACGGCGCCGGCTGCCTCGGCCGCCGCATCCCCGACCTACTGGGTCACCGTCAACGGCGCACGGCTGCGCGACGCCCCGAGCACCACGCACGGCAGGATCATCGACTCCGCGAACAAGGGCAACGGTTTCACCGTCTACTGCTGGACTCATCAGGATCTAAACCCGAACGGGTGGGTCTGGTACTACGGCAACCTGTGGGGCGGTCGTACGGGCTACATGTACTACGAACTGCTCCGCACGACTGCGGGCTACATTCCGCAGTGCTGAGGCGTCAGTTCTGACGCGGGTTCGCGGACGCCCGCGTCACGAACGGCGTGGTAACAAGAGAAGGGCACCGGCATGACGCCGGTGCCCTTCTCTGTTGTGGTTCCCGGGTTTCCGGCTGCGGTGGTTGGCATCGGCTGCTTCGCACACGGCAAGAGCACTCCGCCACCGCGGCCGCGACACCACCCGATCATGCAAACTCTACGGAATCCCCACCTGACCAGCATAACAACTTTACCGGAACCCTGGGGGGCCGACACCGGGCCGGGCGTTTCCCGGAGCCGGTTGTTCCGTTGCGCGCCAAGGGGAATGGGCCGAACAGCCGTATTGAGAGTCAAGGAAGCGTAACGACACGCGCCTTCGCCGAATCGACGCGCGAGAAGCGGTAACGAACCGCGTGCGGTCGCCGACCAAGGGTGCAGCGATTCCGGCTGGAGGGTGTGTCGTGCAGATCAGCGTCTTCGGGCTGGGCTACGTGGGCTGCGTGTCCGCCGCGTGCCTCGCCAGTCGTGGCCATCAGGTTGTCGGGGTGGACGTCAACCCGATCAAAATCGATCTCGTCACCCGCGGAAAGGCGCCGGTGGTCGAGGAACGCATCGGCGAACTGACCGAGGAGGTGGTGGCGTCCGGTGCCCTGCGCGCCACCACCGACGTCGCGGAAGCCGTGGCGGGCAGCGAAATCTCCCTCGTCTGCGTCGGCACGCCGTCGGCGCCCAACGGCAGCCTCTCCACCGCGTTTCTCGAACGCGTCGCGGAGGAGATCGGCGGCGCGCTGAGCGCGAAGGACACCCGCCACACGGTCGTTTTCCGCAGCACCATGCTGCCCGGCACCTGCCTCGACCTGCTGGTTCCCATTCTGGAAAAGGCTTCCGGCGGTACCGCCGGGGTCGACTTCGGCGTCGCAGTGAACCCGGAGTTCCTGCGTGAGGGCAGCAGTGTCCGCGACTTCTTCGACCCGCCCAAAACCGTCATCGGTGAATTCGACACGCAAAGCGGCGACGCCGTGGCGAAACTGTACGAGGGCCTGCCGGGTGACGTGTTCCGTGTGCCGATCCCGGTCGCCGAAATGACCAAGTACGCCGACAACGCCTTCCACGGCTTGAAGATCGGCTTCGCGAACGAACTCGGCGCCGTCTGCCGCGCGCTCGGGCTTGATTCGCACCAGGTCGTCGACGTCTTCCTCGCCGACCGCAAGCTCAACATCAGCCCCGCCTACCTCCGGCCGGGCTTCGCCTTCGGCGGATCCTGCCTGCCGAAGGACCTGCGCGGTCTCGTCTACGCCGCGCACCGCGCCGACGTGTCGGTGCCGATCCTCGCGCACGTGCTGCCGTCGAACGACGAGCACCTGCAGCGCGCGTACGAACTCGTCGCCCGCACCGGGAAACGCAAGATCGGCCTGTTCGGGCTGTCGTTCAAGCCCGGGACCGACGACCTCCGCGAAAGCCCGCTCGTCGAATTGGCGGAACGCCTGCTTGGCAAGGGCTACGACCTCAAGATCTACGACGCCAACGTCAGCCTGTCCCGGCTGATGGGCGCCAATCGCGAATACATCGAGAGCAGGCTTCCGCACCTCGGCCAGCTGCTCGCGGGCTCCATCGGCGAGGTGCTCGCCCACGCCGACGTGTGCCTCGTCGGCTGCACCGACGCCGCGGTTTCCGCTGCGCTCCCGCGTGGCGGCGACCAGGTACTCATCGATCTCGTCCGCCTCCCCGACGCGGCCACGCGTCGGAACGAAAAGGGATACGTCGGCCTTGCCTGGTGAAAACGGTAAGAGAGCTCTGATCCTCGTCGAGAATCTTTCGGTCCCGTTCGATCGCCGGGTGTGGCAGGAAAGCACCACCCTGCGCGACGCCGGGTGGGAGGTGCACGTCATCTGCCCACAGGGCACGAAACGGGACACCGAGCCCTACGCGGAAATCGACGGCGTCCGTGTCCACCGCTATCCGCTGAAGGCCGCGACGGGTGGCCCCGCCGGATATCTCCAGGAGTACGGATCCGCGCTGTGGCACACGATCCGGCTCGCCAGAAAGGTCGCGCGGCTGGGCCACATCGACGTCGTGCACGCCTGCAACCCGCCGGACCTGCTGTTCCTCGTCGCGTTGCTGCTCAAGCGCCGTGGCACGCGGTTCGTCTTCGACCAGCACGACCTGTGCCCCGAGCTGTACCTGTCCCGCTTCGACCGCGGCGAGGACCTGCTCTACCGGGGCGTGTGCGCGCTCGAACGCGCCACCTACCGCGCCGCCGACGTCGTGATCGCCACCAACGAAAGCTACCGCGAAGCGGCACTGACCCGAGGACGGAAGTCCCCGGACGACGTCTTCGTGGTGCGCAGCGCGCCGGTGATCGACCGCTTCCGGCAGGTCCCCGCCGAGCCGGAACTCAAGCGCGGCAAGCCACATCTGCTCTGCTACCTCGGGGTCATGGGACCGCAGGACGGCGTCGACTACGCCCTGCGCGCGCTGGCTTCGCTGCGTGACGAGCACGGCCGCGACGACTGGCACGCCGCGTTCGTCGGCTCCGGCGACACCTTCGACGAAATGGTCGCGCTGGCGAAGCGGCTGGGCCTTGCCGAGCGGGTCGAGTTCACCGGACGCATCCCGGACGCCGACCTGGTGCGGTACCTGTCCGCCGCCGACGTCTGCCTCGCGCCGGACCCGATGAACCCGCTCAACGACGTGTCGACGATGAACAAGATCATGGAGTACATGGCCATGAGCCGTCCGCTCGTCTCGTTCGACCTGCGTGAGGCGCGGGTTTCCGCGGGCGACGCGGCGCTTTACGCGCCCGCCAACGACGTCGGGGAGTTCGCGAAGCTCATCGCGAAACTGCTCGACGATCCCGCCGAGCGCGCCCGCATGGGCGAACTGGGCAAGGCGCGGGTGAACGGACCCCTTTCCTGGGACAACTCCCGTATCGCGCTGCTGGCCGCTTACGACCGTGCCACCGCCTGAAACCGGCGGCTCGACAAAGCTTTGAACAAATCTCCGGCATAGCTGTAACCAATGTCGTGAACACGACGACGGGTGTGGTGGAAAGCCGCGCTGCTGGCGGCGAAATGCCTTCTCAGGACGGGAGAACCCGGCGGTGCGTGACGATACGGTGCGCCTGGCCAAGGTCGGGCAGGTCCTCCGCGGGCGATGGCGGCTGCTCGCCGTGCTCGTCGTGGCGGGGGCCCTGGCCGGGGCCGGGGCGTCCCTGTTGTTCTCCCCCGGGTACAAGACCACCGCGAGCGTCCTCATGCAGGGCCCCCGGCAGGCCGACGAACTGCTGACCCAGGCGCAGGTCGCGACCAGTTCCGTGGTGCTCGACCGGGCCGCGGCCAACCTCGGCTGGCACGTCTCCTCCGACGAGCTCCGCAAGCGGGTCGCCGCGTCGGCCTCCCAGGGCAACGTGGTGAACCTGGAGGTCTCCGGGGACACCGCCGAGCACGCGCGGCAGCTCGCCGACCAGGTCGCGGACCAGTTCGTGAAGTACTCGACCCAGCTGCTGGCCAACAGCATGGACCCAGCGGGCCAGCTCGCGCGGGAACAGCGGGAGACGCTGCGCCAGCAGGTCACGCAGACGAACCAGAAGATCTCCGACCTGGCGCGCGCGGTCACCGGCCGGGACCTGACCGTGGAAAGCGTCCAGGCCAGGACCCAGCTGGAGGGGCTGCGCACCTCGCTGGAACAGGCGATCAACAACCTCAACCAGGCCGACGCCGCCACCGCGCAGGGCAACATGGTCGTGATGGGCCCGGCCGCGCTGCCGAGTGCCCCGGCCGCGCCGACCCTGCCCCAGCTCGTCGCGGGCGGTGCCCTGCTGTTCTTCCTCGCCGGTGTCCTCGGGCACCTGTTCGCCGCCCGCGCCGATCGCAGGCTCCGCGGCGAGCGGGAGATCGCCGCCGCGCTCGGCGCGCCGATCCTCGCCGGGGTCGAGGTTCCCGGCACCGCGGCGCCGGACTCCGGGCGTGGGCTGCGCGGCACCCTGCGCCGGGCGGTGGGCGGCGACCGGCCGTGGGACGTCCCGCGCCTCGGGATTCCCGCGGACGACCTCGATCGCGACGTCCGCTACCGGCGTGTCCTGTCCCGGCTGGGGCTTTCCGGCCGTACCCGCGAGCGGATCCTTGTGCTCACCGCGGCCGGCGACGGGCCCGCGAGCGGGGCTGTCGACCGGCTCACCGGCACGGCCGAAGCGGAGTCCGTCCCGTCATCGGCGCTGCTGCGCGCCGAGATCGACGCCACGCGGCCGATCGTCCCGGACGAAGAGGGCGTGACGGGTGTGCTCGTCGCGCTCAGCGCGGGCTCGCGGACCGCGTGGGACCTGGTCGGGATCGCCGGGGCCTGCGCGGACGCCGGGCACGAGATCGTCGGCGCGCTGCTGGCCCGCCCGGTGCGGCCGCACGCCGGAACGGTGAAGGCGGCGGACGCGATGGTGGGTTCGGCGTGACGGCCCGGCAGAGTCCTGCGGGACACCCGCACCCGATCGACGGGGACATGCGGGAAAAGCGTCGCATGCCCCCGTCTCAGACCTCCTCACAGCCGCTGCTCGACCTGCCGCGGCTGATCTCCTCGGTCCGCAGGGGCCGCGGGCTGTGGTTGTCGCTCGCCCTGCTCGGCTTCCTGATCGGTGGCGCGGTCGCGGTCGTGCTGCCCGCCCCGCCGACCGCGGTCACCAAGATCATCGTGCTGCACAAGGACGATTCCCCGACCGACAGCGGCACCCTGATCCGCACCGACGTCGCCCTGCTGCAGACGACGCAGATCGCCGCCGCCGCGCTGAAAGCCGTCAACAGCACGCAGAAACCGGAAGACTTCCTGAAGGACTACCAGGGTCTCGGCCTGACGAACAACGTCCTCCAGGTGACGGTCAAGGGCACCAGCCCCGGCGACGCGACCGCGCGGGCGAAGGCGCTCGCGGACGCGTTCATCGCCGATCACGCGCAACGCAACCAGGCCGCCGCGTCCGCGCAGGCCAAGGCGCTGAGCGACCAGCGCGGCCAGGTCCAGGCACAGCTCAACTCCGTCGACGCGCAGATCACCGAAAAGGAGAAGACGAACGCGAGGGGCCGCACCGCGGGCGACGCGACGGAACTCGAGACGCTGTATGGCAGACGGGCCGCGCTCACCGCGCAGATCTCCGACTTCGAACAGCGCGCGCAACAGGCCGGGATCGGGACGCCGCAGGTCGCCGCGGGCACCCAGATCATCGAGACGCCACGCGCACTGCCCGTTTCGCTGCTCAAGACCGGTGCGCTCGACAGCGGCATCGGCCTCGCGCTGGGCCTGGCACTCGGGCTCGCGCTCGCCATGGTCCGCGGCGTCGTACGGGACCGGCCGGTGCTGCGCCGCGAGATCTCCGAACACCTCGGCGCGTCGGTCATCGCCCAGCTTTCCTCGCCGCCGCGAGGGCCGGTCAAACTCTGGCGGCGGACGCGCGGGGTCACCGATCGGAAGAGAATCGCGACCACGCTCGTGCGCGCGATCCGGACCGACAACGAATCCGTGTCGCTGCTGGAACTCGGCTGCGCGAAGGTCACCGCGGCGCTCGCGCTCGACATCGCCGCCGAACTCGGCGAACCCGGCACTCCCGTGGTGCTCGTCGACGACCTGCCGGGCGGCGAACTGCGCGCGCTCGCCGCCGCCTCGGGCAGCACGGCCGAAATCGTGGCGGTCGGTGAGATACCGGACGGGTCCGGGGTGCGCCGCGTCGGGGTCGGCTCGGTCTCGCCGGGGGCGGCGTGGACCGACCTCGACGCGCTCGGCGAGGAGACCGTGCTCGTCGTGCGGGCCGGGCGGGAAAGCACGTTGTGGCTGCACACCGTGGCGCGGCAGCTGGCCGACCGCGCCATCCCGATCATCGGTGTCGTGCTCGTCGACCCCGATCCCCGCGACCGCACCGACGGCACCCTGTGGGACGGCCTGCACACCGCGCTGCGCGGGCGGGCGGGCGCGCGGTCTCGCGACCTCTCGAATTCCGAAGCACCGACCCGGTTCCTGGCACCGGTCAACGCGGAAGTCTCGTGACGACCGCGCCGCGCTCCACGATGTGAAGGGGACGCCACGCAGATGTGCGGCATCGCAGGCACCTACCAGTGGCCCGACGGCGGCCCGCTGACGCAGCGGCTCACGAAGGCGCTGGCCCACCGGGGCCCGGACGGAACGGGGCACTACGAACACCCCGCCGGCCCCGGAGAAGTCCACTTCGGACACAGACGATTGGCGATCATCGACCTGTCGGAGACCGGCGCGCAGCCGATGGTCTCCGACGGTCTCGCGCTGACCTACAACGGCGAGCTGTACAACGCGCCGGAGCTGCGTGCCGAGCTGGCGGCGGCGGGCGCGCGGTTCCGCGGCACCTCCGACACCGAGGTGCTGCTGTGGGCGTGGCGGGCGTGGGGCGTCGACTGCCTGCCCCGGCTGCGGGGCATGTTCGCGTTCGCGGTGTTCGACGAGCGCACCGGTGAGCTCGTGCTGGCCCGCGACCAGCTGGGCGTCAAACCGCTGTTCCTGGTGCGCCGGGGCGGCGGGGTGGTGTTTTCCTCGGAGTTGAAGGCGCTCGCGTCCGAACTCGGCGGCTCGCTGCGCGTCGACGAGGCCGCGCTGGTGGCCTCGCTGCTCTACTACTGGGTGCCGGACAGCCGGTGTGCGTTCCGCGAGGCCGAAAAGCTCCCGCCCGGCAGCTGGCTGCGCTTCCGCCCCGACGGCCGTACCGAGCAGGGCCGGTTCTGGTCCCTGCGCGAGGTCGCGGCCGAAGGCGCCGAGTACGAGGGCGACGTCGACCTGCACGCCGTTGTCGCCGAGTCGACAAGGAAACACCTGCTCGCCGACGTCCCGGTCGCGACGTTCCTGTCGGGTGGGCTCGATTCGAGCTACCTGACCGCGCTCGCCGCGCGCGAGCGTCCGGGGATTTCGGCCTACACCATCGGTTTCCGCGCCGAGGACGCGAAGTTCGAGGCCATGCCCGACGATCTGCGCTACGCCCGGCAGGTCGCCGCGAAGTTCGGCGTCGACCTGCACGAGATCGAGATCGCGCCGAAGGTCCTAGACCTGCTGCCGAGGATGACCTATCACCTCGACGAGCCGATCGGCGACCCGGCGGCGATCAACACGGTCCTGATCTGCACCGCCGCGCGGGAGGCGGGGATCAAGGTCATGCTGTCCGGGATGGGCGCCGACGAGCTGTTCGCCGGGTACCGCAAGCACCTCGCGAACGTACTGGCGCTGCGCTACCAGCGCGTTCCCGGCATGCTGAGACGGCCGGTCCAGTCCCTTGTGGACAGAATGCCGGTCGCGACGGCGAAGCGCGGGTTCCGTTCGGTGCGGTTCGCGAAGCGGTTCCTCTCCTTCGCCGAGCTGCCGGAGGAGACGGCGTTCCGGCGCAGCTACACGATGTATGACCGGGCCGAGCTGCTCGACCTCCTCGACCCGGACCTCGCGTCCACTGTGGACGACGTGCTGACCGAGCACGCCGACACCTACCACGACACCGTCCTCGACGACTTCGTCAACCGGATGTGCCTCGCCGATTCCCGGATGTTCCTGCCCGGCCTGAACCTGGCCTACACCGACCGCGCCAGCATGGCCGCCTCCACCGAGGTGCGGGTGCCGTTCGTGGACGTCGAGGTCGTCCGGGCCGCCTTCCGGATCCCCGGCAACCGCAAGATCGTGGGGCGGAAGGGGAAGATGGCCCTCAAACAGGCCGCGCTGTCCCTGGTGCCCGGTGAGATCGTGCACCGGCCCAAGGGGTTGTTCAGCGCGCCGCTGCGGGCGTGGATGAGCCGGGACCTCGCGCCGATGGTGCGGGAGGTCGTCGAGTCCGGCGAACTGGTGAAGTCCGGGTTCCTGCGGCGCGAGGCGTTGCGGCGGCTGGTCGACCAGGACGCGTCCGGGCAGCAGGACCGGTCGAAACACCTTTGGCACGTACTGACTCTCGAACACTGGTACCGCGGCGCCATCGCCGCGGGCGCGGGCAGCGGCACATACCAAGGAGACCGAAAGTAAGCCAACCACAGAAGGCAGGCGGACTTGCGAAGCCGCTTACTTTCGATCGGTTTGGTATCTACTGGCACTGTAGGAGCGACGTGAAACAGGTAGTGCAGAACTACAAGAGCGGTGAGCTGGCCCTTCTCGAAGTCGCCGCGCCGGCGTGCAAGGCGGGCGGGGTGCTCGTGCGGACGCTGTTCTCGCTGATCTCCACCGGCACCGAGATGATGAAGGTCTCCGAGGCGAGCCTTTCGCTGGTGGGCAAGGCCCGCGCCCGGCCGGACCAGGTCGCGAAGGTCGTGCAGAGCGTGGCCACCAACGGTCTCGCCGCCACCTACCGCAAGGCCATCAACAAGCTCGACTCCTACACCCCGCTCGGCTATTCGCTGTGCGGGGTGGTGGAACAGGTCGGCGACGGGATCGAGGACGTCGCCGTCGGTGACCTGGTGGCGTGCGCGGGCAACGAGCAAGCGCTGCACGCCGAACTGAACTGGGTGCCGAAGAACCTCTACCGCCGGGTGCCCGCCGGGGTCGATCCGCGGCACGCGGCGTTCGGCACGGTCGGGGCGATCGCGATGCAGGGGGTCCGGCGCGGCGAACCGCAGCTCGGCGACGTCGCGCTGGTCATCGGGCTCGGCCTGATCGGCCAGCTCGTGGTGCAGTTGCTGACCGCGGCCGGTGCCCGCGTGGTCGGTGTCGACCCGGACCCGGCCCGCTGCGAACTCGGCGAGCGGCTCGGCGCGCTGGCGTGCGGGAACCCGGCGTCCGAGCAGATCGAGGCCGCGGTCGCCGAGATCACCGCGGGTCACGGCGTCGACCAGGTCTACCTCGCCGCGGGCGGCGGCACGAACGAGCCGGTCGAGCTGGCCGCGAAGCTCGCGCGTGACCGCGGCCGGATCGTCGACATCGGCAAGTGCAAGCTCGACCTGCCGTGGAACGCCTACTACGAAAAGGAACTCGAGGTCCGGTTCTCCCGCTCGTACGGTCCCGGCCGGTACGACCCGGACTACGAACTGGGCGGCCGCGACTACCCGATCGGTCAGGTGCGGTGGACGGAACGCCGCAACCTCGAAAGCGTTCTCGACCTGATCGCCAGGAAGCGCATCGACGTCGAGCCGTTGATCTCGCACGTCGCGGACTTCGACACCGCCGTCGAGACGTACCGCAGTCTCGACGAGGGCGAGCTGAAGGCGGTGGCGGTGCTCTTCCGCTATCCCGTCGAGCACCCGGCGCTCGGAGCTACCCGCGTCGGAAAGCCGGTGCTCGCGGCACCGCGCGCGGTACCGGCGGCCAAGGCCGCGAAGGCACTTCCGCTGGGACAGCCGCTGCGGGTCGGGTTCGTCGGCGCGGGGAACTACGCGTCCTCGATGCTCCTGCCGCACCTGGCCGAGATGACCGACGTCCGGCTCGCGCAGGTCGCCACCACCTCGGCGCTTTCCGGCGCGAACGCCCAGCGCAAGTTCGGGTTCGCCGAGGCGTCCACCGACGTCGGCAACGTGCTGGAGGACCCGGCGATCGACGCGGTGTTCGTGGTGACCCGGCACAGCTCGCACGCCGAGCTGACCCGGCGCGCGCTGCTCGCGGGCAAGGCGGTGTTCGTCGAGAAACCCCTCGCACTGTCCGAAAAAGAACTGTCCACTGTGCTCGAAGCGATCGAAGAGTCGGGCAACGACCGGCTCCAGGTCGGCTTCAACCGCCGCTTCGCGCCGTTGCTGACCGAGGCGCGGGGCCGGTTCGGCCCGCGGGTCGGCGCGGCCTCGGTCCGCTACCTCGTCAACGCCGGGCAGCTCGACCACAAGAGCTGGTACAACCAGGCCGACACCGAGGGCTCGCGGTTCGCCGGCGAGGGCGGGCACTTCGTCGACACGGTCAGCTGGCTGCTCGGCGCCGATCCGGAGTCGGTGTACGCGTGCGCGACGCCGGGTGGTGCCGACCTCCAGATCCTCCTGCGTTACCCGGGCGGCTCGACGGCTTCGATCGGCTACACCACCAGCGGGTCGAGCGGGTTTCCGAAGGAGACGCTCGACGTCGTGGCGGACGGGAAGGTGCTGAAGTTCGACGACTTCGTCCGCGCCTCGGTGTTCGCGCGGAAGAAGTGGGCCAGCTCGCGGATCCCGAAGGGACGCGACAAGGGACAGCGCGCCCAGCTGGAGGCGTTCGTCCGTGCGGTCCGGCGCGGTTCACCGATGCCGGTTTCGCTCGGCTCGCTGGTCGCGACGACGCTGGCCACCCTCGCCGTGCAGCGCAGCCTCACCACCGGCGCCCCGGTGCGGATCGAGGGTGTGTGATGGATCCCGCGTGGTACCTGCGCCGGCTGTCCCGGATGGGACCGGCCGAGATCGCCGGGCGCGTCACCGACGTCGTCCGCAAGCGGCAGTGGCGCGAACCGCCCGCCCAGTCCCCGCCGCTGCCCCGGCGTACCTTCGCGACGGTGCTCGGCGACGACGTGCTGAAGAACGTCGCCGAGGACGCCGTCGCCCGCCTCGTCGCGACCGCGGACCGGCTGCTGGCCGGGCACGGCGAGTACTTCGGTGTCGCACGGACGGATCTGGTCGCGCCGGACTGGTCGGCCGATCCGAAGACCGGCCGGCGTGCACCGTCCGATGTGTACTCCTTCGGTATCGACTACCGCAGTGAGGAAACGGTCGGGGACATCAAGCAGATCTGGGAGCCCTCCCGCCACCAGCACCTGACCGTGCTCGCCGCGGCGTTCGCGCTGACCGGGGAACAGCGCTACGCCCGGCGCGTCGCCGAGCACCTGCGGTCGTGGTGGTCGGCGAACCCGCCGATGCGCGGCGTGCACTGGGTGAGCGGGATCGAACTGGGCATCCGGCTGCTGTCCTGGGTCTGGGTCCGCCGCCTGCTCGACGGCTGGCCCGGTGTGCGCGAGCTGTTCGAGGACAACCCCGAGGCGCTGCGCCAGATCTGGTACCACCAGCGCTGGCTGGCTGACTTCCCGAGCCGGGGATCCTCGGCGAACAACCACGCCGTCGCCGAGGCGGCCGGGCGGCTGGCCGCCGCGTCCGCGTTCGGCTGGTTCCCGGAATCGCCGGAGTGGCGGGCGGACGCGCTGCGGTCGCTCGACGGGCACCTGCGCGCCAACACCTTCGACTCCGGCCTCAACCGCGAGCTGGCCACCGAGTACCACGGCCTCGTCATGGAGCTGGGCCTCGCGGCCGCGGTGGAAGCGCAGGCGGCGGGCGTGCACGTCCCGGACTCGACCTGGCTGGTGCTGCGGCGGATGTGCGACGCCCTGGCATCCATTGTGGACTCATCGTTGCGCCCGCCGAGACAGGGCGACGCCGACGACGGGTTCGGCCTGGTCGTCGATGGCGCGGGCACCAGCCGCTGGGCGTCGCTGCTTGCCACCGGGGACGTGCTGTTCGGTCGTCGCGACTGGTGGCCCGAAGTGTCCGAAAAGGATGTTCGGACCCCGCTGCTCACCGCGCTCGGCCCGGCTCCCCGGCCGACGTCCGCGCGGCCGGCACGCCGCGCCGCGCACCTCGCCGACGCCGGGATGACGATCCTGCGCTCGCGGGCCGACTCGGGCGAGGTCTGGTGCCGGTGCGA
Organism: Amycolatopsis samaneae; assembly: GCF_039541975.1. Lineage (NCBI taxonomy): Bacteria > Bacillati > Actinomycetota > Actinomycetes > Pseudonocardiales > Pseudonocardiaceae > Amycolatopsis > Amycolatopsis samaneae. Next base: position 67,516 of record NZ_BAABHG010000008.1, read on the forward strand.
CGCCGGACCGCACGGGTTCGGCTCGATCGCCGCGCACGCCCACGCCGACGCGCTGTCGGTGGAGGTCCGCCACGACGGCGTCGAGATCCTCGTCGACCCGGGAACGTACTGCTACCACGGGGAACCCCGTTGGCGGTCGTACTTCCGGTCCACCCTCGGGCACAACACCCTGGAACTGGACGGGGCCGACCAGTCCGCCTCGGGCGGCCCGTTCCTGTGGGTCCGGCACGCGCACACCACGGTCCTCGACGTGCACACCCCCGAGGGCGGCCCGTCGCGGTGGAGCGCCGAGCACGACGGCTACCGCCCGGCGGTCCACCGGCGCTCGGTGACCCTCGACGGCGGGACACTCACCATCCGCGACGAGGTGGACGGCGCGGCGGGGCGCTGGGGGCGGCTCGCCTTCCACCTCGGCCCCGCCGTCGACGTCGATCTCGACGGCCGCACGGCACGTCTGAAGTGGACGGACCACACCGCGGTGCTGGCACTGCCGGAACAGCTCGCCTGGACGGCGCACCGGGGGCAGGAGGATCCGCCGCTGGGCTGGTACTCGGCGGGTTTCGGCCGCCGTGAGCCCACGACGACGCTCGTCGGCAGTGGCGGTGTGGGCGGTGTGACGACGCGCCTGACGTTCGACGCTTAGTCCACAACGGACAGTCCACGATGGAAAGGAGGTTCGCGGTGTTCCGGACGAGGAGCCTGGCGGTGGCGCTCGGTACCGTCGCGCTGGTGTCGGGCGCGTGTGCCGGGCAGGACGGCGACGCCGCGAACCGGCCGCCATCGGCGGCGCCGTCCGGGCAGGTCGCCGCGATGTGCGACCGGCTGCCGCCCGGCCCGGCCACCGCGCCGGCGGGCGCGGTGGCGGTCGACCCGGCGGTCAAGGGCGACCTGCGAGAGAAGACCAAGGCGAGCCCGCCGGGCACGACGTTCTGGCTCGCGCCGGGCACGCACCTGCTCGGCGACGACCGGTACCACCAGGTCGAGCCGAAGGACGGGGACGTCTACCTCGGCGCACCGGGGGCCGTCGTGGACGGCAGGAAGACCAACAACTACGCGTTCACCGGACACGCGAAGAACGTCAGGATCCAGTACCTGACGGTCCAGGGATTCACCGCGCCGCGTGACGAGGGCGTGGTCAACCACGACTCCGGCGACGGCTGGGTGATCGAGCACAGCGCGATCCAGGACAACGACGGCGCCGGGCTGATGGCGGGCGCCGGTCAGCAGGTCAGGGGCGACTGCCTGCGGCGCAACGGCCAGTACGGGATGAACGCGTTCGCCGAGGGCAACCGGATCACCGGGCTCGTCGTCGAGGGCAACGAGATCGCCGGGAACAACACCGGCGACTGGGAGAAGCGCGTCGATGGCTGCGGCTGCACCGGCGGGGTCAAGTTCTGGTCGGTCAACGGCGCCGACGTGCGCGGGAACTGGGTGCACGACAACCGGGGCACCGCGCTGTGGGCGGACACGAACAACAACGACTTCGTCATCGAGGGCAACGTCATCGAGGGCAACGACGGCCCGGCGATCTTCTACGAGATCAGCTACAACGCGATCATCCGGGACAACACGATCCGCCGGAACAACTGGGTGGAGGGCCGCAAACGCGCCGACGGCGGCGACAACTTCCCGGCGGGCACGGTCTACCTGTCCGAGGCGGGCGGCGAGCCGAGGGTGCCCGCCCGCACCGACAGGATCGACTTCTCCGGCAACGTGCTGCAGGACAACTGGTCCGGGGTGACGCTGTGGGAGAACGCCGACCGCTTCTGCAACAGCCCGGCGAACACCTCCACCGACTCCTGCACCCGCCTGGTCCCCGACCGCGCCCGGTGCGCGGCGCCCGGCATCGACGTGGCGCCGTTGCGTGCCGACTGCCGCTGGAAGACCGCGCGCGTCGAGATCCACGACAACCGGTTCCTGCTCGATCCCGCCGTCGTCGGCTGCACCACGGCCTGCGGCCGGATGGCGCTGCTGTCGAACTACGGCACCTACCCGGACTGGTCGCCCTACCGGGGCGGCACGGTGCAGGACGCGATCACGTTCGGCCAGGGAAACCGCTGGTACCACAACACCTACACCGGCCCGTGGACGTTCGTGGCCCACGAACCCGGCCATGTCGTCGAGTTCGGGGAGTGGCGGGGCGCGCCGTACGGGCAGGACAGGGACAGCACCTTCGGCGGGGGTGGCTGAGGTGACCGAAGCGACCGCCGCGCGCGCTCCGGAGTCCACTGTGGACGAGCCGAGGCCGCCGAAGCTGGTGGGCGCCGCGTGGACGCTGCTGATCGTCAACACCCTCGGCTCGACCGGGGCGCAGACGGTGATCCCGCTGCCGCGTTCGGTGAGCCAGCTGGTCACCATGGGCTCGCTGATGACGGCGTTCGTGCTGGCGCTGCTGCTCAACCCGCGCATCCGGATCCGGCCCAGCGCCTATCTGCTGCTGCTCACGTTCCTGCTGGTCACCAGCGTCGTGGCGAGCGCCGATCTCCAGTCGGGCCTCGGCGCGCTGTTCCGCTGCTTCCGGTTTTCGGTCTTCCTCGCCACGCTGTGGCTGCTGACGCGGTGGTGGGACGGCGGTGTCGCGTTCGTCCGGCACCACATCCGCGCGTACGGCGCCGTGCTGGTGACCGTCGCGATCGGGCTCGTCGTCGCGCCGGGCAAGGCGTTCCCGGACATCTACGGTGGCAGGCTCTCCGGCGCGGTGTGGCCGCTCACCCCGCCGCAGGTCGGCCAGTACGCGGCGGTCATCGCCGGGCTTTCGCTGCTGCTCTGGCTCGCCCGCCGCACCGACCGGTGGAGCGCGCTCGCCGTCGTCGTCCCGTCCCTCGGCCTGCTGCTGCTGACCCACACCCGCACGGCGACGCTCGGCCTGGTCGCCGGGCTGGCGGTCGCGCTCGGCTCGCTGCTGCTCACCAGCGTCCGCGCGCGGAAGGTGTTCGCCTGGAGCACGCTGGTGGTCGGGTTCGCGGCGGTCGTGCTGGCCTCGGCGCTGGAGGCGTGGTTCCTGCGCGGGCAGAGCGCGGACAACTTCTCCAGCCTGACCGGCCGCGCGAAGGTGTGGGACGCGCTGCTGGACGCGCCGCGCTCGGCCTTCGGTTACCTCTTCGGCGTCGGGCTGACCGACAAGTCCTACGCCGGTCTGCCGATCGACAGCAGCTGGCTCGCGGTCTACCACGAGCAGGGCTTCATCGGGATCGCACTGGTCGCGCTGTTCCTGCTGGTGCTGGTGGTCGTCGCGATGCTGCGTCCGCCGTCGCCGCAGCGGGCGTGCGCGCTGTTCCTGATCACCTACTGCCTGAGCGCCTCCTACACCGAGGCCGGGCTGGGCGACGCCTCGCCGTATCTGCTGCACCTCGCGGTCGCGGCGTCCCTGCTGGCGCGTGGCCCGGACATCGACAGGGACGAGTTCGTTCCCGGGGGAGAGGCACGATGAAGGTCCTGGTGGTGCACAACCGCTACCGGTCCGAACAGCCGAGCGGCGAGAACGCCGTCGTCGACCAGGAGGTGGCGCTGCTGGCCGAGGGCGGGCACCGGGTCGCGCTCGCCGAACGCCGCAGCGACGACATCGCGGCGATGTCCCTGCCGCGCAAGGCCGCGGTGCCGCTGCTGGTGCCGTGGAACCCGGCCGCGCGGCGGGACCTGCGGACGCGGCTGCGGGTCGAGCGCCCGGACGTGGTGCACCTGCACAACACGTTCCCGCTGTTCTCGCCGTCGGTGGTGGCCGCGTGCGCGGACGCGCGGGTGCCGGTGGTCGCGACGCTGCACAACTACGCGATGGTCTGCCCGCCGGGGACGCTCTACCGCGACGGGCGCGTCTGCACCGACTGCGTCGGCGGCCCGCCACTGCCCGCCGTGCGGCACGGCTGCTACCGGGGCTCGGCGGTCGCGACGGCGCCGATGGCGGTGAGCGCGGTGGTGAACCGGCGGCGCTGGTGGTCCGGGGTCGACCGGTTCTTCTGCATCTCGGCCGCGCAGCGCGCCACACTGGTGGCGGCGGGGATGCCCGCCGAGCGGCTGGCCGTGAAGCACAACTTCGTCCCGGATCCCGGCGTCCGCCGGTCCGGCACGGGCTCGCACCTCCTGTTCCTCGGCCGGATCACCGCCGAGAAGGGTGTCCGGACGCTGATGTCCGCGTGGGATCTCGTGGCGGCCGACGGTGGCCTCGGGCTGCCGCTGGTCCTCGCGGGCACCGGCCCGCTGGCCGACGACGTCTCGCGCTGGGCCGCGGGCCGCGACGACGTCCGATACGTCGGCCTGAAGTCCAAAGAGGACTGTCGGGCGCTGACCGCGGACGCCGCCGCGGTGGTCGCGCCGTCGTCCTGGCTGGAGGCGTTCGGGCTGGTCGTGGTCGAGGCGATGGCCGCGGGCGTGCCGGCGGTGGCGTCGGCTCACGGTGCCTTCACCGAACTGGTCGATGATGGGGAGACGGGCCTGCTGCACCGCCCGGACGACCCGGCGTCGCTCGCGGAGTGCCTGCGGCGGATCGTCTCGGCGGGCAACCGCACGATGGGCGAAGCGGCGAGGCTGCGCTACGAGAAGGGCTTCACGCCGTCGGTCGGACTGGACCGGCTGGTCGCCGGGTACGCCGCCGCGATCGCCGCGCACGCCTCGTCCGGCGGTGCGGGCCGGGCGAGGAGCTTCCGCTGACCGAGCTACGAGACGGTGCCCGCAGGGCTTTCGACGCTGTCGCGTCCACACCCGCGGCGTTGCCGCCCTTGCTGCGTACTCCGGCGCTCGTGCTGGCGGTTCTCGGGGTACTCGTGGTTTTCGTGCTCGCCGTGGTCTTCGCGGGCGAGACCTCGGCCGGTGGCGTGGACGCGGCGATCCTGCCCGTCGTCGACGGTGTCGAACCGCCGTTGCGGTACGTGGCGCTGGTGTTCGACTTCGGCGGCGAGCCATGGGGCGCTCCGTTGCTGGTGGCCGTCGTGGTCGCGGTGTGCCTGTGGCGGCGCCGGTCCCGGCTCGCGGTGGCCGCGGTCGCCGGGGTGATCGTGACGGTCGGGGTGACCAGCGTGCTGAAACCCGTTGCCGGACGGATGATCCACGAGCACTACCTGTCCTTCCCGAGCGGGCACACCGCCTTCGCGACGGCGCTGGCGGTGGTGATCGCGCTGCTGTTCGCCGAGCGCCTGGGCCGGACCGCGGCCGTGGCGCTGCTGCTGGGATTCGCGCTGTTCGCCGGGCTGCTGATGGGCTGGGCGCAGGTCGCGCTCGGCGCGCACTACCCGACGGACGCGCTGGGCGGGTTCTTCGTGGCACTGACCGTCATGCTCACGGTGGCGTGGGCCGTGGACCGTGTCGCGGACCAGCCTCGCCGTCACGCTGGATGATCAGTCGCTAACCTTGAGCATCGAGACACGGCCGTTGGGTCCAAAGTCTTGCGCCGAATGCTCAGGGGGAGACATGTCGGAGGAGAGGAACACCGGGGCGGATACCCGCACGGTGGGGGTGGGCAACAGCGCGTCCAGGGTGAAGGGCGCCGTGGTGCAGATCGAGAAGCAGCACGGCGACACCACCGTGGGGCCCGCCTATCACGGTCCGGTGGAAAAGTCGGACGTGCACATCCACCAGCCGGCGGGCAGGTCCGGCTCGGGCCCGATGTGGCTGCTGGGCACGATTCTCCTCGTCGTCCTCGTGGCCGCGGCCGTTCTCGTCTCCCTGGAACACGAGCGGCTGTCCGCGCGGCAGCCGGTGGCCGAACGACCGGAGGCGGCCAGTTCGCCGTCTCCGGTCACGCCGACTCCTGCACCGTCGTCAGCCCCACCCGCGCAACCGTCGCGCTCGGCGACCGCGCAGGTGAGCCAGCCCCCGGCCCGGTCGTCTCCGGTGGCCCCGCCCGCCTCCGAGGAGAGCGGGCTCGGCGACTGCGGCCCCACCGCGCACCCCGTCTACAGCGGCTCCTACCGGGGTTGCGAGATCAAGAACGGGAACATGGGGGAGAAGACTCATTTCACGGCGGGCTGGGGTGACCGGGGAAAGACCTTGCTGGTGATCGGCTGGGGCTACGAGCTGTATGTCGCGGACAACGACGGGCCGTTCAGCTCGCTGGGCAAGGTCGCCGCCTCGGGTGGCGGCGGCCTCTTCTTCACCTATGCCCGGGACGGGAACTCGGGGTATCTCCGGTTCCTCGCCACCGACTCGAAGCGCTACTGCCTCACCTTCACCGCGGCCCCGGCCGGTTCCGGGAAACCGGCGGCACGCGGCGACTGGTACGTCTGCTGAGCCGGGATCGGCTGGCCCGCGACGTGAAGGTTGTTGCGTCTGGGCTTGCGTAAGGGGTCCACGTAGTCGGGCGGGATGAAGGTGGGTAGTCCGTCTTCGGCGATGTGGACTGTCCACGGTGAACTGTGCTGTAGTCGATGATGCGCTGAGCAGAGCAGCACGAGGTTGCGGAGCACCGTGTGTCCGCCGTGTGCCCAGGCGATCAGGTGGTGGGCGTCGCAGTGTCTGGGTTTTCGGTGGCAGCCGGGGAAGGAGCAGCCGCCGTCTCGGATGATCAGTGCTTTGCGCAGTGCCGGGATGACCAAACGCTTGGCCCTGCCCAGGTCGAGTGGCTCACCCTTCGAGCCCAGTACCGCTGGGATGATCTGGCAGTCGCAGGCGAGCATGCGTGTCTCGGTGGCGGTGAGTTCGCTGACCATGTCCAGGCAGGCGGTGCCGAGCTTGGTCTTGAGGTCGTTCAGGCCGACAGTGACTACCAGGTGGGCGCGGTCGCCGCCGGGTACGTCCGGGACGTTGGCCAGCATCGCGATCGCTTCGCCGAAGGCTTCCCCGTAGCGCTGGGACGTGGTCCGTAGGTCGGGCCACTTGTCTTCCCCTGCAGGCCGAGGAGTTGCCAGCGGGTCGAGGATGGTGCTCAGCCGGGTCCCGGTGATCGGGTCGAGCTGTCCGTCGATATCGAACCAGCCGTCCTTCCGTTGCCGCATCCGCAGTTCGGGTTTGCGTTCGGAGGGGTCTGGGTCCTTCGGTTCTTTCCCGTCCTGGTCCATGCGGGCCAGGATCTCGTCGGCGGCTTTGTCGACCTCGTGTGGTGTCGCCTGACGTGCCAGCTCCACCAGGATCTTCTCCGCGTTGTTTCTGTCCTCTTCGGACATACCTACTGGGATCTTCTTCAGGAAAAGGAGAACCCGGTTGGTGTGGTGTGGTCCGATCTCTCCGGCGAGTGCGGCTGCTCCGGTTGCTGGCGCGGCGGCGGGTGTTTCGGTACCGTCGACGTGACGACCAGGATTCAGTCCACGCGCACGATCAAGATGCTTCTTGGCTTCACCACGCGACATCCGCCCCATGTGTGCGAACCATGCCGCGGTGGATCCGTAGCCGTACAGCTCGGACACCCCGCGAGAATCGACCTCCATCAGTAGCTGACCGAGTTCGGCGTCCAGACGCCACAGGGCTTCCAGTCGCGTACGCACCTCATCGGCGAGTTCGCGACCGGACAACCGCCACAGTGGTGGCGGTTCCTGGGTGGACAGGTTCCTGGACACACCCCCAGCTTACCGCAGACACTCGCACATACGTTCGACACGAATGAGTGAATTGAAGTTCTGGTATCTCACCTGGTCGCGCCGGCCCAGGAGGCTGGAACATCTGACGTGAGCTGGTTCACGCTCTCGAAGAGGACCGCTCTGGAGGGCTAAGGTTCCTATCGCGCCGGTATGCGGGTTCTGGGGCCCGCGCCTGACATCTGAGGGGTATCAGGTGTGCGGCGAACGGGGAAGGTGTGTAGCCGGGATGAGCAGACCGCACCGCGATCAGTCTGAGCAGCCGAAGCCCGCGGACGAGTGGACAGCTTCTGGCCGTCTTATCGGCTTCGGATGTACGTTACTGGTGGGCGCGGTGGTGGCCGGGATTCTTCCCGCCGGCCCCCGCGGTCGCGACGCCCCTCGCTGCGGAATTGTCTTCAGCCCTGGCAAGTCGCCGGTCGCGCGCCTGAGTCCGTGTCCGGAGGGTTTGAACTTCCTTCGGACCGTTGTGCTCGTCCTCGGCGTTTCCGGGGCGGTCTGCCTGGCCGTCGGCATCGGGATGGCGTTCTGGGCAAGAAGGAGAAGACGGAGCGAGAGAACCCGCCAGGACGCGGACATTGACCCGGCCGGTGACGTGCGTCGGACGGATCAGCGATCCGTGTACTTCACCGCGGTCAGGGTGATCACCGTGCCGGGCGGGACTTTCGTGCCCGCCGCCGGATCCTGTCCGACCTGCACCCAGTTCCGGTCCACGACGAGCGCGCGTCCCAGCCCCTTACCGTCCACCTCGCGGAGGTTGTAGAGCCCGGCCGCCTGCATGGCGTCCTGCGCCTGCTGGTGGTTCATCCCGGACACGTCGGGAACGGTGATCAACCTGGCCGACGCGCTGGGCGTGCTCGCCGGACTCGCCGGGGCGGTCGGTGCCGCCGGGGTCGTGCTCGCCGGAGAGCGCGGCGGTCCGGGCATGGTGCAGCCGGACACGACGGCGGCGAGGGCGATCACCGGCACGGCTTTCCGGGCTGCGGACGAGAATCCCACGGTGTCCCCTCCTGGCGGCGTTTTCCTCTTTCCGTAGTCGGCTTCGAGGTGACAAGCGTTACCGCCCGGACGAGTGAGTACGTCTGCCAGGGAAACCGGTGACGCGGCCTCAGGCGAAGCGCCGGAACACCGGTTTCACCGAGCGCCCGCCGGTGAACGCCGCCGGGTCGCCGTCGTCGAGTGCCTTCCGGTACACGGTGCACGCCTGCGCCACGACGTCTACGGTGCGGTCGATGTCGGCCTCGGTCAGCGCGCTGCTGACCACAAAGGACGGTCCGATCACGCCGCCGGTGAGCAGTTGCCGCAGGAACAGGGTCCGATACGGCTGCGATGGCTCGCCCTGTTCGTCCAGCGTCGCGAACACGAGGTTGCTCGCCCGCCCCAGGACGAGGACGTGCTCACCGACCCCCGCGCCCTCGGCCACCTCGCGCACCCCGGCGGCGAGCCGCCCGCCGAGGGTGTGCAGCCGCGCGGTGACGCCTTCCTCGGCGTAGGTGTCGAACACCGCCATCGCGGCGGCCAGCGAGTGGGTTTCCGCGCCATGGGTGGTCGAGAGCAGGAAGACGCGCTCGCGCTGGTCACGCAGCCCGCCCAGTTCCATCAGCTCGCGCCGTCCCGCCAGCGCCGAGACGGCGAACCCGTTGCCCAGTGCCTTCCCGAACGTCGAAAGGTCGGGCTGGACACCGTAAAGCCCTTGCGCGCCAGCATCCGACCAGCGGAAGCCGGTGATCATCTCGTCGAAGACCAGCACGCAGCCGTGCCGGTGCGCCAGCTCGCGCAGCCCGGCGAGATAGCCCGGCGCCGGCTCGGTCCGCGTCGCGGGTTCGAGGATCAGACAGGCGATCCGGCCCTCGTGCGCCCGCAGCACCTCCTCGGTGGCGTCGAGGTCGCCGTAGGGGAACGACACTGTCATCGCGGTCGTCTCGGCCGGGATCCCGGCCGGCATCGCGGTGGTCCCGATGAACCAGTCGTCCACCGAGAAGAACGCGTGGTCGGCGCAGACGGCCACCAGCGGCCTGCCGGTGGCCGCGCGCGCCAGCCGGACGGCGGCGGTGGTGGCGTCGGATCCGTTCTTCGCGAACTTCACCATCTCCGCGGTCGGCACCGCGGCGAGGAACCGCTCCGCGGCCTCTGCCTCCACAATGGACGGACGGACGAAGTTGCCGCCGCGGCCGATCTCGCGCCGCACCGCCTCGACCACGCGAGGGTGCGCGTGCCCGAGGCTCACCGAGCGCAATCCCGACCCGTATTCGATGTACTCGTTCCCGTCCACGTCCCAGACGTGGGCGCCCTCGCCGTGCGAGATCACCGGCGCCAGGTTCTCGGGATACTGGTCGTCCCCCTTGGCGTAGGTGTGCGCGCCGCCGGGAATCGCCGCGTGCAGCCGTTCGTTCGCCTCCGCTGAGCGCGGCAGCGGACGGTGCTCGGTCATGTCTGTTTTCCCCCGATCACGTCGATGAGTTTCGGTGCCTTGCGGTCGCGCGATGACGCCATGGTCACCGGAAGCGGCCAGGGGATGGCGAGTTCGGGATCGTCGAAGGCGATGGTGACGTCTTCCGCCGGGTCGTGTTCCCGGTCGATCCGGTACGACACGTCGGCGGGGTCGGTCAGCGCCTGGAACCCGTGCGCGCATCCCGCGGGGATGTAGAGCGAAACCTGGGTGTCCCCGGACAGCCGGAAGTACTCCTGGTTGCGGTAGGTCGGCGAATCGGGCCGCAGGTCCACCACGACGTCGAAGATCTCCCCGTACGAACAGCGCACGAGCTTCGCCTCGCCCCGCCCCGAGCGCAGGTGCAGGCCGCGCAGTACCCCCCTGCGGGAGCGCGACACGCTGTCCTGGACGAAGGCGTCCGGGTCGATCCCGGCGGACCGCGTGACCTCGGCGTCGAAGGTCCGGCTGAAGAAGCCGCGTTCGTCGGCATGGGGCGTCGGCTCGAAGAGGCAGGCGCCGGCGATCGTGCTGACCATGGAAACCTTCATCGGCGGTCCTTTCGGAGCACCACAGTGGACAGTGCGGTGAACTGGTGCTTGAGCCGCTCGGTCAGCGCGGCGTTGCGTTCGGCCAGTGTGGCCCGCAGCTCGGCGGACCGGTTTTCCAGCTCGGTGAACTGCGCGATCAGCCGGTCGAGGTCGATGGCGCGGGCGGACTGGCAGAACTCGCCGAGTCCCAGTTCCGCCATGAGCACGTCGTTCTTCTTCGCGTAGCCGATCGCGACGGTCGGCTTGGCGAGCTTCAGCGCGCACAGGACGTTGTGGTAGCGCGTCGCCACCACGGTGTCCACGCTCGCCATCGCGGCCATCAGTTCATCCAAAGTGGACATCGGACTCGTGGTGACCAGCGGCGAGTCCACCGCGGCGAGGATCGCGTCCACGACCTCGGTGTCCGCCTGGTCGCCGATGAACAGCCGCACGGACCGTCCGTTGCCGGCCAGCCACCGGACGAACCGGGTCAGCTTGCCGACGTAGTCGCGGTGGATCTCCTCGCCGCGGGCCCGGTCGTCGTTCCCGCCGGAGTACGCCATCACCCCGACACCCACGGTCCCGAACTCGGTGGTCACCTCCGGTACGGGCAGCGCGAAGGCGAGGTCCGGGTACACCTGGTCGCGCGCGACGTCGACGCCCATGGTCCGCATCGCGTCCCGCGACAGTTCGTCCCGGTAGGACCGGTAGGCCGCCAGCCGCGCCGCCGTCCGCACGATCACGCGGGTGGCCCGGTGGCCGATCACGTTCGCACCGACGCCGACCAGCGCCACGCGGGTGCCGAGCAGCCGCCCGGACGCGCAGAGCAACAGCAGTGCGTACGGGAAGCCCCAGGGCCGCAGGGGAAGGGTGGCTTCGAGCACGCCCATGCCCGGCACGATCACCGCGTCCTGGCGGCGGACCCACCGTGCGGTACGGACTATGTCGACGAGCTTGCCGAAGCCCTTCACCGCGATCGAGCGGACCCCGGACGCGGTCCGGTACTCGTCGCGGTACCAGTTCAGCCGGGTGGCCGCGATCCCGTACCGGGCGCCGACCCACTCGGGCCCGCCGCACAACGCGCTGACGACGGCGTCGGGATGCTCGGCGCGCAGGTAGGCGAGCACCGCGTCCGCCGAGCCGTCGTTGCCGAGGTTGCCCGAGCCCAGCAGCCCGAACACACCGACGCGGGTGGTCACGCGATCCGCCCTTCCTGCCCGGCGACGAGCGCGCCCACCGTCAGCGCTTCCTCGGGGGTCGCCGTGGGCGCCCGGTCCTCGATCCGCTCGCCGCGGGCGCGGGCCCGGCTCGACGCCCACGTCCACAGGTGCCGGTAGCACTGCCGACGCTCCGAAGTGGACAGTGGGGCGCGCTGGATCGCCGTGACGAAGCCCAGCACGTACTCGCCGAGCAGGCGGACGGCGGGATTCCGGAGCCGGTCCGCGCGCCGCGGGTCCAGATTCGCACACCGGCTCCGGATGGTCGGGTTGGCCCGCTCTGCCCGGTGCGGGTGGTCGCGGCGGAAGTACAACAGCTCGGGTACCTGGTGGAACGGGCCGTGCAGGGCCAGTTCCGCGACGTAGGTCCGGTCCGCGTGGTGGTAGCTGTTCATCGGCGTGACGCGGCGCAGCACGTCCGAGCGGATCACGCCGTAGAAGTCGTCCCCGCCGGGCTCGAACAGCAGGCTCAGGAACCGGTCCGGCGGATACGGCGAGTCCGTTCTGATGCGGTAGTCGAAGACCTGGGTCACCTCCCCGGCGCCGTCGATGATCGCGGTGCCGCAGTGCGCCACGACCATGTGTGGCCGCTCGTCGAGCGCCTCGACGCAGCGCAGCAGCAGGTCCCTGCCGTACAGGTCGTCGTGCGAGACCCACTTGAACAGCTCGGTCCGGCACACCTCGAACAGGTAGTTGTGGTTCGGGGTCGCGCCGATGTTGACCGGCTGCCGGACGTACCGGATCCGCGTGTCCTTCTCCGCGTACTGACGGCAGATCTCCTCGGTCCCGTCGGACGAGGCGTTGTCGGAGATGACGAGTTCGAAGTCGCCGTAGGACTGTCCGAGCAGCGCGTCGAGCGACTCGGCCAGGTACTCCTCGCCGTTGTACACGGGAAGGCCGAGGCTCAGCCGGGGAAGAGCGGTCATGACGAGGTCATCTCCTCAGAAGAAGTCTTCGGCGGGACGTACTCACGCAGCCCGGCGTGCAGCTGGTACCACCAGACGACCGACCCGGTGAGCGTGGCCGTGGCGACACCCCATGCCGAGCCGACCGCGCCGCCGAGGAAGGCGCCGACGAGTCCGCCGCCCAGGTAGAAGGTCGACGCGACGAGCTGGGAACGCAGGCTTCGCGGCGCGGCGCCGAGCGCGCGCAGGCCCGCCGCCGCGCCCGTGCTGAGGCTCGCCCCGACGACCGAGAAGGTCACCGGCAGGATCAGCTGCGAGGACGTCGTCCAGACCTCGCCGAGCGCGAAGCGGCCCCAGGAATCCGGCAGCAGGAACAGCAGCCCGAGTCCCCAGGCGAACGCGGCGGCGGCCTGGCCGGTGCCGAGCAGCGCGCAGAACAGCCGCAGCCGGTGCGGGGAGCGGCGCAGCACCCGCGCCCCTTCGGCGACGGTGACCAGCGAAAGCCCCATCAGCAGCGCGAGGAACGGCCCGAGCAGCTGTTCCGCGCCGCGCACGGTGCCGACGGCGGCGAGCCCGGCGATCGCGCCGAGCCCGTACGCGCGCAGCTGCGAGGCACCGCTGTTGCTGACGTTCTCGATCAGGTACCGCGGCCCGAGGTCGCGGTGCTCGCCGACCCAGCCGCGGACGGCGCCCAGCCGGGGGACGATTCCGGTGCGGAGCAGGCCGAAGCAGGCCGCCACCGCGCTCGCCACGCCCCAGGCCAGCAGAAAAGCGACGACGCTGCGGAAATGCGCCGCCACGAACATCGACGGGATCAGCGCGACCGCGGCGATGGCGTCGGCGGTGAACGCCCGGCGTCCTTCGCCCGCGGCGAAGAAGGCGAACCGCCAGCTGTCCTGGAGCAGCAACGCGGGCAGCGCCAGCGCGAGCGCGAGGAACGCGTGCCCGACCGCGCCCCCGATGGCGAGCCCGGCCAGGAGACTGCCGACTCCCGACACGCATCCGACCGCGAGCGCGGTGCCCGAGGACCGGCCGACCGCCGCCCGCCAGTCCGATGTGGACACCCCGCTGTAGCGCACCATCAGCGGGTCGGTGGCCAGCCCGCGCGAGACGTTGAGCAGCACGCCGTAGGTCACCCAGGCGATGCTGAACACGCCGAACGCGTGCGGGCCCAGCGAGCGGGCCACGAACATGCCCACCACGAAGTTGGTCAGGCTGGACACGGCCTGATCGCCCAGCCCCCAGCTCAGCCGCCCGGCCATGGCGCGGACGGCACCGGACCGCAGCAGCGAACGCTTCGGCCGCTCCCCGACGGCGGTCACCGGCTCACTCCTTGACCAGGCCGGCGTCGTGCAGGGCACGGGCCGCGACGGCGACGACGTCGAACGACAGCCCGGAACGCTCGGCGATGTCGAGCAGGCTGTGTTCGCCGTCGGAGAGGTTGAGCACCCACAACATCGCCAGTTGCGCCTGTTTCGCGTCGCTGCGCCCGCCGAGCGAGTCGTACAGGCCACGTCTGCCCAGTTGCGGTTCGCCGTACGGGCTCAGGTTGACGTAGCGGCGGTTGCGCTCCAGCACGCCGACGGCGTCCTGGAGCGCGGCCAGGGTGTCTTCCATCGCCTCCGGGGAGACGAAGCCCGGGTTGTCCGCCGACGTGTGGTACTCGGGATAGCCCGCGTACGGCGTCCTCGTGAGCGAGCCGACGCCGAGGTTGAAGCCCGGCGAGCAGAACTGACGCTCGTCGTAGCCGTACGGCGAGAATTCGACCGTCCGATGTGGACGTTCACGCAGCACGTACCGCATGACCTCGTCGATCTCGGCGTCCCCGCGCCTGCTCTCCTTGTAGGTCAGCGGGCCGGGGTCACCCGCGCAGGCCAGTACCAGCCCGTGCTTGACCCTGTCGATGCGCTCGGCGTTGCGGGCGAGCCAGGTGATCGAGCCGATGGTGCCGGGCGCGAACAGGAACCGGTAGGTGTACCGGGGTTTCGTCTCGGCCAGTGCCTGGGCCAGTGAGATCGCGACGGCGATCCCGGCCAGGTTGTCGTTGGCCAGCGACGGATGGCAGACGTGGCAGGAGACGATCACCTCGTCGGTCACCGTGCCCGGCACTACGTGCTCGGCGTAGCTGAGACCGCCGTCCGCCAGGGTCGAATCGATGACGACCTCGTACTCCGCCTCCGGCAGCGCGTCGAGCTTCTCCTGGGACAGGCAGAAACCCCACGTGGGTGCGTAGTAGCTCGTCCGGTAGGGAATCCACTGTGGATGGTCGGGCAGCGTGTGCAGGTGCTCGCGCAGCTCGGCCAGCGGCATCCGCCGGTTCACCGGGACGCTGTAGCCGACGACGTGCAGGTTGTGCTCGGCGAAGTCCACCACCCGGCGGCCGGTGCCGTCGGCGACGTAGGCGTCGCGGATGTTCCATTCCCGCGGAATCGTCCAGTCCAGCACCGGCGTTCCGGTCGGCACCTCGTGCCGTTCGAGCGCGAGGTGCTCGCCGATGACGTCCAGGGTGCGGCGCACCCCGTCGCCGGTGATGCTCCGGCAGATCGGGTACAGGCGCTCGACGAGCGCGTGCATCTCCGCCCCGGTTCTCATCACCGGCGCCGCAGCGTGTCGTCGACGAGTCCCTCTTCGCCCCGGTCCTTCAGCCACGCGAGCCGGGTGAACTTCCGCTCGAAGTCCGCTTTGGACAGTCCGAACCTCCGGTAGGCGCCGATCAGCTCGACCGCGCCGTCCTTGACCGACCAGTCGCAGTCGAAGCCGGGGACCGCCGCGCGGAAGCGCGAGAAGTCCACCCGGTAGGAACGCGGGTCGGCGCCCGCCTCGCCGGTGATCCGCAGCGTCGAGCCGGGCACGGCCTCGGCGACCTCCCGCGCGATCTCGGCGACGGTGACGTTGTTCCGCTCGGTCCCGATGTTGAACGCCTTGGCGTGCACGGCCTCCCGCGGCGCGTCCAGCGCGGCGGTGAACGCGCGGGCGATGTCCGCGGCGTGCACCAGCGGCCGCCACGGCGTCCCGTCCGAGAGCACCAGCACCTCGCCGGACAGGTGGGCGTGCGCGGTCAGGTTGTTCAGCACGATGTCGGCGCGCAGCCGGGGCGAGTAGCCGAACGCGGTCGCGTTGCGCATGAAGACCGGGGAGAAGTCGTCGTCGGCGAGCTCGCGGACGTCGTCCTCGACGCGGACCTTCGACTCCGCGTACGGCGTCACCGGGCGTAGCGGGGCGTCCTCGTCCACCAGGCCGTCGCCACCGGAAGCGCCGTAGACCGAGCACGTCGAGGCGTACAGGAACCGTCGCGCCCCGGCCTCCTTGGCGAGCTGGGCGAGCCGGACGGACGCGTGGTGGTTGATGTCGTAGGTCAGCTCCGGCGCGAGCGAGCCCAGCGGGTCGTTGGACAGTGCGGCCAGGTGGATCACGGCGTCCACTTCGGACACGTGCTGCGCGGTGACGTCGCGCAGATCGACCTCGAACCCGGCGGGGTCCCCGGGCGCGGGGCCCAGCAGGCATCCCGCGAACAGCCCGGAGTCCAGGCCGACGACCTGGTGTCCGGCGGCGGTCAGCACCGGCGCCATCACCGTGCCCAGGTAACCCTGGTGCCCGGTCAGCAGTACACGCATGGCTTTTCTAACCCTCCAGGTCGAGGAGCAGCTTCTTGGCGTCGAAGGCTTCCGCGTACCGCGCGCCGCATTCGATGCCGCGGATACGGGCCAGCCCGAGGAACGCCTCCCGGTCGTACCAGGGCCGATGCCGCTGGGAGGCGTAGTGTTCTTGCAGCAAAAGGACTTTCCGCTCGGCCAGCTCCGGCGAGAGCGGCTGGTACACCGACGGCCTGCCCAGGTCGCCGTCCCATTTGACGATCTCGTAGCCGAGCGTGAAGTGATCGCGGAACGCCGTCGGGACGAGCTTCGCGAGCCCTTGGTGATCCTGGTGCGCGTCTTCGGTTCTCGGCGCGAGAACGAGGCCGGGGTCGGTGCGGCGCCGCAGTTCTTCGAGCGCGTTCTTCGCCTCTTCCCAGTGGGTGGGCAGCCGCCCGTCCGGGAGCTTCAGCACCGTGACACCGAGGTCCGCGCCGGGACAGAACGCGGCGAGCGCGGCCCGCTCCTCGTCCTCGCGTTCGGTGCCGCCGCCGGAGAGCACGAGCGCGTCGACCCGCAGGCCGGGCCGGGCGGCGCACAACGCCAGCAGCGTGCCGCCCGCGCCGATCGCGATGTCGTCGCAGTGCGCGCCGAGCGCGACGATGCCGTCGAGCCGTCCGGCCCCGAGCCGGATCACGCCGTGCGCTCCCGTTCGCGGTTTTCCCAGGTGGTGGATTCCCGCTTGGTGGTTTCCCAGAGCGCCCACGGCCGCACGCCGCGCGAGTAGCCGTCGTCGAGCGCGTACCGTTCCTTCACCGTGTCGGTCGGTTTCCAGAACCCGCGGTAGGGGTAGGCGAGCAGCCTGCCGCGCTTGGCCAGCTCCCCACAGCCGTCGGCGACGAGGTCGCCGCCCTCGGGGATGTGGTCGAAGACCTCCTGGCGCAGCACGAAGTAGCCGCCGTTCTCCCACAGCGGCATCTCGCTGACCGCGGTGATCGCGCCGACCATCCCGGCCTCGTTCATCTCGACGCAGTGGAACGAGGACTGCGGCGGCACGACCATCATCGACGCACCGGCGTCGGAGCGCGAGAACCGCTCGATCATCTCGGGCAGCGGCGCGTCGGTGAGCACGTCAGCGTAGTTGGCGAGGAACATCTCGTCGTCGCCGAGATACGGGCGCACGCGGCGCAGGCGTTCCCCGATCGCGGACTCGATGCCGGTCTGCACGAAGGTGACCGACCAGTCGGAGATGTCGGTGGAGAGCAGCTCGGGTTTCCCGTTGCGCAGCACGAAGTCGTTCGACGCGGTTTCCTCGTAGTGGAGGAAGAACTCCTTGATGTGGTGTGCCCCGTAACCGAGGCAGAGAACGAACTCGGTGTGCCCGAAATGCGCGTAGTACCGCATCACGTGCCAGATCAGGGGTCTCGGTCCGACCATCGCCATCGGCTTGGGCACGTCGGACGCGGTGCCGTTACGCATCCGCATCCCGTACCCGCCGCAGAAGAGCACTACCTTCACGACGTCACCTCGACGTTTGCGAGCCGTGGCTCGACGATTTCCAGGGAAGGAACGGGGAAGACCAGTTTCCCGCCCCATTCGTCCACATAGGACAGCTGGGCGGTCAGCTCCGCCCGCAGGTTCCAGGGCAGGACCAGGACGTAGTCCGGCCGGTCCGCGTCGATGCGGTCCGGCGGGAGCACCGGGAT
Source organism: Amycolatopsis samaneae (assembly GCF_039541975.1). Taxonomy (NCBI): domain Bacteria; kingdom Bacillati; phylum Actinomycetota; class Actinomycetes; order Pseudonocardiales; family Pseudonocardiaceae; genus Amycolatopsis; species Amycolatopsis samaneae. The sequence goes on from NZ_BAABHG010000008.1 coordinate 85,373, forward strand.
CCGCGTGCCAGGGGTGAACCGGCCGTGCTTGTACGGGTTGCGGTCGACCGTGTAGGCCAGCAGATCGGGACGGATACCGCAGTGGTTGAGCAGGGTGTTCCCCTTGCCCGGCGCGCCGTACCCCACGACGGTCTTGCCCGCGCGCGCGGCCTCGATGAGGAAGTGGAGGAGATCGAGCCGGACGCGCGCGACGCGCTCGGCGAACTCGGTGTACCCGGACAGTTCGTGCAGCCCGGCGGCCTTCTCCCTGGCCAGCACGTCGGTCATCCGCGCGCTCGGCCCGCCCGCGACCGCCTCCGGACGGGCCCACAACCGGATCGAACCGCCGTGGGTGGGCAGGAGTTCGACATCGGTCACGGTGAGCCCGCCGGTGGCCAGCGCCCGGCGCGCGGATTCCACGGTGTAGTACTGGAAATGCTCGTGGTAGATCGTGTCGTACTGGTTGAGTTCGATCAGCGTGAGCAGATGCTGCACCTCGATCGAGACCCAGCCGTCGTCCGCGACGAGCGTGCGCAGGCCCTGGGTGAAGCCGAGGACGTCGGGGATGTGCGCGTACACGTTGTTCGCCACCACGAGATCGGCCGGGCCGTGCTCGGCGCGGATCGCGGCCGCGGTGTCCGGCCCGAGGAACTCGGTGACCGTCGGCACGCCCTTGTCCCGCGCGGCCTGCCCGACGTTCGCCGAGGGTTCGACGCCGAGGCAGCGGATCCCGCGCTCGACGACGTGCTGGAGCAGATAGCCGTCGTTGCTCGCGACCTCGACCACGAACGGTGTGGCGCGGTCGATCCGCGGCAGCGCGCCCTCGACGAACCGGCGCGCGTGTTCCACCCACGAGGTGGAAAACGACGAAAAATAGGCGTATTCGGTGAAGGTCTCTTCCGGGGTGATCAACGGCGGCAGCTGCGCGAGCCAGCACTCCGTGCAGACACGCAGATGCAGCGGATAGGTCGCCTCGGGTTCATCCAGTTGTGCCGCGGTGAGAAACCGTTCACAGGGGGGCGTGGCGCCCAGATCGACGACACTGGCCATTCCGGCCGATCCGCACAACCTGCAATTCGTCATGAGTGGGCAACTCCCGTTTTCGCCGCCGGAACCGGCCGCGTCGCCCATAGGTTCGCTGCCCTCGGCGTACCCGTTACAAGGGGTTCGGGCGCATCACCCGCGTTTCGTACGTGGGGGCCCCGGATACCGCCGCTTGCCGTAGCCGGCGTCGGCCGAACCGCGTCGTCGGGGCCTGTTCACCCGGCAGCGCAACGGTCCGGTTCCGGCCCGGTAACGGCCGCGTTCCCGGAGATGAAGAAGGGGGACTCCCGTCGCGTCCCCACGACAGAAGCCCCCCTCCCCGCACCGGCGACGCGAGCTCCCCCTTCGCGCCGGACCGGGCGGGCCCGCGGCCCGGCCCCCCTGGCCACCGGGCCGCGGACGTACTGAAGGGGACCTTCCTCGATCCCCCTTGCGGGGAAGGTCCCCTTCAGCGCACCCCCAGCCTCACCCCTCTATGCAAGACAGGAGGGGGGCCCGGCCCGGGAGATACATGGTTCGGCGGATTTTTCTCAGAACTTTCCGGCGGCGGGGATGACGTCGCTGCCGAGCCGTTCCAGCGCCGCCAGATCGGGCTCCCCGGTGAGCACGCCGAAGACGGCGTCGATGCCGAGACCGTGCAGCCGTTCGAGATGTCCGAGCAGGTCGGCGGGCTTGGCGGTGAGGTCGAGGACGCGGGCGACGGTCTTCGTGATCTCCGCGTAGTCCCGGCCGACGTCCTCGCAGTGCTGCTTGAGCACGGTCAGCTTGTGTTCCAGCTCCGGGCTGTCGCCGAGATTGCAGGCGTCACCGTACTGGGCGACGAACCGCAGGGTCTTCTTCTCGCCGCCGCCCCCGATCAGGATCGGCGGGCGCGGCCGGGTCAGCGGCTGCGGCACGTTGAGCAACCGCTGTGCCTCGAAGTGCTTGCCCGTGAACGGCGCGTCGCCCTCGTCCCACATCTGCCGGACGTACCGGAGGTTCTCCTCCAGCAGCTCGAAGCGCTCCTTGGTGGAGGGGAACTCGAAGCCGAGGGCGCGCGACTCCTCTTCGTTCCAGCCCGCGCCGACGCCGAACACCGCGCGGCCGCCGGAGAGCACGTCCAGCGTGGTGATCGCCTTCGCCAGCACGCCGGGGTGGCGGTAGATCACGCCGGTGACCAGGGTCAGCAGCTTGACGCGTTCGGTGTGCGCGGCCAGGAAGCCGAGCGTGGTGTACGCCTCCAGCATTTCGTGCTCGGCCGGGCCGACGGACGGGATCTGGAAGAAGTGGTCCATCACGGAGAGGTAGCCGAAACCGGCCTGGTCCGCGGTGCGGGCGAGGGTGGCCAGATCCGCGCCGAGCGCGGCGGGCCCGTTCGCCCAGGTGAAGTTCGGTACGTGTAGTCCCAGTTCCATTTCGCCGACCGTATACCTGGAGTAGCACCATTCGTGGCGCTCAGAAGTCGCGGATCACCGAGACCCGGCCGTGCAGGGGATCGGTCACGAACACCGTCCGCGTCCGCTGGTCGACGGCGACGTCACCGGGGTTGACACCGAGCGTGAGCTCGCCGCTGAGCACACCCGCCGTGCCGTCGATCCTGACCAGCCCGTTGCTGCCGCCGTTGCTGTAGACGGTGTTCGTCCCCTGGTGCACGGCGACCGCGGAGGACTCGCTGCGCAGCAACACGGTCGCGCGCTCGCTCCGCGTCGACGAGTCCACAATGGACATGTGGTGGATGGCCGAGTTCGCCACGTACACGGTGCCGCTGGCCTGGTGCACGGCCACCCCGGTCGGCGACGGCCCGACCCGGACACTCCCGGTGAACCTCGTCCGGCCGATGTCGAAGACCTCCACCGAGCCGGTCTCCGCGCTGGTGCAGTAGGCGAGCTCGCGCCCGCTGTCGACGGCGATACCGGCGAGCCCGCCCACCGGGCCGTCCACCGTGGCGCGCAGGGTGGCGCTGTTCCCGTCGAGCACCGCGAGCGCGCCGGTCGTGCCGCTGACCGCGTAGATCCGGCCGGTGTGCTCGTCCAGCGCGAGCGACGACGTCCCGGCGCCCGCGCCGATCACGCTGACCACCTCGAGCGTGCGCCCGTCGAGTACCAGCACGGTGCCCGCCGGGGGATTGGCGACGTAGACCCGGTCGGCCACCGGGTCCACGGCGACCTCGCCGGGGGAGCCGCCGGTGCGCACGACCGCGGTGAGCGTCGCGCTGAAACCGTCGATGACCGCGACCGAGCCGGTGGCCGGGTCGGAGACGTAGGCGAGGCCGGTGAGCGGATTCACCGCGACCGCCGCCGGCGCGCCCCCGACGTCGACCGCCACGGCCTGCCCGGCCCGTGCGGGGACCGCCCCGGCCACGGCGCCCGCGCCCGCCGCGACCAGCGTGAACAGGCCGCGCCTGCTCAGTTCCCGACCACGCACCGGCGCCTCCGCGAAGAAGGGTGGAACCCTCGCCTTGCCGTTCGACCCTAACCCGGGCGAGGAGCACGCGAAGGAACTTCGGATCGCCCGATCGCGTTGTTTCCGGTGAGTAACCGGCGAGTTCGCGGGGAAGGAGGCGAGCTTCGTGCACAAACACCACAACGGGCTGAAGACCGCGCTCCTGCTCGGCCTGCTCTCCGCGATCATCATCGTGATCAGCGGGTTCTTCGGCCGCGGCGCGTTGATCATCGGGCTCGTACTGGCACTGGGCATGAACGCCTTCGCCTACTACAACTCCGACCGGCTCGCCCTGCGCGCCATGCACGCGCGGCCGGTCTCCCAGGCCGAGCAGCCCGCGATGTACCGCATCGTGCGCGAGTTGGCGACCACCGCGCGACAGCCGATGCCGCGGCTCTACCTCAGCCCCACGCAGGCACCCAACGCGTTCGCCACCGGCCGCAGCCCCCGGCACGCGGCGGTCTGCTGCACCACCGGCATCCTCGACCTGCTCGACGAGCGGGAGCTACGGGCCGTGCTCGGGCACGAGCTGTCCCACGTCTACAACCGCGACATCCTCATCTCGTGCGTCGCGGGCGCGCTGGCCAGTGTCATCACCGTGATCGCGAACATCGCGCTGTTCTTCGGCGGCAACAACCGCGACGGCAACCCGCTCGTCTCGCTGCTGCTGGTCCTCATCGGCCCGATCGCCGCCGCGATCGTCAAGATGGGCGTCAGCCGCTCCCGCGAATATCAGGCCGACGCCTCCGGCGCCGAGCTGACCGGAGACCCGCTCGGCCTCGCCTCCGCGCTGCGGAAGCTCGAACGCGGGACTCGCGCGGCGCCGCTCGCCCCCGAGCCCGCCGTCGTCTCGCAGTCCCACCTGATGATCGCGAACCCGTTCCGTCCGGGGGAGGGCCTGTCGAAGATGTTCTCGACCCACCCGCCCATCCAGGACCGCATCCGCCGCCTCGAAGAAATGGCGAAGCGCCCCTACTGACCCGCGCGCGTTCCGGCGAACTCGCGTACCCAGAGGGTCGGCCGACGAGCCGACCGTCCAGGTACGCGAGTCGACCGTCCAGGTACGCGAGTTCGCTACTTCAGGCGCTGGTCGCCCCGCGGTTCACGAAGCCCGGCGGTCGTGCGCCCCAATGTGGCGTTCGGTGCGTCCAACGCACCCAATGCCACGTTGGGGCGTTCGGGCCCCGCTGTCCGGAACGTCTCCGTCCACTGGTCGGCGCCCGACCGCCAGGCGGGATCAGCCTCGCTCATGCGGGGAGCGTGCTTGCCGCCCGAAAGGCCCGTTCCGGAGCACTGTCACCAGTAGCTCAGCCGCCGGTGGCCCCCGCGGTCCGGGCGACGTTCATCACGTACTCGCCGTAGCCGGACTTCGCCAGCTTCGAGCCCAGCGCGTAGCACTGGTCGGCGTCGATGAAGCCCATCCGCAGCGCGATCTCCTCCAGACACGCGATCCGCACCCCGGTCCGGTGTTCCAGCACCTGTACGAACTGGCCCGCCTCCAGCAGCGAGTCGTGCGTCCCGGTGTCCAGCCAGGCGAAACCCCGGCCGAGATCGACCAGCCGCGCCCGGTCCTGCCGCAGGTAGGCGAGGTTGACGTCGGTGATCTCCAGCTCCCCGCGCGGTGACGGCCGGAGCCCGCGCGCGATGTCCACGACCTGGTTGTCGTAGAAGTACAGCCCGGTGATCGCCTTGTTCGACCGGGGCTTCTCCGGCTTCTCCTCGATGGACACCAGCTTGTCGTCCGCGTCGACCTCGCCGACGCCGTAGCGCTCGGGGTCCTTGACCGGGTACCCGAACAGCACGCAGCCGTCCAGTGTGGAGACCGCCTCGTACAGCCTGCCCCGGAACCCCTGGCCGTAGAAGATGTTGTCCCCGAGCACCAGCGCGACCTCGTCGCCGCCGATGAAGTCCGCGCCGATCACGAACGCCTCGGCGAGCCCGTTGGGGCTGGGCTGCTCGGCGTAGGAGAGCGCCAGCCCGTACTGGCTGCCGTCGCCGAGCAGCCTGCGGAAGTTCGGCAGGTCGGCCGGGGTGGAGATGATCAGGATCTCGCGGATCCCGGCCAGCATCAGCACCGAGATCGGGTAGTAGATCATCGGCTTGTCGTACACCGGCAACAGCTGCTTCGAGACTGCCTGGGTGATCGGATGCAGCCGTGTCCCGCTGCCCCCCGCCAGCACGATCCCCTTCATCCCGCTCCTCCGCTCGACACCTGTAGGGCCGAGGCCAGACCCTACTGGCCGCGGCTAGGGAAACGCTGGGCCTTTGCCGAAGTACGCCTTGCAGCCGTCGTTGTTCTCGGTGGCGATCTCCAGCACGTTCTTCCCGTTGTCCACCGGCAGCAGGGTCGAGCTGTAGTTGGGGCAGAAGTTGTTGTGGATGCCGGTGATGTGCACCGGTGCGGGCAGTTCGTACCAGGTGCCGGCGCCGAGGTTGTCGTTCGCGAGCAGTACCTGGCCGTTGCCGGACTGCGGGGCGCCCTGGGCGTTGGTGTAGATCTGCCCGACCATGACGATCCGCACCCCGCGCGGGCCGCCGGGGAACAGCGTGATCGTCTGCGCGTGCTGGAAGTAGTTGCCGTTCGCGGTCACCACCCTGGTGCCGGGGTCGGCCGGATCGCCCCAGTTCGCGCCGTCGGCGGAGATCTTGTAGTACGGGTCGCAGTAGCGGTCGCCGTAGTTGCAGATCTCGTAGGCGAAGTAGTACCGCCCGTCGGGCAGCCGCCGGATGATCGGCATGCCGGGCCGGACGCGGTGCGGCGGGATCGCCATGGTCAGCTGCTTGGTGCCCCAGTTCACGCCGTCGGTCGAGGCGACCCGGTTGAGTACCTGCGCGTACTGCGGCGCCTGCGTCTCGTCGGCGTAGTGCATCCACAGCGTGCCACCGGCGTCGATGGTGAACTCGGGTTCCCAGATGCCGTCGTGGTTGTGCGAGCGCGCGGCCTCGGACAGGAAGTTCCAGCTGCGCCCGCCGTCGCGGCTGGCCCAGATCTTGATGCCGATCCGGCGCTGCGGCCCGGCGTCGTGCCGGTAGCTGGCCGCCCACAGCACAGTGCCCGCGCGCAGATGCCCCACGCGCTGCGGCAGTTCGTACAGGGTGCCGCAGCACATGCCGGACCGGCCGTCGGGATCGCGGATCTCGCTGAGCTTGTGGAAGGTCGTGCCCTCGTCGGTGCTTTCCATGATCGGGGTGAACTTGCCGTTCGCGTCCTCGCTGCTCAGCGACGCGAGGATGTGCCCGCGGCCGACCGGCGAATGGTCCAGCCGGATGAGCCGCGCGTAGTTGCCGAAGCCGGGGATGAGCTGTTTGCGCTCCGCCGCCCCCGCCGGGCTGAGCGTCGCCGCACTCACTGACAGTGACAACAGGAGAGCGAACAGAAGTCTGAACCGGCGCATCTCGAACCCTCTCCACGCAGTAGCGGCGTGATTACACCACGCACTTCGGGAAAGACATCGACACCGCGTTTGGCGCAGCTACACGGGTCGCGGGATTTCGCTCGTCCGAGGAAACCACGTGATTCGAAAGGGTGAACGGGGACACGGTCCGTGCGGGTAACGCGGGACCGGGACCCGGCGAAAGATCTCACGGGCCGACCGGCGGCTCATGAGGGGGAAACACCGTCTTGACCAGGAACGTCCGCCGCTGGGCTGGATGCGTGCTGACCCTCTTCGCGCTCGGGACGACGGCCGCCTGCGCGGACGGCCCCACCGGCTTCGGTCACCTCATCGGCGGGCGTGGCTCGGGCGCGATCGCCACGCCGCCGCCGATGCCGCCGTCCCCGCCGCCCTCGCCCGCCCGGCCGGCGCCCGCGGACCTGCCGCCCGAAACCCACAGCGGCAAGGGCAACGCGAGCGTCCCGATCTCCTGGCCGGGCGACCAGCCGGGATTCGTCACCTTCGAGTGCCCGAACTGCGTGAGCAACGTCTTCGTGAACACCGACGGTGACGAATATTCGCTGGTCAACGCCATCGGCTCGTACCGGGGCACGCACTGGATCAACATGTCGCCGCACGCCCACCGGCCGACCAGGACACTCACGATCCGGGCGAACTCCGCGTGGACACTGACCATCGCCGACGCGCGGAGCCTGCCGGTCGCCGAGCCGGGCAAGGCGCTGTCCGGCAAGGCCGAATCGGTGCTCAAAATCCCCGGCGGCGTGCACAGGGCCGCGCTCGACGCGACCGGTGACTTCCACCTCGCGGTCTGGGTCACCACCGACTCCAGTAGCAGGCTCGCGGTCAACCAGCGCCCGCCGTTCCGGGACACCATCCCGGTCGAGGGCCCCTGCTACGTCCAGATCGAGGCCGCCGCCAAGTGGACGTTCACCGCGTCCTGAAGCTCACCGGTAGTTGGTGAACTGCAGCGCGATCTCGAAGTCCTTGCCCTTGAGCAGGCTGATGACCTCCTGCAGGTGATCCTTCTTCTTGCCCGACACCCGCAGCTGGTCGCCCTGGATCTGCGCCTGCACACCCTTGGGCGCCTCGTCGCGGATGAACTTGGCGATCTGCTTGGCCTTGTCCGAAGCGATGCCCTGCAGGATCTTCCCGCTGATCTTGTAGATCTTGCCCGACAGCGCGGGCTCGTCCGCCTCGAACGCCTTGAGCGAGATGCCGCGCTTGATCAGCTTCTCCTTGAACACCTCGACCGCCGCCAGCGCGCGCTCCTCGGTCTCCGACTCGATCGCGACGGCCTCCTCGCCCGCCCAGTTGATCGAGGTCCCGGTGCCGCGGAAGTCGAACCGGGTCGACAACTCCTTGCCCGCCTGGTTCAGCGCGTTGTCCACCTCCTGGCGATCGACCTTGCTCACCACGTCGAAAGAGGGATCCGCCACGTGTTCTCACACCTCGTGCTCGCTTGTCAGGGGCCACCAGCCTAGCCCCACCCGGCCGCGTCCCGGCCGCCCGACGCGACGGGGTATACGCGGGTTCGGACGCCCGTCGCCGGGTGTACCCCGGGTAGGGGACGCCGGTACCGGTTGGGTATGCTTTCCCTCGGCCGGTTCGTCCGGCCATGGCGAGTTGCCCGAGCGGCCAAAGGGATCTGACTGTAAATCAGACGGCACTGCCTTCGGGGGTTCGAATCCCTCACTCGCCACGCTGACGGAAAGCCCCGGTGCCCACGCACCGGGGCTTTTTCGTGTCTGGTCTCCCCGGCTTGGTTGCTCTCGGTGGGCGGATGGTCACACTGGAGACATGACAGACAAGGGGCGGGTGTTCGCGCGCGCCGAGTTCCGGGCGCTGTTCCTGGCGGTGGTGGTTTCCGTCGCCGGGGACCAGGTCGCCAGGGTCGGGCTCAGCGTCCTGGTCTTCGAGCGCACCCGCAGCGCCGGGTGGACCGCGGCGGCGTACGCGCTGACGTACGTGCCGAACGTGCTGGCCGGGCCGCTGCTGTCCGGGCTCGCCGACCGGTGGCCCCGCCGCGCGGTGATGATCGTCGCCGACCTGCTCCGGGCGGCGCTGCTCGTCGCGATGGCGATCCCGGGGCTGCCGCTCGTCGTCGTCGCGGCGCTGCTGGTGCTGGTGCAGGCCGCGGGGGCACCCGGCAACGCCGCGCGGGCCGCGACGCTGGCGGCGGTGCTCCCCGGCGAGGACGAATACGTGCTCGGCAAGGGGATCGTCGACATCGTCGTGCAGCTCGCGCAGGTCGCCGGGTTCGCCATGGGTGGCACCCTGACCGCGGCGCTCGGACCGTCACAGGCACTGCTCGCCGACGCCGCGTCGTTCGTGGTGTCCGCCGTCGTGCTCCGCGCCGGGCTACTGGCCCGGCCCGCGCCCGCGGCCCGCTCCGCGACCGGCCCCGGGCCGCGCCGGTGGTGGGGCGACCTGACCGCGGGGGCCCGGCTGGTCGCCGAGACTCCTCGGCTGCGGGCGCTCGTCGGCCTCGCGTGCGTGGCGGGCCTCTACATCACCGTGGAGGGCCTGGCCGCCCCCTACGCCGCGCAGGTCGGCGGCACGGCGCGGGCGGTGGGGGTGCTGCTCGCGGCGGGACCAGCCGGGGCCGTGGTGGGCATGCTGATCGTGCGGCGGCTCCCCACCGCGCTGCGGCCACGCCTGCTGACCCCGCTGGCGATCGCGGCCTGCGCGCCGCTGCTCGTCTGCGCGGCCGAACCGGGGCTGGCGGTGACCGCGCTGCTGTGGGCGGTGTCCGGCCTGGCCAGCGCCTACCACCTTCCGGCGTCGGCGGCGTTCGTGCGCGCGGTGCCCGACGCGCACCGTGGCCAGGCCTACGGGCTCGCGGCGACCGCGCTGCAGACCAGCCAGGGACTCGGCATCGCGCTGGCCGGGCTGGCCGCGACCCTGCTGCCCGCCTCGGCCGTCGTCGCGGTGTGCGGCGGGCTCGGTGTGCTCGCGGCCGTCGCGGCGGGCGGTGCGTGGGACCGGGCCCGCCGCGCGCCGCTGATCGGCAGTGCCGAGCGTGAGGCGGCCTAGCGGCCCCACTCGTTCCCGTGCCGGTTCCATTCGTTTCCGGGGCCCCACTCGTTGCCATGGAACCGGGTCCATTCGTTGCCGTGCCGCCGGGTCCACTCGTTGCCGCGCGAGGCCGGGTGCGAGGAAATCGTCGTGTTCATGAGGGGCTGCCTTCCGGAGGATTCGTGCATTGGAGGGTTTCCCGATTGACGCTATCGACAGCCGGTGACGATGCGGTTACCGTGGATGCTCCTTCTTCGCTCACCACGATCCGGGGGATGGATACAGCGTGAAGGTGGATCGGAACGGACACAGACCGGGCGCCGGCGGATGGCAGCTGTGGTCGCTGCCGGGCAGGGCGCTGGCGCTGATTCTGGCCGTCGACCTGCTCGCCATCGGGGTCGCCGTGGTCACGGCGACGTCGCTCACGGTAGCGGGCACGCAGTGGTGGTGGTTCGCGGCGCTGGTCTGCGGCTCGGTGGCGCATCTGGAGATCGCCAGGAGCATCGAGCGACGCCGTGAGCAGTCCAGCAAGGGTGTGCCGTACACGAACCTGAAGTCGCTGTGGGTGTTCGCGGCCGTGCTGCTGGTGCCGCTTCCCCTGGTCGTCGTGCTGACGGCGGTTTCCTACGGCTACTGCTGGGCGCGCGTGTACGGGCCGTCGGTCGCGCACCGCAAGGCCTACTCGGCCGCGACGTTCGTGCTCGCCTCGGCGGCGGCGAGCGTCGTGCTGCACGCGGGCGGTCTCGACCAGGTGCCGAGGCTGCCGAAAAGCGCGGTGTCCCTGCTGGTCATCGCCGCGGCCGCGGCGATCTGGTGGCTGGTCAACTACGCGCTCGTGGTGTTCGCGATCGTGCTGTCCTCGGCGGACGCCTCGCTTCGCCGGGCCCTCGGCGACCCCGCCGACCAGCTGGTGGTCGCCGCGGCGCTCGGGCTCGGCGTCACCGTCGCGGCCCTGCTGGTGACGATGCCGTGGGCACTGCCCGCGCCGATGGTGGCCGTGCTCGCCGTCCACCGGGACCTGCTGCTCCCGCAGTACCTGCGCGCGGCCCGCACGGACGCGAAGACCGGGCTGGCCGCGGCGACCTTCTGGACCGAGGTCGTCAACGCCGAGCTCGACCGCGCCCGGCTCGCGGGCACCAGCGTCGGCGTGATCTTCCTCGACCTGGACCGGTTCAAGCGGATCAACGACACCCACGGACATCCCGCCGGGGATGAGGCGATCCGGGCGGTGGCCGACACCGTGCGCGGCGAGGTCCGCGGCGCCGACCTGGTGTCCCGCTGGGGCGGGGACGAGCTGGCGATCGTGCTGCCCGGTCTCGGGCGCGCGCAGCTGCACGCCGTCGCGGAACGGATCCGCCTCCGCCTCGCGGCGACCCCGATCACGCTCACCCGCACCAAGTCCGGGACGGCGCAGGTCCTCCCCGGCGTGGCCACCTCCATGGGGCTGGCCTCCTTCCCCGGTGACGGCGTCGATGCCGACCAGCTGGTGCTGGCCGCCGACAGCGCGCTACTGGACGCGAAGCGCAACGGCCGCAATCAGTCCGTTTCCGCGACCCGCCGCTAGGCCGTCCGCTGCGATTTCCCGGGCCTGGTGACGGTGAATGTCATCGTTTCGTCAGGACTGCTTTCTCGTGGTTTCCCGTCCTGTTCAGATCATTTTCCTTTTTGTCTTCGATGTGCTGTTTTCCGATGTGTAACAGGTGTTTCAAACTGACGAACTCACTGGTTGGGTCGTCGGGTACTGAGCGGTAGACGGAAGTTGGACGCCCCAGTTCGGCGTTTTGGAGCACAATTGTCTCCTGCTTCCGGAGGTGGCCAGAAGTGACTCGTAATGCCGGTGTGTCGGTCCGGTAACAACCTTATTGGTCGACTCGACTGCATTCAGGCCCGTGCGTCGCGCGGGCGGTTCACGGCCGAAATCCTCAGGAGGTGCGTATGTCGTTTTCCGAGGCGGAAAAGCGGACCCGCGGGCAGCGGGGCCCGGCGCGGAAGACCTTGGTGAAGGCGCAGTACGAGACCACGGCCGCGGCCGCGGACTACGCGGCGGCGTTCGAGGACTGGGGCCCCACCGCCCGCTACCACCGGTCACGGCGGCACATCGTCGGCGAGGTCCTGAAGGACTGCCCCGGCGGCACGCTGCTCGACGTCGGATGCGGGCCCGGTATGCAGGTCAGAAATCTGCTCGACGAGCGACCCGGCGACTTCCGCATCACCGCGTGCGACCAGTCGCCCGCGATGGTCGAGGCCGCCGCCGAACGGGTCGGCGCGACCGCCGGTGTCCGGCTTTCGGTGGCGGACATCGAGCACATGCCGTTCGGCGACGGGAGCTTCGACGTGGTTCTCGCGATGGGAGTGCTCGAATACGTCGACGCGGGCAGCGCGCTGCGGGAGATCGCCCGGGTGTTGCGGCCGGGCGGGCTCGCCGTCGCGACGATGCTCAACCCGCTCAGTCCGTACCGGCTGTTCGAGTGGGGCGTGTTCTGGCCTGCCCGGCGGGCGGCGGGCTTCGCGGAACGGCTGTGCGGCGTGCCGCCGGATCGGCGGCACGCCGCCAGGAGAACCGGGATCCACGCGGTCCGCCCGGCTCGGCTGCGGCGGATGCTGTGGCAGTCCGGGCTGTGGCCGGAGGACGTCGCGTTCTACGACGTGACGGCGCTGGTGCCGCCGTTCGACCGCGTCGCCCGCCGGTGGGCGCGGGGGTGGCGCGACGCGCCGGAGACCACGGTCAGCCGCGGCGCCCGGCGCTGGCTCGGCACGGCGTACCTGATGACCGCGCGGCACTCCGCCGCGGGAGCCTGATCGGTGTCCGGGCGGCCGGGCGCGACCGTGGCCCGGCCGCCCGGCCATGGCTCAGGAACCGAGGTAGCGCAGGATCGCCAGTACCCGGCGGCTGTAGCCCGCGGTACCGGTCAGCTCCAGCTTGTCGAAGATGGCGTTGACGTGCTTCTCGACCGCGCTCTGCGACACGAACAAGGTCTGGGAGATGCCCGCGTTCGTGTGGCCCTCGGCCATTTTCGCCAGCACCTCGTGCTCACGCGGGGTCAGCCGGGCGAGCGGGTCGCCGTGCGTGGTGCGCGCGAGGAGCCGCCGCACCACCTCGGGGTCGAAGGCCGCGCCGCCCGCCGCGACTCTGGCGAGCGCGTCGAGGAACTCGCCGACCTGGACGACGCGGTCCTTGAGCAGGTAGCCCACCCGCTCCTCGTCGCCGGTGATCAGCTCGGCGGCGTAACGCTTTTCGACGTACTGGGACAGCACCAGCACCCCGATCCCCGGCCAGCGGCGCCGGATCTCCAGCGCGGCACGCAGTCCCTCGTCGGTGTGCGTCGGCGGCATCCGGACGTCGGTGACGACGACGTCCGGCTGGTAGGCGGCGGTGGCCGACACCAGCGCGCCGCCGTCCCCGACGGCCGCGACCACCTCGTGGCCCTCCTCGGTGAGCAGCCGGACCAGGCCTTCGCGCAGCAACGTCGAGTCCTCGGCGAGGATCACCCGCACGGCAGCACCGCCCGCACCACTGTCGGCCCGCCGTCCGGACTGTCCACAGTGAACTTCCCGTCCGCGGCGGCGACGCGCCGGGCGAGGCCGGAGAGCCCGCCGCCGGGTCTGGCCCCGCCGATGCCGTCGTCGGAGATCTCGATCAGCACCGATCCCCCTTCCCGCCGGACGTCGAGCTCGATCCGGCCCGCCGCCGCGTGTTTCACCGTGTTGGTGACCGCCTCCGAGGCGACGAAGTAGGCGACCGTCTCGAGCGCGGCGGGCGGGCGCTCCGGCAGCGTGTAGCGCAGCCGGACCGGGACGGCGCTGCGTTCGGCGAGCGCTTCGAGGGCGGTGTGCAGCCCGCCCTCGTCGAGCGCGATCGGATACACGCGCCAGGTGACCTCGCGCAGGTCACGCAGGGCCTCCTGGGATTCCTCGTGTGCCTGCCGCAGCAGCTCCGCCGCGTGTACTCCGGTGGCGCGGCGGGCGCGCCCGAGCAGCATCCCGAGCGCGACGAGCCGCTGCTGGACGCCGTCGTGCAGATCCCGCTCGATCCGCCGCCGTTCGCCGTTGACCGCCTCGACCACCTCGGCCCGGCTGACGGACAGCTCGGAAACCCGGCGGCGCAACATCTCCTGGCTGCTCGGGCCGAGGAAGCGCCGGGCGAACTTGCGGTCCAGCGACACCGTCCCGGCCAGCCCCTGGAGGGCCACGAACAGCAGCAGGATGCCGAGGGCCCCGACCGGGAGGAGGTCGTACCACCGGGCGGGCACGGCGGTGCCGAGTGGCGACTTCCCGTGGCTGTACTGCACGAGGACGATCACGCCGGACACCGCGCCGTAGAGGATCAGCAGGATGATTCCCGCGCTCAGCATCCCGAGGACACAGCGCACGGCGAGGTAGCTCAGTGCCCGCCGGCCGGTGTAGTCGGTCGCGTTTTCCGTGTGGAAGAACCGTTCGATACGTCGCCTTTCCCATTCGGACAGCCAGCGGGCGCCACCGAACACGGGCTCGCGCGCGACGGGCAGCGCGAGCGCGAGGCCGCCTACGACGACGTAGGCGAACTCCACCCAGGCGGTCAACGCGCCGAGCACGAGGCCCAGCGTCGTCCGCGCGAGGGTGCGCAGCCGGGTGCGGAAGGTGGCGGATTCGGACACAACGCCCAGGCTAGCGAGGGCGGCGGCGTCCGGTACTGAGGTTTTCCGCAGTGATCCTTGCCGGTTCACCCCAGTGTGTGGGCTCCCGGCGGTTCGTACGTTCGGTGACATCCGCAGACGACCACGAAGGGCCGCCATGAATCTCACACTCGCCGAAGCCGCCACCGAACCGATGGGCGGTCTCGCCGGCTGGGCCGTCGGCCTGATGGACTCGCTCGGCGGCTTGGGGGCCGCGGTGATCGTCGGGCTGGACAACCTGTTCCCGCCCATCCCGAGCGAGCTCGTGCTCCCGCTCGCCGGGTTCTCCGCGAGCCGCGGCACGTTCAGCCTCTTCGGGGCGCTGTGCTGGACGACGCTGGGCTCGGTCGCGGGCGCGGTGGTCGTCTACTACCTCGGGCTGCTGCTCGGCCGCGACCGCACGAGACGGCTGCTGGGGCGTATCCCGCTGGTCAAGACGTCCGACTTCGACCGCACCGAAGCCTGGTTCGCCCGCCACGGCGGCAAAGCCGTGTTCCTCGGCCGGATGGTGCCGATCTTCCGCAGCCTGATCTCGCTGCCCGCCGGGATCGAACGGATGCCGTTCGGCCGGTTCCTGCTGCTGACCACGGCGGGCAGCCTGCTGTGGAACACCGCGTTCGTCGTCGCCGGATACCTGCTCGGGGAGAGCTGGCACCTGGTCGACCGCTACGCCGAGGTGTTCCAGTACCTGGTGATCGCGGCCGTCGCGCTCGCACTGGGCCTGTTCGTCTTCTTCCGCCTGCGTGAACGGAGCCGAGCCGATGCCCGCTGAGATCCGCAGGGCCTCCACGACCGGCTCCGGGTCCGTCGGGGAGGCGGCGGTGTCAGGAGCGGAACGGTCCGGTGACCTCGTAGGTGATCCCGTCCGAGGAGGAGCCGGAAGTGCCGCGCTGCGAGGAGAAGTACAGCCGGTTCCCGGCCGGGGTGAACGCGGGCCCGGTGATCTCCGACGCGCTCTGCCCGGTGACCCGCAGGAACGGCGCGACGATGTCGTCCGGGGTGATGAGGCAGATCTCCATGTTCCCGCCGTCCTCGGCGACGAACAGATCGCCCGAGGCCGAGCCGGTGACGTTGTCGACACCGGTCAGCGGTGCCGTGCCGTTCGTGACCAGCGAGTCGTCGTAGGCCAGTTCGTACGTGTTGTTCGCGAGGTCGAGCTGCCAGACGCGGTTGTCGCCCTTGGTGGTGAACCACGCGGTGTCGTTGGCGTAGTGCAGACCCTCGCCGCCGTTGAACCGTTTCGCGCCGGACACCTGGTTACGTGTCGCGGTCGGGGAGCCGCCGGGGTCGGGGACGGTCGCCCAGGTGAAGCTGCCCGATGTCGCCGTGCCCGCTTTGAGCACCTGGAGCGTCCCCGCCGCGAGGCTGCCCCAGGTCGTCGGGACGAATCGGTAGAAGCAGCCGTCAGGGACGTCCTCGGTCAGGTAGACGGCCTTGCGCACCGGGTCGGCCGCGGCGGCCTCGTGCTTGAACCGGCCCATCGCGAGTCGCTGGACGGCGGCGGAGTCGGGGCCCGCCGGTGCGCATTCGTAGACGAACCCCCGATCGATCTCCTCGCAGGAAAGCCAAGTGCCCCAGGGCATCGCGCCGCCCGCACAGTTCTGGCGGGTGTTGCTCAGTATCCGGTGCGCGCCGACGATGTCGGCGTTCGCGTCGAAGCGGACCGCGCTCGCGCCGCCGCCGGGGGTGATCTCGGAGTTCGACACGTAGAGCCAGCCGGTGCCGTCGGGGAACACCGCGCCGCCGTCCGGGGCGCTGTGCCAGATGTAGCCGGTGCTCGCGACCTGCTTGCCCGATCGCGCGATGACCCGGCTGGTGAATCCGGCGGGCAGCTGGATCCCGTTGGCGTCGGCCGCTCCCAGCGGGCCGTAGGGGCTGGGGCCGTTCTGCGCGGGCGCGGCCAGCGCGGACGAGCTCAGGGTGTTGCCGAACGCGGTGACACCGGCGCCGATCACGGCCGCGCGCAGGAAGTTCCGTCGCTTCACTCGAGCCTCCAAGGATCCGCTTCGTGGTGGGGCGGTAAAGGAGCGGATCGGAGGTTACGGGCGAAACGGGACAAAGAGATGAACGCGCGATGCAGCCGAAGGGGACTTTCGGTGCGTCCACCGCACCGGAAGTCCCCTTCGGACCAACCGGCTACGCCGCCTGGGGCAGCGGCGCCGACGCCGGGGCCAGCGCGAGGTCGAGCACCTCGCGGACGTTCGCCACCGCGTGCACCTCCAGGTGATCGAGCACCTCGGCGGGCACGTCGTCCAGGTCCGGTTCGTTGCGCTGCGGGATGATCACGGTCTTCATCCCGGCCCGGTGCGCGGCGAGGAGCTTCTGCTTGACCCCGCCGATGGGCAGCACCCGCCCGGTCAGCGACACCTCGCCGGTCATCGCGACGTCCGCGCGCACGACCCGGCCGGACAGCAGCGAGGCCAGCGCCGTCGTCATCGTGATCCCGGCGCTCGGGCCGTCCTTCGGCACCGCGCCCGCGGGCACGTGGACGTGGATGCCACGCTCCTTCAGGTCACCGACCGGCAGCTCCAGCTCCGCCCCGTGGGAGCGCAGGTAGGACAGCGCGATCTGCACCGACTCCTTCATCACGTCGCCGAGCTGGCCGGTGAGCTGCAGCCCGGTCGCGCCGGACTCCGGATCGGCCAGCGACGCCTCGATGTAGAGCACGTCGCCGCCCGCGCCGGTCACCGCGAGGCCCGTGGCCACGCCCGGGGTCGCGGTCCGCTGGGTCGACGCGGGCAGCGACGACTCCGGCAGGTGCCGTGGGCGTCCGAGGTAGGTCTCCAGGCCCTCGGCGTCGACCTCGACCGGCAGGGTGACCTCGTCGAGCGCGACCTTGGTGGTGATCTTGCGCAACACCTTCGCGATCGTCCGGTTCGCGTCGCGCACGCCCGCCTCGCGGGTGTACTCGGCGGCGATCCGGCTGAACGCGCCGTCGGTGAGCACCACGTCGCCCTCGCCGAGCCCGGCGCGTTCCAGCTCACGGGGGAGCAGGTGGTCGCGGGCGATGGTCACCTTCTCGTGCTCGGTGTAGCCGTCGAGCGTGACCAGCTCCATGCGGTCCAGCAGCGGGCCGGGGATGGTCTCCAGCGCGTTCGCCGTCGCCAGGAACACCACGTCCGAAAGGTCCAGCTCGACCTCGAGGTAGTGATCGCGGAAGGTGTGGTTCTGCTCCGGGTCGAGGACCTCCAGCAGCGCCGCGGTCGGGTCGCCCCGGTAGTCGGCGCCGACCTTGTCGATCTCGTCGAGCAGCACGACCGGGTTCATCGAGCCCGCTTCCTTGATCGCACGGACGATCCGTCCCGGCAGCGCGCCGACGTAGGTCCGCCGGTGCCCGCGGATCTCGGCCTCGTCGCGGATGCCGCCGAGCGCGACGCGGACGAACTCGCGGCCCATCGCCTTCGCCACCGACTCGCCCAGCGACGTCTTGCCGACGCCGGGAGGGCCCGCGAGCGCGAGCATCGCGCCGGACCGCCGTCCGCCGACGGGCCCGAGTCCGGACTCCGCGCGGCGCTTGCGCACGGCCAGGTACTCGATGATGCGTTCCTTGACGTCGTCGAGGCCCGCGTGGTCGGCGTCGAGGATCGCCCGCGCGCCGGCGATGTCGTGGACGTCGGTGGTCCGCTCGTTCCACGGCAGCTCCAGCACCGTGTCGAGCCAGGTCCGGATCCAGCCGCCCTCCGGTGACTGCTCGGACGTCCGCTCCAATTTGTCCACTTCGGACAGTGCGGCCTTCTTGACGTGCTCGGGCAGCTCGGCGGCCTCGACCCGCGCGCGGTAGTCGTCGTCGGCCGCGGTCCCGTCCAGCTCGCCCAGTTCCTTGCGGATCGCTTCGAGCTGACGCCGCAGCAGGAACTCCTTCTGCTGCTTCTCCATCCCGTCGGCGACGTCCTTGCGGATGGTGTCGGTGACCTCCAGTTCGGCGAGGTACTCCCGGCTCCACTCGAGCGCCTTCTCCAGACGCGTCGAGACGTCGAGCGTGGTGAGCAGTTCGAGCTTCTGCTCGGTCTTGAGGTACGGCGCGTTGCCGGACAGGTCGGCGACCGCGGCGGGCTCCTCGACCTGCTGGACGGCGTCGATCAGCTGCCAGCCGCCGCGCTGTTGCAGAACGGAGATGACGACGGCCTTGTACTCGGTGGCGAGCTGGGCCGTGCGGTCGTCGGTCACTTCGGCGGCGTCTTCGGCGTGGACCCAGCGGGCGGCGCCGGGGCCGTCGGCGATACGGCCGACGGTGGCGCGGCGGGTGCCACGCAGCAGTACCGCGGCCTTCCCGCCGGGGATCCGGCCGACGCGCTCGACAGTCGCGACGGTGCCGAACTCGGCGTACTCGCCGTGGACGCGGGGGACGATCAGGACCTCGGCCTTCGCCGCCGCGGCGGAGCGGATGCCGGGGAAGGACGCCTGCGCTGGCGTCTTGGCCTGGGCGGACTCCACCGCGGCCCGGGTCTCGCTGTCGGTCAGATCGAGCGGGACCACCATGCCCGGCAGCACGACGTCGTCGTCCAGCGGGAGCACGGGCAGGAGGCGGGTGTCGGTCATGTGCACTCCTCGGTTAGTTGAGTCTGCCTAGCTCAACTCTCCGATGGGTGGGTTTGTTTCCGATGGAGTGTTCGCCCGCAGCGATCACCCCGTCCACCCCCAAACATCCGACCCCCACCCACGCCCCATCGCGCCCCCGAGTGCATTTAGCGGGCTAAACGCACTCGCCGAGGCGGCCCGGAGCGCGTTTAGCCCGCTAAATGCACCGGGCGGCGGCAGGGGGCGGCGCGGACATCGGAGGTATGGGGGTGGGTCAGGCGGGTTTCTCGGCGACGCCGCACCACGCGAAGGAGCGTGCCTCGGCCTCGATGGCGTTCAGCGAACGGTCCGGCCGCCAGTCGGGAAGGTGCACGATGCCGGGGTCCAACAGCGGCCAGTCCCCGAACAGCGCCGCGATCTCGTCGCGCTCGCGCAGCCACATCGGGTTGCTCGTGTTCCGGTACTGCCCGACCAGCCAGCGCAGCCCTTCGAGGGCCTCGCCCGGCCCGCCGTCGCCCTCGCTCATGTGCGAGATCACCAGGCGGCTGCCGGGAGCGAGCGCGTCCTGGTAGGCGCGCACGATCCCGGCGGGGTCGTCGTCCGGCCCGGCGAAGTGCAGCACGGCGACCAGCATCAGGCAGACCGGCCGGCCGAAGTCGATCAGTTCCCGCGTCCGCCGGTCCCGCAGGACCGTCTTCGGGGACCGCAGGTCGGCGTGGACGATCCCGGCCCAGTCGGTCGCGGCCTCCTCTTCGAGGATGACCGTCGCGTGTGCCACGGCCACCGGCTCGTAATCGACGTAGACCACTTTCGCCGTGTCGTCCTCGGGCAGTTCGGCCGCGATCACCTCGTGCACGTTCCCGGCCGTCGGCACTCCCGAGCCGAGGTCGACGAACTGCCGGATCCCGGCGTCGAGCGCGCTGCGCACCGCGCGGTTCATGAACTCCCGGTTGTGCCGCGCGCCCGGCTTGACGTAGGGCCACTGCCGTTCCATCCGGCGCCCGAACTCGCGGTCGACGGCCCAGTTCTGGTTTCCCCCGAGATACCAGTCGTAGACGCGTGCCGCGGACGGCTTCTCGGTGTCCACGCCCTCCGGCGCGGTGGGCGCGGCATCCCCCTGTTCACTCACGTCGCTTCCCCTCCCTCGCACCATCCCCCGTGCTCAGAGTAGCGACGGCGGGCCCCGCGAGGAGCCGCCGCGCGCGTGGTCAGCGCACCGCGGGGCGACGCTGCCAGTACGTCCACAGCGGGCGATAGCCCTGCGCGTACCAGAACGGCGTCGAGCGCGGGTTCGCCGCCGCGTGGTGCAGCAGCACGACGTCGGCGCCCTCCTGGTCGAGGACCTGGTGCGCGTGGACCGCCAGCGCGGTGCCGACGCCGGAGGACCGGGCGGCCTCCGCGACGGCCAGTGACGACAGGTAGCCGACGCGGGTCGCGGCGACGCGGTCGCTGATCCAGCCGGTCTCGCCGGGGTGCTGGACGTTCACCATGCCGAGCGGACGGCCGTACAGCTCGGCGATCCACAGCGGCGGCTCCGGCCGTTTCAGCTGCTCGGCGAGGTCCTTGGCGAGGATCTCCTCGACGCCCGCGCGCAGGTTGACCGTGCCGAACTGGGCGTCGTAGGAGTGCAGCTCCATGCCCAGCGCTACGGCGGTGTCGAGGTCGTCGGGCTCGGCGCGGCGGATCTTGACGCCCGGCGTCCCGCGCGGACCGGCCGGGACCAGCCGCTCGGCGGGCCGCACCGCGATCACGCGCAGGGGCGCGAACCCGTGGTGCAGCATCTCGCGCGCCCCCGCCGCGTCCCGGCTCGCGCGCGGCACGATCGCGGCCGTCTCGGTGTCACCCGGTTCGGCGACCGCGCGCAGATGTTCGTCCCATCGGGTGAGCAGGGCGTCGAGTGCCGCGGCCGGGCGCGGGCCGGCGAGCTGGAGGTCGAGGCGGTGTTCGGTCAGCGCGCGCCACGGCGCGTTCGGGGCGTCCCGGTCCACCTGGACGCGGGAGGCGAGGCCCGACGCGGCGGAATCGCCGGCCCCTGCCGTCAGCACCGCGGCGTTTTCGGTGGTCCCGAAGGGAATCGAGCCGGGGAGCAGCGGGTCCACCGCCGCGAGCCTGCTCGTGTGGTCGGTGGCAATCACATCGCTGTGCATGGGCCCATTCAAGCGTTACCCGGCCGGGCGCGCGTACCGCACCGCGCGGCCGGGGCCCTTTCGTCCCCGGATGTTTCACTCCTTGGTCCACGCAGGTCAGTGCGGCTTGGTCATTGTTAACCCTGGGGTGATCTCCTAGTGTCTCGAAAGGGACACGGGTACGCCCTACGGGGTACGGTATGGCCCTTGTCCACACCTGACGTCACGGATGAACAACCGGTTGGGCAGCCGGGAAGGAAGGTCGGATGCCGGACAGCAACGCCCACACCCCAGCCTCGGCGCAGGCGAAACGGGGTACGGGTGGAGCCGGGACCGCGGCCGCTGGGGCGGCCGTGCGCTCTGCGTCGTCTGTAGCCGCTGTGTCGTCATCGGAGGCACGGACCGACGAACGCCGCTTCCGCACCTATACCTTCGTGGTCCTCACCCTGGGCCTCGTCGCGGCCTTCGCGGTCAGCGCGTGGCTCCCGTTCAAGGGCAACGCCGACCTCTGGTGGATCGGCCTCGTCCTCACGGTCGCCTTCCTGCTCGCCGAGCAGCTCGGCATCAACGTCGACGTCCGAAGCGGCATCTCCTGGACGATTTCGTTCACTGAAATACCGCTGGTAATCGGTTTCTTCGTCGCCCCGTTCGAGGTCGTGCTCGCCGCGCACCTGGTCGCGGGCATCGGGACGCTGCTCGCCCGCAAGGTCGTCGGGCGCGTCCTCTACAACGCGGGCGCGTTCCTGCTGGAGATCACCGGCGCCTTCGCCGTCGCGGGCCTGGTCAAGCAGGCCACCGGCGCCGTGGACATGACGTGGGTGGCCGCGCTCGCCGGCACCCTGGCCGCGCCGCTGGTCAGCACGCTGCTCGCGCTCGCCGCGGTGCGGGTGCTGCGCCGCCGGATGCGCGTCAGCACCGCGGTCCGGCTCACCGGGCGCATCCTCGTCGTCGGCTTCGTCAACGCCTCGGTCGGCCTCTCCGGCTACCTGGTCATCGCCAGCACGCCCAAGGCGTGGCCGCTGGTGCTCGCCGTCTTCCTCGGGCTGACCGCCCTGTACTGGGCCTACTCCGACCTGCTGCGCGAACAACGCGACATGGAGGCGCTCTCCGACGTCAGCCTGATGGTCGCCCGCTCCGGCCAGCAGGCCGCCGCCCGGCCCGCGAACCGTGCGGACGAGCTCGTCGGCGGCGTCGACGTCCGCGAGTGGGCCACCATCGCCGAACGGATCAAGGACCAGCTCGCCGCCGGACGGGTGGTGCTGCGGCTGCGGCTGGAACCCAAGGACGCCATGCGCGTGGTCGTCGCGGGCGACGAGCTGCCGCTCGCCGATCCCGCCGCCGACGACCCGTTGCTGCGGCTGCCCGGCGCGCACGTGCGGCACTTCCGGATCACCGAGGCGAACCCGGACGTCCGCTCCGCGCTGATCGACCGCGGCGCGCAGGAGGCGCTCGTCGTCCCGCTGCGCAGCGCCAGCCAGCTGCTCGGCGTCGTCGAGGCCCATGACCGGCTTTCGCGTTGGCGCGGCTTCGGCAAGTACGACGTCCAGCTGCTCGGCACGATGGCCAGCCACCTCGCGACGTCGCTCGACAACCGGCGCCTGCTCGCCACGCTGCGGCACGACGCCTACCACGACCCGCTGACCGGACACCTCAACCGGCCGGGCTTCCGGCAGGTCGCGAAGGAACCGTTGCGGGACTTCGCGAACGCCGTGGTGCTGCGCATCGACCTCGACGTCTTCTCGACCGTCAGCGACGCGCTGGGCTACGCCTGGGCCGACCGGATGGTGATCGCCGCGGGCCGCCGCATCCGTGACGCGCTCGGCGAGGAGGTCCCGCTCGCCCGGCTCGAAGGCGCGTCCTTCGCGGCGCTGCTCGTCGGCTGCGCGCCCGAGAACGCGCACCACGCCGCGGAGCGGCTGCGCACCGAGCTTTCCGCGCCGTACCCGGTCGACCGGCTGTCGGTCGAGGCGAACGCGATGGTCGGCTACGCCACGACTTCGCCGGAGGACAACGGCGACGCGGTCGACATCGACGGCCTGCTCCAGCGCGCCGACGTCGCCGTCCGCGCCACCCGCGGCGGCGAGGAGGTCCGCGGCTACGTGCCGAGCATGGGCCAGATCTTCCTGCGGCGCTTCCAGCTGGTCACCCAGTTCCGCCAGTCGCTGGAGGACGAACAGGTCTCCGTGCACTACCAGCCCAAGATCACCCTGCCCAACCGTCAGGTGCAGGGCGTCGAGGCGCTGGTGCGCTGGGTGCACCCGGAGTTCGGCAGGCTCGGCCCCGACGAGTTCGTCCCGGCGATCGAGGCGGCCGGGCTCATCGGCGTGCTGACCTCGTTCGTGCTGGAGGCCTCGCTCCGGCGCGCCCGCAAGTGGCTCGACGAGGGCCTGCGGATCTCGGTCGCGGTCAACCTGTCGGTGCGCAACCTGGCCGACGAGGACTTCCCGGCGAAGGTCGCGCGCGAGCTGGAGCGCTTCGACGTCCCGCCGGAGCTGCTGACCTTCGAGCTGACCGAGTCCGGTGTGATGTCCGACCCACAGAAGGCGCTGCCGATCCTGCGGGAGCTGCACTCGCTCGGCATCGTGCTCGCCGTCGACGACTTCGGCACCGGGTACTCGTCGCTGGCCTACCTGCGGCAGCTCCCGGTGGACCAGGTCAAGATCGACAAGAGCTTCGTGCTGGGCATGGGCACCGACCTCGGCGACCTCGCCGTGGTGCGCTCGATCGTCGAACTCGGCCACTCGCTGGGGCTCACCGTGGTGGCCGAAGGCGTCGAGGAGGACGTCGCCCGCGACCAGCTCGAAGCGATGGGCTGTGACGTCGCGCAGGGCTACCTCATCTCGCGGCCGCTGCCGGAGGACCGGCTGGAGGCGTGGCTGCAGGCCAGGACGGCCCGCTCGCCGGGGCGGCACTCGGAGACGGTCCTGACCCTGCTGACCTGAGGTTTTGCCGCTAGCGGGACCCACCTGCACGGCGGGATGAACCCTCTTGCTAATCTTTCCAAGTCCTCGCGAGAGGCAAGGCCCCTTTAGCTCAGTCGGCAGAGCGTCTCCATGGTAAGGAGAAGGTCTACGGTTCGATTCCGTAAAGGGGCTCTCGACCTCAGCCGCGTCACGCCTGCGTGTCGCGGCTTGGGTCATGTAAGGGCGGTGTAGCTCAGTTGGCAGAGCAAGCGGCTCATAATCGCTGTGTCGCCGGTTCAAGTCCGGCCACCGCTACGCGGTAACCCTGGGGTGCGACCCCAGACCTGAGAGAGAAGGAAATGCTGTGGCTGCCACCGACGTGCGACCCAAGATCACGCTGGCGTGCGAGGAGTGCAAGCACCGCAACTACATCACCAAGAAGAACCGGCGCAACAACCCGGATCGCCTGGAGATGAAGAAGTTCTGCCCGAACTGCGGTACGCACCGGACTCACAAAGAGACCCGCTGACGTCGAGCGGTTCCTCTATCCAGCTTTACCGAAGCCGTCCCGGGCACCCGGGGCGGCTTCGGTGCTTCCGGCGCCCGGTAGCCTCGTCGGGTGCCCTTGGATCAGTCGTTCAGCGGGCGGAGCTATCCGTCGGCCAGCAAGTATGAAGTGAGCCGGGAGAAGATCCGGGAGTTCGCCGACGCGATCGGCGATCCGAACCCGCTCTACCGGGACCGGGAGGCCGCCCGCGCGGCGGGCCACCCCGACGTTCTCGCGCCGCCGACCTTCGTCACCATCATCAACCTCGCCGCGATCAACACCATCGTCGCCGACCCCGAACTGGGGCTGGACTATTCGCGCATGGTGCACGGCAGCCAGTCGTTCGGCCACCGCCGCCCGGTGTACGCGGGGGACGTGCTCGAACTGACCACCCACATCGAGAAGATCATGACGCGCGCGGGCAACGACTTCATCGACCTCCGCGCCGAGATCGCCGACGCCGGGGGCGCGCCGGTGTGCACCACACGGGCCCAGCTCGTCGTGCGAGGGGAGGACGCGTGAACGTCGGAGACGAACTGCCGCCGCTGAGCGTGCGGATCACCAGGGACCAGCTGGTCCGCTACGCGGGCGCGTCGCTGGACTTCAACCCCATCCACTGGAACGAGACCTTCGCGAAGGACGTCGGGCTCCCCGACGT
Organism: Amycolatopsis samaneae; assembly: GCF_039541975.1. Classification (NCBI taxonomy): domain Bacteria; kingdom Bacillati; phylum Actinomycetota; class Actinomycetes; order Pseudonocardiales; family Pseudonocardiaceae; genus Amycolatopsis; species Amycolatopsis samaneae. The sequence goes on from NZ_BAABHG010000008.1 coordinate 110,631, forward strand.
CATCGCGCACGGCATGCTGACGATGGCGCTGGCCGGCCGGGTGGTCACCGACTGGCTCGGCGACCCCGGCCGCCTGCTCGACCTCTCCACGCGGTTCACCCGTCCCGTCGTGGTCCCGAACGACGGGCAGGGCGCGCTCGTCGAGTTCACCGGCAAGGTCGCCGCCATCTCCGACGACGGGATCGCGCGCATCGACCTGGTGGCCAGGTTCGACGGTCAGACCGTGCTCGGCAGGCCACAGGCCAGCGTCCGCGTCTGAGCCCGGCCACGGGGGCTACGGGAGCTTCAGGAGGCCCTCGACGGCCTCGGCCATGCCCTGTTCGCCACGCGCGTTCGGGTGCAGCGGGGCGGCGGGCGAGGCGGGGAAGAGTCCTTCCACCCAGCGTTTGTCCGCCGCCGCGCACAGGTCGTGGCCCTTGCCGGGCGTCGCGGTGTCGGCGAAGCCCGCGCCGTGCGCCTTCGCCTGCGCGGCGAGCATCGTGTTGAGCTTGCCCAGCGACTCCCGCAGGTACTTCACGTCGCCCGAGCCCACCGGCAGCGTCGGCCAGCAGCCGTTCCCGTCCGGGAGCACGGTCGGGTAACCCACGACGACGACCCTCGCCTTCGGCGCCTTCTCGTGGATCTTCTGCAGGACCGACGCGACCTTGCCCGCGGTGGCGTCGACGCGCTCGGCGAGCTGGTCGCGGCCGCCGGCGGTGAACCGGTCCCGGCACTGCGCGCTGTCGGCGTGCGTCGTCGAGCACTGGCTCGCGAGCCCGACGAACCCGACGTCGTTTCCGCCGATGCCCAGCGTCACCAGCGTCGTCGCGGCGGTGACGGCGTCCAGCTGGGCCGAGTTGGTGCCGTTGCGGGTCTGCTGGGGCTCGGTGATGCTCGCCGTCGTGGCACCGGCGCAGCTGACGTCGGCGAACTCGGCGGGCTTGAGCCGCGCGGACACCAGGTGCGGGTAGTTGTTGGTCGACCGGTCGCATCCCTGCGGTGTCCCGGCGGCCTGCCCGGTGCGGGGCGCGGAGGTGTAGGAGTCGCCGAGCGCGACATAGCGCCCGCTGCCGCCGCCGGTCTCGGCGCCCGCGGGCGGGCTCGTGGACGAGCCGCGATGCCAGTAGTAGTACCCGAACGCCACCAGCCCGACGACGACAAGGAACGCCAGGCAGCCACCCCCACCGCTCTTGTTCGCCACGTCTTCGTTTCTACCGATTCGCGGGCTTCCGCGCCTCGCCGATCCGGGTGACGCGCCGGACTACCGAGCGGTAGCGTTCCCACGGTTTGAGAGATGTGTCACTTCAGGAGATCGTGCAACTCGGCGGCGAGGTCGAGGGCGTGGGTGACGTCGCGCGCGAGGTAGTGCAGATCGACGAACGCCTCCTCGTACCCGGCGTCGCGGGTCTCGGCCAGCCGGGCGGCGGCGTCGGCGACACTGCCCGTCGCGGTGCCGGGCGTCGGGTTGAGCCGCAGCACGCGCCGCAGTGTGCCGGGGTCGCGCCCGGCCTCCTCGGCGGCCGCCGCCACGACCGCCCACGAGGCGTCGAGCCTGCCCGGCGGCCGCCACACCGGGAGCCAGCCGTCGGCGCGCCGCCCGATCCGCCGCAGCGCCGTCTCCGAGGACCCGCCCAGCAGGACCGGCGGGCCGGGTCGCTGCACCGGCCGGAGGTCCACTGTGGACTCCGGGATCCGCCACCGCGCGCTCGTCCGCTCGGCGGGCGCGCCGGACCAGAATTCCCCGAGTACGTCGAGGAGTTCGTCCAGCTGCTTGCCGCGCCCCGCCCACGACGCCCCTGCCGCGGCGTACTCGTCCCGCATCCAGCCGATGCCGAAACCGGCGTCCAGCCTGCCGTCGCTGGCCAGATCGAGCGTCGTCAGCGTCCGCGCCAGCAGCACCGGCGAGTACACCGGCGCGACGAGCGTGCTGGTGCCCAGCCGCGCGGTGGTGGTCGCGCCCGCCGCCGCGGCCAGTGTCAGGAACGGGTCCGCGAACCGGGTGAACTCCGGCGGGTACGGCCGATCCGGCGTGCCACCGGAGTAGAAGTCCGACGGGTTCTTCGGGGTCAGCACGCGGTCGCCCACCCACAGCGACGCGAAGCCGAGTTCTTCCGCGGCCGAGGCGAAGCGCGCGACCGAGCCGGGCTCGGCCAGGTTCCCGTACTGCGGCAGCGCCAGCCCGAGCTTCATCGGGCCTCTGCCAGGAACTCACCCATCCGGGTGACGCCTTCGACGAGCGCGTCCTCACCGAGCGCGTAGGAGAGCCGGAAGTACCCCGGGGTGCCGAACGCCTCGCCGGGTACCACGGCGACCTCGGCCTCGCGCAGCAGCAAATCCGCCAGTGCCACGGTGTCCTCCGGACGCTCGCCGCGAATTTCCTTGCCCAGCAACGCCTTCATCGACGGATAGACGTAGAAAGCCCCCTGTGGCACGGGAATCTCGACGCCCGGAATCGCCGAGAGCAGCGAAACCATCCGCTTGCGCCTGCCGTCGAACGCGGCCCGCATCTCGTGCACGACGTCGAGCGGGCCGGCGACCGCGGCGAGCGCCGCGCGCTGGGCGACGTTGGACACGTTGCCGCACAGGTGCGACTGGTACCCGGCGGCCGCCTTGATCACATCCGAGGGACCGGTCATCCAGCCGACCCGCCAGCCGGTCATCGAGTACGTCTTCGCGACGCCGTTCAGCACCAGTGTCCGGTCCGCCAGCTCAGGCACCACGACCGGCATCGACGGCGCTTCGGCGCCGTCGTAGACCAGGTGCTCGTAGATCTCGTCGGTGATCACCCACAGGCCGTGCTCGTGCGCCCAGCGCCCGATCGCCTCGACCTGCTCACGCGGGTACACCGCGCCGGTCGGGTTCGACGGCGACACGAACAGCAGCACCTTCGTCCGTGGTGTCCTCGCGGCCTCGAGTTGCTCGACGTCGACCAGGTACCCGGTGGTCTCGTCCGCGACGACCGGCACCGCGACGCCGCCGGCGAGCCGGATCGACTCCGGGTAGGTGGTCCAGTACGGCGCGGGGACCAGCACCTCGTCGCCGGGGTCGAGCAGCGTGGCGAACGCGGAATAGACCGCCTGCTTGCCGCCGTTGGTCACCAGCGTCTGCGCGGGCTCGACGACGAGCCCGGAGTCGCGCGCGGTCTTCGCGGCGATGGCCTCGCGCAGCTCGGGGAGCCCGGCGGCACCGGTGTAGCCGTGGTTGGCCGGATCGCGCACCGCCGCGGCGGCGGCCTCGACGACGTGCGCCGGGGTGGGGAAGTCGGGCTGCCCGGCGCCGAAGCCGATCACCGGGCGGCCGAGCGCCTTGAGCTCGCGTGCCTTGGCGTCGACCGCGAGGGTCGCCGACGGGGTGATCCCGCCGATCCGCGCGGACACGCGGGGGTGTTGCCGTGGGGCGTTGCCGGGGCTGGTCATGCGGTCATCGTGGCACGGCGGTACGACGTTTCGCGTGCGGGTTTCCCCGATGATCGGGATCGTTGAGGGGCGCGGTTGCGAGGCACCCGAGGGCTTGCCGTAGACTTCCGGACTTGGAACGCACTACGGTCAACCCCGCCTGGTTGGTGGGGATGATGGAATGCGTCCTCCGGAGCTCCGAGTGATCGGTGTTCCACAGGGGTGTAGCTCAATTGGCAGAGCAGCGGTCTCCAAAACCGCAGGTTGCAGGTTCAAGTCCTGTCACCCCTGCGCAACGGAACTGGTGGAGCGGAGGAGTGGTCGTGAGCGACAGCGACGCCAGCGGCGAAAACGAGCAGGACAAGGCACCAGAGGCCCAGTCCCGCCCGGTCACCGCCGCTGCCCGGCGTGAACGCCGTGCGTCCACTCGTCCGTCCGGGAAGTCCGAGGCGCGCTCGGACGGCAAGACCCGCCCGGCGGCCAAGGCCGGGGACAAGACCGAAAAAGCGAAGGACGCCAAGGGGACGGCGACCCCGAAGCGGGACCGCAAGCCGAAGAAGGCCTCGGTGTTCGCCCGGATCCTGCGCTTCATCCGCGAGGTGTGGGCGGAGCTGCGCAAGGTCATCTGGCCCAACCGCAAGCAGATGGTCACCTACACCGCGGTGGTGCTGATCTTCGTGGTGTTCATGGTGGCGCTGGTGAGCGGTCTTGACCTGGGATTCAAGCAGGTCATCGGGCTCGTGTTCGGCTAGCGAGCGGCCGGGCGCGGCGCCTGGAGGCAGCCGCGCCAGCCTGCCCGGACACGGCAAGTGATCAACTGAGAGGACGGAACGTGACCTCCGACAACGGCACAGCAGCCGGTCAGGACCTGACCGAGCTTGACGGCGAGCAGGTGCCCGCGGCACTCGGTGACGAGGAGACCGTGGACACCGAGGCCGCCGACGTGCCCGCCGCCAGCGAAGAGGTCGACGAAGCCGCCGCTGCTGACGAAGCCCCCGCCGCTGCCGAGCAGGCGGACGACCCGGTCGCGGCGCTGCGCGCGGAGCTGAACTCGCTGCCGGGCGAGTGGTACGTCGTGCACTCCTACGCCGGGTACGAGAACAAGGTGAAGACCAACCTCGAGACCCGTACCCAGACCCTGGACGTCGAGGACTACATCTTCCAGATCGAGGTCCCGACCGAAGAGGTCACCGAGATCAAGAACGGCCAGCGCAAGCAGGTCCAGCGCAAGGTGCTGCCCGGCTACATCCTGGTCCGGATGGACCTCAACGACCAGTCGTGGAGCGCGGTCCGCAACACCCCGGGTGTCACCGGATTCGTCGGCGCCACCTCGCGCCCGTCGCCGCTCACCGTCGACGACGTGCTGAAGTTCCTCGCGCCGCAGGTCGAGAAGGAAGCCCCGGCCAAGGCCGGCAAGGGCGAGACCGCCGCGGCCGCCGCGCCGCTGGGCGGGTCCTCGGTCGAGGTCGACTTCGAGGTCGGCGAGTCGGTCACCGTCATGGACGGCCCGTTCGCGACGTTGCCCGCGACGATCTCCGAGGTCAACGTCGACGGGCAGAAGCTGAAGGTCCTGGTGTCGATCTTCGGCCGGGAGACGCCGGTCGAGCTGTCGTTCACCCAGGTCTCCAAGATCTGACGACCGCGGTACGCGGCCGGCAGCACCCCGCGCCAACGGCAGGTGCGCGGGGAACGTAGTACAGGACAGGAACAGGAATGCCACCCAAGAAGAAGAAGCTTGCGGCGATCATCAAGCTGCAGATCAAGGCGGGTGCGGCCAACCCCGCGCCGCCGGTCGGCCCGGCGCTGGGTCAGCACGGCGTGAACATCATGGAGTTCTGCAAGGCCTACAACGCCGCGACCGAGTCGCAGCGCGGGGACGTCGTCCCGGTCGAGATCTCCGTGTACGAGGACCGGTCGTTCGACTTCAAGCTGAAGACGCCGCCGGCCGCGAAGCTGCTGCTGAAGGCCGCGGGCGTGGAGAAGGGCTCCGGCGAGCCGCACAAGACCAAGGTCGCCAAGGTCACCTGGGACCAGGTCCGCGAGATCGCCAAGACCAAGGAGACCGACCTCAACGCGCACGACATCGACCAGGCCGCGAAGATCATCGCCGGCACCGCCCGCTCGATGGGCATCACGGTCGTCGACTGACGTCTTCTCGCAGCTCCACGTGGGAGAGCCGGTGCTGGCTCGACACCACACTGATCCACTGAAGTTAAGGACAGAAGCATGACCAAGCACAGCAAGGCCTACCGCCAGGCCGCCGAGCTGATCGACAAGGCGCGGCTCTACGCGCCGCTCGAGGCGGCGAAGCTGGCCAAGGAGACCTCCAAGTCCAAGATGGACGCGACCGTCGAGGTCGCGATGCGTCTCGGGGTGGACCCCCGCAAGGCCGACCAGATGGTCCGCGGCACCGTGAACCTGCCGCACGGCACCGGTAAGACCGCTCGCGTCATCGTCTTCGCCGTCGGCGACAAGGCCGCCGAGGCCGAGGCCGCCGGCGCGGACGCGGTCGGTACCGACGAACTGATCGAGCGCATCCAGGGTGGCTGGCTCGACTTCGACGCCGCGATCGCGACGCCGGACCAGATGGCCAAGGTGGGCCGCATCGCCCGCATCCTCGGCCCGCGTGGCCTGATGCCGAACCCGAAGACCGGCACCGTGACCCCCGCGGTCACCAAGGCCGTGCAGGACATCAAGGGCGGGAAGATCAACTTCCGCGTCGACAAGCAGGCCAACCTGCACCTGGTGATCGGCAAGGCCTCGTTCGACACCGAGAAGCTGGTCGAGAACTACGCGGCCGCGCTGGACGAGATCCTGCGTGCCAAGCCGTCCTCGGCGAAGGGCCGTTACCTGAAGAAGGTCACCTTCGCGACGACGATGGGCCCGGGCATCCCGGTCGACCCGGCGCGCACGCGCAACCTGCTCAGCGAGGACGCGGCGGTCTGATCCACCGGCTGAGTCGGACATCACGCGAAAGGGCGGTCCCGTTTTCCGCGGGGCCGCCCTTTCGTCGTGTCTGATGGACCCATGCCGACATTCGCCACGTTCGACGGGCTCCAGCTGCACTACACGGTGTGGGACGGCGATGGCAGGCACCGGCGCCCGGTGGTGCTGCAGCACGGTTTCGCGGCCGACACGAACGCGAACTGGATCGGCCCCGGCGTCGTCCCGGCGCTGCGCGAGGCCGGGTTCACCGTCATCGCGCTCGACGCGCGCGGGCACGGCCGGTCCGAAAAGCCGCACGAGCCGGAGCGCTACACCGAGGACACCATGGCGCTGGACGTCTCCGCGCTGCTCGACGAGCTCGGTCTCGACGAGGTGTCGCTGGTCGGCTATTCGATGGGCGCGATCATCGCGCTGGCGGCGACCGCGTCGGACCAGCGTGTCCGGTGTCTGGCCACCGGCGGCGTCGGGTCGGGGATCGTCGATTTCGGCGGCGTCGACACCCGGGTCGTGAACCCCGAGGAGATCGTGTCGGCGATGCTGGCCGACGATCCGTCCGGTGTTCCGGCGGCCGCGGCGCCGTTCCGCGCGCTGGTCGATCTCGTCCGAGGTGACCGCTTGGCGCTGGCCGCCGTCGCGCGCGGCGCGAAGAACGTCCCGATGGACCTGACCGCGATCGGCGTCCCGACCCTCGTGCTCGCCGGGGAGTCGGATCCCCTCGCCGCCGAGCCGGAACGCCTCGCCGCCGCGATCGCGGGCGCGCGACTGGTCCGGGTCCCCGGCGATCACCTGACCGCGGTGATGAACCCCGCCTTCTCCACGGCGCTGGTGGACTTCCTTTCCGCCCACCCCGCCGATCACCCCGCCCACTCCCACCGCGCCTGACGCCGAGTGCGTTTAGCCCGCTAAACGCACTCGGCGGAGCCCCGGGAAGTGCGTTTAGCCCGCTAAATGCAGGTCAGCGGGTCGAGGGTGGGGCGGTGCTGGGGGCAGGGGCGGGGCAGGGGGTCGGCTCGTTGGTGTGGCCGACGATGAGCCACTGGCCCTTTTCGACCTGCTTGACCGTGAAGCTGCCGAGCGACGGGCCGCCCTTGACGGGGTACGCGCACGAGCTGATCGTGAGCTGCTCGCCGAGCGGCTGGTCCGACTGGTAGCGCGGGATGGAGTTGATGTAGTCGTTCATCCTCGCGTGCTCGACCTGGCCGCTGAGCCGCACCGCCGCCTCGCCGCAGTCCCGGAAGCCGAGGTCCTGCGCGAACTTCTGCTGGGTCGCCTCGTCCATCGGCCCGCAGGCCCGGCTCATCAGCTGCTGTTGGTTGGGGTTCGCCTTGCCGAGCGCGTCGTAGACCGACCGCACGGCCTCGTACGGGTTCTTCGCGAGCAGCGGCGTCGCGTGATAGGTGTGGCCCCCCTCCGCAGCGATCTGCGCGGAGGTCTTCCCGGCGTCGCTCGGGAAGAACTGGTGGTAGACCCAGGTGACCGCGACGGCGAGCAGCACGAACGCGAGAATCCAGCCGAGCAGCTTCCCGCCGAGCCGCCGCAGCCAGCGTGGCGTCCGCGGCCCTGACCGCTCCGCGGGGACCAGTAGGCCGGTCTGGGGCGCCACCGGGGCGGGCGGCTGCGCGGCCTGGTAGGCCGCCGGCTGCTGGGACGGGGCGGGGACCAGGCCGCCCTCCGGTGTCGGCGCGGGCTGGTTTCCCTGCTGGGCCTGGGTGAACTTCAGATAGTCCTGGAACTGTTTGAACTGCTCGAACTCGCGCAGTTGCTGCGGGTCGAGCTGGGGCGCGGGTGGCTGCGGTGCGGCGGCGGGCGGCGCCGGTTGTGCCGCGCCCGTGGGTTCGAGGTCTGTGCCGGGCTCGGCACCCGTCCGTCCGTCATCGCGCTGCTCCGCCACGTCACCATGATGCCTCCCCGCGTGTCCTCCGCCACCCCCTGGGCGCCCGGTGAAGTGCAGTTAGCGGGCTAAACGCGGCGCTTAGGCACGCTAAGGACCGCGTTTAGCCCGCTAACCGCAGGTCACGGCGCCGAGGAGGTGGGGGTGGGAGAAAGGGGTGTGGAGGGGTGCCGTATGCTCGTTGACGGTTCTACCGAAGACCGCTGGTCTTCCCGGCGCCCATCAGGGCGCGGGGAACGAAGGCCCCGCATGGCGGGCGGCCCGCGCAGGAGGAACGAGGCTCGCCCCGCGGTGTCATCCGCCGTGGTTCACGCCCCGCGTCTGCTGCGCTGGGGCGTTTCGTCGTTTCAGGGCTCTTCGGCCAGTGGAAACACTAGCCAAGAGAGGAGGCGACCATGGCGAAGCCCGACAAGGTGGCGGCCGTCGCCGAGATCGCGGAGAGCTTCCGCAAGAGCTCGGCCACCGTCGTTACCCAGTACACCGGCCTCTCCGTGTCCCAGCTGTCCCAGCTGCGCCGCGCTCTCGGCACCACCGCCAAGTACCGGGTCGCGAAGAACACCCTCGTCAAGCGTGCCGCCGAGGACGCCGGCGTCGAGGGCCTCGAGGACCTGTTCGTCGGCGCGACCGCGATCGCCTTCGTCGAGGGTGAGCCGGTTGACGCCGCGAAGGCGCTTCGCGACTTCGCGAAGGAAAACAACGCGCTGGTCATCAAGGGCGGCTACATGGACGGCCGCGCCCTCAGCGTCGACGAGATCGGCAAGATCGCCGACCTCGACAGCCGCGAGGTCCTGCTGTCCAAGGCCGCCGGCGCGTTCAAGGCGAAGCTGTCCCAGGCCGCCGCGCTGTTCCAGGCGCCGGCGTCCCAGGTCGCCCGCCTGGCCGCCGCGCTGGAGGAGAAGCAGCGCGAATCCGGTACCGCAGCCGAAGCACCCGCCGAGAGCTGAACCACCCCACCCCCGAACGTTTCGTTCGTTTTCTGAGAGGAAGCCATCATGGCGAAGCTGAGCACCGCCGAGCTGATCGACGCCTTCAAGGAGCTCACCCTTCTTGAGCTGTCGGACTTCGTGAAGGAGTTCGAGGAGACCTTCGACGTCACCGCCGCCGCCCCGGCCGCGGTCGTCGCCGCCGCCCCGGGTGCCGCCGCCCCGGCCGCCGCCGAGGAGCAGGACGAGTTCGACGTCGTCCTCGAGTCGGCCGGCGACAAGAAGATCCAGGTCATCAAGGTCGTCCGTGAGGTCGTCTCGGGCCTGGGCCTGAAGGAGGCCAAGGAGCTCGTCGAGAGCGCCCCCAAGGCCCTCCTGGAGAAGGTCGACAAGGAGGCCGCCGAGGCCGCCAAGGAGAAGCTCGAGGCCGCCGGCGCCAAGATCGCCATCAAGTGATCTCGGGCGCGTGAGCGCCTAGCGGTTCCGCCGAAGGGGCGGGCATCCATCTCGGATGCCCGCCCCTTCGTCATGGTCCGGGCACGACGCCAATTCGTTGTCAACGCTCACTGCCCGCGCGGGCAACGACCGCGTTTAGCCCGCTAACTGCACTCGAGGGGCCTTCGCCGAGTGCGTTTAGCGGGCTAAACGCACTCGGCCGGGGCGGTCGATCTGCGGGGAGGGGACAGGTGGACTACGGTGCGTCCTGCGCCTCGGCCGGGGTCCTCGCCGGGGGTGTGGTCCGGCGGGTCACGGCGAGATGACGATGACCTTGGGGCTGGCCAGAAAAGAAAACTGGTGAGTAACCTGTTCGCACTCAGCTCGTTGCACCTGGTTGACGCGGGATCGAGGCGCGTTCGCGGGTTTCGCCGCCAGTGGCGCGAGGCGGCGGGCGCGCAATGACGCGGAACAGCTCCTGGAGGTGCGATGGGTGCCGAGGTGGTCATCGAGGGCTTGACGAAGTCCTTCGGTAAGCAGGCCATCTGGCGGGACGTCACGCTGACCCTGCCTCCTGGCGAGGTGTCGGCGATGCTCGGGCCGTCGGGGACCGGCAAGTCGGTCTTCCTCAAGTCGATGATCGGGCTGCTCAAGCCGGAGCGCGGCCGCTGTGTGATCAACGGGGTGGACATCGTCACCTGTTCCGAGCACAAGCTGTACGAGATCCGGAAGCTGTTCGGAGTCCTGTTCCAGGACGGCGCGCTGTTCGGGTCGATGAACCTGTTCGACAACGTGGCGTTCCCGTTGCGCGAGCACACCAAGAAGTCCGAGACCGAGGTCCGTCAGATCGTGCTCGAGAAGCTCGAAATGACCGGTCTGGCCGGCGCGGAGAAGAAGCTCCCCGGCGAGATTTCCGGCGGGATGCGCAAGCGTGCCGGGCTGGCCCGCGCGCTGGTGCTGGACCCGCAGATCATCCTGGTCGACGAGCCGGACTCGGGCCTGGACCCGGTTCGCACCACCTACATCTCGCAGCTGTTCCTCGACGTGAACGCGCAGATCGACGCGACTTTCCTGATCGTCACGCACAACATCAACCTGGCCCGCACGGTGCCGGACAACCTCGGCATGCTCTTCCGCAAGGAGCTGGTCATGTTCGGCCCGCGCGAGGTGCTGCTGACCAGCGACGAACCCGTGGTCGAGCAGTTCCTCAACGGCCGCAAGCGCGGCCCGATCGGCATGTCCGAGGAGAAGGACAGCGCCACGATGGCCCGCGAGGAGGCCGAGGCCGCCGCCGGGGTCGCCGACGGCAGCATCGACGAGGACGTCCGCGGTGTCGTGCCGCAGATGCAGGTCAGCCCCGGGGTGCCCGCCCGTACCGGCGAGCGGCGCCGCAAGGACCGGGTCATGAAGATCCTGCACACCCTCCCGCCCGCCGCCCAGGAGGGCATCATCGAGTCGCTGTCCCCCGAGGAACAACAGCGCTACGGCGTCCACCCGCACATGCTGGTCCCGGCGGGCACACGCGGGCCGGACACCGGCTCGATGCCGAGCCACCACCAGGGCCAGCTCCCGGCCGACCAGGTCGCCCAGCTGCCCGGCAACGGCTGGGACGGCGGGCAGCCCAGACAGGGTTCGCACCGGATGCGTCCGCGTGGTGATCAGGAGTCCGGGTGAGTTCGACCGCGACACCGGCGAAGATTCCCGGTCTCGGCATGTTGCGCCAGACCGGGAACCTGTTCGCCCTCGGCCTGGACATCGTCCGGGGCGTCTTCCAGCGTCCGTTCCAGCTGCGTGAGTTCATCCAGCAGGCGTGGTTCATCGCCAGCGTGACGATCCTGCCGACCGCGCTCGTCGCGATCCCGTTCGGCGCGGTCATCTCGCTGCAGTTCGGTTCGCTCGCGCGCCAGCTCGGCGCGCAGTCCTACACCGGCGCCGGTTCGGTGCTCGCCACCGTGCAGCAGGCGAGCCCGCTGGTGACGGCGCTGCTCGTCGCGGGCGCGGGCGGAAGCGCTGTCTGCGCCGACATCGGCGCGCGGACGATCCGCGAGGAGATCGACGCGATGGAGGTGCTCGGCGTCTCCGCCGTCCAGCGCCTGATCGTGCCGCGCACGCTCGCGATGATGCTGGTGGCGCTGCTGCTCAACGGCATGGTCAGCGTCATCGGCGTGCTCGGCGGTTACTTCTTCAACGTCGTGCTCCAGGGCGGGACACCGGGCGCGTACCTGGCGAGCTTCTCCGCGCTGGCCCAGCTGCCCGACCTCTGGGTCGGCGAGCTCAAGGCGCTCATCTTCGGTTTCATCGCCGCGGTGGTCGCCAGCTACCGCGGGCTCCACCCCTCCGGCGGGCCGAAGGGTGTCGGGGACGCGGTGAACCAGTCGGTGGTCATCACGTTCCTGCTGCTGTTCGTCGTCAACTTCGTGATCACGCTGGTCTACCTGCAGATCGTGCCCGGAAAGCTGGACTAGCGCATGACGTTCCTCCAAGGCGCGAAACGCGTCGCCAACCGTCCTTTGCAGACACTGGACTCGCTGGGCGACCAGATGTCGTTCTACGGCAGGGCACTGCTGTGGACGCCGCGGACGCTGCGCCGCTACACCAAGGAAGTCCTGCGGCTGCTGGCCGAGGTCAGCTTCGGGTCCGGTTCGCTCGCGGTCATCGGCGGCACGGTCGGCGTGATGGTCGGCCTGACGCTGTTCACCGGTGTGCTGGTCGGCCTCCAGGGCTACTCGGCGCTGAACTCGATCGGCACCTCGGCCTTCACCGGCTTCCTGACCGCGTTCTTCAACACCCGGGAAATCGCCCCGCTGGTGGCCGGGCTCGCGCTCTCGGCCACCGTCGGCGCCGGGTTCACCGCGCAGCTCGGCGCGATGCGGATCTCCGAGGAGATCGACGCGCTGGAGGTCATGGGCATCCCGAGCCTGCCCTACCTGGTCACCACGCGGATCATCGCCGGGTTCGTCGCGGTCATCCCGCTCTACATCATCGGCCTGCTGAGCTCGTATCTCGCGTCACGCTTGGTCGTTATCTACATCTACAACCAGTCAGCGGGAACCTACGACCATTATTTCGACCTGTTCCTACCACCACAGGACGTGCTGTATTCGTTCATCAAGGTGCTGCTGTTCAGCGTCTTGATCATTCTGTCGCACTGCTACTTCGGGTACCGGGCGACGGGCGGACCGGCCGGTGTCGGCGTCGCCGTCGGCAAGGCGGTCCGGCTGTCCATCGTCACGGTTTCGATCATGAACTTCTTCATCGGTTTCGCCATCTGGGGAACCGACGTCACGGTGAGGATCGCGGGATGAGCACCATCAGGCGCAGGCTGCTGGGTCTGCTGCTGGTCGCCGTCCTCGTCGGCGGCGTCGCGCTGAGTATCGCGCTCTACGACAAGGCGTTCACGTCCGTGGTCACGGTCAAGCTGAAGGCCGACACGGTCGGCAACCAGCTGCTGGAGGAGTCCGACGTCAAGGTGCGCGGGCTGATCGTGGGTTCGGTCAAGAACATCGCGGCCACCACCGACGGCGCGGAGCTGACGCTCGCGCTCAAGCCGGAGTCGGCGAAGCTGATCCCGGCGAACGTCTCGGCGCGGTTCCTGCCGAAGACGTTGTTCGGCGAGCGGTTCGTGTCGCTGGAGATCCCGGCCGATCCGTCGTCGAAGACGATCGCCAGCGGGGACACGATCGCCCAGGACCGTTCGGCCACCGCGATCGAGCTGAGCAAGGCGCTCGGCGATCTGATGCCGGTGCTGCAGGCGGTCCAGCCGCAGAAGCTGTCGAGCACGCTGACCGCGATCTCCACCGCGCTTTCCGGCCGCGGCGACCAGCTCGGCCAGACGCTGTCCCAGCTGGGTGACTACATCGGACAGTTGAACCCGCACGAGCCGGAGTTGCAGCACAACCTCAAGGCCCTCACCGAGTTCTCCGGTCACCTCGGCAACGCGGCGCCGGACCTGGTGCAGAGCCTGGACAACCTGAGCACCACCACGCGCACGGTCGCCGACCAGCGGCAGAACCTGTCCACGCTGTACAACAACCTCGGCCAGGCCTCGGTGGACCTGCAGACCTTCCTGCAGAACAACTCCGCGAACCTGATCAGCCTGGCGAAGTCGGCGCGGCCCACCGCCGAACTGCTCGCGAAGTACTCGCCCGAGTACCCGTGCGTGATCAACGGGATGGCGGGCATCGTGCCGCTGGTCGACCAGGCGCTCGGCAAGGGCACCGGGAAACCGGGTCTGCACGCGACGCTCGAGGTCGTGGTCAACCGCGGCCCGTACAAGCCGGGTAAGGACGAGCCTCGCTTCGAGGACAAGCGCGGGCCGCGCTGCTACGACTTCAAGAACCCGCCGAACCCGTTTCCGCAGGAGCCGCCGGACGGGCCGTTCAAGGACGGCACCACCCAGACCCCGCCGCCGCGTTCGGTCAGCGAGGGCCTCAACCCGGCGAACTTCAAGGGCGACGCCGTCGGCCTCAACGGCGGCGGCACCCCGGCCGGTAACCCGGCCTACACCGGCGCCGAGCACGACTTCCTGTCCCAGCTGATCGGCCCGCAGGTCGGGATGGACGCCGCGGCGGTCCCCGGCTGGAGCTCGTTGCTGGTCGGCCCGCTCTACCGGGGCGCGGAGGTGACCGTCCAGTGAGGGGACTGCTCGCACCGCTGCTCAAACTGGGCGCCTTCGTGGTGGTCACGGTGCTGTTCACCACGGTGCTCGGGCTGAGCATCGCGAACATGAACAACACCAGCACCAAGGGCTATCAGGCTCGCTTCACCGACGCGACGCTGCTGCTGCCCAACGACGACGTCCGCATCGCGGGCGTCCGCGTCGGCCAGGTCAAGGACGTGAAGATCGTCGACCGGCGCCAGGCACAGGTCGACTTCGAGGTCGACTCCGGGATCAAGCTCCCGGCCGGGGTCACCGCGCAGATCAAGTTCCGCAACCTGGTCGGCCAGCGCTACGTCTCGCTGTCGCAGGGCGGCCCGATGGGCGGCGGCTCGCTACAGCCCGGCGGGACCATCCCGCTGGAGCACACCACGCCCGCGCTGGACCTCACCGAGCTGTTCAACGGCTTCAAACCGCTGTTCACCGCGCTGAACCCGGACGACATCAACAAGCTGTCCTACGAGGTCATCCAGGTTCTCCAGGGCGAGGGCGGCACGGTGGAAAGCCTGCTGCGACACACCGCCTCGCTGGCCACCACGATCGCCGACAAGGACAAGGTGATCGGCGAGGTCATCGATAACCTCAACTCGGTGCTCGACACCGTCAACGCGCACACGCCGCAGCTCAACGACCTGATCGTCAAGCTGCAGCAGCTGGTCTCCGGGCTCGCCGCCGACCGCAAGCCGATCGGGGACGCGATCGAAGGCCTGGGCACCCTCGCCGAATCGACCTCCGGGCTGCTGTCCGAGGCACGCGCGCCGCTCAAGGACGACATCGCCGCGCTGGGCACGCTCGCCGGAAAGCTGAACGAGAACGAGCCGCTGATGGAGCACTTCATCCAGCTCCTGCCGAAGAAGGTCTCCGCACTGACGCGCACCGCGGACTACGGGTCCTGGTTCAACTTCTTCGCCTGTGAAGTGAAGGGAAGCGTGGCCCTGCCTCCGCTGATCAACGAACCGATCGACGTCCCGCTGCTGCCGGCCAACCGGTCGAGGTGTCAGGGATGAAGTCGTTCCAGAAGCGCAATCCGGTCCCGATCGCCCTCGCCGGCCTCACGGTGCTCGTGCTCGGCTTCATCGCCGCGCTGAACTCCGACAGCCTGCCGGTCATCGGCGGCGGCACCACCTACAGCGCGTCCTTCGCCGAGGCCGCGGGCCTGCAGAAGGACAACGACGTCCGCATCGCCGGGGTCAAGGTCGGCAAGGTGTCCGACATCAAGCTCGACGGCGCCAACGTCAAGGTGTCCTTCAAGGTCAAGGACGCCTGGATCGGCGACAAGACCAACGCGGCGATCAAGATCAAGACCGTGCTGGGCCAGAAGTACCTCGCGCTGGACCCGCAGGGCCAGGGCACGCAGAACCCGTCCGCGACGATCCCCCGCGACCGGACGATGTCGCCGTTCGACGTGCTGGACGCGTTCCGCGGCCTGTCCACCACGGTCGACAACATCGACACGAGCCAGCTGGCGAAGAGCTTCGACGCCATCTCGCAGACCTTCGCCAACACCCCGAAGGACGTGAAGGGCGCGCTGTCCGGGCTGTCGCGGCTGTCGGACACCATCGCCTCGCGCGACCAGCAGCTGTCGAACCTGCTCGCCAACACCCGCCAGGTGTCCCAGACCCTGGTCGACCGGGACACCGAGGTGCAGAAGCTGCTGGGCGACGGCAACAAGCTGCTCGACGAGATCTCGCGGCGCGAGTCCGCGATCTCCGCGCTGCTGGAGGGCTCCAAGAAGCTCGCCACCCAGCTGCAGGGGCTGGTCGACGACAACAACAAGCAGCTCGACCCGGTGCTCACCCAGCTCGACCAGCTCACCTCGATGCTGCAGCGCAACCAGGATTCGCTCGCGCAGGGCATCGCGAAGTTCGCGCCGTTCATCCGGGTGTTCACCAACACCGTCGGCAACGGGCACTGGTTCGACAACTACATCTGCGGTCTGGTGCTGCCCTCGTTCGGGCCGATCAACGAACAGGGGTGCTACGCGAAATGAGTGACACCCGATTCGGACAGGCCCTCATCCGCGGCTTCACGGTCGCCATCGTGCTCGCGCTCGTCGTGGCCGGCGCGCTGTGGTGGACGCTCAAGGACGCCGGGCGTACCCACCTGACCGCCTACTTCGCCGGGACCGTCGGCCTGTACGAGGGCAACAGCGTCAAGATGCTGGGCGTGGACGTCGGCACGATCACGAAGATCCAGCCGATGGGCAACCAGGTGAAGGTCGACCTCCAATACGACCGGTCGGTCCCGGTGCCCGCCGACGCGAAGGCGCTGATCGTGTCGCCGTCGCTGGTGAGCGACCGCTACGTCCAGCTCGCCCCGGCCTACACCGGCGGCCCGCGCATCGGCGACGGCGCGGTCATCCCGCTCGACCGCACCGAGGTGCCGCTGGAGGTCGACCAGCTCGCGTCGAGCCTCTCGAAGGTCAGCAAGTCGCTCGGCCCGAACGGCGCGAACAAGAACGGCTCGCTGTCGGACCTGCTGAACACCGCGGCGAAGAACGTCGACGGCAACGGCCAGGCGCTGCACGACACGATCACGAAGCTCGGGCAGGCGGCCGGGACGTTGCAGGGCAACTCCGGCGACCTGTTCAAGACCGTCGAGAACCTCGGCCAGTTCTCGCAGACGCTGGTCAACAGCGACGGACAGGTCCGCCAGTTCGAGCGGCAGCTGGCCGACGTCAGCGGTTATCTGGCGGGGGAGAAGGACAATCTCGCCGCCACGGTCCGCCAGCTCGGCAACACGCTGACCTCGGTGCAGTCGTTCATCGAGCAGAACCGCGGCCGGGTCAAGTCCAATGTGGACAAACTGGCCAGTGTGACGAAGGTGCTGGTGGACCAGCGCAGCGCGCTCGCCGAAACCCTCGACGTCGCCCCGCTCGGCCTGTCCAACCTGGTCAACACCTACAACGGTTCGTCGGGCACGCTCGACGCGCGGCCGTTGCTCAACGAGCTGACCCAGCCGCCGCTGGTCATGGTGTGCAACCTGCTCAAGCAGTCGCCCGCCGCGCTCGCCTCGCTCGGCGACGCGTGCAAGTCGATCGCCGGGGTGCTCGACGGGCTCGTCCCGCTGCCCTCGGTCGCGCAGGTGATCCACTCGCTGCAGAACGGTCAGCTCCCGCCGTTGCCGCTCCCGCTGGCTGGCCAGCTCTACGGTTCTCCGGAGGCCAAGTGATGCGGTGGTCTCAGCAGTCTCGACGGTCTCAGCGGCCCCGGCGGTCCCGGGCGGTGAAGGCGGGCGCGCTGGCCGTGGTGTCCGCGCTGACGTTGTCCGGCTGCGGGTTCAGCGGCATCTACGACCTGCCGCTGCCCGGCGGCGCCGAACTCGGCAACCACCCGTACACGGTCAAGATCCAGTTCTCCGACGTCCTCGACCTCGTCCCGCAGTCCGGGGTGAAGGTCAACGACGTGCCGGTGGGGCGGGTCGAGTCGATCGGGCTGACCCCGGACGGCTGGCACGCCCAGGTCACCGTGAAGGTCAACGGCGACGTCAAGCTGCCGGCCAACGCGATGGCGGGCGTCCGCCAGTCGAGCCTGCTCGGCGAGAAGTACGTGTCGCTGTCCTCGCCGGGTGACGGCGCGGCGGGGAAGCTCGCCGACGGCGCGACGATCCCGCTGGAGCGCACCGGGCGCGACGTCGAGGTCGAAGAGGTGCTCGGCGCGCTGTCGATGTTGCTCAACGGCGGTGGCGTGGCGCAGCTGAACACGATCACCAAGGAGCTCAACAACGTCACCGCCGGCCGGGAGCCGGAGATCAAGGCGCTGCTGCACAACGCCGACGAGCTGGTGTCCAATCTGGACGCCCAGTCGGCGAACATCACCCGCGCCATCGACGGGCTGAACCGGCTGTCGAGCACGTTGCGCGGGCAGAAGGACAAGCTCGTCGGCGCGGTCGACAACCTCGGGCCGGGCCTCGGCGTGCTGGAGCAGCAGCGCGGCCAGCTGGTGAGCATGCTCAACGCGCTCAACAACCTCTCCGGCGTCGCGACCGACACGGTGAACAAGAGCAAGGCGAACCTCGTCGCCGACCTCAAGGCGCTGACCCCGACGCTGCAGAAGCTCGGCGAGGCGGGCACCAACCTGCCGAAGGCGCTGCAGCTGATGCTGACCTTCCCGTTCAGCGACCAGGCGGTCGACGACGTCAAGGGCGACTACTTCAACCTGTTCCTGAAGGTCGACCTGAACCTGAAGGACATCATGGACAACCTGGGCCGCAGCAGGCAGAACGGGCTGAAGGACCTGGTGCCGGTGCCGGGCCTGACCGGCGGGGTGCCCGGCACGCCCGCGAACCAGCCGCCACCGTTGCCGATCCCCGGCGGACAGGGCCAGTCCGCGCCGGTGCGGGGCACACCGGGTCAGCCGTCACCGCAGCAGACGGGCGTCGCCGGGATCTTCGGGCTGCTGTCGGGAGGTGCCGGCTGATGCTGGTCCGCAGGACGAAGATCCAGCTCGTCGCCTTCGCGATCATCGCGGTCGTGGCGATCGTGTACGCCTTGATCCGTTTCGCCGGGCTGGGCCAGGTGTTCGGGCAGAGCGGGTACACGGTGAAGCTCCAGCTCAACGAGTCCGGGGGCATCTTCACCAACGCCGAGGTGACCTACCGCGGCTTCAACGTCGGCCGGGTCGGTGACCTCCGGCTGACCAAGACCGGGCTGGAAGCGGATCTGAACATCGACCCGTCGGCGCCGCGGATCCCCGGCGACCTGAAGGCCGTCGTGGCGAACCGGTCCGCGGTCGGCGAGCAGTACGTCGACCTCCAGCCCGCCGCGGACAAGGGCCCGTACCTCGCGTCGGGCGCCGTCATCCCGGCGGCGAAGACGAAGGTCCCGGTCAGCACCAACGAGCTGATCGGCGACCTCGACTCGCTCGCGACCTCGGTGCCGACCGACTCGCTGCGCAAGGTCGTCGACGAGTCGTACAACGCCTTCGCCGGCACCGGGCCCGACCTGCAACGGCTGATGGACACCGCGCGCGGCTTCACCAGCACCGCGCAGAAGTACCTGCCGCAGACGGTGCAACTGCTCCAGGCGGGCGGGAAGGTGCTGGACACCCAGAACGCCGAGTCGAGCTCGATGGCGTCGTTCAGCAAGAGCCTCAACGAGCTGACCGGGACGCTGAAGAACTCCGACGGTGACCTGCGCAAGCTCATCGGCATCACCCCGCAGGTCGCGAACCAGGTCAGCCAGGTGCTGAACGAGTCGGGACCGGGGCTCGGCGCGCTGACGGCGAACCTGCTCACCACGTCGAACCTGCTTTCGACCCGGCTCGACGGCGTCGAACAGGTCCTCGTGACCTACCCGGCGTTGGTCGGCGCGGCTCGCAGCGTCGCGCCCGGCGACGGCACCGCGCACCTCGGGCTGGTGCTGAACCTGTTCGACCCGCCCGCGTGCACCAAGGGCTACCTGCCCTATAAGGACTACCGGCCGGGTTCGGACCTGACGCCGCGGCCGGGGGCGGAGAACGCCTACTGCGCCGAGCCGAAGGGCAGCCCGATCAACGTGCGCGGTTCGCAGAACGCGCCGTACAACGGGGTGCCGGTGGCGCCATCGGACGCCGACGTCAAGGCGAACGCCGGCCGTCCCGACCAGGAGCTCGCCGATCAGCGCAACGCCCAGGTGCCGGGCATCGCCGGGAGCCCCGGTGTCAGCCTCAACAGCCTCGCCTCGCTGCTGGGCGTGGGCGCCTGACAGCGATTTGATGACCGCTACCTACGCTGGAGTGTCATGACTGTGGACGAACCTTCGGACGTGACCGCCGGGACCGAACCCAACGGCGCCGCGCCCGGACCGGTCGCCACCGCCGACCCCGCCCCCGAGCCCGCCGTCGCGCGGCGGCGGCCTCCCTCGCCGCTGCTGGTGTACGGCGCGGCGGCGTTCGCGCTGGCCGCGCTGATCGCCGCGGCCGTGTTCGGCGTCCGGTGGTGGGTCGTGTCCTCCGGGGACAACGTCGACCTCGCGCAGTCCCGGGACGCGGTGGTCCGGGCCGGGACGGCGGCGATCAAGGCCTACACCGAGGTCGACTACCAGAACCTGGACGGGTTCTTCGCCCGGCAGAAGGCCGTCTCCAGCGACGAGATGGCCAAGCAGCTGACCCAGCTGGAGCCGACCTACCGCAAGGCGCTGTCGGAGGCGAAGACCAAGGTCGCCACGACCGTGCAGGACATCGGCGTGGAGGAGCTGGACGACCACGAGGGCAAGGCCAGCTTCCTCGCCGCCATCACCACCCAGGTCACCCAGGGCGACAAGTCCAGCGGGAAGGCGCTGCGGCTCGAAGTCTCGATGACCAGGGTCGGCCAGGACTGGAAGCTGGCCGGCATCGACAACGTGCCGCTCGTCGCCGCCGGTCAGTAGCCGCACCAGAACGGAGCCTGTTTTGCCCCCCTCTCGTCGTCAGCCCCGCTCGACCCCGCCGGCCCGCCGGCCGCGTGTCGCGGGCCTGCGCAAGCCGTCCCCCGGCCCCTCCGCTCCGTCCTCGCCCGCCTCCACCGAGGAGACGGCGTCACCGGCGCCCCGGCCGCGTCCGACCCCGCGGCCTTCGCGGTTCCCGGAGGCCGGTGTCCCCGCGACCACCGGGCTGGCCGGCACGGCCGAGCCCGTCGACTCCGCGGAGACGGCCGAGGCTGCTACTGGGTCCGATGAGGCCACTGAGATTGTCGAGCCGACCGAGGCGGTTGGTTCGGTCGAGGCTGTTGGGTCCGATGAGGCCGCTGAGCCGGTGGGCGCCGCGGACACCGCGCCGATTACGGCCGACCCGCTGACGGGGGAGCCGGAAACGGCCGAGGTCGAGGTCGCCGAGCCGGAGACCACCGAGTTGAAGCCCGCTGAGCCGGAGACGGCCGAGCTGGAGGCGGCCGGTACCACGGCCGGGACCGCGAAGCCCAGCCCGCGGCGGAAGGCCCGCGACGAGGGCGAGGCCAAGCCGTCCGACGTCGAGGAGGCCGAGGCGGCGGCCGCCGGCACGCCGGTCGACGCGGGCAAGCCGCCGAAGCCGGGCCTCCCGAAGGCGTACGTGTACACCGCGGTGCTGGTCGTGGCCGGGCTGCTGCTCGTGGCCGCGGCGGTGGTCTTCAAGCTCCAGGGGGACGAGACGGCGAAGTCCACGGACAACGTCGCGCTGCTCGACGTCGCGAAGACCGCGCAGGTCAAGGACCAGATGTCGAAGGCGGTCGGGGCGCTGTTCTCCTACGACTACAACAACATCAAGAAGACCGAGGACGCGGCGAACGACCTGCTGGCCAACGACGAGGTCCGCGAGAAGTACAACGCGCTGATGGGCGAGGTGAAGCGGCTCGCCCCCCAGCAGAAGATGGTCGTCACCTGCAACGTCACCCGCACCGCGGTGATCATGCTCGACGAGTCGCTGGCGAAGGTGATCCTCTTCGTCGACCAGAGCTCGACGCGGGCGGACACGAAGAAGACCACGGCGGGCAGCGCGCAGCTGCACGTCAACGCCCAGCTGCAGGGTGACAAGTGGAAGATCACCGACATGGACACCTACACGGCGCCCCAGCCGCCGCAGGGGTCGCAGCCCCCGGCGTCCTCCGCCCCGGCGCCGCCCCCGAGCAAGTAACCCGCCCAAAGCGCGTTTAGCCCGCTAAACGCGCTCCGGGTGCTCGACCGTCCACGAAGGCCACCCCCGCGGCTCCTCCCCCCCCGGGCGGTGGCCTTCGCGCTTCCCGCCCGCCCCCGCCCCGACCTGCAATTAGCGGGCTAAACGCACTCGGCGGGGGACGCACGGCGAACGGGGATGAGTTTTCTCACCGGGGGCGGCGGAGCGGGCCGAGAGGGTGTCCCGCTGGCCGGAGCCGGGGACCGCACCGCCGTGTCCGGCGCTTTTTCCGGGGTACCCGGCGGTAACCAGGATGATCGTCCTGCTGGTCACCCTCCGCGCAACCTCTTCGACACTGCGCCAACCGGGCCGACCCCCGTGTGGCATCTTGACTCCGGCGCCGCGTGGGGTCACGCTTACTCCCGACGGCAACACCGGGAGCCCTTGCGGGAGGGACGAAACCGGTAAGCCTGGAGGCAACTGAAGACGCTGAGATGCAGGCTGGGCCCCGTCGGGAGCGCCCCCTGGACACATCGCGTCATACAGGCTAGACTGCCTCTTTGCGCTGCCCTCTTTCAGGCTGCCCGGAGCCGGTAGTTAGGATAGTGGGCACACGGCACCCTTGACAGTCCGCGATAGCTGTTGCTATGGCGGCTGCTCACCGCTCATTGTCCCCGGAAGGACGCATCTTGGCAGTCTCTCCCGCGAACCAGGCCACTGCTGCGACCACCTCGGCTGAATCTCGCTCGGAGTCCACGGGAATCCCCGGCGCGCCCAAGCGGGTTTCCTTCGCAAAGATTCGCGAACCCCTCAGCACCCCCAACCTGCTGGACGTCCAGATCCGCTCCTTCGAGTGGTTCACCGGCGACGAGGCGTGGTTCCAGCGCCGCGTCGAGGAGGGGGAAGAGAACCCCGTCGGTGGCCTGGAGGAGGTCCTCAACGAGATCTCGCCGATCGAGGACTTCTCCGGTTCGATGTCCCTGTCCTTCTCCGACCCGCGCTTCGACGAGGTCAAGGCCTCGATCGAGGAGTGCAAGGACAAGGACATGACCTACGCCGCCCCGCTCTTCGTGACGGCGGAGTTCGTCAACAACAACACGGGTGAGATCAAGAGCCAGACGGTCTTCCTCGGCGACTTCCCGGTGATGACCGACAAGGGCACCTTCATCATCAACGGCACCGAGCGTGTCGTGGTGTCGCAGCTGGTCCGCTCCCCGGGTGTGTACTTCAACCGCAACGTCGACAAGACGACCGACAAGGACGTGTTCGACGTCCGGGTCATCCCGAGCCGTGGCGCCTGGCTGGAGTTCGACGTCGACAAGCGCGACACCGTCGGTGTCCGCATCGACCGCAAGCGCCGCCAGCCGGTCACCGTGCTGCTGAAGGCGCTGGGCTGGACCACCGAGGCGATCCGCGAGCGCTTCCACTTCTCGGAGACGCTGCTCGCGACGCTGGAGAAGGACCACACCGCCGGCACCGACGAAGCGCTGCTCGACATCTACCGCAAGCTGCGCCCCGGCGAGCCGCCGACGAAGGAGAGCGCGCAGACGCTGCTGGAGAACCTGTTCTTCAAGCCGAAGCGCTACGACCTCGCCAAGGTCGGCCGGTACAAGCTGAACAAGAAGCTCGGCATCGACACGCCGTACGACACCGGGACGCTGACCGAAGAGGACATCGTCACCACCATCGAGTACCTCGTCCGCCTGCACGCGGGCGAGGAGAAGATGGACGCGCAGAACGGCACCGAGATCCCGATCGAGGTCGACGACATCGACCACTTCGGCAACCGCCGCCTGCGTACCGTCGGCGAGCTGATCCAGAACCAGATCCGGGTCGGCCTCTCCCGCACCGAGCGCGTCGTGCGTGAGCGCATGACCACCCAGGACGTCGAGGCGATCACCCCGCAGACCCTGATCAACATCCGCCCGATCGGCGCGGCGATCAAGGAGTTCTTCGGCACCTCGCAGCTGTCGCAGTTCATGGACCAGAACAACCCGCTGTCGGGCCTGACCCACAAGCGCCGCCTCTCGGCGCTGGGCCCCGGTGGTCTGTCCCGTGAGCGCGCCGGCATGGAGGTCCGTGACGTCCACCCGTCGCACTACGGCCGCATGTGCCCGATCGAGACGCCGGAAGGCCCGAACATCGGCCTGATCGGCTCGCTCTGCTCCTACGCGCGGGTCAACCCGTTCGGCTTCATCGAGACGCCGTACCGCAAGGTCGTCGAGGGCCGGGTCACCGACCAGGTCGACTACCTGACCGCGGACGAGGAAGACCGCTACGTCAAGGCGCAGGCGAACGCGCCGATCGACGACGAGGGCAACTTCGTCGAGGACCGCGTCCTGGTCCGCCGGAAGGGCGGCGAGGTCGAGCTGATCGACCCGCTCGACGTGGACTACATGGACGTCTCGCCGCGGCAGATGGTCTCGGTCGCGACCGCGATGATCCCGTTCCTCGAGCACGACGACGCGAACCGCGCGCTGATGGGCGCGAACATGCAGCGCCAGGCGGTGCCGCTGCTGCGCAACTCGGCCCCGCTGGTCGGTACCGGCGTGGAGCTGCGTGCCGCGGTGGACGCCGGGGACGTGCTGGTCGCCGAGCAGGCCGGTGTCGTCGAGGAGCTCTCGGCCGACCTGATCACGATCATGCACGACGACGGCACGCGGAAGAGCTACGGACTGTACAAGTTCCGCCGCTCCAACCACGGCACCTGCTTCAACCACCGGCCGATCGTCAACGAGGGTGACCGGGTCGAGCAGGGCCAGGTCATCGCCGACGGCCCGTCCACCGAGAACGGTGAGATGGCGCTGGGCAAGAACCTCCTGGTCGCGGTCATGCCGTGGGAGGGCCACAACTACGAGGACGCGATCATCCTCTCCGAGCGCCTGGTGCAGGACGACGTGCTGACGTCGATCCACATCGAGGAGCACGAGATCGACGCCCGCGACACCAAGCTGGGCGCCGAGGAGATCACCCGGGACATCCCGAACGTCTCCGAGGAGGTCCTGGCCGACCTCGACGAGCGCGGCATCATCCGCATCGGTGCCGAGGTCCGCGACGGCGACATCCTGGTCGGCAAGGTCACGCCGAAGGGCGAGACCGAGCTGACCCCGGAGGAGCGCCTGCTCCGCGCGATCTTCGGCGAGAAGGCCCGCGAGGTCCGCGACACCTCCCTGAAGGTGCCGCACGGCGAGACCGGCAAGGTCATCGGCATCCGGGTGTTCTCCCGCGAGGACGACGACGAGCTGCCCCCCGGCGTCAACGAGCTGGTCCGCGTCTACGTGGCCCAGAAACGCAAGATCCAGCCGGGCGACAAGCTCGCCGGCCGGCACGGGAACAAGGGTGTCATCGGCAAGATCCTGCCCGCCGAGGACATGCCGTTCATGGAGGACGGCACCCCGGTCGACATCATCCTGAACACCCACGGTGTCCCGCGTCGTATGAACATCGGCCAGATCCTGGAGCTGCACCTCGGGTGGCTGGCTTCGCAGGGCTGGAAGATCGAGAACAACCCGGAGTGGGCGAAGAACCTCAACGAGGAGCTCTACGACGTCGAGCCGGGCACGAACACCGCGACCCCGGTGTTCGACGGCGCGAAGGAAGAGGAGCTGACCGGGCTGCTCGGGGCGACCAGGCCGAACCGCGACGGTGAGCGCATGGTCAAGGAGAACGGCAAGGCGACGCTGTTCGACGGCCGTTCCGGTGAGCCGTACCCGTACCCGGTTTCGGTCGGCTACATGTACATCCTGAAGCTGCACCACCTGGTCGACGACAAGATCCACGCCCGCTCCACCGGCCCGTACTCGATGATCACGCAGCAGCCGCTGGGTGGTAAGGCGCAGTTCGGTGGCCAGCGCTTCGGTGAGATGGAGTGCTGGGCGATGCAGGCGTACGGCGCCGCCTACACGCTGCAGGAGCTGCTGACGATCAAGTCGGACGACGTGGTCGGCCGCGTCAAGGTGTACGAGGCGATCGTCAAGGGGGAGAACATCCCCGAGCCGGGCATCCCGGAGTCGTTCAAGGTGCTCCTCAAGGAGCTCCAGTCGCTGTGCCTCAACGTCGAGGTGCTCTCCAGCGACGGCGCGGCCATCGAGATGCGCGACTCCGACGACGAGGACCTCGAGCGCGCCGCGGCGAACCTCGGCATCAACCTGTCCCGCAACGAGTCGCCCTCGGTGGACGACGTCGTGCACTGACCCGCGAGCTGAGCCGGGGTCGGCCTCCCGCAGACCCCGGCTCGCCCGCCAGAACCCCTCTAGCCGAAACAACCCCAAGGGGAACAAGACGTGCTGGACGTCAACTTTTTCGATGAGCTTCGGATCGGCCTCGCTACCGCCGACGACATCCGTCAGTGGTCCTACGGCGAGGTGAAGAAGCCGGAGACCATCAACTACCGGACGCTCAAGCCCGAGAAGGACGGCCTCTTCTGCGAGAAGATCTTCGGTCCGACCCGGGACTGGGAGTGCTACTGCGGTAAGTACAAGCGGGTCCGCTTCAAGGGCATCATCTGCGAGCGCTGTGGTGTCGAGGTGACCCGTGCCAAGGTGCGCCGTGAGCGGATGGGCCACATCGAGCTGGCCGCCCCGGTCACCCACATCTGGTACTTCAAGGGTGTTCCCTCGCGCCTGGGCTACCTGCTCGACCTGGCGCCCAAGGATCTCGAGAAGATCATCTACTTCGCGGCCTACGTGATCACCGGGGTGAACACCGAGCTGCGGCACAACGACCTGCCGACCCTCGAGAACGAGATCGGCGTCGAGAAGAAGAACCTCGAGACCAAGCGTGACGCGGACATCGAGGCCCGCGCGCAGAAGCTCGAAGCCGACCTCGCGGAGCTGGAGGCCGAGGGCGCCAAGTCCGACGTCCGCCGCAAGGTCAAGGAGGGCGGCGAGCGCGAGATGCGTCAGCTGCGCGACCGCGCCGGTCGTGAGCTGGACCGTCTCGACGAGGTCTGGAGCACCTTCACCAAGCTCGAGCCGCGTCAGCTGATCGCCGACGAGCTGCTCTACCGCGAGCTGATCGACCGCTACGGCGAGTACTTCACCGGCGGCATGGGCGCGGAGGCCATCCAGAAGCTGGCCACCGAGTTCGACGTCGCGGCCGAGGCCGACAGCCTGCGCGACACCATCCGCAACGGCAAGGGGCAGAAGAAGCTCCGCGCGCTGAAGCGGCTCAAGGTCGTCGCGGCCTTCCAGGCCACCGGCAACGACCCGCGCGGCATGGTGCTCGACGCCGTCCCGGTGATCCCGCCGGACCTGCGCCCGATGGTCCAGCTCGACGGTGGCCGCTTCGCCACCTCCGACCTGAACGACCTCTACCGCCGGGTCATCAACCGCAACAACCGGTTGAAGCGGCTCATCGACCTCGGCGCGCCCGAGATCATCGTGAACAACGAGAAGCGGATGCTGCAGGAGGCCGTCGACGCGCTGTTCGACAACGGCCGCCGCGGCCGCCCGGTCACCGGTCCCGGTAACCGCCCGCTGAAGTCGCTGTCCGACCTGCTCAAGGGCAAGCAGGGCCGGTTCCGCCAGAACCTGCTCGGCAAGCGTGTCGACTACTCGGGCCGTTCGGTCATCATCGTCGGCCCGCAGCTGAAGCTGCACCAGTGCGGTCTGCCGAAGGACATGGCGCTGGAGCTGTTCAAGCCGTTCGTCATGAAGCGGCTGGTCGACCTGAACCACGCGCAGAACATCAAGTCCGCCAAGCGGATGGTGGAGCGCTCGCGGCCGCAGGTGTGGGACGTGCTGGAAGAGGTCATCACCGGTCACCCGGTGATGCTGAACCGCGCGCCGACCCTGCACCGTCTCGGCATCCAGGCCTTCGAGCCGCAGCTGGTCGAGGGCAAGGCCATCCAGCTGCACCCGCTGGTCTGTGAGGCGTTCAACGCGGACTTCGACGGTGACCAGATGGCGGTGCACCTGCCGCTGTCGGCCGAGGCGCAGGCCGAGGCCCGGATCCTGATGCTGTCGGCGAACAACATCCTGTCGCCGGCGTCGGGCCGCCCGCTCGCCATGCCGCGTCTGGACATGGTCACCGGTCTGTTCCACCTGACCCGGCTGAACGAGAACGCCGAAGGCGCCGGCCAGGCCTACTCCTCGCCCGCCGAGGCGATCATGGCCTTCGACCGCAAGGCGCTGAGCCTGCACGCCCCGATCAAGATCCGGGTCACCGACCGTCAGCCCGCCAAGGCCGACGAGGCGCGGCTCGCGGAGAACGGCTGGGAGCCGGGCAAGGCGTGGCTGGCCGAGACCACCCTGGGCCGCGTGCTGTTCAACGAGCTGCTGCCGGCGGACTACCCGTTCATCAACGAGCCGATGCCGAAGAAGCGGCAGGCCGCGATCGTGAACGACCTCGCCGAGCGGTACTCGATGACCCAGGTCGCGCAGACCCTGGACCGCCTGAAGGACGCCGGGTTCTACTGGGCGACCCGTTCGGGCGTGACGGTCGCGATCTCGGACGTGCTGACCCCGGTCGGCAAGAAGGCCATTCTCGACGAGTACGAGGCCAAGGCCGACCAGGTCGAGAAGCGCTACCAGCGTGGTCAGCTGTCGCACACCGAGCGCAACAACGAGCTCGTCAAGGTGTGGACGCAGGCCACCGAAGAGGTCCACAAGATCATGGAGACGGCGCTGCCGGACGACAACCCGATCGCCATGATCGTGAAGTCCGGCGCGGCGGGGAACATGACGCAGGTCCGGTCGCTGGCCGGGATGCGTGGTCTGGTGTCGAACCCGAAGGGTGAGTACATCCCGCGTCCGATCAAGGCCAACTTCCGTGAGGGCCTGTCGGTGGCGGAGTACTTCATCGCGACGCACGGTGCCCGGAAGGGCCTGGCGGACACGGCGCTCCGTACCGCCGACTCGGGTTACCTGACCCGTCGTCTGGTGGACGTCTCGCAGGACGTCATCGTCCGCGAGATCGACTGCGGCACCACCCGCGGCATCAACATGCCGATCGGCGAGGACATCGGCGACGGCAAGGTGCTGCGCGACCAGCACGTCGAGACCAGCGTGTACGCGCGGAACCTCGCGACGGACGCGGTGGACGCCAAGGGCAACGTCGTGCTCAACGCCGGCGACGACATCGGCGACCCGGCCATCGAGAAGCTGCTCTCCAGCGGCATTTCGAAGGTCAAGGTCCGCTCGGTGCTGACCTGTGAGTCGGCCGTCGGTATCTGCGCGACCTGCTACGGCCGCTCGATGGCGACCGGTCAGCTCGTCGACGTCGGCGAGGCGGTGGGTATCGTCGCCGCCCAGTCGATCGGTGAGCCGGGTACGCAGCTGACGATGCGTACCTTCCACCAGGGTGGTGTCGCCGGTGACGACATCACGACCGGTCTGCCGCGTGTCCAGGAGCTGTTCGAGGCCCGGGTCCCGAAGGGCAAGGCGCCGATCGCCGACGTCGATGGCCGCGTGCGCATCGAGGAGAGCGAGCGGTTCTGGAAGATCACGCTGGTCCCGGACGACGGCGGCGAAGAGATCGTCTTCGACAAGCTGTCCAAGCGCCAGCGGCTCGCGAACACCCCGAACGGCCCACTGGGCGACGGCGACCACGTCAACGTCGGCCAGCAGCTGCTCGAAGGTACGCCGGACCCGCACGAGGTGCTGCGCGTGATGGGCCCGCGTGAGGCGCAGATGCACCTCACCGACGAGGTCCAGAAGGTGTACCGGGCGCAGGGTGTGTCGATCCACGACAAGCACATCGAGGTCATCGTGCGGCAGATGCTGCGCCGCGTGACGATCATCGACTCCGGTGCCACGGACTTCCTGCCGGGCGAGCTGCCCGAGCGGACCAAGTTCGAGGCGACGAACCGGGCCGCGGTCGCCGAGGGCGGCGACCCGGCGTCGGGCCGCCCGGTGCTGATGGGGATCACGAAGGCCTCGCTGACCACGGACTCGTGGCTGTCGGCGGCGTCGTTCCAGGAGACCACGCGCGTGCTGACCGACGCGGCCATCAACGGCCGCTCGGACAAGCTCGTCGGCCTCAAGGAGAACGTGATCATCGGTAAGCTGATCCCGGCCGGTACCGGCATCAACAAGTACCGCAACATCCAGGTCCAGCCGACCGAGGAGGCGCGGGTCGCCGCTTACGCGATCCCGTCCTACGACGACGGCTACTACACCCCGGATGTGTTCGGCTCCACGCCGGGCGCCGCGGTGCCGCTGGACGACTACGACTTCGGCCGCGACTTCCGCTGAAACTCGCGTAGCTGACGCCGTACAGCCGAAAGCTGTGTAGCTGCAAGGAAAGGGCCCTCGACCGGTTTGTCCGGCCGGGGGCCCTTTTCCTGTGCCGCAACGGTCCGTAACGGAACCGTCGACGGTACTTGTGCCATCGCCGGGCGGTCTCGCGGTGGCTTAGATTCGCGCACGTGGCTGATGTCGTGCCGTTCACGGACAACTTCTCCGACCTTTCCAACACCCAGGGCTACCAGTTCGAGTTCCGCTGTGAGCGGTGCGGGAACGGGTACCGATCGGCGTTCCGGCGGGACGCGATGGAAACCGGGCGTGGCATGCTGCGCGCGGTCGGCTCGTTCTTCGGCGGAACGCTGCAGCAGCTGAGCAGTTCGGCGGAGCAGTGGAAATGGGACCGCGCGACGAACTCGCCGGCGAAGGACCGCGCGCTGACCGAGGCGGTCGAGGAGATCGCGCCGCGCTTCCGCCAGTGCCGCGGCTGCGGTGACTGGATGTGTGCGGAACAGTGCTGGAACGAGGAAGTCGGTCAGTGCCTGCGCTGTTCGCCGAGTGTGGCGGAGGAGGTTTCGCGCGCCCAGGCGGCCGCGCAGCGCGACCAGATCTGGGACGAGACCCGGAAGAAGAACTGGACCCGCGACCTCGATCTGGGGACCCGCGCGAAGCTCACCTGTCCCGACTGTGGGGTGAAGGTCGACGGCGGCAAGTTCTGCTCGGCCTGCGGCAGTTCGCTGTCCCCGACCGTCGACTGTGGCGGTTGCGGCACACCGTCCAAGGCGGGCGCGGTCTTCTGCGCGGAGTGTGGTCAGCGGTTCTGAGCACTCGGCATTAGTCCACTGTGGACTCTCTGGGGGCGCGAGTGCCACTGTGAAGTGTTTGCAACTCGGCGGCTCCTTCTGTTGCCGGGCAACGTCACGGTCCTGCACCGCTGGCCGGGAAAATGACATTCGCCTTTCGCGGATCTCGCTAGGCTGATCCGGTTCTGCGCGGTTCGGGGGCTTTGCGCGTTCCATCGGGTAACAGGGGTGATCCTGCGTGAACGATTTACCTGGCGATAGATCCATCGTGCGGAGAGCGGCGAGTTACCTCGTCACGCTCACCGCCGCGGCCGCACTGACCGGTGTGTTCGCCGCGCCCGCCGGAGCGGATCCGGCACCCGTTTCCACGGCACCTTCCTCGGCGCCGTCCACGGCTCCGTCGTCGAGTGCCGCTCCGGCGCCGGAACCCGGTCCGCCGAGTTCGCCGTCCGCCGTGAGCCCGAAGCCGGCGGCACCGGACGTCAAACCCGCGCAGCGCGCGCAGGTCGAGGTGTCGCTCGCCTTCGACAAGCCGTCCTACCGGACCGACGAGGACGTCCGGTTCACCATCAAGCTGAAGAACACCGGCGAGATCCGCGCCGCCGGTCTCTGGGTTTCCCAGAGCATCACCGAACCGACCGATCTGGTGGTCCCGTACGACCCGGGCTGGGGGCCGCTCAAGGGCAAGCCCGGTGTGTCGCTCGATCCGGGGGCGACCTACGAACTGGGGGTTTCCGGGAAGGTCCGGGACATCCAGAAGGACACCACGGTCGTCCGCGGCGTCGTGTTCGACGAAACCGGGTTCGGTGTCAGCCGCGAGTTCAAGTACAGCGTTCCGGTGACCAAGGAGGCTGGTCACGCGGCGGGAACCGTGTTCGGTGACCGGAACGGCAACGGCACGTTCGACACCGGTGAGCAGTTGGCCGGGGCCAAGCTCACCCTGCGGTACATCCACGGGAACGTCACGTACTCGGCCACGAGCGACGCCGCCGGGAAGTTCGCCTTCGACCTCCCCGCCGCGGACTACTACCTCGGTGGCGAGGTGGTCAACGGCTGGCTGATCCCGTTCGAGACCGTCCACATCGGACCGGACACGAAGGACCTCCTCGTTCGCGGGGCCCCGCCGCTGAACGGCGCGCTGCGCGCGTCGATGGCCTTCACCCAGCGCAGCTACAAAGCGGGCGACCTCGCGCACGTCACCGTGACGCTGTCCAACTCCGGTCCGATCCCGCTCACCGGCATCGTGGCCGCGTGCAACCGCGTCGGCGACGGGTACATGCTGAGTGGCCGGGGCGCCGGCTGGGGAGACCTCGCGTCGTCGCGCGGGGTGACGATCGCGCCGGGGCAGACCCGCACGTTCGATGTGTCCGAGACGGTGCCGGAAGCCGCAGTGAACCGGGGCTATGTGCAGGTGGCCTGTGACTTCGGCTATGCCGAGGTCGACATCTTCAACCACGCGAACGCCGACGACCGGGCCACGGTGCCCGGGGCCAAGGGCGCGGTCATCGGCGAGGTGTCCGTCCACGACGCCACCGGTCATCCGCAACAGGGCGTCGGCGGGGTCAAGGTCGTGCTGGTCGCCGAGCAGGACTGCCCGATCGTCGGTGAGCAGACGACCGACGCGAACGGGCACTTCGAATTCCACGGCCTGACGCCGGGGCTCGCGTACCGGTTGTTCTTCCTGACGCCGCAGGGCTGGCGGATCAAGGGCGAGAACCCGACCGCGGTCGACGTCCGCGGCCCGGAGGAGAACCCCGTGCGGCTGGGGATCCGGGCCGAGGCGGGCGACGCGCCCCAGCCGGCCGTGCCTGCCCAGCCCGCCACGTGCGGCCGGCCCGGCGGCACCACGCCGGTGGCCGGAAACCCGGGTGCCGGCAGCGGCCAGGGCGGCGGCGCGGGGCTGGCGAGCACCGGCGTCGACGCGGCCACGTTCGGCGCGTGCGGCCTGGCCGTCCTGGCGATCGGCGCGGGCCTGGTGCTCGCCGTGCGCCGACGTCACCGGTCGGCCGACTGAGTCGTAGCCCGACAGCGCCCTCGGTCCCTCGCGGACCGAGGGCGCTTTTTCGTGTGGCGGTTCCCCAGATGACCTTCGGTGACCCGGGGGCGGCCGGTGTGCGCGAGTGGATCAAAACGACCGACGGCCAGTCGCGAACGGTAGCCGCGACAGCCCCTCTGGCCACCTCGCCCACGTCGAAGCCGCCCACCCCCGAATGGCCCGCAGCTGGACAGCCCAGAACCAGCCACCTCCCCGCCGCCCCCTCCGCCCGAGCCCCGCCCCGCCCCGCCCCTCCCGCACCCACCTACACCCCCGCGCTGAGTGCGTTTAGCCCGCTAAACGCACTCAGCGGGGCCCCTCCGAGTGCGTTTAGCGGGCTAAACGCGGCGCTGAGCAATGCTAAGGAATGAGGGGAGCGAGGTTTGGGTGTCGGGGTGCGGGAAGGTGGAGTTCCCGGACTTTGGTAACGAAATCATCACGGATTTCCGGGTGTCGGCTGGCCTCGGCAGGGCCGTTGTGACCAGTTGTGATGCCGCCGGGAGGCCTACTTCTCATGCTCCGGGAAGCCGTCACCTGTTCGGGGTAAGCGGCAGGGAGTGTCCGCCGTTCGGCGGGGCGGAAAATCACCCGACAGGCTTAGTTCCCATTCTTTGATCACGCGATTGACACGATGACCGGTTCGGTCGACTATTTCGCGCATGTCCGCTCCTGTCGTCCTGGTTTGCCGCCGTCATGTGGACCTTCGGCACCAGGCCAGCGCGCTCTGTATGAATTCCTGACGGTTCCCCCGCGGACGACCCGCTGAATCCGCGCGCCCGGTTCCCGGTGCGCGCCGGTTCGTCTTGACTCGTTCACTTTTCGCCGCATCGCGCGCGTTCCCGGATTCCTCGACCCGGTGAGCGCGGCCGCGGTGCCGCCGGCTTCCCCTGCCGCAATCGGGCAGTTCGTCGTGCGCGAAACAGGGGAAGGAATGTGCCCTTTCGTGGCGCTTTTTCGACAAACAGGGAGTACGTATGCGATTCACCTCGCTCCGGGCCGGTTCGGCCCGAAGGCGAAAAGTGGTGACCGTCGCCATGGCGGCCGCACTGGCCGTCGCGGCGGTCACCTACACCGGCTCGACGACCAGTGCCTACGCCGACGTCCAGGTCGTCACCGACGCCAAGACGGCGGCCGACGGAAAGCAATACTGGGTGCAGAACCACCTGGTGGCCAAGGATCTCGCCACCCAGGCGCGTTCCGGTGGCACGCCGAAGAAGTGGCTGCTCGTCTGGGCCGGCGACGAGAACATCGCCGACACGCTGGTCAAGGACATCAAGAACCTGCCGGGCTCACTCGGCGGTGGTCTGAACAAGATCAAGAACGCGCTTCCCGGCCCGGACTTCCTGGCGGTGATCGACGCCACCCAGGGCTCGCCGACCTACGGCAAGGTGGTCAACACCGCGACCGTCGGGCCGCTCGTCGAGAACGAGCCGCACCACATGCAGTACGTGTGGCACAAGGGAGACACCATCTACGCCGGTGCGCTTTTCGCGGCCGCGACGTACGCGTTCGACGTCGGTGCCCTGCCGCAGCTGAAGCTCAAGGGCGTCAGCCTGCCGACGCAGACACTCGGCGGTTCGGTGCCGGACGCCTACTGGGTACTCAAGGACGGCACCGCCTACGGCACCTACATGGGCGGTCCGGTCGTTCCGGGCCCGCATTCCTACGCCGACGGGTCCACCCAGATCGGCAACGGCTTCGCCGGCAGCCCCGGTGAAGTGGTCCGCTTCGACCAGAACGCCAAGGTGCTCTCGGAGTCGCCCGCCGCGACACCGCAGGGCGACAACCAGAAGCTGTGCGACAACCTGCCGCAGCTGGGCAAACCGACCTGCGCCAACCCGCACGGCATCCAGGCCCGTGAGGACCTGAACACACTGGTCACCAGCGACTACGCCGAGCCGAGGAACATCATTCTCGACCCGGTCAAGCAGCCCTCGCCCTATCTGCGCCGCCCGACCGTGCGGACCTGGGACATCTCCGACCGCAACCACCCGAAGCTGAAGTCGGTGTCCTACCTGCAGGACGGTCCCCGTGCCGATCCGAAGGACCCGCTGCACGCGGAAAGCCGCGCGGTCATGGAGACCACGGTGACCAACCTGCCCGGCCACAAGGGCGCCTTCGCCCAGACCATGCAGGGCGGTGCGGTGTTCTACACACCGGACATCACCGCGAAGGAGCCGCACTGGATCGAGGTGTTCGACGACGGCACCGCGAACAAGTCGATCTACCCGAACAACGACTCCAACGGCGGCAGCTCCAACGGCGGCTGGATCCAGACCAGTCCGGACGACAAGTTCCTCTACCGCGCCATCCAGGGGCGGCAGAAGGGCGCGCTCGGGCCGGACGATCCGGGTACCACCGGCGGCGTCTACGTCCTCGACATCGAGAAGCTGGTCAACGCCGGTGACCGGATCGAGGACATCAAGGGCCGGATCGACACCAAGGAAAAGGCCCAGCAGGGCGGTGGCGGTGACCTGCCGACCGTCGCCGGTGCCGCGGCGATCAACCCCGGCACGCCGGGCGCGGGCCCGCACTGGGGCGCCTACGACAACTTCGTCCTCGGCACCGACGGCTTCTACCACGAAACCAGCCGTCCGCAGCACCTCGCGGTGTCGAACTACTTCGTCGCCCGGTCCGGTTTGGACGGTGACCACAAGGTCAACCTGCTGAACCTCGGCCAGGACGGGAAGATCGCGGTCGACCAGAACTTCCGGGACGAGTTCACCGGTCAGGTCGGCATCAACTTCAACCGCAAGTCCTGGCCGCACGGGGACTTCGGCAACGCCAAACCGCACTCCGAACTGTTCGTCGTCGCGGACGCGGACATCAAGTAGTCACGCCTGCCGTGGCGGGAAGGCATCCTTCCCGCCACGGCATGCCCACCCGGAAGGTCCCTATGGATCACCACGTCGCCCCGGCCACCGGTTCGTCCGGAGTGGACACCGCGGCGCTGCTGCTGAGGCTCGTCCTCCTGCTGAGCTCCGCCTTCCTCGCCGGTACCGGCGTCCTGCGGCCGCTCGTCGACCGGCTGCCCCGCCGGCTGCTCATCGTCGTCGGCGTGCTCGGCGCCGTCTCCGCCGTGTCCGCGGTGGTGTCGGCGTTCGTCGTCGACCTCACCGCGCTCGCGACGGCCGTCCACATCGTGCTCGCCGCGGCGATCCCGGTCCTCGTCCGCTGGCCGTCCTGGGGCCGGTGGGCGTCGATCGCGCTGATCGCCCTGGTGGTGCTGGAGACCTCGCTCGGCCGGTCCGGTGTCGACTTCGCCGTCGACACGGTGTACGTGGTCGGTGCCGCGTTGTGGTTCGGGGTCACCGTGCTGTCCACGGCGGTACCCGCGGATCGGTGGCGGAGCACGGCTTTCCGGCTCGGTCCGCTCGCGCTGACGATCGGCGCCCTGCTGGCGGTCGCCGGTGCCGTCCAGCTCGTCCAGTCCGGACTCGGGCTGGACCGGCGGCTGTACGAAACACTCTTCGGCGTTGCCTTGCTGGTGATCGTCGCGCTCCCGGTCGCGGTGTCCGTCTTCGCGGGAATCTTCCTGGGAGACAAGGATTGGGGGCGAATCTATCGGTTCGGAGCCGCTGGGATCGCCGTGGGCTTTCTCGCCTGGAGCGCGCTCGCGGCGATTCCCCGGCCGCCCGCGCTGCCGGTGCCCGGTGTTCCGCTGCTGGCCGACGCGGTCGCCGGCGGCGCGCGGATCCCGGTGCTGCTCAGCCCGCAGCGGCCGGGTCGCAACCTCGTGCACTTCCCGGCCAGTGCCGGCGACGACCTGTCCGCCGGGGTGCCGGGCGGTCTGATCACCAAGGCCGTGGCCCGGCCGGGTGCGGAGGGGAGCTGGGCCGAGGTCGAGCTTCCGCCGGGGCGCGGGGAGATCGTGATCGTCAAGGGTGGCAACGAAACCAGGGTCGACGTGGACGCGGGCGAGGACACTGGGCCGTCCATAGTGGACGCCGACGCGCCCGAATGCGCGAGCGCCGCGCTCGGTGGCGTCATCGCCGGTCGTCGTGACGTGCTCACCGCCTGTCCCGCCGACGCACTGTCTCCTGAGGACAGTGGCGCCCTGGTCAAGCTCGTGGAATTCCTGGCCGGGCGGAAGCCCTCGGCGGTCACGCTGATCGGGGACGAGTCACCACGCGGCGTCGCGGCGGCGAAACTTGTCCGCGACACCGCGGCGCGCACCGGACTCGCGGTACGTGACGACGGCGGGCCGGACACGGCGCTGCTCGTCGTTTCCGGCTGGGCCGGGGGATACACGGCGATGAGCCGGGCGGCCGAGTCCCAGCGGCTGAAACCGACACACCAGTACGGGCTGTACCTCGCGCCCTGGCTGTTGAACGGTCCGATCGTGAACGCGGTCGCGAGTTCCTCGCTGCCGTTGCGATTCGACCCGCGCGAACAACTCGCCGTCAGCTACGCGGTCGCGGTGGGGAACTCCTTCGGCGGGGAAAGCCCGACCCTGGGTGGTTTCCGTTCCTGGCTCGGTGACCAGTCGCGTTCGGCGAACGGCGACGTACAGATTTTCTCCGCCGCTCAGGTGAATGCCATGCCGATGTACCCGAACGAACCGCACGCTCCCGGAATGGTGATGAACCGTGACTACGCGGGGCAATGGGTTCCGGACGGAACCATTGTGCCGATCAGCGCGGTTCTACGCTGATTTCCGCTTCCTCGTGGAGGCGGGGAAAACGAGCACAGTCAAGGAGGTGAATTCATGAAGCGAATCGCAGCCAGGGTGCTGCTCCCGCTGGCCGCGGCGGCAGCGCTGACCGGCGTGGCGGGCGGGGTGGCCGATGCCGCCCCGGCCGACACCCCACACATCTGGGTGACGCCGGACCTCGACCTCGGCGGTCTGCTCAGGCCCACGGTGCCGGCGCCGACGCAGCTTCTCGCGCCGATCTTCGGGCTCATCACGCCGATTTCCTGACTTAACCCATCCGACGGTCACCCCAAGGAGGGAACCGATGAAGAAATCCCTGGCCCGTACGGCCGCGATCGCCGCACTCGCGTGCGTCGGCGTGCTCGGCGCCGCCGCGCCGGCGCTGGCCACCACGACGTCCGCCAAGGACACGCCAGGTGGCGTGACGGTCGTGGACGAGCCCGACACGAGCGGCCTGCACAACATCTGGACGTTCGCGCCGCTCGGCGTCCCGGTGCTGGGCCTGATCCAGTCGCTCAACGGCGTCCCGGGCAGGCTGCTGCCCTCCTGAGCGCCTGGCGGCTCTCGCTCCCCGGTGACGCGAGAGCCGCCTCGGCGCGAACCGTCGAGGAGATTCCGATGGTCGACAAGCAAGTGTTCCTGCGCCTCGGCGTCGCGGTGGTCGTCGTCGCGGCCGGGACGGCCGGGGTGATCCTGCTCGGCGGTGAGGACGAGCCGCCACCCGCGGCGGCGGTCGCCGTGGTCGGCGAACCGTCGTCGGCCATGGCGGCGCCGTCGAGCGTCCCGGCGCCGCCGCCGGTCACCCGGACGGTGACGCCGCGGCCGGTGCCGGAGGACTGGCGGATCACCTACGAGCTGGCGGGCAGCGGGACCGCGACGGTGGTCTACGACGAGAACGG
Organism: Amycolatopsis samaneae; assembly: GCF_039541975.1. Taxonomy (NCBI): domain Bacteria; kingdom Bacillati; phylum Actinomycetota; class Actinomycetes; order Pseudonocardiales; family Pseudonocardiaceae; genus Amycolatopsis; species Amycolatopsis samaneae. Next base: position 148,975 of record NZ_BAABHG010000008.1, read on the forward strand.
GCTCGGGCTCGTGCACCAGGAGCTCGCCGTGCCGCTGCCGTGGCGCAAGGAGCTCACCTGGAAGCACACCGGCGCGCCGCCGACCGTCCAGCTGATGGGGCAGGCCGACGGTCCCGTCGAGTGCCGGATCGCCGTCCGCGGCGCGGTCGTGACCACGCAGAAGTCGGCGCCCGGCGAGGTCGCCACCTGCGCCGGCCGCCTCGGCTGACCGCCCCGCCGACCGCGTTTAGCCCGCTAACTGCACTTCAGGCCCCTGGTCGGCGTCCCCCACGGTGTCCAGGGGACCCGAGTGCGTTTAGCGGGCTAAACGCGCTCGGGGGTGGCGACGGCGAGAGGGGAGGAGCGGGGCGCCCGGTGCCGGACCGCGTTTAGCCCGCTAAATGCGCGTCGGGGCGCAGGTCGGGGGTGAGGGACTTGGCGAACCAGTGCTCGGCGTACTTGTCCGAGTTGAACGGGGCGACCTCGGCGTAACCGCAGCGGGCGTAGAGGGCGCGGGCCTCGACGAGGTCGTCGCGGGTGTCCAGCCGCATCAGCGTCGCGCCCATGCCGACGGCGAACTCCTCCGCGGCGCCGACGAGCCGGACGCCGCCGCCCTGCCCGCGGTTCGCCGGGCGGAGGTACACCCGCTTCAGCTCCGCGACCCCCGGCGCCACCAGCCGGACCCCGGCGCAGCCGGCGACGGCGTCGTCCAGCCGGGCCAGCAGCAGCGCCCCGGTGGGCGGCGCGAGGTCGTCGGTCGGGTCCTCGGCCAGCGCGGTGTCGACCTCCGAGGACGTCGCGGGCCGCCCCCAGTACCGGGACGCGATGTCGGTGATGTACTCCCGCACCAGCGCGACGGCGTCCGGGTGGTCGATGGCCGTCGCGGTGATGGTCCAGCGTTCGTTCACCCGGTCATCCTCACTCGCCCGTCCACCGGTTTTCAGCGTCGGTACCGCCAGGTGTAGCCCGGCAGCGTCCGCACGAAGTCGACGAGGAACCCGGCCAGCGAGGGCACGTCCTCCAGCGAAAGCGCCCGCGGCCCCGAAACCAGCGCGACGGAATTGAGCAGTCCGAACTGCGCGGGCGTCCGCGGATCGCCGAGGAGCCGCTCCAGCACGGGCGGCGTGAGCACACCCCGCGCGAAGTCCGGATGCTCGCAGTACACCGTGAACCGCGCGTCGAACGCCGGGTGCCCGGTCAGCACCGTCCCCGCCGCCCGGAACGCCGCGGGCCGCCCCTTGATCGACGTCAACATGCTCTTCAACGTCGTGTCGAAGCTCAGCGCGGGCACCGGGGGAGTCCACACCTGCACCATGTACCCGATCCCAGCGGCCTCCTCGGCGGTCCGGTACTCGAACGCCAGCACCGCGTGCTCACCCAGCCGCAGCTCGACGGCGTACTCGTACGGCGCGGCCTGGGGCGTCAGATGCGCGAACGTCGTCCGCTGCCGCGCGTTGGGGAAGTGGCCGAACGCCGGCGCGCGGCCGTCACCCGCGACGTACAGCACGGCGCCGTGCTTCGCGGCCCACTCCGCCGGTGTGCCCGCCCGCCGCCGCGCCATGGACGGATCGTAGGCCTCAGCGGGCGATGCCGTGGGCCACGGCGAGGAGCCGGTCGGCGACCTGGGTGACCGACGCGACCGACATCGGCCCGGTGATCCGGCTCGACGCGATCCCGTCGCCGAGGTCGATCCCCGGCGACAACGGCGGCACCGCGCCCGCGTACCAGTGCAGGAACGCCGGGGTGAGCACCGCGTTCGCGAAGCCGGGGTCCGCGGTGTGGACGGTGATCAGCGGGCGCAGCGCGGGATCGGGCACGGACCATTCCGCCAGCTCACCGCTCACCGAGGCGAGATACGTGCGGATCATCATCCGGTGCGTCGGCGAATCGGGCCGGTCCACGGGCCCGGTCTTGTACAGGCACAGCCGGGGTGTCATCGGCGCCGCGACCCGCACCCGGTGCCACACCGTGGTGTCACCGCCCACGGTGTCCATGCCCTGGAACGCCACCACCGGCACGCCGTGGCGGCCGAACTCGAGCGCGAACGTGTACCGCTCGTCCGGCCGGACACCGAAACCGGGCCGGGTACCGCTGCCGGAGTCGTGCCACCGGCCGCCCTGTGCCGCCACGAACGCGCGGAGGTCGTCCCGGCCCCGTTTGCGGCTCGCGAGCGCCACGGCCAGTCCGATCAGGACGATCACGACGACGCCGACGATCAGCACGAGTGCGATCACGGTCCGGCTCCCCTCAGGTGGACCGCTGCCACAACCGGGCGGGCAGCTGGTCGGTGAGGCCGAGGAGGAAGTCCGCCTCGGCGATCAGCGTCGGCCTGCTCAGGTGACCGGCGCCCCAGGTACGCACCGAGCCCCCTTCGACCGCGAACGGCCGGTCACCGAGGCCGCGAAGCAACCACGCGCGCAGGTCCGCGTCGAGGACGTCGTCCGCCACCGCCGTGTCGCTCGTGTACACGACGTACACCGCGTCGAAGGCCTTGTCCATGGTCTTGAACCGCGTCGACCGGTCGCGGATCTCCGCCGGGACCGCCTGCGCCTTCCCGACGCACAGGAGCGGTGACGGCGGCACCGAGACCTGGACGTAGTGCTGGTCGCGCCTTTCGATGTGATCCGAAAACGCGCGGTAGAGCTCGCTGCCGTCGGCGCCGAGCACCGCGTGGTCACGGTGCCGGAACTCGACCCACGGATGCCCGCCCGACTCGCCGAGCGGCCGTCCGGTCGGGTGCCGCACCCCGAAGGAGGGCACCGCGGAGACGCCACTCTGTCCACTGTGGAACGTCCCGTCGCGTTCGGCGGCGAAGGCACGGAACCAGTGCTCCGCGGCGGCCACGCGGGCGCCACGGCCGCGGCCCAGCATGACCACGCCGATCACCACCAGCACCGCGACGATCGCCGCCCCGGCCAGGACGTTGTCGAGCACGGGGCTGCCGGTGACACCGGCGAGATGGGCCGTCATGGTCAGAAGTCCAGGTCCTTCCGGGTCTCCTCGTCCGACTGCTCGGTACCGGTCTCACCGTAGTCACTGGCCTTCTTGGCGTTCTTCACGTGACCGTTCAGCTTGCCGAGGTGGTCGTTGACCGTCTTCGCCGGATTCTCCCCGGGATTCGCCGGGTTGTAGCCCAGCACGCCCTTGACCGCCGCCTCGCCGCCCTTCTTCAGCGTTTCCTTGGCGCCGTTCTTCAGCAGCGTCGGGGTGTACCGGATCGCGCCGTCCTCGTTCAGCACGGGGTTGTCCCATGCCTTCTCGAAACGCTTGCCGAGCATGCCCTTCTCACCGAAGAGCTTCTCCACGGCGCCCTGGCCCTTGGTCAGCTCCTTGGCCTCCTTGAGCCCCTTCGCGGTCTTGCCCTCCATCAGCGCCTTGCCGAACCGGGTGTCCTTCAGCTTCGCCATGAGCTTCTTGAGCCACTCCAGGACGTCCTGGAGGATCTTGCGCAGCTTGTTCACCTTCTGCGTCGTCTTCGCCGACGTGGTGGCCAGCTTGACCTCCGACGCGGTGCCCGCGGCCGCCGTCGACGCGCCCGCGGTCGGGACAGCGGCGGCCAGCGCCGGGATCCAGATCATGATCAGCCAGGTGATCAGCTCGGTGAGGATGGCCTTGACGAGCTCCTCGACGAACGTCATCAGCATGCTGCTCAGCTGCAACATCTGCGCCAGGTCGCCGGACTTGGCGGCCACCCCGTCCACGCCGTGCGCGAACTCCCCGAGCGAGGTCTTCGCCGCCGTCGCGGCGTCGCCCTGCCACTGTTCGAGCGTGGACGTGGCCACCTCGGCGAAGTTCTTCGCGAGGTCCTGGAGCCCCTTCGCGATCGCGCCGAAGTTCTCCGCGGCGATCCCCAGCGCCGGGCCGTCGCCGCTGACGAAGTGGATCGCGTCCTGGATCGGCTGCACCGCGCTGATCAGGAAGTTGAGCCCCTGCCCGATCAGCCAGCCCAGCGGGTCGGTCGCGATGTCCACGATGGCCTGCGAGCTCGACTGGATGAACCCGGTCGTGTCGGTCGCGATCGTGGTCAGCCCGAGCGTGATGTCCGCGCCGTCCGGGTGCGGGGCGCCGAAGGCCTTGAACACCGCCCCGGCGTCCTTGCCGACCGTGACGGCCTGCCCGACGAACGGGGTCGCCTTGACCGCGTTGTCGACGTTGATCCCGGCGACCGTTTTCGGGTCGTCGGACTTGATCGAGATCTTGCCCGCGACGTCCTCGACCTCCGCCATGACGTCTCCCCTCAGTGCTTCTCTTCGCGCGGGCCGTCCAGCAGCGTCTCGATCTGCCCGAACACCGCCTTGTGGTCGTCTTCGGTGCCCTGGTAGACGTTCGCCGCGTCGGTGAACTTCTCCTGCGCGGAGGCGAGGCCCTCGCTCATCGAGCGCAGCAGGTCCCGCAGCTCGTGCAGGGTCTCGGTGTAGCCGTGCTTGGTGAACAGTCCGACAACTCCCCACGACTTGTCGCCGACGTCCGCGTTGCCGACCAGGTCCGTGATCTTCCCGGTCTGGTCCTTGTAGTTCCCCAGCGAACCGACGTACTTGTGCAGCGCGTCGACCCGCACCTGGTACCCCGCGCCGGGGGTGGTGCCCTCGGGCATCAGTGGTCCTCCTCGTCGAACAGCTTGCGCAGGAAGGTGTCGCCTGCCGAACCGGGCTGTGCCGGGGGCGGGGCGGCGGGCGGCGGCTCCTCCGCGCGCCGCACGAACGACTGCTCGGAGAAGTCCTCCGCGGGGGCGGGCGCCGCCGGGTTCTCCTCCGCCATCCGGGACCGCAGCTCCTCGACGCTGGTGCCGAACAGCTCGGCCTGCGCCTCGAGCACCTGGTCGGTGAGCCCGAGATCGTCGCCCATGTGCTCCTCGACGATGCCGACCTGACGCCGGGCCGCCTCGCCGACGGCCTGGCGCAGCGTCGACATCAGCGCGGCCGACAGCGCCTGCGGGGACTGCCGGAGCGCGTCCTCGGTGAACCGGACGTCCAGTACCGCGCCGCCGGGGCCGGCCACCACGGTCACCCCCCGGTCGGGGGAAGTCGCGGTCGCTTCCAGCGTGCTCAGTTCGGCCCGCATCCCGTCGAGACCGGCCGCCCGGTCGTCCACGTTCCGCAGCCTCGACTGGAACCGTTCGAACTCCGCGACCAGCTGGTCGAACTCCGCCGACATGAAATATTCCTCCGGTGCTGGACCTCGTGACGTATGTCATGGTGACCCGTTCGCCCGCTTGGACGCGCCGAATACGGGAATGGATCCCCCTGCGTCACCCGTTCGGGGAATGGGTAGGTTGCCCGGCGGTAAGGGGAATCGCGAGCAGGAGGACAGCGTTATGAACACCACGGGGTGGACGACGGAGGCGGAGCCCGTCGAGGAGCGCCGGGGGCGGCACGCGGCGCCGGACGGCGCGGGCGTGCACCCGCTGGTCGACCTTTCCCGGGACCCGCGCCCGGGCAAGCCCGACCACGCGAAGCCCGACGAGGACTGAGGCGCGGCACGCGGTGTGGAAACACGGTGTGGAAACACCGCCCCACCGCGGTGCGCAGTGGGTAGGATGACCGATCCTGCCCGTTCAGACCCCCCGCCTCGGTCACCCGGGAGGCGGCCGGGTATCTTTGGAGACCGTGCCCGGCAGGCGTCGGGCCGCTCCGCGTGCCGTTCGGCATGATCGGTGCGCTCGTCGCATCCGGTCACCGGCTCCGCACCGCGGGGGCCGACGGAAATCCCTCCGGGAAGTTACCGGTCGACAGACCGTGACGCGGGCCGACACGCCCGACCGCGGGGGCCGGTGAAGACACGAAGTAAGCAAGATCGCGACAGAAAGCTGGTCCATTGCCCACGATCCAGCAGCTGGTCCGCAAGGGCCGCCAGGACAAGGCTGCCAAGCAGAAGACCGCGGCCCTCAAGGGGAGCCCGCAGCGGCGTGGCGTGTGCACTCGCGTGTACACCACGACCCCCAAGAAGCCGAACTCGGCGCTGCGCAAGGTCGCGCGTGTGAAGCTGACCAGCGGCATCGAGGTCACCGCCTACATCCCCGGTGAGGGCCACAACCTGCAGGAGCACTCGATGGTGCTCGTGCGCGGTGGTCGTGTGAAGGACCTCCCCGGCGTTCGGTACAAGATCATCCGCGGTTCGCTCGACACCCAGGGTGTGAAGAACCGTAAGCAGGCGCGCAGCCGGTACGGCGCGAAGAAGGAGAAGAGCTAATGCCTCGCAAGGGTCCGGCGCCGAAGCGGCCGCTGATCTCCGACCCCGTCTACGCCTCCCCGCTGGTCACCCAGCTGGTGAACAAGGTGCTGAAGGACGGCAAGCGGTCCCTGGCCGAGCGCATCGTCTACGGCGCGCTCGAGGGCGCGCGCGAGAAGACCGGCACCGACCCGGTCGTCACGCTGAAGCGCGCGCTCGACAACGTGAAGCCCACCATCGAGGTGAAGAGCCGCCGCGTCGGTGGCGCCACCTACCAGGTGCCGATCGAGGTCAAGCCCGGCCGCTCCACCACCCTCGCGCTGCGCTGGCTGGTGTCGTTCTCGCAGGCTCGCCGCGAGAAGACCATGATCGAGCGCCTGCAGAACGAGCTCCTCGACGCTTCCAACGGCCTCGGTGCCAGCGTGAAGCGCCGTGAGGACACCCACAAGATGGCCGAGTCCAACCGGGCCTTCGCGCACTACCGCTGGTGATGACCGCCCGGCAATCGATGGAAGCCTTGCCGGGCCCCACGCTTGAGACAGGGGAACATTCTCGTGGCACGTGAAGTGCTGACCGACCTGAACAAGGTCCGCAACATCGGCATCATGGCCCACATCGACGCCGGTAAGACGACCACCACCGAGCGGATCCTGTTCTACACCGGGATCAACTACAAGATCGGCGAGGTCCACGACGGCGCCGCCACCATGGACTGGATGGAGGAGGAGCAGAAGCGGGGTATCACCATCACCTCGGCTGCGACCACCACCTACTGGGCCGACCACCAGATCAACCTGATCGACACCCCCGGGCACGTCGACTTCACCGTCGAGGTGGAGCGCAACCTGCGGGTGCTCGACGGCGCGGTCGCCGTCTTCGACGGCAAGGAAGGTGTCGAGCCGCAGTCCGAGCAGGTCTGGCGCCAGGCGGACAAGTACGACGTTCCCCGCATCTGCTTCGTCAACAAGATGGACAAGCTGGGTGCGGACTTCTACTACACCCTGAAGACCATCGAGGAGCGTCTCGGCGTCAAGCCGCTGGCCATCCAGCTGCCGATCGGCGCGGAGAACGACTTCGAAGGCGTCATCGACCTGGTCCGCATGAAGGCCCTGGTCTGGCGCGGCGAGGTCCAGAAGGGTGAGGACTACGCGGTCGAGGACATCCCGGCCGAGCTCGCCGACCGGTCCGCCGAGTACCGCGAGAAGCTCATCGAGGCCGTCGCCGAGACCGACGACGCGCTGATGGAGAAGTTCCTCGAGGGCGAGGAGCTTTCCGAGGACGAGATCAAGTCCGGCATCCGCAAGCTGGTGATCACCCGCGAGGCGTTCCCGGTGCTGGCCGGTTCCGCGTTCAAGAACAAGGGCGTGCAGCCCATGCTCGACGCGGTCATCGACTACCTCCCGTCGCCGCTGGACGTCCCGGCCGTCGAGGGCCTGCTGCCCGACGGCGAGACCGTGGCCACCCGTTCGGCGTCGGTGGACGAGCCGTTCGCGGCGCTGGCGTTCAAGATCGCCGCGCACCCGTTCTTCGGGAAGCTGACCTACATCCGGGTCTACTCGGGCAAGGTCGCCTCCGGCGCCCAGGTCGTCAACGCGACCAAGGAGCGCAAGGAGCGCATCGGGAAGATCTTCCAGATGCACTCCAACAAGGAGAACCCGGTCGACGACGCCCAGGTCGGTCACATCTACGCGGTCATCGGCCTGAAGGACACCACCACCGGTGACACCCTGGCCGACCCGCAGAACCCGATCGTGCTCGAGTCGATGACGTTCCCCGAGCCGGTCATCCGGGTCGCGATCGAGCCGAAGACCAAGGCCGACCAGGAGAAGCTCTCCCTGGCGATCCAGAAGCTGGCCGAAGAGGACCCCACATTCCAGGTCAAGCTGGACGAGGAGACCGGTCAGACGATCATCGCCGGTATGGGTGAGCTGCACCTCGAGGTGCTGGTCAACCGGATGAAGTCCGACTACAAGGTCGAGGCGAACATCGGTAAGCCGCAGGTGGCCTACCGCGAGACGATCAAGCGGACCGTGGACAAGCTCGACTACGTCCACAAGAAGCAGACCGGTGGTTCCGGCCAGTTCGCGAAGGTCATCGTGAAGCTGGAGCCGCTTGAGCGCACCGACGGCGCGCTCTACGAGTTCGACAACAAGGTCACCGGTGGCCGGGTGCCGCGGGAGTACATCCCGTCGGTGGACGCCGGTGCGCAGGACGCCATGCAGTACGGCGTGCTTGCCGGATACCCGCTCGTCGGGTTGAAGTTCACCTTGTTGGACGGTGCGTACCACGAGGTCGACTCTTCGGAGATGGCGTTCAAGATCGCCGGTTCCATGGCGATGAAGGAAGCCGCGAAGAAGGCCGGCCCGGTGATTCTGGAGCCGATGATGGCGGTCGAGGTGACCACGCCCGAGGACTACATGGGTGACGTCATCGGTGACCTCAACTCCCGCCGTGGTCAGATCCAGGCCATGGAGGAGCGGTCGGGTACCCGTGTCGTGAAGGCACTGGTTCCGCTGTCGGAGATGTTCGGCTACGTCGGTGACCTGCGGTCCCGTACCCAGGGCCGGGCGAACTACTCCATGGTGTTCGACTCCTACGCCGAGGTTCCCGCGAACGTCGCGAAGGAAATCATCGCGAAGGCGACGGGGGAGTAATTCCCCAGCGCTCGCGGGCATAAGGAACACTCCTGAACGTCCGCAGCACCGACGAAGGAACATTCACGGGGCGGCAGCCACGCCGCCCCGTGAGCACAAAGCGAAATCAGTCCAGGAGGACATTCCAGTGGCGAAGGCGAAGTTCGAGCGGAGCAAGCCGCACGTCAACATCGGGACCATCGGTCACGTCGACCACGGTAAGACCACTCTGACCGCGGCGATCACCAAGGTTCTGCACGACAAGTACCCCGAGCTGAACGAGTCGCGTGCGTTCGACCAGATCGACAACGCGCCCGAGGAAAAGCAGCGCGGTATCACGATCAACATCTCGCACGTCGAGTACCAGACCGAGAAGCGTCACTACGCGCACGTCGACGCCCCCGGTCACGCGGACTACATCAAGAACATGATCACCGGTGCCGCCCAGATGGACGGCGCGATCCTGGTGGTCGCCGCGACCGACGGCCCGATGCCGCAGACCCGTGAGCACGTGCTGCTCGCCCGCCAGGTCGGCGTGCCCTACATCGTGGTCGCGCTGAACAAGGCCGACATGGTCGACGACGAGGAGATCCTCGAGCTCGTCGAGCTCGAGGTCCGCGAGCTGCTGTCCTCGCAGGAGTTCCCGGGCGACGACGCGCCGGTCGTGCGCGTCTCCGGCCTGAAGGCCCTCGAGGGCGACGAGAAGTGGGCCGAGGCCGTCCTCGAGCTCATGACCGCCGTCGACGACAACGTGCCGGACCCGGTTCGTGAGCTCGAGAAGCCCTTCCTCATGCCGATCGAGGACGTCTTCACCATCACCGGCCGCGGCACCGTCGTGACCGGTCGTGTGGAGCGCGGCCAGGTCAACGTGAACGAAGAGGTCGAGATCGTGGGTATCCGCGAGAAGTCGACCAAGACCACCGTCACCGGTGTCGAGATGTTCCGCAAGCTGCTCGACTCGGGCCAGGCGGGCGACAACGTCGGCCTCCTGCTCCGCGGCATCAAGCGTGAGGACGTCGAGCGCGGCCAGGTCGTCGTGAAGCCGGGCACCACCACCCCGCACACCGAGTTCGAGGGCCGGGTCTACATCCTGTCCAAGGACGAGGGTGGTCGGCACACCCCGTTCTTCAACAACTACCGCCCGCAGTTCTACTTCCGCACCACCGACGTGACCGGCGTCGTGACCCTCCCCGAGGGCACCGAGATGGTCATGCCGGGCGACAACACGGACATCAGCGTCGTGCTGATCCAGCCGGTCGCGATGGACGAGGGCCTGCGGTTCGCCATCCGTGAGGGTGGCCGCACCGTCGGCGCCGGCCAGGTCACCAAGATCAACAAGTGATTTCACGTCCCGCCCGGGGGTACTACACCCCCGGGTCCGGGGCGTCAAATCACGTGTGCGACACTATTCAGGTTGCTCGCTGAAGGGCGGCCGAATCCCACTGTTGGTTCGACTGGCAGGGGTTCCGGCCGCCCTGGTGCGAGTGGCCACGGTCCGTGGAGCTCTTCCTTCGGGTGAGGGTAGCGGGCAAGGGACGCCGATGGCGGTAAAACGCTCATCGCGCGGCCCCCTCACGTTGAGGAAGACCAGGCAAGACGACGATCCCACGGGATCCGTCTGTGCGGCGGGCACGACACGCCCGACCGCGTGGACCGGGGACAGGGCCGTTGAACTGCGAAAACCCGGCTCGGGTGGGAACACTCGAGCCAGGTTTGTGAGATAGCGGCACGAGACGACAAGGAACGAGCAGCCACCATGGCGGGACAGAAGATCCGCATCCGGCTCAAGGCCTACGACCACGAGGCGATCGACACCTCGGCGCGCAAGATCGTGGAGACGGTCACGCGCACCGGCGCCCGTGTTGTCGGGCCGGTGCCGCTGCCCACCGAGAAGAACGTTTACTGCGTCATCCGCTCGCCGCACAAGTACAAGGACTCGCGCGAGCATTTCGAGATGCGTACGCACAAGCGTCTGATCGACATCCTCGACCCGACGCCGAAGACGGTCGACGCGCTCATGCGCATCGACCTGCCGGCGAGCGTCGACGTCAACATCCAGTAGCGGCTGGCGAGCGGCGGAGAGTAAGAGACTCATGTCTGACAGGCAAGTGAAGGGCATCCTGGGCACCAAGCTCGGCATGACCCAGGTCTTCGACGAGCAGAACCGGGTTGTCCCGGTCACCGTCGTGAAGGCCGGGCCGAACGTGGTGACCCAGGTTCGGACCCAGGACAACGACGGCTACGCGGCCGTGCAGCTGGCGTTCGGCGCCGTCGACCCGCGCCGGGTCAACAAGCCGCGCACCGGCCACTTCGACAAGGCGGGTGTGACCCCGCGCCGGTTCCTCGCCGAGCTGCGGACCACCGACGCCGGCACCTACGAGGTGGGCCAGGAGATCACCGCCGAGGTGTTCGCCGCGGGCACCGAGGTCGACGTGACCGGTACCAGCAAGGGCAAGGGCTACGCCGGTGTCATGAAGCGTCACGGCTTCAAGGGCCAGGGCGCCAGCCACGGTGCGCAGGCCGTGCACCGCAAGCCGGGTTCGATCGGTGGCTGCGCCACCCCGGGCCGCGTTTTCAAGGGCCTGCGCATGGCGGGCCGGATGGGCAACGACCGGGTCACCACGCAGAACCTGACCGTGCACGCCGTGCGTGCCGAGGACGGCCTGCTGCTGATCAAGGGCGCGGTGCCCGGTCCCAAGGGCGGCCTGCTGTTCGTGCGCAGCGCCGCGAAGGGTGGTAACCCCGAATGACGAACGTCGAGCTGAAGACCCCGGCCGGTAAAGCCGACGGCACCGTCGAGCTCCCCTCGGAGATCTTCGACGTGCAGGCCAACGTGCCGCTGCTGCACCAGGTCGTGGTGGCCCAGCTGGCCGCCGCGCGCCAGGGCACGCACGACACGAAGACCCGCGGTGAGGTCTCCGGTGGCGGCAAGAAGCCGTACCGGCAGAAGGGCACCGGTCGCGCCCGCCAGGGTTCGACCCGCGCGCCGCAGTTCACCGGCGGTGGGACCGTGCACGGGCCCACGCCGCGCGACTACACCCAGCGCACCCCGAAGAAGATGAAGGCCGCCGCCCTGCGTGGCGCCCTCTCCGACCGGGCGCGCGCCGGCCAGCTGCACATCGTCACCGAGCTGGTGACCGGTGAGAAGCCGTCGACCAAGACCGCCAAGAACGCCATCGCCGCGGTGACGCAGGCGAAGCGCGTGCTCGTGGTGCTGCACCGGGACGACGAGCTCAGCTGGGTTTCGCTGCGGAACCTGGAGCAGGTCCACCTGATCTGGGCCGACCAGCTCAACACCTACGACGTGCTGGTCAACGACGACGTCGTGTTCACCAAGGCCGCGTACGACGTGTTCGTCGCAGGCCCCGTCCGCGGCAAGGCCGTCAAGGCTTCCGCGCGGTCGGGCGAGGTCACGGAAGGGAGTGACGAGAAGTGAGTTCGGTCGCCATTCCGGACCCCCGCGACATCCTGCTCGCGCCGGTGATCTCCGAGAAGTCCTACGGGCTGCTCGAGGAGCACAAGTACACGTTCATCGTCCGCCCGGACGCCAACAAGACCCAGATCAAGATCGCGGTCGAGAAGGTGTTCGGCGTCAAGGTGGTCAGCGTCAACACGGCCAACCGTCAGGGCAAGCGGAAGCGGACTCGCGCGGGCTTCGGCAAGCGCAAGGACACCAAGCGCGCCATCGTGACTCTTTCGCCCGAGAGCAAGGCGATCGAGATCTTCGGCGGACCCACCGCGTAAAGGACTGAGCTGACAATGGGCATCCGCAAGTACAAGCCGACGACCCCGGGTCGTCGCGGTTCGAGCGTCTCCGACTTCGCCGAGATCACCCGGACGACGCCGGAGAAGTCGCTGCTGCGTCCGCTGAGCAAGAGCGGTGGCCGCAACTCCTCGGGCAAGATCACCACCCGGCACAAGGGTGGCGGGCACAAGCGCGCCTACCGCGTGATCGACTTCCGCAGGCACGACAAGGACGGCGTCCCCGCCAAGGTCGCGCACATCGAGTACGACCCCAACCGGTCCGCTCGTATCGCGCTGCTGCACTACGCCGACGGCGAGAAGCGCTACATCATCGCGCCGGAGAAGCTGAAGCAGGGCGACACCGTCGAGAACGGCCCCCGCGCCGACATCAAGCCGGGTAACAACCTGCCGCTGCGCAACATCCCGGTCGGTACCGTGATCCACGCGATCGAGCTCCGCCCCGGTGGCGGCGCGAAGATGGCGCGGTCGGCCGGTGCGAAGGTGCAGCTCGTCGCCAAGGACGGGCCGTACGCCCAGCTGCGTCTCCCCTCGGGCGAGATCCGCAACGTGGACGTGCGCAACCGCGCCACCGTCGGTGAGGTCGGGAACTCCGAGCACTCCAACATCAACTGGGGTAAGGCGGGCCGTAACCGCTGGCGCGGCAAGCGCCCGACCGTCCGTGGTGTCGTCATGAACCCGGTCGACCACCCGCACGGTGGTGGTGAGGGCAAGACCTCCGGTGGTCGCCACCCGGTCAACCCGAACGGCAAGCCCGAGGGCCGCACGCGGCGCCGCAAGCCGAGTGACAAGCTGATCGTCCGCCGCCGGCGTACCGGCAAGAAGCGCTGAGCAGGGAGGTAGAAGAACATGCCACGCAGCCTTAAGAAGGGCCCCTTCGTGGACGACCACCTGCTCAAGAAGGTGGACGCGCTCAACGAGTCGGGCAAGAAGACCGTGATCAAGACCTGGTCGCGCCGCTCCACGATCATCCCGGACTTCCTGGGACACACGTTCGCGGTGCACGACGGCCGCAAGCACATCCCGGTGTTCGTCACCGAGGCGATGGTGGGTCACAAGCTGGGCGAGTTCGCCCCGACGCGGACCTTCAAGGGTCACATCAAGGACGACCGCAAGTCGCGCCGCCGCTGAGCGGGCACGAAGAGAGACAAGGGAAGTAGCGATGAACGCCCAGAACGACGCGACCGTCGAGGCTCTGCCTACGGCGTACGCGCGGGCTCGCTTCGTCCGGGACTCGCCGACGAAGGTGCGCCGGGTGATCGAGCTCGTCAAGGGACGTAGCGTCAGCGAGGCCCTGGCCCTGCTCCGGTTCGCGCCGCAGGCGGCCAGCACCCCGCTCGCGAAGGTGATCGCCAGCGCGGCGGCCAACGCCGAGAACAACCTCGACCTCGACCCGGAGACGCTCTGGATCAAGTCCGCGACGGCTGACGAGGGCCCGACCCTCAAGCGCATCCGGCCGCGGGCCCAGGGTCGTGCTTACCGGATCCGCAAGCGGACCAGCCACATCACCGTGGTCGTGGAGTCCCGTCCCGCGGACAAGGCGAAGAGCAAGAAGAAGGCAGGTGGCCGGTAGTGGGCCAGAAGATCAACCCGCACGGTTTCCGCCTGGGTATCACCACGGACTGGAAGTCGCGCTGGTACGCCGACAAGCAGTACGCCGAGTACGTGGCCGAGGACGTCAAGATCCGCCGGCTGCTCTCGACGGGCATGGAGCGCGCGGGCATCTCCAAGGTCGAGATCGAGCGCACCCGTGACCGTGTCCGCGTCGACATCCACACCGCCCGGCCGGGCATCGTCATCGGCCGCCGCGGCGCGGAGGCCGACCGGATCCGTGGCGCGCTGGAGAAGCTGACCAAGAAGCAGGTCCAGCTGAACATCCTCGAGGTCAAGAACCCCGAGGCCGACGCCCAGCTCGTCGCGCAGGGTGTCGCGGAGCAGCTGTCCAACCGGGTGGCGTTCCGCCGCGCGATGCGGAAGGCGATCCAGACCTCGATGCGCTCGCCGCAGGTCAAGGGCATCCGCGTGCAGTGCGGTGGCCGTCTCGGCGGCGCCGAGATGTCCCGTTCCGAGCACTACCGCGACGGCCGGGTCCCGCTGCACACGCTGCGCGCCGACATCGACTACGGCTTCTTCGAGGCCAAGACGACGTTCGGCCGCATCGGCGTCAAGGTGTGGATCTACAAGGGCGAGCTCGTGGGTGGCCTCAAGGCCAAGGAGGCGCGTGACGCCGCCGCGGCCGCCGAGCGTGCCCCGCGCCGCGACCGTGGTGACCGTCCGTCCCGCCCGCGCCGCTCCGGCGCCTCGGGCACGACGGCCACCTCGACCGAAGCCGGCCGCGCGGCCGCTGCGGCGAAGACCGACGCGGGCACCGCCCCCGCCGCCGAGGCGGCGCCGGCGGAGACCGCAGAAAAGACGGAGGGCTGAGACGTGCTCATCCCGCGCAGGGTCAAGCACCGGAAGCAGCACTCCCCGAAGCGCCACGGTGCCGCCAAGGGCGGCACGAAGGTCAGCTTCGGCGAGTACGGCATCCAGGCGCTTGAGCACAGCTACGTGACGAACCGGCAGATCGAGTCCGCTCGTATCGCCATGACCCGTCACATCAAGCGTGGCGGCAAGGTGTGGACGACCATCTACCCGGACCGCCCGCTGACCAAGAAGCCTGCCGAGACCCGGATGGGTTCCGGTAAGGGTTCGCCCGAGTGGTGGATCGCCAACGTGAAGCCCGGCCGTGTCATGTTCGAGATCAGCTTCCCGAACGAGGAGACGGCTCGCGAGGCGCTGCGCCGCGCGATCCACAAGCTGCCCATGAAGTGCCGCATCGTGACCCGTGAAGGTGGTGAGTTCTGATGGCGAAGGCCGGAGCCGCTGAGGCATCAGAGCTTCGTGAGCTCACCGCGGAAGAGCTCGTCCTGCGTCTGAAGGAATACAAGGAGGAGCTGTTCAACCTCCGCTTCCAGATGGCGACCGGGCAGCTCGACAACAACCGCCGGTTGCGTTCGGTGCGGGGTGGCATCGCCCGGATCTACACGGTCATGCGCGAGCGCGAACTCGGCCTGTCCGTTGCCCCCGACGCCGAGAGTGAAGGTGCCGCATGAGCGAGCCCACCACCGAGAAGGCGCCCCGTAACGACCGCAAGGTCCGTGAGGGCTACGTCGTCTCGGACAAGATGAACAAGACGATCGTGGTCGAGCTCGAGGACCGCAAGAAGCACCCCCGTTACTCCAAGGTTCTCCGCAGCACCACCAAGGTCAAGGTGCACGACGAGAACAACGAGGCGGGAATCGGCGACCGGGTCACCCTGATGGAGACCCGCCCGCTGTCGGCGACGAAGCGCTGGCGCCTGGTGCAGATCGTGGAGAAGGCCAAGTAAGTAGAGACTCTTCGGAGTTTCTTGGTTCCGCAAGGCTGGGTAGCCCCCAGAACCAGCGCGACATACAGGAGTTGACGTGATCCAGCAGGAGTCGCGGCTTCGGGTAGCCGATAACACGGGTGCGAAGGAAATCCTCTGCATCCGGGTTCTCGGTGGCTCCGGGCGGCGCTACGCCGGCATCGGCGACATCATCGTCGCCACCGTGAAGGACGCCATCCCGGCCGCCGGGGTGAAGAAGGGCGACGTCGTCAAGGCCGTCATCGTCCGCACGGTCAAGGAGCGTCGTCGTCCGGACGGCTCCTACATCCGGTTCGACGAGAACGCCGCCGTGCTCATCAAGAACGACAACGAGCCCCGGGGCACCCGCATCTTCGGCCCGGTGGGCCGCGAGCTGCGCGACCGAAAGTTCATGAAGATCATTTCGCTCGCGCCGGAGGTGCTGTGATGAAGGTGAAGAAGGGCGACACGGTCGTCGTCATCGCCGGCAAGGACAAGGGCGCCAAGGGCAAGGTCATCCAGGCCTACCCGGAGCGCGAGCGCGTGCTGGTCGAGGGCGTGAACCGGATCAAGAAGCACACGCGGATCACCCAGACCCAGCGCGGCGCGCAGTCCGGCGGCATCGTCACGCAGGAGGCGCCCATCCACGTGTCGAACGTGATGGTCGTCGACTCCGACGGCAAGCCGGCCCGGGTGGGTTACCGCATCGGCGAGGACGGCAAGAAGGTCCGGATCTCGCGCCGGAACGGTAAGGACATCTGATGACCACCGCAGAGAAGATCGTGCCGCGTCTGAAGACGCGCTACCGCGACGAGATCAAGCCGGAGCTCCAGAAGGAGTTCTCCATCCCGAACGTGCACCTCATTCCCGGCGTCGTGAAGGTCGTCGTGAACATGGGTGTCGGTGACGCGGCCCGCGACAGCAAGCTGATCGAGGGCGCCGTGCGGGACCTGTCGGCGATCACCGGCCAGAAGCCGGAGGTCCGCAAGGCCCGCAAGTCCATCGCGCAGTTCAAGCTGCGTGAGGGTCAGCCGATCGGCGCGCGCGTCACGCTGCGCGGCGACCGGATGTGGGAGTTCCTCGACCGGCTGCTGAACATCGCGCTGCCGCGTATCCGCGACTTCCGCGGTCTTTCGGCGAAGCAGTTCGACGGGAACGGCAACTACACCTTCGGTCTCAACGAGCAGTCGATGTTCCACGAGATCGACCCCGACGCGATCGACCGTCCCCGCGGGATGGACGTCACCGTCGTCACCACCGCCACCACCGACGACGAGGGCCGGGCGCTGCTGCGCAAGCTCGGCTTCCCGTTCAAGGAGAACTGAGCCGATGGCCAAGAAAGCACTGGTCCACAAGGCCGCGAAGAAGCCCAAGTTCGCGGTGCGTGCCTACACCCGCTGCCAGCGGTGCGGTCGGCCGCACTCGGTGTTCCGGAAGTTCGGGCTCTGCCGGATCTGCCTTCGCGAGATGGCACACGCGGGCGAACTGCCCGGCATCCGCAAGTCCAGCTGGTAAGAGCTCGAAACAAATTCCACTTCGCCACAGGCCCCGCTCCCGGCGTCCACTTCGGACACGGGAAGCGGGGAACCAGGCGAGAAAGGTTGACAGGTCACCATGACGATGACCGACCCGATCGCAGACTTCTTGACTCGTCTGCGTAACGCGAACCAGGCTTATCACGACGAGGTCGTGCTCCCGCACTCGAAGCTGAAGGCGAACATCGCCGAGATCCTCAAGCGCGAGGGCTACATCTCGGGGTACCGCGACGAGCCGGGCGAGAAGCACAAGAACCTCGTCGTCGAGCTCAAGTACGGCCCCAACCGTGAGCGCAGCATCGCCGGTCTCCGGCGCGTGTCCAAGCCGGGTCTGCGGGTCTACGCAAAATCGACCGAACTGCCGTCCGTGCTGGGTGGCCTCGGCGTCGCGATCATCTCGACGTCCGGTGGTCTGCAGACCGACCGGCAGGCCAAGCGCAACAGCGTGGGCGGCGAAGTCCTCGCCTACGTCTGGTAAGGGAAGGGAGTACTAGGCATGTCACGCATCGGAAAGCTGCCGGTCGCCGTCCCTTCCGGGGTCGAGGTGACCATCGACGGCCAGCTGATCAAGGTCAAGGGGCCCAAGGGCACCCTGGAACACACCGTCATCGAGCCGATCACCGTCGAGCGCGGTGAGGACGGCACGCTGCAGGTGAAGCGTCCGAACGACGAGCGCACGAGCCGTGCCCTGCACGGTCTCACCCGCACGCTGGTGAACAACCTCGTGGTGGGCGTGACCCAGGGCTACGAGAAGAAGCTCGAGATCCACGGCGTCGGTTACCGCGTGCAGGCCAAGGGCTCGGACCTCGAGTTCGCCCTCGGCTTCTCCCACCCGGTGAAGATCGAGGCCCCGGAAGGCATCACCTTCAAGGTGGAGAGCCCGACCCGGTTCTCGGTCTCCGGTATCGACAAGCAGAAGGTCGGCCAGACGGCTGCGGTCATTCGCAAGCTGCGGCGCCCGGACCCGTACAAGGGCAAGGGCCTGCGGTACGAGGGTGAGAAGATCCGCCGCAAGGTCGGAAAGACGGGTAAGTGATCATGAGCGACACGACTACGAAGCGCAAGCCGGTGGGCAAGGACATCTCGACCCGCCGCCGCGTTGCGAAGGCCCGCCGTCACTTCCGGCTCCGCAAGAAGGTCAACGGGACTCCGGTCCGCCCGCGGCTGGTCGTCAAGCGTTCCTCGCGGCACATCGCCGTCCAGGTGATCGACGACCTCGCCGGCCACACGCTGGCCGCGGCCTCGAGCGTCGAGGCGGACGTCCGCGGGCTCGAAGGCGACAAGAAGGCCAAGGCCGCCAAGGTCGGCCAGCTGGTCGCCGCGCGTGCCAAGGACGCCGGGATCTCGGCCGTGGTGTTCGACCGTGGCGGCAACGCCTACCACGGCCGCATCGCCGCGCTCGCCGACGCCGCTCGCGAAGCGGGGTTGGAGTTCTGATGGCGGCGCAGGAGTACCTCGTGAAGAATGGAAGGAAAGCCTGATGCCGGGACGTACACGGCAATTCGGCGGCGGCCAGGGCGGACCCGGCGGGCAGGGCGGCAACGACCGCGGTGACCGTCGCGACCGCCGGGACCGGCGCGACAGCGGCCGTGGCGGGGCGGCCCAGGACAAGACCCCGCACCTCGAGAAGGTCGTGACGATCAACCGCGTCGCCAAGGTCGTCAAGGGTGGTCGTCGCTTCAGCTTCACCGCACTGGTGGTCGTCGGTGACGGCGACGGTCAGGTCGGCGTCGGCTACGGCAAGGCCAAGGAAGTTCCCGCGGCCATCGCCAAGGGCGTCGAAGAGGCGAAGAAGAACTTCTTCCGCGTTCCTCGCGTCGCCGGCACCATCCCGCACCCGATCCAGGGTGAGGAGGCCGCCGGTGTCGTGCTGCTCCGCCCGGCGTCCGCCGGTACCGGTGTCATCGCCGGTGGCCCGGTGCGCGCGGTGCTGGAGTGCGCGGGTGTCCACGACGTGCTGTCGAAGTCGCTCGGCTCCGACAACGCGATCAACATCGTGCACGCGACCGTGGCGGCCCTGAAGGGTCTGCAGCGTCCCGAAGAGGTCGCGGCCCGCCGCGGCCTGCCGCTCGAGGACGTCGCTCCGGCCCGGATGCTGCGTCAGCGTGCGGGTCAGGGGGTCTGACATGGCTCAGGTCAAGGTCACCCAGGTCAAGAGCAAGATCGGCACGAAGCACGCTCACCGCGAGTCGCTGCGCACCCTCGGGCTGCGCAAGATCCGCCAGAGCGTCGTGCGTGAAGACACTCCCGAGGTGCGCGGCCTCATCCACACCGTCCGCCACCTGGTGGAGGTCGAGGAGGTCAAGGCATGACGGCCATCAAGATCCACCACCTGCGTCCGGCCCCGGGCGCGAAGACCGACAAGATCCGCGTCGGCCGTGGTGAAGGCTCGAAGGGCAAGACGGCGGGCCGCGGTACGAAGGGCACCAAGGCCCGGAAGAACGTGCCCGCCGGGTTCGAGGGTGGGCAGATGCCCATCCACATGCGGCTGCCGAAGCTGCGTGGTTTCAAGAACCGGTTCCGCACCGAGTACCAGCCGGTGAACGTGGGCGACATCGCCCGCGTCTTCGCCGACGGTGGCAAGGTCGGTCCGGAGGAGCTCGCCGCGAACGGCCTCGTCCGTAAGGGCAAGCTCGTCAAGGTCCTCGGCAACGGCGACCTCAACGGCGTCAAGCTGGACATCACCGCGGACGCCTTCTCGGCTTCCGCGAAGGAGAAGCTCGCCGCGGCCGGTGGCTCCGCCACCACCCTCTGAGCCTTCTTCACCCGCTCCACCCCGAAGGGCCCGCCCGACCACCCGGTCAGGCGGGCCCTTCGCCTTTCCCACCCACCGCCCCCTCCCCGGGACCGCGTTTAGCCCGCTAAACGCACCCGCACCCCCGCCGCCGAGCGCGTTTAGCGGGCTAACTGCACTCGCGCCCCGGCCGCCGACTGCGTTTAGCCCGCTAAACGCAGTCGGCCGATGCTGCCGGTGGCCTGCCCTGACTGGGGAGCGGGGTTGTCGGGCCGGCCGCCGGGTGCCACGATCGAGCAGGTGGACACGCCTCCGGCACCTGAGCCATCGGTCCCACAGTCCGGCAGACCAGCGGATGCGCCACCCGCCGCTGTCGTGCCGCCTCAGGTCGCGGCTCCCGCCCGGCCATCGCGGCCACGCGCGTTCGTCCCACCGGCCCTGGCCCTCCTCGCGGTGGTGTTGACGGTCGCGGGAGCCTCGCTGGACCTGTTCCGTACTGAGCCGGGCCTCGGCCGCCACCGCTTGTCCGGCGATGGGTTCGGCAGTGCGGCCTTCCTGCGGACTGCCTGGGACACCAGGTTCACGGTCGGGGGACGGACGGCGGCGACTCAGCCGGCCGCGCCGGTGGGTATTCCGCTGATCATCGCGACGCTCCTCCTGGTGGTCGCCGTTGCCGTCGGCGTCCGATACGCGTTGAGGGGGTCCGCGGGCGTACTCGCCAGGCGGTTGACCGCAGCCGGGGCCGTTTTCCTCGCCGGGGTCGTGTGCACCATCGGCGTGGGTGGGATCGACTGGTCGACCAACGTCGACATGGAGACTTCACCGGAACCGGGGATGTGGCTTCTCGTCGCCGCTGTCGTGGTCGCTGCCGCCGCCACGGTCATGATCCATCTCCGTGGCCCGGCGCCCACGGCCGGTTGGGCCGACCCGCACCTCGCGTTCGCCGATACCCCGACGCCGAGCACCGGCGTCTCGATCACCGTCCTCCCGCCGGAGCCACCACCCACTCCGCCCTGGGCCCCGGAGCACGGCGAGCGCAGTTAGCCCGCTAAACGCACTCGGCCGCGCTGGAGCACTGCATCGAGACGTACTCACGTGTCAAGGAATCCGGCCGAGCGGCCGTTGTGGATCATCCCGGCGGAGCAACCTGCGGCGAATAACGCACACACACTGCGGACACGCCCTGTGAAGCTGTTAGAGTCGGCGGCACGCTTCGGGACGAGTGTGCCCCGAAGCGTTCCTGGCTTGCGTGCCAGTGAGCAGTGTTCCCGCCGGTCACCGTGCCGGCCAAGCCGATCGTCGGTACGACAGCCGACGACGCCGAGGAGGTCCCCCGCGTGCTCAGCGCCTTCCGCTCGGCTCTCGCGACGCCGGATCTACGCAAGAAGATCCTGTTCACGCTAGCCATTGTCGCGGTCTACCGAATCGGTGCGGCCATTCCGGCCCCCGGGATCTCGTTCTCCGCCGTGCAGGCGTGCTCGTCCCAGGCACAGCAGGAGGGCGTCTACCAGCTGCTGAACCTGTTCAGCGGCGGTGCGCTGCTGCAGCTGTCGCTCTTCTCGACCGGCATCATGCCGTACATCACGGCGAGCATCATCATCCAGCTGCTCACCGTGGTCATCCCGCGGTTCGAGGAGCTGAAGAAGGAAGGCCAGTCCGGCCAGGGCAAGCTGACCCAGTACACCCGGTACCTGACGATCGCGCTGGCGATCCTGCAGGCCACCGGCGTGGTCGCGCTCGCGGACCGCAAGCAGCTCTTCCCCGACTGCCCGAACCCGATCATCCCGGACAACAGCGTCTACTCGCTGACCCTGATCGTGGTCACCATGACCGCCGGTACCGCAGTGATGATGTGGCTGGGTGAGCTGATCACCGAGCGCGGCGTCGGCAACGGCATGTCGGTCCTGATCTTCCTGAACATCGCGGCCCGCATCCCGGTCGAGGGCGGCAACATCCTGAGCAACGGCGGTGGCGTCGCGCTCGCGATGATCTGCGTGTTCGGCCTGGTGATCATCGCCAGCGTCATCTTCGTCGAGCAGGGGCAGCGCCGGATCCCGGTGCAGTACGCCAAGCGCATGATCGGCCGCCGGATGTACGGCGGCACGTCGACGTACCTGCCGATCAAGGTCAACCAGGCCGGTGTCATCCCGGTCATCTTCGCGTCGTCGCTGCTGTACCTGCCGGATCTGATCAGCCGCCTGGTGGGCAATCAGAACAGCAACTCCGGGTGGCAGGTCTTCATCCAGAACTACATCGTCAACCAGGGCAACTGGGTGCACATCCTGTTGTACTTCGCGTTGATCATCTTCTTCACGTACTTCTACATCACGATCACGTTCAACGTGGACGAGCGTGCTGAGGAGATGAAGAAGTTCGGTGGCTTCATCCCGGGCATCCGGCCCGGGCGGCCGACCGCGGAGTACCTGAGCTACGTCCTCGGCCGGATCACTCTGCCGGGCTCGCTGTACCTGGGCATCATCGCGATTCTTCCGAACTTCTTCCTGTCGGTGACCGGATCGGGGAACAACCAGAACTTCCCGTTCGGTGGCACGGCTGTGCTGATCATGGTCGGTGTCGGTCTCGACACCGTCAAGCAGATCGAAAGCCAGCTGATGCAGCGCAACTACGAAGGGTTCTTGAAGTGACGCGCCTGGTTCTCGTCGGCCCGCCCGGTGCGGGCAAAGGTACACAGGCAGTTGCCCTGTCCGAGCAGTTGCGTATTCCGCACATCTCGACGGGTGATCTGTTCCGCGCCCACGTCGGCCAGGGCACGCCACTGGGCCAGGAGGCTTCGCGTTACCTGGACTCCGGCGAGCTCGTCCCCGACTCGGTCACGAACGAGATGGTGCGCGAGCGGCTGGCCGAGCCCGACGCCAAGGTCGGCTTCCTGCTGGACGGGTTCCCTCGGAACACCAAGCAGGCCGAAGTGCTCGGCGAGATCCTGAACGACGCGGACACCGGTCTCGACGCGGTCATCCAGCTCGAGGTCCCCGAGGACGTCGTGGTCAAGCGGCTCATGTCGCGGGGCCGTACCGACGACACCGAGGATGTCATCCGCCGCCGCCAGCAGATCTACGTCTCGGAGACCGCGCCGCTTCTGGAGTACTACGCCGGCATCCTGGTCAAGGTCGACGGGGTCGGCGAGGTCGACGAGATCTCGTCCCGGGTGCTGAAAGCGCTGCGCGACCGCACGTGAATCTCGGAGGTTTACGTGTTCTGCAAGTGTTTCGCCGTGGACGCATGATCGAAATCAAGACCAAGGACGAGCTCCAGGCGATGCGGGCGGCGGGTCTCGTCGTCGCGCGCACGCTGGCGGCAGTTCGCGCGGCCGCCGGGCCGGGAGTGAGTACCGCGGAGCTCGACGAGCTGGCCGAACAGACGATCCGGGACGCGGGCGCGGTGCCCTCGTTCAAGGGGTACCACGGCTTCCCGGCGTCGATCTGCGCTTCGGTGAACGAGCAGATCGTGCACGGCATCCCGTCGAAGTCCCAGGTGCTCGCGGACGGCGACATCATCTCGGTGGACTGCGGCGCGATCCTCGACGGCTGGCACGGCGACTCCGCCGTGACGCTCGAGATCGGCGAGGTCGACGAGGCTTGCCGCGCGCTTTCCGCGGCCACCGAGGCCGCGATGTGGGCCGGGGTCGGCGCGGTCAGCGCCGGCGGGCGGCTCACCGACATCTCGTTCGCGGTGCAGTCCGCCGCTGAGAAGGCGGGCCGGGACGACGGCGTCGAGTACGGAATGATCCTCGAGTACGGCGGGCACGGCATCGGGCGCCAGATGCACATGGACCCGTTCCTGCCGAACGTAGGCAAACCGGGCAAGGGTCCCCGGCTGAAGCCGGGCATGGCCCTGGCGATCGAGCCGATGCTGACCGGCGGTGGCGGGGAGACCCGCGAACTCGACGACGGCTGGACCGTCGTCACCGCCGACGGGTCGCGCGCCGCGCATTGGGAGCACACCGTCGCCATCACCGAAGACGGCCCCTGGGTCCTCACCGCCCCCGAAGGCGCCTGACCCACCGCACGCGCCGCGTTTAGCCCGCTAAACGCACCCACCTGCCCCGCGCCGAGTGCGTTTAGCGGGCTAAACGCACTCGGCCTCGGCTGGGGGGCTGAACGAGCAGGCGGGCGGCCTCCGATGGACCCGCTCCCGGCGCTGGTGCAGTTAGCCCGCTAAACGCACTCGACGACGATGCCCGGGCTCGGCCGTCCTCCGCTGTGGCCCCAAGTGCGTTTAGCCCGCTAAACGCAGCGCGCGGCCCCGGGGAGACGACTTGGGCCGTAGCACGCTCACCCCCAGTTTGGGGGGCGCGACACGGGTTGCGTACACTGTCAAGTCGGCGTACTCATCGCGCCCGGTTCCAGCGCGCTCGTGAATCTCGCGAACATTGGAGTCGGGGAGGAGTATGCCGACGCACCACCCAGCCAAGCACTCAAGCTCAGCGATCACACAGCGTAGCGACAGGAAATGCGGAGGACATGGGCAAGAAAGACGGGGCCATCGAGGTCGAAGGCCGCGTAGTCGAGCCGCTCCCCAACGCGATGTTCCGCGTCGAGTTGGAGAACGGCCACAAGGTCCTTGCACACATCAGCGGCAAGATGCGGCAGCACTACATCCGCATCCTGCCCGAGGACAGGGTTGTCGTGGAGCTCTCGCCCTACGACCTATCTCGTGGTCGCATCGTCTACCGCTACAAGTGATCACTGAGAGTAGAGCACAAGCAGGAGAGCAGGAGACGTGAAGGTTCAGCCGAGCGTCAAGAAGATCTGCGACAAGTGCAAGGTGATCCGCCGTCACGGCCGGATCATGGTGATCTGCGAGAACCTGCGGCACAAGCAGCGGCAGGGCTGATCGCCCGCACTCGACCAGAGTGGATTGACGGCTACACAACCTCCCCGCACCTGCCGGGCCGTGTGAGCGGCCCGGTTCACCCCCGGACTTCAGGCCGGGGCCGGGACACCCGAAGCGCGAGCAGAGGGCACGACAGGCGAGTCGGTCCCGGGACCGGACGGGGAGCAGACCTGAAGAGCGACCAGAAGAAGGAGCACCAGCGCCAATGGCACGACTCGCTGGCGTAGACCTCCCCCGCGAGAAGCGGTTGGAGATCGCGCTGACCTACATCTACGGCATCGGCCGTACCCGCTCGAAGCAGCTCATCGCGGCTGCCGAGCTCAACGCGGACACCCGCGTCAAGGACCTCTCCGATGACGACCTCGCCAAGCTGCGTGTCTACATCGAGGAGAACTACAAGGTCGAGGGTGACCTTCGCCGCGAGGTGAACGCCGACATCCGTCGGAAGATCGAGATCGGGTGCTACGAGGGCCTTCGGTGGCGCCGCGGACTTCCCGTCCGTGGTCAGCGCACCAAGACCAACGCCCGTACCCGCAAGGGTCCGAAGAAGACGGTCGCCGGCAAGAAGAAGGCTGGCAAGAAGTGAGCGTCCAGGGCAAGAAGGTCGTGCGGATGGGCGGCGCCCAGCGTCGCGGCACGGCTTGTGTCTCGCCCAAGGCGCTCTACGCCCGCCCGATGGCGCTGCGCAACCTGTACACCGACGCCGGGTCCGTCATCCGGCGCGGGCAGCGTGAAGCAGCAGCCGCTCACCAAGAGAACGCGCGCTAACAGGAGATCCCTCAGAACATGCCACCGAAGTCTCGTACTGCGGCGGGGGCCAAGAAGGTCCGCCGCAAGGAAAAGAAGAACGTCGCGCACGGTCACGCGCACATCAAGAGCACCTTCAACAACACGATCGTCTCGATCACGGACCCGACCGGTGCCGTGATCGCGTGGGCGTCGAGTGGTCACGTGGGCTTCAAGGGCTCGCGTAAGTCCACCCCCTTCGCCGCGCAGATGGCCGCCGAGAACGCTGCCCGCAAGGCCGCCGAGCACGGCATGAAGAAGGTCGACGTGTTCGTGAAGGGCCCGGGTTCGGGCCGCGAGACGGCGATCCGCTCGCTGCAGGCGGCCGGCCTCGAGGTCGGCACCATCCAGGACGTGACCCCGCAGCCTCACAACGGCTGCCGCCCGCCCAAGCGGCGCCGGGTCTGAGGAACGGGGAGGAGTAAGAAGAAATGGCTCGTTACACCGGCCCCGCGACGCGTATTTCGCGTCGCCTCAAGGTTGACCTCATCGGCGGCGACCAGGCGTTCGAGCGTCGCCCCTACCCGCCCGGCCAGCACGGCCGCGGCCGGATCAAGGAGTCCGAGTTCCTTCTGCAGTCGCAGGAGAAGCAGAAGGCTCGCTACACCTACGGCGTGCTCGAGAAGCAGTTCGTCCGGTACTACAAGGAAGCCGTCCGGCGTCCTGGCAAGACCGGTGAGAACCTGCTGCAGATCCTCGAGTCGCGGCTGGACAACGTGATCTACCGCGCCGGCATCGCCCGCACGCGCCGTCAGGCGCGTCAGCTGGTGAGCCACGGCCACTTCGTGGTCAACGGCGTCAAGGTCAACGTGCCGAGCTTCCAGGTCAGCAAGTGGGACATCATCGACGTGCGGCCGAAGTCGCTGTCGATGCTGCCGTTCGTCGCGGCGAAGGAGTCCTTCGGCGAGCGTCCGGTCCCGGCGTGGCTGCAGGTCGTCTCGTCGAGCCTCCGTGTGCTGGTCCACCAGCTCCCGGAGCGTGCGCAGATCGACGTTCCGGTTCAGGAACAGCTGATCGTCGAGCTTTACTCGAAGTGATCCTCCACCGGGCTTCGGGTTCTCCCGGGGCCCGGTGCGGATCAGGGCGGCGGCGCCCAGGGTGCGCCGCCGCCGCGCCATCCCTTTCGGCGTCATATGGCGGGCGCCGTCTGGAAAGGAACAAGGAAGAATGCTGATTTCCCAGCGGCCGGCTCTCGGCGAAGAGACGGTCAACGAAACCCGCTCCCGGTTCACCATCGAGCCGTTGGAGCCCGGCTTCGGCTACACGCTCGGCAACTCGCTGCGGCGCACGCTGCTGTCGTCCATCCCGGGCGCGGCCGTGACGAGCATCCGCATCGACGGCGTGCTGCACGAGTTCACCACCGTTCCCGGGGTGAAGGAAGACGTCACCGACATCATCCTGAACCTCAAGGAGCTCGTGGTGTCCTCGGAGGAGGACGAGCCGGTCACCATGTACCTGCGCAAGCAGGGCCCTGGTGAGGTCACCGCCGCCGACATCGTGCCCCCGGCCGGCGTCACCGTGCACAACCCGGACCTGCACATCGCGTCGTTGAACGGCAAGGGCAAGCTCGAGATCGAGCTCGTCGTCGAGCGCGGCCGCGGTTACGTTCCGGCCCTGCAGAACAAGCAGGCGGGCGCCGAGATCGGCCGGATCCCGGTCGACTCGATCTACTCGCCGGTGCTGAAGGTGACGTACAAGGTCGAGGCGACCCGTGTCGAGCAGCGCACCGACTTCGACAAGCTGATCCTGGACGTGGAGACCAAGCCGTCGATCACGCCCCGGGACGCTGTCGCGTCCGCTGGTAAGACGCTGGTGGAGCTGTTCGGTCTCGCTCGCGAGCTGAACGTCGACGCCGAGGGCATCGAGATCGGCCCCTCGCCGCAGGAGGCGGACACCATCGCCGCCTACGCGATGCCGATCGAGGACTTGGACCTCACGGTCCGGTCGTACAACTGCCTCAAGCGCGAAGGCATCCACACGGTCGGCGAGCTGGTCTCGCGCAGCGAGGCCGACCTGCTCGACATCCGCAACTTCGGCGCGAAGTCGATCGACGAGGTCAAGCTCAAGCTCGTCGGCCTCGGCCTCGCGCTCAAGGACAGCCCGCCCGGGTTCGACCCGACCGCGGCCGCGGCCAGCTACGACGGTGAGGGCTGGTCTTCGGAGACTGTCGGCGGCCTGACCGGCGGGATTTCGGACGACGGCCACGACGACGGCCAGGACTACGCAGAGACCGAGCAGCTCTGAGGCCGTCGGCCCGGACGCTGTGAGCTGAACTAGGAGAACCAATGCCCACCCCGACCAAGGGAGCCCGGCTCGGCGGGTCCGCCGCGCACGAGCGGCTGATCCTGGCCAACTTGGCCACGCAGCTGTTCGAGCACGGCAAGATCACGACGACCGAGGCGAAGGCCAGGCGCGTGCGCCCGCTGGCCGAGAAGCTGATCACCAAGGCGAAGCGGGGCGACCTGCACAACCGCCGCCAGGTGCAGCGCGTCGTCCGTGACAAGGACGTTCTGCACAAGCTGTTCGCCGAGATCGGTCCGCACTTCGCGGAGCGCGCGGGCGGCTACACCCGCATCACCAAGACGATGCCGCGTAAGGGCGACAACGCCCCGATGGCGGTCATCGAGCTGGTGGCGGAGAAGACCGTGACGTCCGAAGCCGAGCGGGCTCGCAAGACGAAGTTCGCCAAGGACGAGAAGGCCGTCGAGGCCGCTCCGGTTGCCGAGGAGACCACCGAGGTCACCGACGCCGCTGAGGCGACCGAGACCGCTACTGAGGCTCCGGCGGCCGAGGAGGCCACCGAGGCCCCCGCCGAGGCTGCTGCCGACGCGGACGCCGACGCCAAGAAGGACTGAGTCCTGACGGCTGCACGTACACCGGACGAGCCCGCCACTCCCGCTGGGGAGGGCGGGCTCGTCCGTCTGCGTCTGGATGTCAGCTATGACGGGACCGACTTCTCCGGTTGGGCCCGCCAGCCGGGGCGCCGGACCGTCCAAGGTGTACTCGAAGACGCCCTCGCCAAGCAGCCCCCCGGCTCCGCCGTCCCGAAATCCGTCGTGGTCGCCGGCCGCACCGATGCCGGTGTGCACGCCTCCGGCCAAGTCCTCCACGTCGACGTAGCGCCTTTAGCGGGCAAAACGCGCTCGAGTCGGATCGCGGTGGACGAGTGGGGGATTCCTGACCTGGCGCGGATGTGTCATCGGTGGAACCGGATCCTGCCTGGAGATGTTCGTGTGCTGGGAGCCCGCGTGGCGCCACCGGGCTTCGATGCGCGGTTTTCGGCAGTTCGTCGGCACTACCGCTACCAGGTCTCCGATGCGCCATGGGGTGTGGACCCGTTGCGGCGTAAGGACACGCTCGCGTGGGGCCGTCCACTGTCGATCGACGTGATGAACGAGGTGTCGGCCGAACTGCTTGGCCTGCAGGATTTCGCGGCCTTCTGCAAACAGCGGGAAGGTGGCACGACGATTCGCGAACTGCAGCGGTTCGAGTGGCGACGGACGGCGACTCACGCTGTGGAAGCCGTCGTATCGGCCGATGCTTTCTGTCACTCGATGGTACGGAGCCTGGTGGGTGCTGTGCTCCTCGTCGGCGATGGCCGACGGGCACTGGACTGGCCGTCAGGCGTGCTCGCGAGCGGTGTTCGGGACAGCGCGGTGGCTCCTGCCCACGGTCTCATCCTGACCGCGGTCGACTACCCACCGGACGACGAACTCGCCGCCCGCGCCGAGCAAACCCGCAACATCCGCACTCCTCTCCCCTGACCGGCGTGGCGCGTTTAGCCCGCTAACTGCGCTCGCTGCGCGGTGCGAACGGCTTCGAGGATGCTCGCGAAGTCAGTGGCCAGCTGCTCGGCTGTCACGACCACGAATCGCCAGCCCTCCCCGGTTATCCGTCGTCGACGTTCGTGATCGCGCTGTCGTTGTGATGGCTCCTCATGCCAACGGCCGTCGTACTCGATGGCGACCTTGCACTCCTCCATCGCCAAGTCGAGCCGACCGAGAAGACGTCCTCGTCTTGAACGCACGTTGTACTGAGGCACGACTGCGAATCCGCCAGCGGCAAGAACTACTCGTAGCTCCGACTCGGGCAACGACTCCGCACGCCGGTCCGAGAGCAGGAGGGCGTGTCTGGCCAGGCGGATTCCGCGATTTCGCCTCCCCATGAACAGCTTTTCCAGCTCACGTCGTCTGACCAGCTTGGCCCGGAGGAAGGCGTCCAGGTCCGGAACACCGATCCGGAGACGTCGCACCCAGCTGCGTTTCCGTGGGGAAAGCCGGAGCAGCAGGTCGAGGGCGATCCGCGCGGGACGGGCGATTCGAATGCCATGCCAGCTGCGCGTTTCTGCGCGGGGTACTTCCGTTCGACGTATATGGATACCCACGATTGGCCCGAACCGGTGCTTCTCCGGTACCGCGAACTCGACCGGATCGTAGGGTTTCGCCAGTTCTACGCCTCGTACCGTGGCGGCGGACCGCCCGGTGAGTACGGCTTCTTCAGGCGCCAACAAGGCCGCGCCACGGCAACGTAGTTCGTGCGTGACCGTGACGTGTGCTGGCGCGTAGACGTCCTGGAAGAGACGGCGGACGCCGGGCCCTCTGAGCTGGCCGGCGGTGATCAGGCCTGCTCTTCGTGCTTCCGATCCGCGAAAGACGTCGGGGAGGTGCTGGGTGTCGAGGACAGTAGCCACGATGACACTGTGACGTTCGAGACCGACAACTTCGGCCGGACAAGCCTCGAATAGGCCAACCTGTCCACAAGGCCCCTGTTATCCACAACCTCGTCGTTTTCCACTTGACACCCCTCCCCATTCCCAGCTCCCTGCTTCCGCTTTCGACCGAGTGCGTTTAGCCCGGTAAACGCACAAGCCCGCGCCGAGTGCAGTTAGCCCGCTAAACGCGCGCGGGGTGGGCAGGGGAGTGCGTTTAGCGGGCTAAACGCGGCGCCGGGCGGGGTTAGTCGCCGCGGCGGACGGGGCCGAGGAGTTGTTGTTCCTTGGCGGTGGTGACGAGGCGGAGAGGACGCCACAGGTTGCGGCCCAGTGCGACCACCTGGTCGTCCTTCAACGTCGTGAGCTGACGCATCATCTGGGGCGGGAGCCGCCAGATACGCGCCGCCAGCTCGGCCTGGCCCGCCGGGAGACGCTGCATCAGCACCAGGTCGGCCGCGTTCGCCGTCGCACCCGCCTGCGGGTGCAGATACGGGAGGACGTACACCGTCGTCTGCCACGGCGACCGCGGCGGGAACAGGTCCTGCGGCGTCGGGCCGCCGTCGGTCACCACCAGCAGCGGGGCGTCCTCGGACGGCCGCGGCAGCTCCACCGGCGACAGCCGCCGGATCTGCACCAGCGGCGACGGCCGGCCGTCACGCTGGTTACCCGCGGCCTGCGGAAGCACCTGCCAGGCGGCCGGACGCCCGGTCGCCACGACCACCCACGCGCCGACGGCCATCGCGCGCATGGCGACCTGTCGTGCCAGGTAGAGCCCGCCGACCAGCACGATCCTCGTCGGCGTCGACCGCAGCGCCGAAATCGTCAGCGGCTCGCCCTTGAGCCCGGAGCCCAGCACGATCCCGCCACGGTCGCCCGACGGGCTGATCGCGTCGAGCATCGCCGGGTCCACGGTGAACTCCGGCGCCACACCGGTGCTCTGCCCGGAGTCGCGAAGGCGGGAACTCATGCCGTACCTCCGATCGGCAGCGTCGCGGCGAACGCCGAGACCTGAAGACCACGCAACGGCGTCAGCGTTACCCCGATACGTTCCGAAATGCCCTGAAGCCGCTGGTCGGCGGTGTCGAGTTCACGCGGGTTCCGCGCGCTCAACCGCACGACGCCGCGAAGCCCGATCTTGCCTTCGTCGGCCGCCGGCGCGATCGACATGGCGACTGTCGCCGAGAGCGCCCGGACGCTGGTGAGTGCGTTGAGGCTCCCGGTGATCTTGCTCTTGGGCCACCCGGTGATCGCGTAGCTCGCGTGCCCGATGCCGGCGGCGGTGACGCCGGTCCACCGCTCCTGCAGCGTCACCTTCGTCGGCGCGCCCGCGACCGCGGTGAGTTCCGCGGCCGAAATGCTGGCGCGCAGCAGCTCGTCCGGGTCCAGCGGCCGCGTCGGCACACCCTGCGACTCCAACGCGTTGCGCACGCGGGACAACGCACCGATCAGCGCGCGATGGGCACCGACGACACCGCCACCGCGTTCCCGGATCGCGGCCGGGCAGCGTCGCGGGTCGAGCCGGATGGCCACCCACGTCGTCCGCCGCGCGGCGGCGGGAAGCGGCCCCAGCACCTCCATGTACGAGCTGAGCGCGGGGGAGTCTGCGGGCAGCGCGGCGCTGCCCGGGTAGCAGTGCCAGATCATCTGGATCGAGTCGAGCACCACGCCCCTGTCCTCGAGGCACGGCGCGAGCGCGGCCAGCGGAAGGCTCGGCGCGCCACCCGCCTGGGTGATCAGCGCCGGCGCGGGCTCGACCAGCAGCACGGCGGTCCAGGTGCCGTCGTTCCACGCGATGCCCACCTGCTGACGCTCGTGGTCGACACCGTGTGCCACCACGAGATCCGGCACCGCGATCCGCAACAGGTTCACCCGCGCGTCGTCCGGCCCGGTGACCGTGGTCTCTTCCGCCGCCAGCGATTCGATGCTGCTCGGCGGCAGCGGAGTGGCCACACGATCGTGTGAACGGAAGGTGTAGCGCATGGTGAGCCCGACCCACTGGGTGAACCACCGGCCACGCCAGCGCAGGAACGCGATGACCAGCGCGACAGCCAGCACGCCGATGCCGACGTACTTCAGCGACATGTTGATCGCGAGCAGGACGAGGCCGACCGCGAGGCCGAGTTCCAGCACCACGAGGTTCGCGACCGGAAGCGGGCCGAGGTTCACCCCGGCCGAACGCCGGCGCGCGGGAGCCGCCATCCGGACCGGTGCCGGACCGGAAGGCTGCTGCGGCGGAGGACCTCCTTGACCACCGGGGCCGCCTGGGCCACCGGGCCCTCCTGGGCCACCCGGCCCTCCTGGGCCACCCGGCCCTCCGGGACCACCAGGTCCCCCGGGCCCGCCCGGCCCGCCAGGCCCGCCCGGCCCACCGGGGCCGGGGCCACTAGGACGTCCGGGCCCTCCACCGGGTCCGCCCGGGCCGGGGCGACGTGGCGCTCCCTGACCACCCGGCGGCGTGCCGACGGGCCCACCCGGACCGCCCTGTCTCCCCGGCCGCGGCGGCGGCCCCGGGGGACGGCCCGGTGGTGGTGACCCTGGTGGTGGGCCAGGCGGACGTGGAGGAGTGTTGACGGACATCCGCGCTTTCTCTTCCCCTCGTGCGTGCTGCGTACCCGGAAAGCCGATCCCGAGGTGCCTGACCCTGGTTTGAGTTGGTAGAAACCCCACACCAGACGGTCCCCGTACGGCTATCCTGCGGAACCGTACCGCGACGGGGAGGACTGTAGGTCGAGAATGCCATCAACACCCACGACTAAGTCTCAGGTTCAGGCTTATCAGTTCGTCCTCCGCCGCATGCAATCCGCGCTGGTCCGGCGGGACGCGGTGATGCTGCACGACCCGATGCGGACCCACACGCGGGCCACGATCGTGGGAGTCGTGCTCGGCGCGCTGGGCATGATCGTCTTCATCGTCTGGGGCCTGCTGAGCCCGGCGCCGGCGGTGCCCGAAGCGGGCAAGATCGTCATCGGCCAGCAGTCCGGCACCGTGTATGTCGTCATGGGGAATCCGAAAAAGCTGATCCCCACCTTCAACCTCGCTTCGGCGCGGCTGCTGATCATCGCGCAGCAGCAACAGCAGCAGAAGCAGTCGTCGGGCGGTCAGGCCGCCCCGGCGTCGGCCGGGCAGCCCGCGGCACCGGGTGGCGCGGCGCCGAACGTCGTCGACGCGACGGTCGTCTCGGACGAACAGCTGAAGGACATCCCGCGGGGCAAGCTCACCGGCATCCCCGACGGGCCGCAGCTGATCCCGTCGGCCACGCAGCGGATTTCCGCAAACTGGGCCGTCTGCGACGAGGTCAAGCTGAACCCGCAGCTGCCGCAGCCGGACAGCATCAACCAGACCGACACCACGGTGTTCGCCGGGGTCGACCGGCTCGGCACCGAACTCGGCGTCGACCAGGCGCTGCTGGCGACCGCCGACAACGGCAAGAGCTACCTGATCTACCGCGTGCCGTCGAACCCGAACCGGCCCAACACCAACACCGTGCGCGCCGAGGTCGACCTGAGCCCCGGCACCCCGGTCATGGCCGCGCTCCACCTGCCGGCGAAGGGGCGCAAGGTCTCGCAGGCCCTGCTCAACGCGATTCCCGAGGTCTCGCGGCTGGCGGCACCGGCTGTCGCGGGCAAGAACGGCCGAGCGCCCGCAGACTTCGACGGCTTGAGCGTCGGCGACGTCTTCTCCACCGCGCCCGCCGGCGCGCCCATGGAGTACTGGGCCATCGTGCAGAACGGCATCCAGAAGGTGTCGCCGGTCGTGGCGGACATCATGCGGACGGCGAACAATGGCGACTCCGGCAGGGTGATGCAGCTCGGCCTGGACAAGACCCGCACCGTCAAGCAGCTGCAGCCCGGTGACCAGGGTTACCTGGCCGTCGACGACTTCCCGAGCTCGGTGCCGACCGTGCTCGACGCCACGAAGAACTCCCCGGTCGCCTGCCTTGGCTGGTCGCTGGTGGGCGAGGGCGCCAACCAGGACGCGCACACCAGCGTGTTCGTCGGCAACCAGCTGCCGGGGCCGAAGAACCCGAACGGCACGTCCACCGCGATCCGGATGACCACGCCCGGCCCCAACGGGCTGCCGATCACCGGTTTCTACATGCAGCCGGGGTTCGCCGCGGTGGTGCAGTCGGCCACGACGAAGGCCACCTTCGGCAAGGGGCCCATCCAGCTCATCTCCGACCGGGGCATCCGGTACGGCGTCCCCGACACCAAGACCGCGGACGCCATCGGCCTCAACAACCGGCTCCCCGCGCCCGAGTCGATCATCGGGTTGCTCCCGCCGGGCGCGTCGCTGAACACCCAGAACGTGCTGAGGGAGTTCGACACGGTGCCGATCGATCCCAACGCGGGTTCCTACCCCTCGGCGACACCGCAGCCCGCCGGATAGCCGGGGCCGGAACCGGTCCTCCCGGCGGGACGTCACACGCTCGGGCACCATCGGCGAGCGGAGGAATGCGATGGCCGGAGTGAAGATCGACGAGGTCGTCGTCGCCGAGTACGCCAGGAAGGTGGACGGCGCCGCGGGGCGGTTGGATTCCGCCGTGGGTGAGTTCGGCACGGACGCGGTCGCGCCGGAGGCGTTCGGAGGCCTCGGTGCGCAGCTGGGGGTGGGGGAGTCCTACGGCCGCGCGATCGAGGCACTCCGGCAGCAGCTCGTGGCCGGTGCGGCCGCGCTGCACTCGGCGGCCGAGGCGTTGCATCGGGTGACCTCCCGGCACGCCGATCGGGACGCGGAGTCCGCGGAACTGATCAAGCGGGCCGGGGAGCTCTGAGCCCGATGATGTCCGAACGCGAAGGCGCCACCGAGTCCATCGCCCATCCCCTGGCCAGTGCACTCCCGTCCCGGCCGAGTGCGTTTAGCGGGCTAAACGCGCTCGGCGGAGCCGCGGAGATCGAGGTGGCGGCGGGGCCGTATCTGGCGTTCCTGTCGGAACTGGCCGACGAGCTGGGCCTGATCGATCCGGTGGAGGCCTACTTCCGTCCGTTGGTCGGCCAGTGGGACGTACTCGGCGCCGAGGCCGACGGACTACGCCAGGCAGCCGGCGCGGCCGGCGCGGTGTCCGATCAGCTCGCCGATGACCTCGGACGGCTGGACGCGGGCTGGTCGGGTGCGGACGCCGACGCTTTTATCACCTACATGGGTGAGGTTGGGGCGGCCGGGGGTGACGTCGGGGACGCGCTGTCCACACTCGCGGGCGCGCTGGACGAGCTTGTCTCGGCCGTGCGGCACATCGTCGTCGATCTGGCCGAAGTGCTGGTCGACACGGCCGAGGTCGCGTCCGAGTCGGCGCTGCTCCCGGTCGGCGGCACCACGCGGACCCGCGCCCAGGTACAGGAGGCACAGCAGACTGCGAAGGCCCTGTATGAGGCCGCGCGTGACGTCATGGAGGCGTTCGGGCGCCTTTGCGACGGCGTCGATGACCCGGACGTCGCGTCTCGCAGCATCGAGATCGCGCATCGATACCCGCAGGAACGCTTCCGGCTGCACGACGCCGACGGCGGCCCGGCCGCCGAGGCCCAGCCTGCACCGCAGGCTCGGACCGGTGGATCCGACGCGGGTTCCACAACGCCGTCGGCCGCGCACGACGGGGCGGAAGGGCGGCACACCGGTGCCCGGGACCAGGCGATCGAGCAGGGACAGTCCACCGGGGCCGGGGTGACGGCACTCGGCCCGGCGCCCGCTGCGCCGAGCGCGGAACCGGGGCACAACACCATGGGGATGCCGATGGTGCCGATGGGACTCGGCGGCATGGGGGCGGGCGGCGGCGCGAAACAGCGCCAGCCGAAGCAGCGGTCCGCCGCCAAGGTCTCGGACGTCTTCGGCGAGCCCGCCCAGGTCGTCCCGCCGGTGATCGGCGAGGAGGAGCCCAAGCCGACTCCGAAACCCCCACCACCGAAGTAGCCTGCGGCCCCGAGTGCGTTTAGCCCGCTAAACGCACTCGGCGCTGGCACGGCGAGCGCATTTAGCGGGCTAAACGCGCTCGCGGGCCCGGGCGGCCGGAGCGGTCACATCGGGCGGTGTCCATGGCGGACAGGGCGACCGGGCGCACTGGACCGCATGGCGGTTCGGCGCCGCTCTCGGTCGTCGGTTCGCGATACGCGGGGAGATGACTGACGCCGGTGGCCTGCCGACCGCGGTCGGCGGACCTACCGGTTCGCGCCGCCGGAGCGGTTGCGCCGGATGGTGTGCATGACGAACAGGGTGATCAGCAGCGCCACCAGCCCGCCGCCGGTGCCCGCCAGCGCGATGATGATCGCGGACTCGTCACGGTTGTTGGCCGGCGGCAGGGTCGCGACCTGCTGGACGGGCCGCACGGACGGCACACCTTCCTCGGACGACACGCTCGCGGTGAGCGCGGCCATCGGGTCGATCACGCCGTGGCCGACGAAGTTGTCGTGCCCGCCCGGCGCCGCGGGCCGCTGCGCGGTGTTGACGATCCGCCGCATCACCGCCTTGGCGTCCAGCTGCGGGTACTTCGCCCGTACCAGCGCCGCCACCCCGGCGACGTAGGGCGCCGCGAAGCTCGTGCCCTGGATCGCGGCCGGCTCGCCGTTGCCCTCGATCGTCAGGTTGGCGAGGCCTCCGGAGCCGGCTGCCGGATCCAGCGAAATGATGTCCGTGCCCGGCGCCGCGACGGTGGTCCACGGGCCGTTGACACTGAAGTTCGCGACGCCACCGGTGACGTCGATCGCGGCCACGGAAATCACGTCTTCGGAGAACCACGGCGGCGTGACGATCGACCGCGGCTGGTTCGGGTTCGTCTGGTCGTTCTGCAGGCAGGTGTCGGTGGTGTTGCCCGCGGCCGCGACCACGACCACGTTGTGCTGCACCGCGTAGTGCACGGCGGCCTGCAGCTGGCGTTCCCCGTCGGAGATGCGCCCGTCCGAGGTGCGGCAGTTGTCGACCGACATGTTGATCACGGTGGCCTTCTGGTTCACCGCGCGCACCACGGCCTGCGCCAGCGTCGTCAGCTTCCCGGCGGTACCGGCGGCCTCCTGCTCGCGGCCGGTGCCCTTCTGCTCGGGCCAGGTCGCGTCGCCCGGCAGCACGCCCTGGCCACTGCCACCGCCGTTCGAAGGCGGGAGCTGTGACTTCGAAGCGCCACCCGACGACGGCGGCGCGCCCGACGAAGCCGGTGGGGACGCGGGAGGGGAGGACGGAGCGGACGCCTTGGTGTCCTTGCCGTAGTTCTGGCTGGACTGCCGGATCGACAGGATCGTCGCGTCCGGGGCGACACCCTTGAACCCGATGTCCTCCGGGGTGTTCGCGGCGATGATCCCCGCCACCTCGGTGCCGTGGCCGTCGCAGTCTTCGAGGCCGGGCGCCACGCCGTTCTTCGGGTTCGCGACGTAGTCGCCGCCGCTTTCCACACTCTTCAGCCAGGGGTGCTTGGTGACGCCGGTGTCGATCACCGCGACCTTCTGCCCGCCGCCGACACTGTGATCCTGCGCGGCGGCCTTCACGATCTCGTGCAGCTTGTCGATCTGCAGGTACTCCTGGCCCCACGGCCGGTTCTTGGGAACGATGTTCTTGCCGAGGCTGCGCTGCACGCACTGCTTCGTCTGGACGTAGTTCTCGTCCGGCTTGCCCGAGTCGGCGGGCAGAGCCGACGGGTCGACCGGCGGAGGCGCCGCGTAGTAACCGCCCGAGGCCGGTGGCACGCTGGGCTGCTGCGCCCACACCGGGATCGCCATCATCGGGGAGAGCGCCCCGATGCTCGCCACGAGTGCGACCGTCGCGGTCCGCCCGGCGCGGCCGAACCGTCGGCGCGGCTGGCCGTCGTTCCGCGCTACCACCATCTGAACATCATCCGATCGGGTCGACGTCACTTGAAGTTGAGGTGACGCAGCGTGGTGTAAAGGTCCATGACGCCGAGTGCGAGCGGGAGCACCGTGGCGATGCAGATCGCCTCGATGATCTCCACCGTCCGCCGCAGCGGCGGGGAGAACCGCTGGTTCGGGAAGATCACACCGACCACCAGCGAACCCGCGGCCACCAGGATCAGCGCGCCGAAGATGTACAGCACGCGCGACTGCGGGGTGGCCGTCCAGATCCAGCCGAGCAGGATGCCCGCCGCGGACACCATGCCGGTCGTGAGCAGGGCGATCGCCTGGCTGCCGTTGGCGTAGGCCCGGGCGCGCAGCAGCAGGACGAGGCTGGCGACGACGCCGAGGATGATCCCGAAGGGACCCGGCGCGGTCGAGGCGATGATCGCGGAGATCGCCGTGGTGACACCGCAGCCGACCATGAGCCCGGTCATGTAGTTGTGCGCGACCGCCGTCCGCCGCTCGATGGCGCGGTAGTCGGGGAAGCCCGAGTCCTCCTTCAGCTCCTCCGCGCTGCCGGGGACGTGCGGCAGCGGGAGTTTCGCCAGCCAGATCGTCGCCCTCGGCAGGATCGAGATGCAGGCGAGCGCGACGGCCGCGGTCCCGGCGGCGATGCCGGGGATCGGGTGCGCGATGAACGTGCCGAAGAGGAAGGCCAGGGCGCCGAAGGCGCCCACGGTCGCGGCCGCGATGAACGTCGTGATCCCGGCGCCGATGACGAGAATGCAGACGGACGCGACGATGAGAACGAGCGCGCAGGCCAGCAGCAGATTCGCCCGTAGTGACAGGCCCGGCACGATGTAGAACCCGCTGACGAAGGCCAGCGGCAGGCCACCCGCGGCGGCGACGAGGACGCCGGTCGCCTCGGCCTGGTAGGCCTTGGCCAGCGTCGCGCCGACCGCGACGCACGCGATCGCGCCGATACCGCCCGCGATCGCGGCGGCGAGCGCGCTGCCGCCGTAGAACGAACCGCTCAGGAACAGCGCGAGGGCGGCGGCGACCAGCGCGATACCGCCCGCGACGTGGCCGAACCGGCGAGCGGTCTCCTTTGTCCACGGCCGGAAGCTGTCCGGTGAGGACTCGGCGATCGCGTCGACGACGTCGTCGTACAGCGGGGGAGGCGGGTTCTCGTTGCGCTTGCGCAGCTGCAGCAGCTCGCCGTCGACGACGCCGAGCGAGGCGAGCGTGCGGCTGGGGTCGAGCGGCGCGTCGCCGAGCTTGGCCAGTGCCCAGCCACCGTGGCGGGCGCCGCCGTCCGGCGTCGTTTCCTTGGCCATGTCCAGCAGCATGGGCAGCAAGTCGGCCACCGCGACGTCGGCGGGCAGCGCGACGTCGATCCGGGTGCGTGGTGCCACCACCGTCACCCTGCTGAAAACTGTCGTGCCCGTCGCCACTGCTGGTGCCCCCGCTCTGATGAGACTGCTCCCGGGGGGAACTTATACCGAACCCGGGTGCCGTTTTCATCGACTGTCCGAAATTGACCGGCAAAAGTATGCCTGCGCGGGGCCGGTCCAGCGCGTCGACCGCCGTGCCCCTGACCTCGCCGCCGAGCGCGTTTAGCCCGCTAAACGCACTCGGCCCCAGGTCGACGTGGCCACCGGGGGCGGGGGAGACGGAGCGGTGCGCATGGGGCGATCGGCGCGGCCCCGAGTGCAGTTAGCCCGCTAAACGCGCTCCGGGGCGGCCGGGCGAGTGCGTTTAGCCCGCTAAACGCGCTTGGCGCCGGGGTGGGGTGGGCAGCGGGTTCGGTCGCTGGTGTCGGTGCCTCCCCCTACACTCGGCGGGCAAGCTCATCGAGTCGATCATTGAGGTCTCCGGCCGTTCCTGGCATTGGCCGGATTTCCCGCCCGACGTTCGATAGGTTGTTCCGCGCACCTGGGCGCACAAAACGGTGGCCGCCATCGTCGAGTTTGAAGAGGGGTCCTTCGATGAGCACGCTGCAGTTCAAGAAGTCGCCACGGCTGGCCGCGCCGCGCCCGCCGGGCGGCGAGGTGCACCTTGAACCGCCACCGGAGGTGCCCCGCA
Source organism: Amycolatopsis samaneae (assembly GCF_039541975.1). NCBI lineage: Bacteria > Bacillati > Actinomycetota > Actinomycetes > Pseudonocardiales > Pseudonocardiaceae > Amycolatopsis > Amycolatopsis samaneae. The sequence goes on from NZ_BAABHG010000008.1 coordinate 189,355, forward strand.
CCATCCCCGGCAACATCGTGATGAAGCTGCTGCCCGCGGTCATGATCGTGGCCTCGCTGGGCATGATGGTCTTCATGTTCACCGCGGGTGGCAAGAACCCGATGATGCTCATGATGGGCGGCATGATGGTCATGGGCACCGTCGGCATGATGGCCGGCGGTGGCGGCAAGGGCGGCGGGGCCAAGAAGGCCGAGATGGACGAGGACCGCAAGGACTACCTCCGCTACCTCGGCCAGATGCGTGACCGCGCCCGCGAGGCGATGGTCGACCAGCGCGCCGCCCTCGAGTGGGTGCACCCCGACCCGCAGTCGCTGTGGTCGCTCGCGGCCAGCCGCCGGATGTGGGAGCGCCGCCAGAACGACCAGGACTTCCTGCACCTGCGCGTCGGCCGCAGCTCGCACCGGCTCGCGACGCGGCTGGTACCGCCGCAGACCGGCCCGGTCGACGAGCTGGAGCCGATCGCCACCCTCGCGCTGCGCCGGTTCGTGCGCGCGCACTCGATCGTCCCCGACCTGCCGACGCAGATCACCCTGCGCGGGTTCGCCGCGGTCAGCATGCAGGGCGACCGCGCGCTGACCCGCTCGCTGACCCGGGCCCTGCTCTGCCAGCTGGTCACGTTCCACAGCCCCGACGACGTCCTGATCGCCGTCGCCACCGCGGGCCGCGCGAAGGCCGAGTGGGAATGGGCGAAGTGGCTGCCGCACGTGCAGCACCCGACGCTGGCCGACGGCATCGGCCAGCTCCGCATGATGGCCGGTTCGCTCGCGCAGATCGAACAGTGGCTCGACGAGGAGCTACGGGACCGCCAGCGCTTCTCCCGCAACGCCACCCCGGCGCCCGACCAGCCGCACGTCGTGATCATCGTCGACGACGCGGAGGTCACCCGTGAGGAGCAGATCATCCTGGAGGAGGGCTTGGTCGGCGTCACGCTGATCGACCTGTCCGACTCCACCGGCAACCTCGCCGCCCGCCGCGGCCTCCGGCTGGTCGTGGAGGAGACCCGGCTCGGTGCCCGCAGCGCGGGCGGTGTCGAGTGGTTCGGCCGCCCGGACCGCCTCTCGGTGGTCGAGTCCGAGGCGGTGGCCCGCCTCATCGCGCCGTACCGCGTCGGCGGTTCCGCCGGCCAGGACGTGGGTGACGAGGAACCGCTGCTGTCCAACCCGTCGCTGCTCGAACTGCTCGGCATCCCGGGCGACCCGATGACCTTCGACGTCCAGCAGGCGTGGCGCCCCCGTCCGATCCGCGACCGCTACCGCGTGCCGTTCGGGGTCGGCGAGTACGGCCAGCCGGTCGAGCTGGACATCAAGGAGGCGGCGGCCGAGGGGATGGGGCCGCACGGCCTGTGCATCGGCGCGACCGGTTCCGGTAAGTCCGAGTTCCTCCGGACGCTGGTGCTCGGCATGCTCGCGACGCACTCGTCCAGCACGCTCAACTTCGTCCTGGTCGACTTCAAGGGTGGCGCGACGTTCCTCGGCCTGGACAAGGCACCGCACGTGTCCGCGGTCATCACCAACCTCGCCGACGAGGTCACGCTGGTCGACCGGATGAAGGACGCGCTGGCCGGTGAGATGAACCGGCGCCAGGAGGCGCTGAAGAACGGCGGTAACTTCAAGAACGTCTGGGAATACGAGAAGGCCAGGGAAAACGGCGCCGACCTCGACCCCCTGCCCGCGCTCTTCATCGTCTGTGACGAGTTCTCCGAGCTGCTGGCGGCGAAACCGGACTTCATCGACCTGTTCGTCGCCATCGGCCGGCTGGGCCGATCGCTGCAGATGCACATGCTGCTCGCCTCGCAGCGGCTGGAAGAAGGAAAGCTCCGCGGGCTCGACTCCCACCTTTCCTACCGGATCGGCCTGAAGACGTTCTCCGCGGCGGAGTCCCGCGCGGCGATCGGCGTGCCGGACGCGTTCGAGCTGCCGTCGGTCCCCGGTGGCGGGTACCTCAAGTACGACACCTCGACGCTGGTGCGGTTCAAGGCGTCCTATGTCTCGGGCCCGTACCGTCCCGCCGGGATCAAGGCCGCGGGGCCCGCGGCGACGGTCGTGCGGGCGGACAAGCGCCCGCAGCTGTTCGTCCCGGACTTCGTCGAACTGCCGAAGGAGCCGGAGCCGCAGCAGATCGAGGAAGAGGCACCGAAGCAGGAACGCCAGTCGGAGGAGGCGGTCGAGCCGAGCGAGCTCGACGTCATCGTCGGGCGGCTGGTCGGCCAGGGCCCGCCGGCGCACGAGGTGTGGCTGCCGCCGCTGAAGGAGCCGAACTCGCTCGACACGCTGCTGCCGAACCTCAACCCGACCGACGACCGTGGCCTGTCCCCGGTCGGCTTCTTCGGCAACGGCAGGCTCCAGGTCCCGCTCGGCATCGTCGACCGGCCGTACGAGCAGCGGCGTGACGGCCTGTGGGCGGACTTTTCCGGTGCCGCCGGGCACGGCCTGGTCGTCGGCGGCCCGCAGTCGGGCAAGTCGACGATGCTGCGGACGCTGATCATGTCGATGGCGTTGACGCACACGCCGGAAGAGGTCCAGTTCTACTGCCTCGACCTCGGTGGCGGCACGCTCGGCGGGCTCGCGGACCTGCCGCATGTCGGTGGTGTCGCGGTGGCGCGGCGCGAGCCGGACAAGGCCCGCCGGATCGTCGCCGAGCTGACCACCCTGCTCACCGAGCGGGAGGGCCGGTTCGCCGCCATGGGCATCGACTCGATGACGGAGTTCCGCAACCGCAAGCGCCGCGGCGAGATCAAGCCGGAGCAGGACGCCTTCGGTGACGCGTTCCTCGTGGTCGACGGCTGGAAGGCGCTGCGAGAGGACTTCGAGGAGCTGGAAAGCTCGATCACCCGGCTCGCGATGCAGGGTCTGTCCTACGGCGTGCACGTCGTGGTGGGCGCCAACCGGTGGGCCGACATCCGCCCGGCGATCAAGGACATGCTCGGTACCCGGTTCGAGCTGCGCCTCGGTGACCCGAGCGAGTCCGAAGTGGACCGCCGGGCCGCGGTGAACGTCCCGGCCGGGCGGCCAGGACGCGGGATGACCCGCGAGAAGCTGCACATGCTCACCGGGCTCCCGCGCATCGACGGCTCCAGCGATCCGGAGACGATCGCCGCCGGTGTCGCCGACGCGGTCGCGAAGATCAAGGGTGCCTGGCGGGGCCGTCCGGCGCCGCAGGTCCGCCTGCTGCCGGAGATGATCACCTACGACGACGTGCTCCGGCTGGACAGCAAGCGCGCGACGAAGCTCGTGCCGATCGGCGTCAACGAGGAGGACCTCCAGCCGATCTATCTCGACTTCGACGCGGAGCCGCACTTCTACGCGTTCGCGGACGGCGAATCGGGCAAGACGAACCTGCTCCGGCAGATCGCGCGCGGTATCTCCGAGCGCTACTCGCCGAAGGAAGCCGTCATGCTGCTGGTCGACTACCGGCGCACGATGCTCGGGTTCCTCAGCGGGGACTCACTGCTCGGCTACGCGGTGTCGGCCACCCAGCTGGACAGCATGGTCAAGGACGTCTACGGGTCGATGACGCGGCGGCTGCCCGGCCCGGACGTCACGCAGGAGCAGCTGAAGAACCGCTCCTGGTGGACCGGCCCCGAGCTGTTCATCCTCGTCGACGACTACGACCTGGTGGCGACGCAGAGCAGCAACCCGCTCAAGCCGCTGTCGGAGTTCCTCGCACAGGCGAAGGACGTCGGCCTGCACGTCATCGTCGTCCGCCGTACCGGTGGTGCCGGCCGGGCGATGTACGACCCGATCCTCGGCAAGCTGAAGGAACTGTCGGCGCCGGGCATGGTCATGAACGGCTCGAAGGACGAGGGCACCCTGGTGGGCAACATCAAGGCGGGCCCGATGCCTCCCGGCCGGGGCAACATGCTCACCCGCAAGTGGGGCAAGCAGCTGATCCAGGTCTCGTGGATCCCGCCGGAGTGACCCGCGCGAAGAACAGGGGAACGACGATCTGCGGGAGTGGCTGGTGACGTTACGGGTAGCGGTGGACTTCGGGACATCGAGTACCTGTGTCGTCGCTTCCGTGAACGGGCGCGAACCGCAGGTCGCGGTGATCGACGGTCAGCCGCTCATGTCCTCGGCCGTCTACGCGGCACCCGACGGCACGTTGTTCGTCGGGCAGGAGGCGGAGCGGCAGGCCGCGGTCGACCCGTCGCGCTACGAACCGCATCCGAAGCGCCGCATCGACGAGGGCGATCTGCTGCTCGGCGAGCAGGTGCTCCGGGTGACCGACGTGGTGCACGCCGTGCTGGCGCGCGCGGTGACCGAGGCGCGCAGACTGGCCGGTGAGGCCGAGGTCGATCTGCTGGTCCTCACCCATCCCGCCGACTGGGGCGCGATCAGGACCCGGTTGCTGCGCCAGGCGGCGGGGCGGCTGGCCCAGGAGGTCGCCCTCGTCCCGGAGCCGGTCGCGGCGGCCGTGTACCACGCCGCGACGTTCGCCCCCGCGGAACTGAAGTCCGATCGCACGGTCGAGTTCAGCGGGCGCCCCGGCGACACGCTGGCCGTCCTCGACCTCGGGGGCGGCACCGTCGACGTCAGCGTCGTCACCCGCACCACCCCGCCCGGTGCGTTTAGCGGGCTAAACGCACCGGGGCGCCCGCAGCGGGGCGGGTTCCAGGTGCTGGCGACCAGGGGGGACCCGAGTTTTGGCGGCGCGGACATCGACCAGGCGCTGCTCGAACACGTCGGCTCGCTCGTCTCGTCGGCCGACCCGGACGCCTGGCGGCAACTGGTCGAAGGCCGCGAACTCGCGGACCGGCGCCGCAGGCGCGTGCTCCGGCAGGACGTCCGCGGCGCCAAGGAGACGCTGTCCCGGCACGCCTACACCGACGTCCCGATGCCGCCGCCGTTCGCGGACGCCCATGTCACGCGCGAGGACCTCGAACGGCTGATCGGCGCGCCGCTCGGGCGCGCGGTGGAGCTGACGAGCGCCGCCATCGCCGACGCCGGGCTGCGGCCGAAACAGCTGACCGGGATTTTCCTGGTCGGCGGGTCGAGCCGGATCCCGATGATCTCGCGGCTGGTGCACGAGCGGACCAGCCTCGTGCCGACGAGCCTGGACCAGCCGGAGACGGTCGTCGCGCGGGGCGCGCTCCGCGCGGTGCTCGTCGACCCCGATCGCACCGGTTCGCTGCCGGGCTCCGCCATGGCCCGGCTCGGCGCCGTGCCCGGCGGCGCACCCACGGTCGAGCACCGCACCGAGGTCGTCCGCCCCGGCGAGGCGCCCCGCCCCGCCGCGCCTCCGCCGCGTCCCGGCGACCCACGCGTCACCCCGCCCCGGCAGGTGGAGCCACCCCCCGGCTACCCCGCCCGGCCCGCGCCGAGTGCGTTTAGCCCGCTAAACGCGGCGCGCCAGGGGCCGCCGCCTTCGCCGCCCCGCGGTCAGCCGGCGGCGCCGTGGGGACAGTCGGCGCCGGAGCACGGAAGTGCGGACAAGCGGACGGAGCGAGCAGGGCGCTCGAAGCGGGCCAAGCTGCTCTGGATCGTCGCGGCCGTGGTGGTCGTGGCGCTGGGAGCCACCGGCGTCGTGCTGCTGACCAAGGGCGGCGCGGACGACAAGCCCGCGGGACGCACTCGCGCCCAGTACGACTACCGCTTCATCGCGCCGCCGGGCTGGGACCAGACCGAGGACCGGGTCGGCGAGAAGCAGGTCGTCATCCACCCCCAGGACTCCCTGACGGGCGCCGACCTCGTGGTCGCCCAGGAGTACGTCATGAACTACGACGCCACTGCCGACCGCCAGCAGCTCGTCGAGGAGTTGCGCGGATCGGCCGCCCGCTACCCCGAGCGGTACAGCGGATACGACCCCAACGCCTCCTACGCCGGCCGTCCGGTGATCGCCTATCAGGAGACCAAGGCTCAGGCGAAGGTGTACTGGTATGTCGTCGCCCAGGGCCGCATCCGGGTGCACGTCGGCTGCCAGTACGGCGCGCCCGCGTTCCAGCAGCGGGTAAGCGCGGCCTGCGAGCAGGTCGTCCGCACGCTCGAGGTCGTCAACTGAAAGGAGGGCCTCGTGCCGTCCGAACCCGAGACCGCCGCCGCGGCCTTCACCCGTGCGGGGCAGGACGCGGTGACCTACGCCCGCCGCGTCGCGGGTGACGCCCTCGCGCGCAACGAGCGTCATCGCGGGGAGAACGCGGCGCTGATCAAACAGTTCGGCCGCGGCAGGCTCGCGGGCCGGGCCACCGATCCCACACCGGGCGCGCTGCGCGGGGCCGCGAAACGTTTCCGCGCCGCCAGGGGACTGCCGGTTCCGCAGCTTCCGGCGGCGGCCGAACTGGTTCCCCCGAAGCCGGAACCGGCGCCGTCCCCGGCACGCAGGCAGCCTCCCGTCGAGGAGGAAGCGGACTTTTCCGAGTCGCGAATCATGATCCGTGATCAGTGAACGAAGGCGCACATGACCACTGTGCGTATGTTAAGTCACCTGGTGGAGGTCACCTTTTCGGGGAAAAGCCGGACCATGGCGCAAGCCGGTGGAATACCGCGGGCGACGGGTTCCCACCCCCGGCGTTCACTCAAGCAACTACTTGCGGGCAAACGGCGACACAGGGGAACCGGACATGGCAATGTCTCCGTCGTAGGTCCGTACAAACAAACACGACCTAGTGCGGACAACCACTAACGAAGGGGGTAGCTCCCATGGCTGGCGGTTTCAAGGGAACTCCGGAGCAGTTCACCCAGGCCGAGCAGCGCGTCACCGAGGTGCGCGTCGCGATGGACCAGAACCTGTCGACGCTGCGCGACCGCATCGAGGCCACTCGCGCCGGCTGGCAGGGTGACGCGCAGAAGGCCTTCGACAAGGTGATGCAGCGCTTCGACGAGGACGGCCGGGGGATCAACCAGTCCCTGCAGAACATCGCGAACCTGCTCCAGGAAGCCGGTTCCAAGTACAAGCGCTCGGAAGAGCAGCAGTCGGAGATCATGAGCGCCGTGAACAAGGGCTTCGACGTTCTCGGCTGAGTACCACCTCTTGACCTTTCCACCCACATTCTTTTCGGCAATAAAGGGAGTGCACCATGGCTGACGGCATCGTTGTCGATTATGGCGTCATCAACGCCGCGGCGGACGACTGCAACTCGACCGGCAAGGAACTGCAGGCCGCGTTCGACAAGCTGAAGGACGACCTGCGTCCGCTGACCCACGACTGGGAAGGCGCCGCGCGCACCCAGTACGACGAGGCGCAGCGCGTCTGGGACCAGAAGTTCGAGGACCTCAAGCAGGTTCTGGCGCAGATCGCCACCGCGCTGCCGCAGATCGCGGACGGCTACCAGGGCACCGAGCAGGGCGTCAAGGACCTGTTCTGAGCTACCCCGCCCCGGATAACCACGGCGGGCCCGGCACCTTTCGGTGCGGGCCCGCCGTTTCCGTTGGGGGACAAGGAAAAATCAGCCTCAGTGCGGAGCGCCGACCTCGTACTCCGGCTTGTCGTTGAGCACCCGCACGGTCACCTTCTTCGGCTGGCCGCCGATCTGCAGAGTGCAGTCGAAGGTGGTGCCGTTGTCGGCGACCTGGTTCGCCGGGCACTGCACGTTCTGGACGTCGGGTTCGCCGTAGCTCTCGTTCAGCACCCGCGTCACGCCGTCCTGAAGGGACTTCTGGTCGAGGACGTCACCGCGGAACGCGCCGAGCAGCCAGGCGGCGACCCCGCCGGCCACGATCACGAGTACGGCGATCCCGCCGAACAGCAACGGTTTCTTCGACCGTTCCGGCTTCTCGCCGTCCTCGGCCGAAAAGGCACCGAGACCCCCGTATTGCGAAGGCTGGAAACCGCCGCCGAACTGCTGGCCCCGCGGTGGCGTGCCGGAGCCCGCCTCGGGGGCCGGTGCCTGCTGGGGCTGCCACTGCCGGCCGGGCTGTGCCGCCGGGGACTGTGGTGCCGGCGACTGCGGCGCGGGAGGCTGCTGCCACGGTCCGGAGAAGGAGCCGGTGCCACCGGGCTGCGATGCCTGCTGCCACTGCCCGGTGTAGGAGCCGGTGGACGCGCCGGGTTCGGCGTTCTGCTGCTGCCACTGCCCGGCGTGCGGGCCGGTGGCCTGCTGCTCGGGCTGCCACGGCTGCTGCGCGCCGCCGGCGTTCGGCTGCCACCACTGCGGGTCGGACGGCTGGTTCATCGGAGATCCCCTCGGGGCGCGCGGTCGGTCTTCACGTCGTCGGCCACGTCAGTTGCCCCTCGCTTCGGCGATCTTCGCCCACAGCGCGTCCTTCGCCGCCCTGTCCGGGAGCGCGGTGACCTGTGCGGGGTCGGGCAGCTTGGGCAGGTCCTGCGCGCTGGCCTTTCCGGTGAACCGGAAGTCGTACCGCAGCTCGACCTTGTGACCGCTGCCCTCGAACTTGGCCTCCATGACGATCTGGTCGAGGGTCCCGTCCGGGTTGAGCAGGATCTTGGTCGGGATGACGGCCTTGCGCAGTTCGGGGGTGATCTGGCTCTTGATCGACTCGGGGAGCTGTTCCACCGGGCGGGTGAGGAACGCGTCGAAGGTCACGTCGGCGGTGAGCTCGGTCTTGCCGTCCCGGCCGACCTTCGCGCCCTTCACCGTCTTCTTGTCCGCGTTGGCGGACATCGCGACGGCGTCGGCCATCTTGCAGGCGGTGTAGACCCCGGCGAACCCGCACTTGAGCTGCTGCCCGACCTCCGACTTGGCCATCGACACCCACGAAGTCGGGGCGGCCGCCTTGAACGCCGGGCCGAGGTACATGTACTCGACGGGGCCGTCGGCGGGGGTGAACGTGTCGAGGACATCGTCGGGATTCTTCTGCGAGCGGTTGTGCACGACCCGGCTCTCCGGCGAGCCGGTGCGGGCCGCGGTGATGAGGCTGTGCGCGTACTTCTCGTCGAAGCGGAAGTAGTTGTCCGAGGACGTGGTGACGTCGCGCTGGTTGTCGATCACGTCCTGGAGCTTGTTCATGGCGGCCTCGAACTTGCCGCCGACGTACGCCGCGGCGTCGTCCCCCTTGGGCAGCGCCGTGCCCGCGCGGGCCTGGCCGCACGCGGTGGCCAGCACCAGCACGGCGCCCAGCGCGCAGATGATCGTCGTTGGCCGTTTCCTCATCGCCGTTCCCCTGCTCGAGTCCACCCGCTCCGGGTGCATCCGGATCGTCTCATTCTCGCGTGTCGCGGACGGCGGTGCGGGCGGTTCGCGAGGTCCGGTCGGTAGAGTTCTGCTGCGTTCGCCCAGCCGGGACCTTAGTATGCGAGGCTGGAGCGACCCCCGCTGTGTAGGTGCGCCGGGCGTGCGGGTATCTTCATATGTCGTTGTGCGCTGCGGCGCGTAAGCGCTAGGCCCGCACAGAACCCACACGCAATGTTGACGACGAGGTAGACCCTTGCCCACGTACAGCCCCAAGCCCGGCGACGTCACTCGTGCCTGGCACGTGATCGACGCCGAGGATGTCGTGCTCGGCCGGCTCGCGACCGAGGTCGCCACGCTGCTGCGCGGCAAGCACAAGCCGACCTACGCCCCGCACGTGGACACCGGTGACTTCGTCATCATCGTCAACGCCGAGAAGGTCGCCCTCACCGGTAACAAGCGCGAGCAGAAGTTCGCGTACCGGCACAGTGGCTACCCCGGCGGTCTGCGCAAGCGCTCGTTCGGTGAACTGCTCGACACCAAGCCCGAGCACCTTGTCGAAAAGGTCGTCAAGGGCATGCTGCCGAAGAACAAGCTCGGCCGCGCGCAGGCGAAGAAGCTCAAGGTCTACGCCGGCCCGGAGCACCCGCACGCCGCGCAGTCGCCGCAGGCGCGCGAGATCACCAAGATCGCGCAGGTCGCGCAGTGAGTGAGGAACAGTCTGTGACCAGCACCGAGACCGAGACCCCCGCGGTCACCGAGACTCCCGCGGTCGACGAGGCCGTCGCCACGAGCGAGACGCCGGCCACGCCGCGTCCCTCGCGTGCCGCCGGTGGCAACGCCCAGACCGTCGGCCGCCGCAAGGAGGCCGTCGTCCGGGTGCGCGTCGTTCCCGGTACCGGCGTGTTCAAGCTCAACGGCCGCACCCTCGAGGAGTACTTCCCCAACAAGGTGCACCAGCAGCTCATCCGTGAGCCCCTGGTGACGGTGGAGAAGCCGGACTCCTTCGACATCTTCGCCAACCTGCACGGTGGCGGGATCTCGGGCCAGGCGGGCGCGCTGCGCCTCGCGATTGCCCGTGCGCTGGTCGAGGTCGACGCCGATGACCGCCCGGCCCTGAAGAAGGCCGGCTTCCTGACCCGTGACGCGCGCGCCACGGAGCGGAAGAAGTACGGCCTCAAGAAGGCCCGTAAGGCCCCGCAGTACAGCAAGCGCTGATTCGCGCCCCAGGCGCAACCCACGGGAGCGCCCATCCGTCCATCGGATGGGCGCTCCCGTGTTTTCCGGGGCCGCCCGCCCCTGCATCCCCACCTCACCACCCGCCCGCCCCGGCCGAGCGCGTTTAGCGGGCTAAACGCACTTGGCGCGGCCCGGCGGAGTGCGTTTAGCGGGCTAAACGCACTCGGGCCCCGGAACGGAGCGGCGAGGTGAGGGGGCTACCTTGTCTCGTGGTTGGTCGCACATGGAGGTCGACAGATGGCTCGCCTATTCGGTACCGACGGCGTGCGGGGTCTCGCCAACGCTGACCTGACCCCGGAGCTCGCCCTCTCGCTGGCGGCCAGCGCGGCGCGCGTGCTCGCCGCCCACGACCGCTCCCACCGCCCGGTGGCCGTCGTCGGACGGGACCCGCGTGCCAGCGGCGAGATGCTCGAGGCCGCGGTCGTCGCCGGCCTCGCTTCCGCGGGCGCCGACGTCCGCCGTGTGGGCGTCCTGCCCACGCCCGCCGTCGCCCACCTCGTCGGCGCGCTCGGTGCCGACCTCGGCGTGATGATCTCCGCCTCGCACAACCCCATGCCGGACAACGGCATCAAGCTCTTCGCCGCGGGCGGCCACAAACTCCCCGACGGCATCGAGGACGAGATCGAGGCCGGTCTCGCCACGCAGGCGACACGTCCGACCGGCGTCGGTGTCGGCCGGGTCACCGACGTCCCGGACGCGCTCGACCGCTACGCCGACCACCTCGTCGCGGCGACCCCGCACCCGCTCGCCGGCCTGAAGGTCGTCGTCGACTGCGCGAACGGCGCTTCGTCGGCCGCCGCCCCCGAGGTGTACCGCCGCGCCGGCGCCGAGGTCGTCGCGCTGCACGCCGAACCGGACGGCATCAACATCAACGAGCACTGCGGCTCCAACCACCCTGAGCTGCTGCGCGCCGCCGTCGTGGAACACGGTGCCGACCTGGGCATCGCCCACGACGGTGACGCCGACCGCTGCGTCGCGGTGGACGCGCGGGGCGAGCTGATCGACGGCGACCAGATCATGGCCGTCCTCGCGCTGGCACTGGCCGAGTCCGGTGAGCTGACCAAGGACACGCTGGTCGCGACCGTGATGAGCAACCTCGGCCTCCACCTGGCCATGCGCGCGCACGGCATCAACGTGGTCACCACCGCGGTCGGCGACCGGTACGTGCTCGAGGAGCTGCGGGCCAGCGGATTCGCGCTCGGCGGCGAGCAGTCGGGGCACGTCGTGCTGCCCACGCACGCCACCACCGGCGACGGCCTGCTCACCGCGCTGCGTCTGATGAGCCGCGTGGCCGCGACCGGCAAGCCGCTGGCCGAGCTGGCCGCGGTCATGAACCGCCTGCCGCAGGTGCTGGTCAACGTGCCCGTCGCGGACAAGGCCGCGGTCGCCGGTTCGGCTGCCGTGCGCGACGCCGTCGGCGCCGTCGAAGCCGAGCTCGGCGAGGAAGGTCGGGTGCTGCTGCGCCCGTCGGGTACCGAACAGCTCGTCCGCGTGATGGTCGAAGCCCCCGCGCAGTCCACCGCCCAGGCCGCGGCCGACCGCCTCGCCGGAGTGGTGTCCGCGGCCTCGTAGCTTCCCGCCGTGCCGTCGCCGGGTGATCCGGCCGACTTACTGCGCCTGCGTTACCTGCCCGGTACATTGCGTAGGCGGGAGGTGGCACCGAACGGGCATTCGCCGCGTCCCAGTAGGGGACGGACGCGGATGCTCAGGGTGAGGGGGCGTGATGGCGGGCAACGGCCACAAGGTCGATCCGGCTCAGCTGAACGAGGCGGCGAAGGCATTGGAGGACCTGCCCAGGCAGGCCTGCGAGCAGCCGATCGCGGTGGTCGAACAGGTCGTGCTGACCCCGGACAGTTTCGGGGCGGCGCACAAGGAGTGCTTCAAGGGCTATTCCGAGGGCATCCACAAGCTGGTCAAGAGTGCGCGCGGTTATCTGGCGGCTTCGGACGAGTTCGGCCGGAAGCTGGCGGCGTCGAAGAACCTCTACCAGTCGAATGAGGACGAGACCGCCGCAGAAGTGAGGAAGCGCTGATGGGGCTGGCAGGCGTCGGCAGCGACAATGGTTACGACCTCCCCAGCCCCGCCGAAGTCAGGCAGATCCTCGACGACCCGAATGTGGATCGGACGGCGAAACAAAAGCTCGCCGCCGACTACAACAGCTTCATCGTCCAAGCCGACCCCCAGAAGTGCGGCTTCCCCGATTACGGGGCCATGGGTGATTTCTCGGCATATCTGGGACGTTACTCCGCAGGGGCGCACAGTGCGCCGGGTAAAGGAGTCAACGACGTCAAAAGCGCCTACAAGGACGCGAAGGAGAAGTACGACCGCAGTCGGCAAGGCGCTCGCGACAACGATCGCAAGGCGCTGAACGACGACGCCGCGCGGACACAGGCGATCGCCGGGCGGGCCACCGAAACCGATCCCGGGTGTGCCAACTCGAAGGAAATCTTCGACCGGGGGCTCTCGGCCTTCAAGGTTTACGAGGTTTTCCATCCGCTGTACGTCGCCGCCGTGCGCGCCGCGGACGCCGGCGGGGCGGTCGTCTCGATCACCGAACTGAGGCGCCTTTACCACGAGCAGGACAACATCCCGTTCGCTCTGTTCAAGGCCGGCGCCGACGAGCTGGCGGCGGTCGGCGCCGCCGTCGACAACTCGTCGAAGGATGTCGCGGGAAAACTGCGGAATTCGCTCGGTACCTGGGAAGGGGACGCGGCGGATCAGGCCCGTGAATACCAGAAGGCCTACTCGGAGAAGAACAAACTCGTCGCGGAGGCGTTCAAGGCCGCCAGTGAGGGCCAGTTGCGGGTGCTCGGTTCGATCGCCCGGTTCTGTCAGGACAAGGTGGGCTGGCTGCAGAAGTGGTACACCGACAAGGTCGGTGAAGCGACCGCCCAGGACATCGAGCGCATCATCCGTATCGCGGACGGCAGTTGCAGTCAGAACGACATCAAGCACTGCATCCGGTTTCTGAGCATCGACGCCAAGAACGCGTTCAACGACGACTGGGGAAACCTGGACCAGAGCACGATCGACCAGGTCATCACGCCCCAGGCGAAGAAATGGCTCGCCGAGATCTTCGTCGCGTGGTTCGGTAAGCACATCGAGAACTTCCAGCTGGTCTGTGCCAATACCCGTAACGCGGTCAATGGCGCGTGGGGAAAGTACTTCGAGTCGCTCGGGAATGTCGCCGAGAATCCGTACGCCGATCTCGGGAAACAGACCGGAGAGGGAAAGAAGCCCGAGACCGGCGGAGTGCGGGTCACCGGTGGTGGCGAGAAGAACTTCGGCGGTGGTGGGGACACCGGTGCGCAGGCGGAAGTCGGTCCCATGCCGAAACCGCCGGAAATGCCGAAGCCGCCGAAGCCGCCGGAGTTGCCCAAGCCGCCCGAGGCGCCGGCGCAGGACACCAACCCCGTCACCCACCAGCCACTCGAAGTGGACCCCGGAACCGGCAAGCCCTATCCGATCGACCCGAGGACCGGCGCGGCGCTCAAGTCCGATGTGGACAAGCCGGAGACGGTGACCGTCCAGCAGGGTGACCACCGGATCTCCCTGGCCGAACCCGGCCAGAACGGCAGGATGGGGATCGGCGTCGACAACGGAGCCGGGCACAAGGACTACGAACTGGACTTCGGGGACGGCAAGCGGCACGGGCCGCCGGAGGGGCCGGCGGGCGCCGTCCACCACGACACGGCGGCGCGCCTGGCCCAGCAACAGCAGCCGGAGGCCGCGGGCCAGGCGTACCGGCCGGGGCCGGACGGAAAGATCCACATCGAGGACGGGAACCTCAAGCTCACCGCCGAGCGTCCGGACGGTCCCGAAGGGGCGACGGTGGTCACCGTCGACGACGGTTCCGGCCAGCCGGCCAGGTACACCCTCGGTGAAGACGGCCCGGCCGACGCCGTGGGCAGGCATCCCGCCGCCGCGGGCCCCGGCGCGCAGCCGGATGGTCCTGCCCAGCCCGCTCCCCGGCACGAGGCACCGGGCGTCGAGCATGGCCGCGGTGACCTGGCGGACGGCGCGGCCGGGGGCCGCCACCCGGTGGTGACCGACGGTGGTGCCGGTGGTGGCGCGACCGACGCGGCCCCAGCCGCTCCGGTGCCCGCCGCGTCTTCGGCCGATGCGGGTCACGCCGCGACGGCGTCGGGCGAGGCCACGACCGCCCAGTCCATTTCGGATCTGTCGGACAGTCACGACGGTGTCGGGGTGCGGCCGGACAACGGTCTCGGCCAGACGTCCGATCCGGCGGGCACGGCCGGGGGTGGTTCCGGGATGCCGACGGAGACGGGACTCGGCTCCGCGCCGGACGGTGCTCAGCCGATGCCGGCGTCCATGGGCATGCTGGGCGGCGGAATGCCGGGTGGCGGGACTGGCGGTGGTTCGGCCGGGGGTGGCGAGGACCAGCAGCGCTCGTCCGGCGGCTACCGCCTCGACGGCGGGTTGTTCGAGACGGCACCGACGGGGGACCGGATCAGCGGGTCGATCGACGACGATGGTGTGATCGGTTCCCGATAGCGCGATCGCCGCGGTGATGGGGAGGACGGACTCGTGAGTCCCGAAGAGGATCTCGCAGCCTTGAAACACAAGCTCGCCGGGTTGGAGCGGGAGAACGGCGACCGCATGTACCTGGTCGACAAACGTGCCGCCATGGCGTTGGAGGAGAGCCGGGAAGCCGGTGACAAGCTGCGCCGGGAAACCGACGAAGCGCTGGCGACGGCGCTTGAGCAGAAGCGGCGGGCGGAAGCCGCGGGTGGCTGGGTCACCGAGGCGACGGTCGGTGACAAGGCCGAGGACGACGATTTCGGCTTCGAGGAGGACGAAGCGGAGAACGAACGCCGGGCCGGCTATCGCGCCGCCGACGCGCCGCCACCCCCGGCCGACCACCCGCCCGCGCCTGCGCCCCCTCCTCCGGTGCCCGTGACGCCGCCTGCCGAGGCCGCCTCCGAACAGCCCCGTGGTGGTGGGCGCCACCGCCGCGCCGCCCACGCCGACGACGACGATTTCGCCAACACCGACTGGCTGGCCACCTGACCCGGCCCGAGCGCGTTTAGCCCGCTAAACGCACCTGGGCGCCCTCGGCCGAGCGCAGTTAGCGGGCTAAACGCGGCGCTGAGCGTTGCTAAGCAATGGGGGCGCCCTGCTGTGCTGCCTCGACGGCCGGACCGCGTTTAGCCCGCTGAACGCGCTCGGGTGCCGTGGGCCAAGTGCGTTTAGCGGGCTAAACGCACTTGGCGGCGGAGGTGCGGGTGACCTGGGCGTATTCGAGGCCGTGGAACACGGGGTGGGTCTTGTGGCGCACCTCGCCCACGACATGGGAGGCGGTGAGGACCTCGGACAGCGCGCGCAGGGCGACCTCCCCCTCCGCGACCGCGACCCGCGAGCCGGGACAGGCGTGCCGCCCGAGGCCGAACGCGAGCCCGTCGCCGAGCGGGACGGCGAGCTTGTCGCCCGCCCCGAACTCGACCTCCGACACGGTGAGCGGGCCGGTCACCCGGCGCGCGGCGTACCGCGTCGGCGCGATGTCCTGGACGAGCCGTCGCACCTCGGCGCCGTCCGGCCGCCGGGGCCTGCGCACCAGGCCCAGCCCGGCGAGCGCGAGGAAGTTCATCGAGTTCTCGTAGGCGGCGTGCGCGAGCATCACCGGCGTGAGCATGAGCTCGTCCTCGGTGACCCGGCCCGCGTCGTGTGCTTCGCGCAGCAACGCCAGCCCACCGCCTTCGACGGCGGTCGCCTTCAGGAAGAACATCGCGACCCGCAGCGCCGCGAGGTCCGCGCCCGGCGGCGCGCCACCCGACCAGACGTCGAGGTTCGCCGCCGTTTCCGAGAGGGCCGTGAGCAGCCGGCCGTCGAGCGGTTCGACGGCGCCGAGCACCGCGGTGGTGACCCGCGCGGCGACCGGCCTGGCGAAGTCCGCGACGAGATCGAACGACGACGCCGTCGCCAGCCCGGCGACGAAGTCCTCGATGTCGGTGCTGACCTCGGCGGGCAGCGGCTCCACCAGCGCGATGACCTCCTTGACGACCTCGCGCAGCCGCCGGTGCGCGGCCCCGTCCATGAGCAGCAGGTTGGCCTGCCCGGCCGCGCCGCCGTCCGGATCGGAGCTGAGCCGCGCGTCACGCAGGACACCGACCCGGTCCGCCCGCGCGTCCACCACGAAGAAGTCGTTCACGTTCGTATGATGCCCACACCGCGACCGGATCGTCGGGAGGATGCGGCCGTGCCGGACGAGGTACCCGAAGAAGTACTGCGAACACCGCTGGTGTGGCGGCTGCTCCGCCGCGCCGACGACGAGCGCCCCGCCTTCACGCACCTCGACTGCTCCGCCGGACAGGACATGATCGAGCGGACGCTGAGCTGGTCCGAGCTGCTGGTCCGTGTCCAGGCGGTCGCGGCGGGGCTGCGCGAGCACGCCCGGCCCGGTGACCGGGTCGCGATCGTCGCCCGCCAGGATCTTTCCTACGTCGTCGCGTTCTTCGGGGCGCTGTACGCGGGAGTGGTCGCCGTTCCGCTGTCCGCGCCGGACCTGGGAGCGCAGCGCGAGCGGCTGGTGGGGGTGCTCGGTGACTGCGACGCCCAGGTCTGGCTGACCGCCGACGCGATCGCGGACCGGGTGCGGGAGTTCGCCGACGCCGGAGACGTCCCGAGGCCCCGGGCGATTCTCAGCGTCGACACCCTGCCCGCCGTCGCGGCGGAACCGGCTCCTGTCACCCCCGACACCCCCGCCTATCTGCAGTACACCTCCGGTACGACGCGCTCGCCCGCGGGCGTCGTGATCACCCACCGCGCGCTCGCCGCGGCGTGCTGGCAGGTCTGCGACGCCTACGCCGTCGACGCCGAAACCACCTGCGTCGGCTGGATTCCGTTCTTCCACGACATGGGTCTCGTCCAGTTGCTGACCGGCACGATGCACGGCGGCGGCCGGTCGGTGTTCCTCGCCCCGCTGGAGTTCATCCGCCGCCCGGAGCGCTGGCTGACGCTGATGTCGGCGTATCCGAAAACGCTGACCGCGGCGCCGAACTTCGCGTACGACCTGCTCGTCGAGGCCGTGCCGGAAGCACGGCGCCGGGAGTTCGACCTGTCCGGCGTGCACGTCGCGCTCAACGGCAGCGAGCCGATTCGCGCGGCCACGGTCGAGGCGTTCCTGGACGCCTACGAGCCGCACGGGTTCCCGCGCGGTGCCTACCGGCCGTCGTACGGGCTGGCGGAGGCCACCGTCTACGTCGCCAGCGGCGACGCGAACGGACCGGTCGTGACACCGGTCGGCGACCGATCCCTCGTCGCGGTCGGCCATCCGCGCGGCCAGCGGGTCCGGGTGGTCGATCCGGACACCGCCCGCCCCGTTCGGGACGGCACCACCGGCGAGATCTGGGTGCGCGGACCGAACGTCGCCGCGGGGTACTGGCGTCGGCCCGCTCTCACCGCCGAGGTCTTCGACGCGCGAATCGACGGCGAGGGCGGCTGGCTGCGGACCGGTGACCTCGGCTGGTGGGACGGCTCGCGGCTGTACGTGACCGGGCGGCGCAAGGACCTGATCATCATCGACGGCCGGAACCACTATCCCCAGGACATCGAGGACACCGTCGCGGGCGCGCACCCCGTGCTCGGCCGCGACCGGGTGGCCGCCTTCGCCGTCGAGGGCGAGGCGGGGGAGGCGGTGGTCGTCGTCGCCGAGCGAGCGCGGGGCGCGGCCGCCGCCGAGGTCGACGAGACCGCGGTCGCCCGCGCCGCGACGCGTGCCGTCGCGACGGCGCATGATGTCGCGTTGCGTTCGTTTCTGCTGGTCAAGCCGGGTGCGCTGCCCCGGACCTCCAGCGGCAAGGTGGCGCGTTCCGCGGCCAGAACGCGGTTCTGGGCCCCCGTCACGGATTGAGCCCTCGCGCCCAAGTGCGTTTAGCCCGCTAAACGCACTTGGCGGGAGTAGGCGAGAATTCGGGGCATGGCCGCTGAGGAGCATGTCGGGAAGATCAAGGCGATCGTGTGCGAGACGTTCGACGTCGACCCGGCGACGATCGACGACACGACGCCGTTCGCCGAGATGGGAGTCGACTCGCGGCGACGGGTCCGGCTGCTCGCGACGGTCGAGGTGGAGTTCGGGGTCGACATCGACCTGGACGAGCTGGACCGGCTGGTCGACATCCGCAGCGCCGCGGAACTGCTCGACGAGACGATCGCGGCGGGCGGCAAGCCGCGCAAGCGGGGTCTGCCCGGCCTGCTGCGGCGCCATCGTTTGGGTTAGCAAACCCGGCGAACTCGCTGCGGGCCGCCGGACCGCTGGGTACATTTTGTGTGCATATGCGATGGCACCCGCGGCCGGTCGCGTGCGTCGTACCCAGGACAACCACGGGGACAGCTCGGACGTAAGGGGGCACCGGTCATGCCGGACGGTGGCTACAAGGCGAATTCAGAGGCGATGCTCACGGCGCAGACCGCGCTGGAACGAGCCGCGGAGAAGACGTCGGGCAAGGCTGACAAGGTGGCGCCCACGCCCCTGACCGCGAAGGACTTCGGCCGCGTGCACGGCGACGCGTTCACCGGGTACCAGAAGGGCATCGAGGCCATCGGCGCGGCCATGAAGGGCTACGCGGGGCAGCTGACCCAGCTCGGCGGAGGTGTCGGTACCGCCGCGACCAGGTACTCCTCGGCCGACGAACAGCAGGCCAACGCCGCGAAGAAGGCAGGCAACTGATGGCGCTCACCGATGCCCAGCAGGCCGAACTCGAACGGCTCGAGAACGACCCGTACATCACCGCGGGTACCAAACGAGATCTGTTGCAGGCGGTGCTCTTCGGCGCCGACTTCGAGCAGGCCAAAAAGAAGGCCGTGGCGGAGCGCGACGCCAACGCGCAGTCGGACAAGGCCGCCAACGCGGAGGCCACGAAGGCGAAAAACGATCTCGACGCGACGCAGGCGCCGGCCCCCGGCGGTGTCGGCGCCAAGAAGTCCAACGAGATTCTCGATATCGCCAAACCCGCGCTCGACTTCTTTTCCCAGTGGTCCGACCAGATCTGGAACAAGATGCCGGAGTGTCCCGGCGCGATCAACTACAAGTCGGATATCTGGGACAAGTTCCACGAGAACGCTGACATCGACTTCCAGAAGTTCCTCGACGAGGTCGAGGACCTCGGGGGCGCTCGCAAGACGACCGACGAGACCCGCACGGACGCGACGTCGGCGCTGACCACGCTCTTCCACGACTGGAAGGGCGAGGGCGCGACCGCGGCGAAGGTCAAGTACGAGCAGCGGATCCAGCCCGACGCCCAAGAACTCATCGCCCAGATGGACGGCGTCGTGAAGCTGGTCCCCGAGACCATGACGCACATCTACACCGCGCTCAAGACCAAGGTCGACGAAGTGCTGAGGATGCGCTCCGACACGGTGGGGCAGGCCCCGCTGTACATCGCGAAGCAGGTCATCGAGGTCGCGCTGGGGAAGGTCGACTCGAAGGACAAACTGAAGGACATCGCCGGCTGGCTCGATTCGGTGTGTCCTGGAAACAATCTCGCCGAGCGGCTCGCGGACGACGACTGCGGGTTGAACGACGAGAACAAGGAATATGCGATCGGCGCGGCCAAACAATGGCTGAAAGGCGGCTTCTCCGATGACTTCGGAGGTCGCTATAACGCTTTCAAAGGTGCCTGCAAGAACGCGACCGACACGATCAACCAGCATTACCACACGCTGTCGCGCTACATGGAGGAGTACACCAACCCGTTCCCGGCTCCGTCGTCGGGCAAGACCGATCCGTCCAGCAACGGAAACGGTAACGGAAACGGGAATGGCAACGGGAACGGGAACGGTTCGGGCAACGGCTCCGGCAGCGGGAGTGGGAGCGGCGGAGGCAGCACCGGCGGCGGGAGCGGCAGCGGGGGCGGTGGCACCCCGCCGTCGTCGGCCGAGCCGAAGCCGGAGGACAAGAAGCCCGAAGACGGGATGAACCCGATCACCCACAAGCCGCTGGAAGTCGACCCGAAGACCGGCGAGCCCTACCCGATCGATCCGAAGACCGGTGAGGCGATCAAGGACGCCGGCGACGATCAGGACACCATGACCGTCCAGAAGGGCGACAACAAGATCTCGATGTCCGAGCCGGACAAGGACGGCAAGATGGACGTCTCGGTCGACGACGGTCACGGGCACAACAAGGACTACAAGCTCGACTTCGACAATCCGAAGGTCGGCCCCGACGGGAAGCCGTTGCCCGACGCTCCCGGTCAGGACCCGAAGGCCGGTTTCGGGCCGCAGGGCGCCCAGCAGGACGGGAAGCCGGGCGCGGACGGCGCCTATCACCCCGGGCCGGACGGCAAGATCCACATCCAGGACGGCAACCTCAAGATCACCGCCGAACAGCCGCAGGGCCCGGACGGCCCGACAGTGGTCACCGTCGACGACGGCAAGGGCGAGCCGACCTCGTACACCCTGGACGAGAAGGGCGAGAAGCACGAGCTCAAGCCCGGCGAAACCGACCCGTCCGGCGGTGCGGCGAAGGATCCGCAGAAGCCGGGGATCCCCGACGACCGGGCGCCGGATTCGGGATCGCAGCAGGGCAAGCTGGACGACGTCCGTACCATGCCCGCCCCGGCGGACGGGCAGGTCAACCCGATCTCCGCGCCCGCCGAGGGCGGCTTCAGCGCACCCGGCGGCGTCGACGCGGGAGCGGCCGACACCGGTGCGGCCGCCGATGGGGGAGCGCCCGCCGGCGCGGACACCGGTGCCCCGGCCGGCGGCGGTGCCGACGCGGCCTCCGCGACGCCAGCGGCGGACGCGACCGCGGCCGCCAGCACGGACGCCCGGTTCGACCTCGCCGGTGACGGCAACTCGCTGGACGCCGGAGCGCACACGGGCGCGTCGTCACAGATGTCGGGTGATGTCGGGCTCGGCGCCGCGCCGGGCGGCATGGATCACCCGGCGACGGCCGGGCCGATGGCCGGTGCGGCCGGTGGTACGGGCGCGGGCGCCGGCGGGATGGGCGGTATGGGTGGCATGGGCATGATGGGTGGCATGGGCGGCGCGCCGGGCGGTGGCGGCGGTGGCGACCAGCAGCGTGGTCCCAGCCAGTACCGCATCGAGGGCGGCGTCTTCGAGACCAGCGGTGCCGGTGGGCGGATCAGCGGATCGCTGGACGACGACGGCGACCGGTCGATCAGCTATGAGCGGTAGGGCGTCGGCGTGAACGAGCGGACGAGGGAGCGGCGATGAGCGCTGTGGACAGGCTGCGGGCGGCGATGTCCGCGTTGGACACCGCCACCAGGGAACAGCAGGAGCAGCGGGACCTCCGTGAGCGGCACGTCGCCGAGGCGAAGGCCACCGCGATGAAGACGATGGAGCGGGACGCCGCGGTCCATGGCAAGTACATGGAGCACATGCAGGAGCTGGCGAAGCGGCACAAGGAGTCCGGTGGCTGGCTCACCGAGAAGGCGCTCGCCGACCGCAGCCACACCATGCAGTTCGGGCCGGAGGACGAGGAGAAGCCCGCCGACCAGTTCGGCCAGTACGCGCGGGGAGCGTCCGCGCAGCGTGACGTGACGGCGCCGCCGCCACCGATCGCGCCTTCGGTGCCGGGCGTGCCCGGCGATCTGCCCTCGTCCTACGCGCCGCCCGCTCCGGCCGAGCAGGCGCCGCCCGCGCCGGAGCCGGCCTCACCGCCGCCGTCCGCGCGGCGGCGTGGCCGTCACGCGCGCAGCGACGCGTTCGACGACGACGACTTCTCGAACAACAGCTGGATGGTCGACTGACCCGTCCGGCGACCCGTCCCGAAGGGCCCCGTCTCCTCCCGGAGCCGGGGCCCTTCTCATGCCTCGCCCACCGCCCTGAAGTGCAGTCAGCGGGCTAAACGCGGCGCTTAGGCACGCTAAGGACCGCGTTTAGCCCGCTAACTGCATCCGCGCGCGACGAGCCGAGTGCGTTTAGCCCGCTAAACGCACTCGGGGTGGGAAGGGCGGAATGAGCCGGAGGCCGGGAGGGTCAGGCGGCGGCTTCGTCGTCGGTGAGTTCGATCGGGGCGTGCTTGACGTCGGCGTCGAGCAGCGGCAGGTACTTGTCGGTGCCCGTCAGATGGGTCAGGAAGAACGCCGTGAACAGGGCGCGGGTCAGCTGCTGAGTGCCGCGACGCGGCTTCCCCTGCAGGAGCAGCTGGCTCCAGTGTCGCCCCTCGGTGACCGCCAGGTGCGACGACTTCCCCAGCGTGCGCAACTGGACGGGACCGGCCCACGCGTCGGCGATCGCCTCCGCGTGCCCGACCGCGGGCGCGACGAGGTCGCCGCCCGCGGCCAGGTGCAGGCCCGGCGCGGTGATCGTCTTGGCGGCCTCGGTCGCTGGTGGAAACGTTTGCGCGGCGGTGATCGTCGCGATCGCGCGGACCCGGGGCTTCGGTGGTTCGGTGGCCGCGGCCTGCGCGCCGGCGAGGACGGCGGAGCCGCCGCCGGTCGAGTGCCCGGCGAGCCCGAGGCGGTCCGGGTCGACGCTGATGCCGTCCGGGCCGAGCCGGACGGTGGTGACGAGGTCGAGCGTGCTCAGCAGGTCCGAGGCGAGCAGCCGGTGCGAGGGCAACGGCCCGCGCTGGGTGGCCGGGGCCGCCGCGACGACGCCCCAGCTCGCGAGGTGCCGCAGCAGCTGGTGGTAGCGCCCGGTCGGCTGGAGCCAGCCGTGGCCGAACGCGATGGCGGGCAGGCCGAGGCCCGACCGCGGCGTGAACACCACGCCGGGCAGCCCGACCAGGGCGAGGTTGCCGCGCAGGACCTCGTGCGGGCCCGGGTGCGTCAACTCCGCGAGCAGCTGCTTGGGCTTGCTGGCCATGGCCGTGACCTTACTGCCCGCACCCCCGCCCAGCCCGCCCGCCGCCCCGGCGAGTGCGTTTAGCCCGCTAAACGCACTCGGGGCCGGTGGGGCGGGATCGGGGAACGGCGTTCGCGAACATCCGCGCGGTCCGGATATTTAGCCACGCTCAGCGCCGCGTTTAGCCCGCTAACTGCAGCTCCGGGGCGTGGCGATGGAGCCGCGCGTGGGGGCGCGATGTCCCTCGTTAGGCTGGTGCCCGTGTGTGGGATCGTGGGATATGTCGGACACCGACCGGCCCTGGACGTCGTTCTCGGCGGACTGCAGCGGATGGAATACCGCGGGTATGACTCGGCGGGCGTCGCGGTGCTGGACGGCGCCGGCGCGCTGAACGTCGAGCGCAAGGCCGGGCGCCTCGCCAACCTGGAGGCCCGGCTCGACTCCGTCGGCAGGGACGCCTTCAAGGGCACCGCCGGCATGGGGCACACCCGGTGGGCCACCCACGGTGCCCCGGTCGACCGGAACTCGCACCCGCACCGCGACGTCACCCAGCGCGTCGCGGTCGTGCACAACGGCATCATCGAGAACTTCGCCTCCCTGCGCGCCGAACTCGAGGCCGACGGCGTCGAGATGGCCAGCGACACCGACACTGAGACCGCCGCGCACCTCGTCGCGCGCGCCTACAACTCCGGCGAGACCAAGGGCGACTTCGCCGCCAGTGTCGCCGCCGTGTGCCGCCGCCTCGAAGGCGCGTTCACCCTGGTCGTGACGCACGCCGACGAGCCGGACACCATCGTCGCCGCCCGGCGCTCCTCGCCGCTGGTCGTCGGCGTCGGCGAGGGCGAGACCTTCGTGGCGTCCGACGTCGCCGCGTTCATCGAGCACACCCGCGAGGCCGTCGAGCTCGGCCAGGACCAGCTCGTCGTGATCACCCGCGACGGCTACGAGGTCGCCGACTTCCACGGCGACGCCGCGCAGGCCAAGCCGTTCACCGTCGACTGGGACCTCTCGGCCGCGGAAAAGGGCGGCCACGAGTACTTCATGCTCAAGGAGATCGAGGAGCAGCCCGAGGCGCTGGCGAACACGCTGCGTGGGCACTTCGAGTCCGGCCGGATCATGCTGGACGAGCAGCGCATCTCCGACCAGGACCTGCGCGACGTCGACAAGGTCTTCGTCGTCGCCTGCGGCTCGGCCTACCACTCCGGGCTGGTCGCCAAGTACGCGATCGAGCACTGGTGCCGCCTGCCGGTCGAGGTCGAGCTGGCCAGCGAGTTCCGCTACCGCGACCCCGTGCTCGACCGCGCGACGCTGGTCGTCGCGGTGTCCCAGTCGGGTGAGACCGCGGACACGCTCGAAGCGGTCCGGCACGCCCGCGAGCAGAAGGCCCGCGTCCTGGCGGTGTGCAACACCAATGGCGCGCAGATCCCGCGGGAGTCCGACGCGGTGCTCTACACGCACGCGGGCCCGGAGATCGGGGTCGCCTCGACCAAGGCGTTCCTCGCCCAGATCGCGGCCAACTACCTGGTCGGCCTGGCGCTGGCGCAGGCCCGTGGCACGAAGTACCCGGACGAGGTGGCGCGCGAGTTCGCCGAGCTCGAGGCCATGCCGGCGGCGGTGCAGAAAGTACTGTCCACTGTGGACCAGGTGCGGGACCTCGGGCGCCGGATCGCGGACTCGAAGGCCGTGCTGTTCCTCGGCCGTCACGTCGGGTTCCCGGTGGCGCTCGAAGGCGCGCTGAAGCTCAAGGAACTCGCCTACATGCACGCCGAGGGCTTCGCCGCCGGCGAGCTCAAGCACGGCCCGATCGCGCTGATCGAGGACGGGCTGCCGGTCGTCGTGGTGATGCCCTCCCCGAAGGGACGGGCGGTCCTGCACTCCAAGCTCGTGTCGAACATCAGCGAGATCCAGGCCCGCGGCGCCCGCACGATCGTCATCGCCGAAGAGGGCGACGAGACGGTCCGGCCGTTCGCCGACGAGCTGATCGAGGTGCCCGCGGTGCCGACGCTGCTGCAGCCGCTGGTGTCCACGGTCCCGCTGCAGGTGCTCGCGGCCGAGATCGCGCGCTCTCGCGGGTACGACGTCGACAAGCCGCGTAACCTGGCGAAGTCGGTCACCGTCGAGTAAATCCCGGAGGCGCCGCCGTGCAGGGAATCTGGACCACGGAACGGATTCGCGCGGCGGAAGACCGGCTGCTCGCGGTCACCCCGGACGGGGAACTCATGCGCCGCGCGGCCTTCGGGCTGGCGACGCACACGGCGGCGCTGCTCGCCGGGCGTACGAGCGGGGTGTCCGGGCGCCGAGCCGTCCTGCTGGTCGGGTCCGGGAACAACGGCGGTGACGCGTTGTGGGCCGGGGCCTTCCTGCGCCGCCGCAACGTCGCCGTCACCGCGGTCCTGCTGAAACCCGAACGCGCACACGGCGCCGGGCTGGCGGCGCTGCGCCGGTCCGGCGGCCGGGTGGTGTCCGCCGAGGACGGTCCACAGTGGATCGACAGGGCGGACGTCGTCGTCGACGGGATCGTCGGTATCTCGGCCCGTGGACCGCTGCGGCCGGACGCCGCGGCGCTGGTGGAACGCGCCAGCGCGCCGATCGTCGCGGTCGACCTGCCCAGCGGCGTCGACCCGGACACCGGCGCGGTGGACGGTCCCGCCGTGCGTGCCGCGCTGACCGTGACGTTCGGCGCGCTCAAACCGGTGCACGCCCTGGCGCCGGACGCCTGCGGGGAGGTCGTGCTGGTCGACATCGGGCTGCGGCCCGAACTCGGCGAGCCGGACCTGGTGCGGCTGGACTCGCCGGACGTCGCCGCCGCGTGGCCGGTGCCGGGGCCCGGTGACGACAAGTACAGCCAGGGCGTCGTCGGTATCGCGGCCGGGTCGGCCACCTATCCCGGCGCGGCGGTGCTGGCGGCGGGCTCGGCGGTGCGGGCGACGTCCGGTTTGGTGCGCTACGCCGGGCACGCCGCCGACGTGGTGCGCTCGCGCTGGCCGGAAATCGTCGCCACCGGATCGGTGCGTGACGCCGGCCGCGTGCAGGCGTGGGCGGTCGGGCCGGGGATCGGTACCGGCCAGGAAGGGCGCGACGTGCTGCGGCACGTACTCGGCCAGGGCGTGCCGGTGTGTGCCGACGCGGACGCGACGACGATCATCGCGCGTTCGCCCGAGGTGCTCGACGCCCGCGATCCGGGCACGCCGCTCGTGCTGACGCCGCACGCGGGCGAGTTCTCGCGGCTGATGGGCGAGGCGCCCGGCGCCGATCGGGTCGCGGCCGCGCGTGACGCGGCGCGCCGGTACGACGCCGTGGTCCTGCTGAAGGGGCACTGCACGGTGGTCGCGGCGCCGGACGGGCGGGTCGCGGTGAACACCCCGCGCGGGTCGTGGCTGGCGACGGCGGGTTCGGGTGACGTGCTGACCGGTCTTCTCGGCGCGCTGCTCGCCGCCGGTCTCGACCCGTGGCTCGCCGCGGCGTCGGCGGCCCACGTCCACGCGCTCGCCGGGTCGCTCGCCGCCGGCGGGGTGCCGACGTCCGCCTCGGCTCTGGTCACCGCCATCCCCGACGCTCTCCGCGCGCTGCGTTCCTGATCCCACCCCGCTCCTCCTGCCCCGCACCCGGCCAAGTGCGTTTAGCGGGCTAAACGCGGTCCTTAGCGTGCCTAAGCGCCGCGTTTAGCCCGCTAACTGCACTTCAGGGCGCTGGTGGGCGGGGTGCGTGGCGCGGTGAGCCGGGGGAGGTGTCGCGAATGGTTAGCAATGCTCAGTGCCGCGTTTAGCCCGCTAACTGCAGCTCGGGGCGGGTGGGCGAGTGCGTTTAGCGGGCTAAACGCACTTGGGGGGCGGCAGGGGAGGGGTGGGAGGAGTTATCGCGTTGGGTGTTAAGTCGGCGGGAGATATCTGGTAAGAAGGGGGTGTGAGCGGTGACACTGGTGTCGTGAGCTGGGGGTGGCGTGTCTAGGACCCGGCCCTCGGACGCCTCCGTCGAGCAGCGGCGCAGGGAGATCCTCGACCACGTCATCGAACGCGGCGAGGCACGTATCGACGACCTCACCGCGCACTTCGGCGTCAGCCTGATGACGATGCACCGCGACCTCGACGACCTCGCCGACCGGCGTCTCCTGCGCAAGCTCCGCGGCCGCGTCGCGGCCTACCCGGCCTTCACCATGGAGAACGCCGCCCGTTTCCGCGGCACCGTCAACCTCGCCGTCAAGGAAGCCCTCGCCGACGCCGCGATCCGCCAGGTCGAGCCCGGCCAGACCGTCTTCGTCGACGACTCCACAACGCTGTTCCCGCTGGTCCGCAGGCTGGCGGAGGTCGAGGGCCTGACCGTCATCACCAACTCGCTGCACGCCGCGCGACTGCTGGGCCCCCAGGTCGAGGTCGTCCTCGCCGGTGGCCGGTTCCACCACGAGTTCGACTCCTGCATCGGCCCCGGCGTGCTCACCCTGCTCGACCACATCCACGCCGACGTCGGGTTCGCCTCGGTCAGCGCGGTCGCCGTCGGCAGGCTGTATCACCCCGACCAGGACTACGCCGAGCTCAAGAAGGCCGCCCTGCGCGCGAGCAACCGGAACGTCCTCGTCGTCGACCACTCGAAGTTCGGCCGCACCGCGACCTTCGCGCACGGCGTAGTCGGCGACTACGACCTGCTCATCACCGACGAGGCCACACCCACCGAGGAGATCGAGGCCGCGCTGAACGCGAGCACCGCGGTCGAACTCGTCGACTACGTCGAGGAGGGGCAGCCGTATGACAGCTGACCAGCTGGTCGCCGGTGTCGATTCGTCGACCCAGTCCACCAAGGTCGTGGTGTGCGACGCGCGCACGGGCGAGATCGTCCGCACCGGGCGGGCCGCGCATCCGGACGGCACCGAGGTCGACCCCGCCGCCTGGTGGGACGCGTTCACCCAGGCGGCGCGTGGCCTGCTCGACGGCGTCGAGGCGATCGGGGTGGCCGGGCAGCAGCACGGGCTCGTCACCCTCGACGACGAGCAAAACATCGTCCGCCCCGCCCTGCTGTGGAACGACAACCGATCCGCCGGGGCCGCCGACGAGCTCCGCGGCGAGCTCGGGGGCCCCGGCGAATGGGCGAAGGCGGTCGGTCTGGTCCCGGTCGCGAGCTTCACCGTCACCAAGCTGCGCTGGCTGGCCGAGCACGAACCGGAGCTGGCCGACCGTGTCGCCCGCGTCCTGCTCCCGCACGACTGGCTGACCTGGCGCATCCTCGGCGGGGCCGGTACGCCGGTGACCGATCGGGGCGACGCGTCGGGCACCGGCTACTACTCTGCGGCGGAAAGCGCTTACCGGATCGACTTTCTCGAGCACGCCTTCGGTGGCAGGACTCCTGAACTCCCCAGGGTTCTCGGGCCCGCCGAAGCCGCGGGGCACACCCGGGACGGCATGCTCGTTTCGGCGGGGACCGGCGACAACATGGCCGCCGCGCTCGCCCTCGAACTCGGGCCCGGCGACGTCGTCGTGTCGCTCGGCACCAGCGGCACGGTGTTCGGCAGGTCGGCCACCGCGCCCGCCGACGCCACCGGCATCGTCGCCGGATTCGCCGACGCCACCGGGGAGTTCCTGCCGCTCGCCTGCACGCTCAACGCCGCGCGGGTGCTCACCGCGAGCGCCGCGATGCTGGGCGTCGGCCAGGACGGGTTCGACCGGCTCGCGCTGGCCGCCGAACCGGGTGCGGGCGGCCTGACGCTACTGCCCTATTTGGACGGTGAGCGCACGCCGAACCTCCCTGGCGCCAACGGTTCTCTGCTCGGCCTCACGCGCGCGAACATGACTCCGGAGAACCTCGCGCGCGCCGCCGTCGAAGGCATGCTGTGCGGGCTCGCGGCCGGGCTCGACGCGGTGCGCGGGCAAGGGCTCGACGTCCGGCGCGTGCTGCTCATCGGGGGCGGTGCGCGGTCCGCCGCCGTGCGCGCGGTCGCGCCGGCCGTGTTCGGCGTTCCCGTGGCCGTCCCGCCCGTCGCCGAGTACGTCGCCGTCGGCGCCGCGCGGCAGGCCGCGTGGGCGCTCGCGAACACCGGAGAACCGCCTGCCTGGCAAGAAAAGACGCGGCTCGCGCTGGACGAGCCGACCGAAGCGCAGCGCGCCGAGGGCCGCCGCGTCCGGCATCGACATCTCGAAGCGGCCGAAGCCGCGCACGGAATTCCCGTGAAGATCGGAGAGGACTGAACCGATGGCCAGCATCACCTACGACAAGGCGACCCGGCGCTATCCCGGCGCCGAGCGGCCCGCCGTCGACGCGCTCGAACTGGAGATCGCCGACGGCGAGTTCCTCGTGCTGGTCGGGCCTTCCGGCTGTGGCAAGTCGACCAGCCTGCGCATGCTCGCCGGGCTGGAGGACATCGACGAGGGTGCCGTGTGGATCGGCGACCGCGACGTCACGCAGCTGCCGCCGCGCTCCCGCGACATCGCGATGGTGTTCCAGAACTATGCGCTCTACCCGCACATGACGGTCGCGCAGAACATGGGTTTCGCGCTGAAGATCGCCGGGCGGCCCGCGTCGGAGATCAAGCAAAAGGTCCTCGACGCGGCGAAACTGCTTGATATCGAACAGTTTCTCGACCGTAAGCCGAAGGCGCTTTCCGGCGGTCAGCGGCAGCGCGTCGCGATGGGTCGGGCGATCGTGCGGGAACCCCAGGTGTTCCTGATGGACGAGCCACTATCCAATTTGGACGCCAAGCTGCGGGTGTCCACTCGTACGCAGATCGCGGCGCTGCAGCGGCGTCTCGGCGTCACCACGGTCTACGTCACGCACGACCAGGTCGAGGCCATGACGATGGGCGACCGCGTGGCGGTGCTGTCGGACGGTCTGCTCCAGCAGTGCGACACCCCGCGCGCGCTCTACGACAAGCCCGCGAACGCGTTCGTCGCCGGGTTCATCGGCTCGCCCGCGATGAACCTGGTCACCGGCAAGCTCACCCAGGACGGTGCCGAGCTGGGCGGTGCGCGCGTGCCGCTGCCCCGCGACGTCATCGCCGCGGCCGACGGCGACACCGTCACCGTCGGGTTCCGGCCGGAGTCGCTGGAGGTCGCCGGGACCGAGGAGGGCACCCTGCCGATCAAGGTCGACCTCGTCGAGGAACTCGGCTCGGACGCCTACGTCTACGGCAAGCTCGCCGAGACGGACGCCGAGGGCACGAAGTCGAACGTCGTCGCCCGTGTGGATCCGCGCACACCGCCCGCCATGGGCGACACGCTGCACCTGCGGATCCGTCCCGACGAGCTGCATGTGTTCTCCGCCACCACCGGGTCGCGCCTGTCCTGACCTGGACACATGGGAAACTGGGGGTCGTTATGACTCCCAGTTTCCCGCGTGCCGAGGTCGTGATCGACCTCGACGCCGTGCGCCACAACGTCGCCCTGCTGACCGAACGCGCCTCCGGCGCGGCGCTGATGACGGTGGTGAAGGCCGACGCGTACGGGCACGGCGCGCTGCCGGTCGCGCGCGCCGCGCTCGAAGCGGGCGCGACCTGGCTCGGCGCCTGCTCCCTCGACGAGGCGCTGGAGTTGCGCCGCGCCGGGATCACCGCGCGGCTGTTCAGCTGGCTCGACATGCCCGACGTCGACTTCGCCCCCGGAATCGAGGCGGACGTCGATCTCGCCGCCAGCTCGATCGGCGAGCTGCGGCGTATCGCGGACGCGGCGCGCCGGGTGGGGGCGCGCGCGAGGGTGCATCTGAAGATCGACACCGGCCTTTCGCGCAACGGTTGCCCGCCCCCGCTGTGGGCGGAACTGGTCGAGGCGGCGGCAGCGGAGCCCCTGATCGAGGTCGTCGGGGTCTGGTCGCACCTGGCCTGCGCGGACGAGCCGGGGCACGCGTCGGTCGACCTGCAGGCCAAGCGTTTCGACGAGGCCTACGAGGCCGCGCGGGCGGCCGGGCTCGACCCGATGCGGCACCTCGCGAACTCCGCCGCCCTGCTGACCCGTCCCGACCTGCACTTCGACCTGGTGCGCCCGGGGATCGCGACGTACGGGCTGAACCCGGTGCCCACCGGCGAGGATCTCCGTCCGGCGATGACGTTCCGGTCCTCGGTGGTGCTGACCAAGCGGGTCCCGGCGGGGGAGTCGGTGTCCTACGGCCACAGCTGGACCGCCGACCGCGACACCACGCTGGCGCTCGTGCCGTGTGGTTACGCCGACGGTGTGCCGAGGGTGTTGTCCGGTCGCCTGGACGTCTGGCTCGGCGGGCGGCGGCGTCCGGTCGCCGGGCGGGTGTGCATGGACCAGCTGGTGGTGGACTGCGGGGACACCGAACCCGAACTCGGCGCGGAGGTCGTGCTGTTCGGGGCTGGTGCGGGGGGCGCGCCGACCGCGCGCGAGTGGGCGGACAAGCTGGGCACGATCGACTACGAGGTCGTGACCTCGATGTACCGGCCGCGGGTGCGCCGCCGGTATCTGGGGGACCGCTCGTGACACCTTCACGACGACTGCTGGCCATCGTGGGCGGGGTCGGTGCCGTGGCCACCGGGACCGCCGCCGCCATCGCGGTCGCCGCGCAACAGCGGCGGCACAGTGAGGACGTACTCGTGGACGAGCCGCTGGGGGAGCTGAAGCCGGACCGCGTGTCGACGGTCGCGGCCGAGGACGGCACGCCGTTGTCGGTGGAGGAGGTCGATCCGGCCGACGGGGGGAAGCCGGAGCTGACCGTGGTCGGCGTGCACGGGTTCGCGCTGTCGCGGAAGTCGTGGCACTTCCAGCGCCGGGACCTGGCGTCGCTGACGTTGCCGCGGGTGCGGCAGGTGTACTACGACCATCGCGGGCACGGCCAGTCCGGCGAGGCGTCGGCCGAGGCGAGCACGATCGAGCAGCTGGCGCGGGATCTGGACGCGGTGCTGCGGGCGGTGGTGCCCGACGGGCCGCTCGTGCTGGTGGGGCACTCCATGGGCGGCATGGTGATCATGGAACTGGCCGCGGAGTTCCCGGCGATCTTCGCCGACCGGGTCCGCGGGGTCGCGCTCATCGCGACGGCCGCCGGTGAGGTGGGTGCCCGCGGGCTGCCGCGCTCACTGCTGTCGAAGTACAACCCGCTCACGAGGGGCGTCGGCGGGCTGGCTGGCTGGCAGCCGGGGCTCGTCGAGTTCGTCCGCGCGGCGGGCGGGCAGCTGACGCGGCAGGCGGTGCGGCGGCTGGCGTTCGGCAGCCGCGACGTGTCGTCGCGGCTGGTCGACTTCATGCTGGAGATGCTCGCCGTGACGCCGGTACGGGGGCTGGTCAACTTCGTCGACACCCTCGGCAGTCACAACCGGTACGCGGCGCTGGCCGGGCTCAAACACGCGCACGTGCTGGTCGTCGGGGGTGACGCGGACCGGTTCACGCCGTTCTCGCACGCCGAGCGGATCGCGGGCGAACTGCCGGACGCGGAGCTGGTGCGGGTGCGCGGCGCGGGGCACATGGTGCAGCTGGAGCAGCCGGAACTGGTGAACAGCCATCTCATCGATCTCGTGCAACGGTGTGCCGGGGTGGACGGCGAGTCGTCCTCCGGACGGAACTGGTGGTGGAAACGCGCGTGAAGTACGAACTCCCGACTCCTGACGCGACGATGGCCTTCGGGCGGGCGCTCGGCTCCTCGCTGCGTGCCGGTGACCTGGTGCTGCTGTCCGGGCCGCTCGGCGCGGGGAAGACGACGCTGACGCGGGGGATCGCCGACGGGCTCGGGGTCGGCGGGCGGGTCAGCTCGCCGACGTTCGTGCTCGCGCGGGTTCACCCGGCGGGTGTCCCCGGCGTGCCGCTCGTGCACGTCGACGCCTACCGGCTCGGCGGGGACCTGTCCGAGCTGGACGACCTGGACCTGGACGCGGATCTGGAACGCTCGGCCGTCGTCGTCGAATGGGGCGAGGGGTCGGCGGAGCGGCTGTCGGCGGACTACCTCGTCGTCCGGCTGGAGCGCCGGGAGGACGACGTCCGGATCGTCGCGCTGGAGCCGCACGGCACGTGGGCGGCCCGCGTCCCCGACCTGCGTTTAGCGGGCTAAACGCACTCCGCCCCGCTCCCACCCGTGCCCTCTCCTCGCCCTGTCGCGCCCTCGTGCCCCGAGTGCAGTTAGCGGGCTAAACGCGGCGCTGAGCAAGGCTAAGTAACCAGGGGCGTTGTGCTGACCGCGCGCGGCCTCACCGCGAGCGCGTTTAGCGGACTAAATGCATTCGCGCTGGTCAACGTGTTGCGTAGGCATGCTAAGGACCGCGTTTAGCCCGCTAAACGCACTTGGCCGGGCCCACGACGGCACGGGCGACGCCGAGGTCGACGAGGTCCTGGGGGCGCAGCCGGAGCCGGTCCGCGAGGGCGGGGACCTCGGCCGCCGGGAGCTTGAGGATCGACGCCGCGGCCTCCGGCGACGTCACCGAGAAGTACGCGTCGGGCGTGACCCAGGTCGACCCCGGCGCCGCGAAGGCGAGCGCGCCGCCTGAACCGCCCTCGCCGATCACCAGCGTCGTCACCGACCCGGGGTCGGCCGTCGCGATCGCCTCGAACAGGTCCGCGATCGCGGGGCCCGCCCCGGCGTGTTCCGCCGCCGCGTCGTTGGCGGCGCCGGGGGTGTCCACCAGCGTCAGTACCGGCACCCCCAGCCGCGTCGCGAGCCGCACCAGCCGCGCCGCCGTCCGGAACCCGGCCGGGGTCGTCGCGGTGCCGCACTGCGCGGCGAACGCGATCGCCCGGCCGTCGCGCCGGCCGAATCCGCAGGAAACCCCGGTGTCGACACCGCCGCAACGGTCTCCGCTGATCTCCTCACGCCAGTCGAAGTAGGCGTCGAGGTACTCGCCGGCGCGAGGGCGCGACCCGTCCCGCGCCGCTTGGACGGCTTCCCACCCCGTCTTCGGCGAGGTCGTCGCCCGGAGCGCCGCGGGTGGCTCGGCCGGGGCGTCCGAGCGCGACGTCAGCAGAAGGAGCCAACGCTCCAGTGCCCCGGCCAGCTGCTCCGGCGGCACGATCTGGTCCACCTGGCCCGCCGCGAACTTCGCCTCGGCGGTGTACGCCTCCGCAGGTGCGTCCGCGGGCCGAACCCGTGACCCGGCGAAACCCACCTGCGCGCCGGGGAGCGCGAGCACGACGTCGGCGCCCGCGCCGAGCGTCGCCCAGCCGCCACCGGTCGTCGGATCGCGCAGCACGGAGATCTGGGGGATGCCCGCCGCGCGTGCCAGCGCCGCCGCCCGCGCGAGCCGTTGGAGCTGGGTGAGCGCCCGCATGCCCTGCTGCATCCGGCTGCCCCCGGTCGCGATGAGCGACACCACCGGCAGCCGCAGCGCGCGGGCCCGCGCGAACGCCGCTTCGATCCGGTCCCCGGTGCGCTGGCCGAGCGAGCCGCCGAGATAGCCGAATTCGAACGCGATCAGCATCGCCTCGACGCCGCCGAGCTTCGCCGTCCCGCACACGACGGACTCGGACTCGCCACTGCGTCCGGCCGCGGCGTCGCGCGCGTCGCGGTAGCCCGGCCAGCCGATCGGCCCGTCCTCGGGCTCCGCGGCGTGCTCCACCACCAGCTCGCGGAAGTCGGCCGAGACCAGGTCGATGATCTCGCGCGCGGGCAGCCTAGCCACCGAGCGCTCGCTTCATGACCTTCCCCATGTCATTGCGGGGCAAGGCGTCGAGATACCGGACCACTCGCGGCCGTTTGTGCGGGGTGAGCAGCCGGGCGACGTGGTCGGCCAGCTCGGCCGCCGCCGGTGGTTCGCCGTCCGGCACGATCCACGCGACGATCCGCTCGCCGAGGTCGTCGTCCGGTTCGCCGGTCACCGCGGCCTCGGCGACGTTCGGGTGTTCCAGCAGGGCGTTCTCGATTTCGCCGGCGCCGATCTTGTAGCCACCGCTCTTGATCAGGTCCGTCGCCTTGCGCCCGACGATCCGGACGTATCCGTCGGCGTCCCGCGTCGCCATGTCGCCGGTGCGGAACCAGCCGTCGTCGAACGCGGCGGACGTCGCGTCCGGCCGGTTCAGGTATTCGGTGAACAGGTTCGGGCCGCGGACCTGGATCTCCCCGACGGTGCCGGGCTCGTCGATCCGCTCCCCGTCCTCGCCGACCAGCCGCAGCTCGACTCCCGCCAGGGGGACACCGACGGTGCCCGGCTTGCGTTCGCCGTCGGCGCGGACGCTGGTGTTCATGAGCGTTTCGGTCATGCCGTAGCGCTCGACCACCTGCTGGCCGGTGGCCGCGGTGATGCGCTGATAGTCGTGGACCGGCAGCGCGGCGGAGCCGGACACGAGCAGTCGCGCGCCGCGTAACGCCTTCGCGAGCGCCTCGTTTTCGGCGACTTCACCGGCGATGCGGTGGTACATCGTCGGTACGCCGAAAAGCATCGTCGCGCCGTCGCCCAGCTCGCGGGCCACGCCGTCGAGGGAGAACCGGCCGAGATGACGCACGGACCCACCACGCCGGAGCGGCCCGAGGATGCCGAGGATCAGCCCGTGCACGTGGAACAGCGGCAGCGCGTGCACCAGGACGTCGTCCGGGGTCCACTGCCAGGCGTCTTCGAGCGCGTCGAGCGTCGCGGCGAGCGCGCGGCGCGGGAGGACGACGCCCTTCGGCGGGCCGGTGGTGCCGGAGGTGTAGACGACCAGCGCGGGTGCTTCGGCCCCGGGTTCGTCCAGCGGGTCCTGAGGGGCGGCTTTCTCGTCGAGGTCGATGTCCCGGCGGGGAATTGTCGACAAACCGTCCGGAAGGCCGACGCCGGGTTCGGCGAGGACCAACGCGGGTTCGCTGTCGGACACGATGTGCGCGAGTTCCCGCTCGCCGATCTTGGGATTGATCGGGACCGCGGGGACCCCGGCGAGCAGGGCGGCGACGACCGCGACGCTGGTGTGCGGGGTCGGCGTCGCCCAGACGGCCACGCGGCCCTTCGGCAGGTCACGGGCGAGCGCGCCGGCGGTGGCGGCGAGTTCGTCGTAGGTCAGCGTCCGCTCGCCGAAGTGGAGAGCCTGCTTGTGGGCACCGCTCGCGAGTGCGGGGAACAACCGGTCGGGCACCGCGGACCTCCTGTCGACCACTTCTGCCGTCCCCCGAAATCGCACCGTACCCCGCGCGACCCTCCCCTCGCTGAGACCTGGTTCACACCCGCCGCCGGGCCCGGCCAAGTGCGTTTAGCGGGCTAAACGCGGTCCTTAGCATGCCTAAGCGCCGCGTTTAGCCCGCTAACTGCACTTCAGGGCGCGGGCCGTAGGCTGGGGCACCGTGTTGGTACTGGCCATCGATACCTCGACCCCGGCGGTCACCGCGGGTGTCGTCGCACTGGACGACGCCGGGCTGAGCACGCGGGCCGAGCGGGTCACCATCGACGCGCGGGCCCACGGCGAGCTCATCACCCCGCACGCCCTGGCCGCCGCCGAGGCAGCCGGTGTCACCCTCAAGGACCTCGACGCGATCGTGTGCGGTGTCGGCCCCGGCCCCTTCACCGGCCTTCGTGCCGGGATGGCCACCGCCGCCGCGCTCGCCCACGCGCTCGGCGTCCCGGCGTACCCGGTGTGCAGCCTCGACGCCATCGCCGCGGACGTCGACGGCGACACCCCGTTCTTCGTGTTCACCGACGCGCGCCGCCGCGAGGTCTACTGGGCGAGCTACGAGGCGGGCGGCACTCGCGTGGACGGGCCGCGTGTCCAGCGCCCGGCCGAACTCGACGTCACCGCGGCGGTCGCCGCGGGCGACGGTGCCAGGCTCTACGCGGACACTCTCGGCGTCCAGCCCGTCGAACCCCGCTTCCCCTCGCCCGCCGGTCTGGTCGCGGTCGCCCGCGAGGATCTGCTCGCCGGGGCGCCACCCGCCGCGCTCACGCCGCTCTACCTGCGCCGCCCCGACGCCGCCGAGCCTGCGGGTCGCAAGCGAGTGACCGCGCCATGAGACTCGAACCGTTGCGCCGCAAGGACATCGCGCGTTGCGTGGAGATCGAGAAGATCCTCTTTCCTGGCGACGACCCGTGGAGCGCCTGGGCGTTCCAGACCGAACTGGACGCCGGGAACTTCTATCTCGCCGCCCGCCCGGACGACTCCGACGAACTCGTCGGGTACGCCGGGCTCGCCGTCGTCGGTCGCAAGCGTGGTGAGTACGAGACGAGCGTGCACACCATCGGCGTCGTTCCCGAGGCGCAGGGACAGGGCTACGGAAAGGCACTGCTGCGCGCGCTGCTGGAACGTGCCGACGAGCTGGACGCGCCGGTGTTCCTCGAAGTCCGCACGGACAACGAGTCGGCCATCGCGCTGTACGAACGGCACGGTTTCGAGCGGATCGGCGTCCGGAAGCGCTACTACCGGCCTTCCGGCGCCGACGCCTACACGATGGTCCGCCCGGCGCGGACGCGAGCGGACGAGGTGGCGGGCTGATGTCGCGCATCATCATGGGCATCGAGAGCTCGTGCGACGAGACCGGCGTCGGGCTGGTCCGCCTGCACGACGACGGCACTGTCGAGCTGCTCGCCGACGAGGTTGCCTCCAGCGTGGACCAGCACGCGCGCTTCGGCGGTGTCGTGCCCGAGGTCGCCAGCCGCGCGCATCTCGAAGCGATGGTCCCGACCGCGGAACGGGCCTTCGCGACGGCAGGCCTCGAACTGTCCGATGTGGACGCCATCGCGGTCACGGCCGGACCCGGTCTCGCGGGCGCGCTGCTGGTGGGAGTCGCGGCGGCGAAGGCGTACGCCACGGCGCTGGGTGTTCCGCTGTACGGCGTGAACCATCTGGCCGGGCACATCGCCGTCGACAGCCTGCAACACGGCCCGCTGCCCACGCCGTGCCTGGCGCTGCTGGTTTCCGGTGGTCACACGCAACTGCTGCGGGTGGACGACATCGCCTCGAAGATCACCGAACTCGGGTCCACTGTGGACGACGCGGCCGGTGAGGCCTACGACAAGGTCGCCCGCGTGCTGGGGCTGCCCTACCCCGGTGGCCCGCCGATCGACCGGGCCGCCAAGAACGGGGACCCGCGAGCCATCGCGTTCCCGAGGGGGATGACCGGACCGAGGGACGCCAAATTCGATTTTTCCTTCTCCGGTCTCAAAACCGCGGTCGCCCGCTGGGTCGAGGGCGCCGAACGGCGTGGTGAGGAAATCCCCGTGGACGACGTCGCGGCGTCCTTCCAGGAGGCCGTCGCCGACGTGCTCACCGCGAAGGCGATCCGTGCGGCGAAGGAACAGGGCATCGGCACCCTGGTGATTTCCGGTGGTGTGGCGGCGAATTCGCGGCTTTCCGCGCTGGCCGCCGAGCGGTGCGCCGAGGCCGGGATCGAGCTACGGGTGCCGAGGCCCCGGCTGTGCACGGACAACGGCGCCATGATCGCCGCGCTGGGCGCGCACGTCGTCGCCGCCCGGCGCCCGGTGACGTCGCTGGACTTCTCGGCCAATCCGGCGCTGCCGGTCGAGATCGTCTCGATCTGAGCCGTCGCGCCGTCAAGTTTTTTGGTGCGCGAACGGAGTTTTCGTTCCGGCACGGTCGGTATACATCGCGTGTAGAGCGATAGCAAAGGTCCCTTGCTCTCACCAGGAGTGGCGGGAGGGGCTGGTGTGACGTCTGTGATCGTCCGTTCTCGCACCGCGAACGGCGCGACCGGACCGTTCGCCCCCACCTGGTCGCTACATCCTGACAAGACCCGAGACCCGAGATCAGCACGCCCGGACCGCCGGGCTAACCGTGCGCGGGCACGACCGCGGATCGGTTCCGGTGCCTTTCGGCAGGCCGAGCAGCTCGGCGATGGCCGCCGCCGCGAGTTCGGCGGCATTGCCGTCGCCGTAAGGGTTTTCGACTTGTGTGGGCCGGATTTCCCCGCGTAACAGCCGTGCCGCGGTGTCGGCGATCAGCGCCGTGTCGGTACCGACGAGCCACGCGCAGCCGGCCTCGATCGCCTCGGTCCGCTCGGTCACGTCGCGCAGCACCAGCACCGGCGTGCCGAAGGTCGGCGCCTCCTCCTGGATGCCGCCCGAATCGGTGAGCACCAGCGACGCCAGCCGCAGCGCGCGCACCAGGTCCGGATACTCC
Organism: Amycolatopsis samaneae; assembly: GCF_039541975.1. NCBI lineage: Bacteria > Bacillati > Actinomycetota > Actinomycetes > Pseudonocardiales > Pseudonocardiaceae > Amycolatopsis > Amycolatopsis samaneae. Next base: position 228,379 of record NZ_BAABHG010000008.1, read on the forward strand.
AGCGGTTCGGTGATCGTCACCCGCGGCAGACCATCCAAAGTGGACCGTACCTGCGCGCGGACCGCCGGGTTCGGGTGCACCGGGAGCAGCGCCCGGACGTCGGGGTGTTCGGCGACGATCAGCCGCACCGCCGCAAGGGCGCGGGCGAGCGGCGCGCCCCACGATTCACGGCGGTGTGACGTCACCAGGACGAGCCGCTCGCCGGCCTCGGCGATCTCGATCTCCAGCAGCGCCAGAGCGGTGTCCCGGGCGGGAAGATCCCGTCCCGCGATGGTGAGCGCGGCGTCCACCACGGTGTTCCCGGTGAGCACGATCCGTTGCCGCGCAACGCCTTCCGCGTGCAACGCGGCCGCGGCGCGACTGGTAGGCGCCAGGTGCAGCGCGGCGATCCTGGCGATCATCTGGCGCGTCCCCTCCTCGGGGAACGGGGCGGCGAGGTCCCGGGTGCGCAGCCCCGCCTCCAGATGGACGACCGGGATACCCAGCCAGAACGCGGCGAGCGCGCCGGCCAGCCCCGTCGTCGTGTCACCCTGGACGACCATGGCGGCCGGAGTGTGCCGCCGCAGCGCGTCGTCGACGGCAGGGAGCAGCCCCGAGGCGAGTTCTGCTTGGCTTCCGGTGATCCTCGGCGGCACGTCGAGAAAGGCGTCGACGCCGACCCCGAACGGCGCGAGGGCCTGCTCGACCATGCCCTCGTGCTGGCCGCTGTGCACCAGCAGGGGCCGCAGCCCCGGCCGCGCGCCCAGTGCCAGCGCGAGCGGCGCCAGCTTGACGGCTTCCGGGCGTGTCCCGGCCAGCAACATGACATCCATGGGTTCGGCGCTCCCTCCGCGTGGTGCGGGACACCCTCGGGTTCGAGTGTCCGCGCAAACCCCGGGCCCGGCTGGGTGAAGGACGGCGGAAACCCGAATGCGGTCCGGAGTGGACTCGGCGATGATCGGCGGATGACCGTGTGTGTCGAACCGCCCGCCCGGCTCGGCGAAACGACGCTGCCCGGCGGGCGGGTGCTCGGCTGGGCCGAGTGGGGTCCCGCCGACGGCGTCCCCGTCCTGTTCAGTCCCGGCGCGGCGACTAGCAGGACACTGGGCTTCGGCGCCGATGTGGTCGAAGACCTCGGCGTCCGGCTCGTTTCCCTCGACCGGCCGGGGCTTGGTGTGTCCACAGTGGACCCCGGTCGCGGTTTCGCCGACTTCGCGCGGGACGTCGGCGTGCTGTGCGCGGAGCGTGGGTTCGGTGTGCCCGCGATGGTCGGGAACTCGCAGGGCGCGCCGTTCGCGCTGGCGTGCGTCACCGAGGGAGTGGCCGGTCCGCTCGCACTGGTGTCGGCCGCGGACGAGGTCGCCGCGCCCGAGTTCGCCGAGGCGCTGCCGGACTCGTTGACATCGTTGGTACGTCAGGTCGCTGAAGATCCCGCCAGTGCTGAAGCCTTCTTCGCGGGTTTCAGCGCTGAAGCGATGCGAGACCACGTCTTGGCTTCGAGCCCCGAAGTCGACGTCGCGGTGTACACCGCTCCAGCCTTCGACGCCGCTTATCGCCGCGCGCTCGCCGAAGCATTCCAGCAGGGAAGCGCTGGCTACGCGCGTGACACCGTTCTCGCGATGGGGCGGTGGCCGATGGATCTCGCACGGATCACCACATCCGTCGACGTCTGGTACGGCGAGCTGGACACGAGCCACTCACCCGACAACGGCGTGACACTGACCGCGCGGATCCCCGGCGCGGTCCGCCACCTCGTCCCGGACATCGGCGGCGCGCTGCTGTGGACGCACGCCGCCGACATCCTGCGCCGGCTGACCGGCGGCGGTCACCAGACGGGCGAGAGCCGGACGTCGTCGGCCTTGACGTAGGCGATCCGGTGCCCGAACTGGATCTGGACGTAGCGGAGTTCGCCGCGGACGACGACGTGCTGCGCCGGGTCGAACGTCGTGGCCGAGAAGTACTCGGACCCGACGACCCCGCCCGAGGAGTACCGCTGCCCGGCCGCGAACGTGTAGGGCAGCGGCACCAGGTCCTGCGGCGGCACGGTCGACGGGTAGGCCGAGGCCTCCGGGTAGGCCCGTCCGTAGACCGGCACCGACGCGAGCCCGGGCTTCGGGGTCACGGCGAAACCGAACGCGGGCTCCGCCGTGTCGCCGTGCCGGTTGCGGAACCAGCCCTTCTGACCGAGATACCAGATCGCCGTCCAGTCACCGCGGGTCTCGGCGACGACGTAACGCTGTCCGGTCGCGACCCTGCTCCCGACATCGGCGACGTCCATTGTGGAGGGTGAGCCGTCCGGGTGCAGGCCGGCGTCACGCAGCAGTGGCGCGGTGTCACTCGGCTCGGAGTGCAGCACGACGGCCTCGGAACCCCTTGCCGGGCAAGGCTTTCCGGCGCCTTCGCAGCCGGTGAACGCGGGCTGGTTGGTGGCGAAGTCGGGGTTGATGGTGACCAGCGGCGAGCCCGGCCTGCCGACGCCGTCCAGCGGCGCGCCGAGCAGGTCGAAGTAGTGCGACCAGTCCCAGTACGGGCCCGGGTCCCAGTGCATGTCCTTGATCGTGGCCGGGGTAGTGCCGGGGACGTTGTCGTGGCCGATGATGTGCGCGCGGTCCAGCGGGACGTCGTACTTGCGCGCCAGGTAGCCGACCAGCTTCGCCGACGCGCGGTACATCGCCTCGGTGTACCAGGCGCCCTTCGCCGCGAAGCCCTCGTGCTCGACGCCGACGGACTTCGCGTTGAGGTACCAGTTCCCCGCGTGCCACGCGACGTCCTTGGCAGGCACGTGCTGCGCGATCAGGCCGTCAGCGGACCGGATCGTGTAGTGCCAGCTGACGTAGGCGGGGTCCTGGGCCAGCTTGAGCACCGAGTCCCAGTAGCCCTCGGTGTCGTGGATGACGATGTGGTCGATCTTCTGGTCGTTCGGGCGGTCGGCGACGTCGTGGTTGCCGTAACCGCCGCCCGGCAGCTCCTGGTAGGGCGCCGGGACCGACTCGCAGGCGACCCGCTTCGGGCACTCCGGCGCGGGCGGTGCGTCGGCACGGAGCCCGAGCGTGCCGAGCTGGGCGCGGGCCGGTGTCAGTCCCGGCGTGGCGGCGAGATCGACGCGCTGGCCGTCGTCGGTGGTGCGGGACGTCCCGGCGGTGATGGTGTCGAAGACCTCGTCGGCGAAGGCCCGCGCGGCCGCGGTGCCGTCGGCGCCGCTGTAGCGCGCGACCGCGCCGTACCAGTCCGCCGGGTTGCCGCCGCGGACGCCGAGCTCGCGTTGGTAGCGGGCGAGCAGCGCGGCGCCGCCCCGGATGTTGGCGGCCGGGTCGGTCCGCAGCGTCGCGGCGTCGACGTGCGTCAGCGCCGCCGCGTCGTCGATCGTCTGCACGCCCGGCGGGGGAGCGGCCGGGGCGGGCGGGTTCGGGTGCAGCGGGCCGCGGGCGTCGTCGCCGCGCGGGTCCTCGGCGCCCTCGTCGTGGTGGGAGCGCCCGCCGCCCGCCGCGCGCAGGTCCGTGAGGTGCATCGGGCCGTAGCCGGCCGCGGTGCTGGGCGTGCCGTGATGGCTGTCCCAGCGGGACTCGAGGTAGGAGACGCCGAGCAGCACACCGAGCGGCACACCGAACTCGCTCGCCGCGGCGGCGAACTCGCGCTGACGCTGCTGGTCGGCGGGCGCGGCGTGGGCCGGGGCTGCGGTGGCCAGCCCGGTCAGGAGTGTGGTGGCGGCGATCGCGGCGGCGGTCCGGCGCGACAGACGTGACTGCATGGCGGCACTCCCCAGAAGTCGGGCACCCGATGGTGAAAACCTAAGCAGACGGATGCGCTCCGGGTAAGTCCCCCGAGCGCGTTTAGCCCGCTAAACGCACTTCGCGTGGCAAGGTGGAGGCATGGTGGGGGCGGCGGAACTGCTGGCGGATCGGGATCATGTGCTCGTCGGGTTCGACGGGGCGGTCTGCACGGTGTTCGACAACGAGCGGGCGCGCGGCGCCGCGGACCGGCTCAGACCGCTGGTCGGGCCCGTCCTGCCGGACGAAGTCGCGGCCTCCGGCGACCCGTTCGCGGTGCTGGCCTACGCCGCGAGCTGCGGGCCGAACACCGCCGACGCCGTCCACCGGCAGCTGGCCAGGCTGGAACTCGAGGCGCAGCTCGTCGCCGGCCCGGTACCCGGCTCCACCGAGCTGATCGGCGCGCTCGCCTGGCGTGGGTTCACGGTCACCGTGGTGGCCAACCAGTCGGTGGACGCGGTCCGGAACCATCTCGCACTGCACGAGCTGCAGGACAAGGCCAAGCGGATCAGTGCCCGCGCGTCCGGCGACCCGGACCAGCTCCTGCCCGGCACGGCGCTCGTCGACGCCGCCATCCGGGGCGTCGGCGCGTCACCGGAGCGATGTGTCCTGATCGGGCGCACACCCCAGGAACTCCAGGCCGCGCGTGCCGCCGGGGTCGCCACCATCGCACTCGCTCCCGGCAAGCTCCGCCCGCCGCCGGATGTCGTCGTGGCCGACCTCGCTGAGCTGCGTCTAGCAGGCTGAACGCGGCTCGGGCCCCGCGTGAGGGCACCCTCCTTGCGAAGCTGGCACTCCCATGGCTAGAGTGCTAATCGCACGGCCCGAACACGCCCCGGCACCCGCGACGGCGGGGGTGGTAGAGCCGTAAGTCATTACGTACCTGCCAACGCTTTCGACGACCGTGGAGGTCAACCCGGTGAGCGTGAACATCAAGCCGCTCGAGGACAAGATCGTTGTCCAGACGAGCGAGGCCGAGGAGACGACCGCTTCCGGCCTCGTCATCCCCGACACCGCCAAGGAGAAGCCCCAGGAGGGCAAGGTTCTGGCCGTGGGCCCGGGCCGGATCGACGACAAGGGCAACCGCGTCCCGCTGGACGTGAACGTCGGCGACGTCGTCATCTACTCGAAGTACGGCGGCACCGAGGTCAAGTACAACGGTGAGGACTACCTCATCCTGTCCGCTCGCGACGTGCTGGCCGTCATCAACTGACGTCCGCTCGCAGCGCATGACGCCCCGGGCCCCGCACAAGCCGGGGGACGGGGCGTTCTTGCGTCCAAGAGACACCGAAAGGTAAGCGGAACACGCTATGCCCAAGCAGATCAGTTTCGACGAGGACGCTCGTCGCGCGCTGGAGCGCGGGGTGAACAAGCTCGCGGACGCGGTCAAGGTCACCCTCGGCCCGCGCGGGCGGCACGTCGTGCTCGACAAGAAGTTCGGCGGCCCGACCATCACGCTCGACGGTGTCACCGTCGCCCGCGAGGTCGAGCTGGACGACCCGTTCGAGAACCTCGGCGCCCAGCTCGCCAAGAGCGTCGCCACCAAGACCAACGACGTCGCCGGTGACGGCACCACGACCGCGACCGTCCTGGCGCAGTCGCTGGTGAAGGTCGGCCTGCGCAACGTGGCCGCCGGTGCCAACCCGACCTCGGTCGGCCGCGGCATCGAGGCCGCCGCGGAGAAGGTCATCGAGGTTCTCAAGTCCAAGGCGACCCCGGTCAAGGGCCGCGCGGACATCGCCCAGGTCGGCACGGTCACCTCGCGTGACGCCGCCATCGGCGCCCTGCTCGGCGAGGCCGTGGAGCGGGTCGGCGAGGACGGTGTCATCACCATCGAGGAGTCGTCCACGCTGGCGACCGAGCTCGTGGTCACCGAGGGTGTGCAGTTCGACAAGGGCTTCCTGTCGGCGCACTTCGCGACCGACCCCGAGGACCAGAAGGCCGTCCTCGAGGACGCCTACATCCTGCTGTTCCGCGAGAAGATCTCGGCGCTGGCCGACCTGCTCCCGGTGCTGGAGAAGGTCGTCGAGGCCAAGAAGCCGCTGCTGATCATCGCCGAGGACGTCGACGGTGAAGCGCTGTCCACCCTCGTGGTGAACTCGCTGCGCAAGACGATCACCGCGGTCGCCGTCAAGGCGCCGTTCTTCGGTGACCGCCGCAAGGCGTTCCTGGACGACCTCGCGGTCGTCACCGGCGGCAACGTCATCTCGGCGGAGATCGGTCTGAAGCTGGCCGAGACCGATCTCGGCTCGCTGGGCCGCGCGCGGCGGGTCGTCGTCACCAAGGACGACACCACGATCGTCGACGGCGGGGGCACCAAGGACGAGATCGACGGCCGGATCGCGCAGATCCGCAAGGAGATCGAGACCACCGACTCCGACTGGGACCGCGAGAAGCTGCAGGAGCGGCTCGCGAAGCTCGGCGGCGGTGTCGCGGTGATCAAGGTCGGCGCGGCCACCGAGACCGAGCTGAACGAGCGCAAGCACCGCATCGAGGACGCCGTGGCTTCGACCAAGGCGGCCGTCGAGGAGGGCATCCTGCCCGGCGGTGGTTCGGCGCTGGTGCACGCGGTCAAGGAGCTGGAAGGCGGCCTCGGCCTCACCGGTGACGAGGCGACCGGTGTCCGGATCGTCCGCGACGCGCTGACCGCGCCGCTGTTCTGGATCGCGGCGAACGCGGGCCACGAGGGCGCGGTCATCGTGAACAAGGTCCAGGAGCAGGAGTGGGGGCACGGCTTCAACGCCGCCACCGGCGAGCTCACGGACCTGATCGGTGCCGGCATCGTCGACCCGGTCAAGGTGACCCGGTCCGCGGTGGCGAACGCCGCGTCCATCGCCCGGCTCGTGCTCACCACGGAAAGCTCCGTGGTCGAGAAGCCGGCCGAGGAGGAGCCCGACGCCGGGGCCGGTCACGGCCACGCGCACTAGCTCCACCCGTACGTCCCGAAGCGGGGCGGCACTCCCACCGGAGTGCCGCCCCGCTTCTTTTGTGCCCCTCCCCGCCCAAGTGCGTTTAGCGGGCTAAACGCACTTGGGGCGTCGAGACCGGGTGGGCCGGTGGAACGCGAGCCGCCTGGGCGCGCCCAGATGCTTAGGCATGCTCAGCGCCGCGTTTAGCCCGCTAACTGCACTCGCGGGCCCGGGGCCGAGTGCGTTTAGCGGGCTAAACGCACTCGGCGGGGGTCAGGCGTTGAAGCCGCCGTCGATGGTGATCGTGGCGCCGGTCAGGCGCCGGCCGCCCGGCCCCGCGAGATGGGCGACGGTCGCCGCGACGTCGGCGGCGTCGCTGTAGCCGCCGAGCGCCACGTGCTCAAGCTGCCTCGCCGAGTGGGGCCCGTCGGACGGGTTCATGTCGGTGTGCGTCGGCCCCGGCTGCACGACGTTCGCGGTGATCCCGCGCGGCCCCAGATCGCGCGCCAGCCCGCGCGTCAGCCCGGTCAGCGCCGACTTGCTCGCCGAGTACAGGCTCAGCCCCGGCCAGGGCGCGCGCTCCGCGAGATTGCTCCCGATCGACACGATCCGCCCGCCCTCGCCCATGTGCCGCACTGCGGCGCCCGTGGCCACCAGCACTGCCCGGACGTGCACGGCGAGCGTGCGGTCGATCGCCTCGACGGTCAGCTCGTCGACCGGGCCGATGAGGAACACGCCCGCGTTGTTCACCAGGATGTCCAGCCGGCCCAGCTCGGCGGCCGCGCGGTCGACGGCGGCGGTCACCGCGCCGGCGTCCGCGCTGTCGGCCTTGATCGCGACGCCGCGGCGGCCGAGCCCCTCGATCTCCGCGACGGTCTTCTCCGCCCGGTCCCGGGAACGCTCGTAGGTGATCGCGACGTCGGCGCCGTCCTCGGCGAGGCGGGTCGCGATGGCCGCGCCGATGCCCCGGCCCCCGCCGGTCACCAGCGCCACCTTGCCCTTCAGCGGTGTGCTCATCCGAAATCCCTTTCTTTAGCGGTCGCTACAATAAAAGGGGAAGTAGGATCCGGGGGTCAAGGGTTTTTGTAAGAGTCACTACAGAAGGTGGTCCATGTCACCGCGAGGACGGCCCCGGGCCTTCGACCGCGAGGGCGCGCTGACCAAGGCGATGTACGTCTTCTGGGCGCGCGGCTACGAAGGCGCGTCCCTGGCGGACCTGACCGCGGCGATGGGCATCAACCCGCCGAGCCTCTACGCCGCGTTCGGCGGCAAGGAGGCGCTGTTCCGCGAGGCCGTCAAGCACTACTGCGCCGTGTACGGCGGCTTCACCGAGCGGGCGCTGCGGGAGCAGCCCACCGCGCGCGCCGCCGTCGAGGCGGTACTCCGGGACAACGCGCGCGACTACGTCGACCCGGCCCATCCCAGCGGGTGCATGGTCGTCCTCGCCGCGACCAACTGCACGCCCGCGAACCAGGGCGTCCACGATCACCTCCGCGCACTGCGCCGGGAAACCCAGGAGTCGATCACGCGGCGGCTGCGCGAGGGCGTCGAAGACGGCGAGCTGCCCGAGGACACCGACGTCGAGGCACTCGGCGGCTTCTTCACGACGGTGCTCAACGGGCTGTCCGTGCAGGCGCGGGACGGCGCGACCCTGCCCGAGCTCACCGCGTCGATCGACGTCGCGCTCGTCGCCTGGCCCGCCGGCGCCCGGGAATGACGGAGGGCGGCGTCCACAGTGGACGCCGCCCTCCGGAACGGCAGGCGGGGGAGGGCCTAGCCGTTCGACATGCTCATGGCGCGTTTGTCGGCTTTGATGATGTGTTCCCGTTCGGATTCCGAGAGCCCGCCCCAGATCCCGTACGGCTCGTGTACGGCGAGTGCGTGGCTCCGGCACATCTGGAGTACCGGGCAGGCCAGGCAGACGGCTTTGGCCCTGGCTTCACGGCGCGCTCGCGCCGGGCCACGCTCGCCGTCCGGGTGAAAGAAGGACGCGCTGTCCATCCCCCGGCATGACCCCTCCAGCTGCCAGTCCCACATGTCCGCGTTGGGACCAGGGAGCCTGCGCGTGTCTGCCATCCTGACCGCCTCCGTCATCCGGTCGATGCCTTTAGCTGCTCCGCTGTGGTGCTGCTACTCCATTCGGTGCAACGGCGGTAACGTTAGAAGCGCGCCAATACTTGTTCAAGAGATTCACCCCGATTCAGCCGTTAGGCATCCCCCGGATGTGTGAGCTGGGCTTTTGGCTCCGGTTGCCCGCTGCCGGGACGCCCGGGATATTGGGCCGCGTGGGAGCTGGGTCGGGCACCGAAGAACCCACCCTGCCGGTGGCCTCGGTCGCCCGCCGGCTCGGGGTCGCGCCGTCCACCCTGCGTACCTGGGACCGCCGCTACGGGCTCGGCCCGAGCAGGCACACCGACGGCAGGCACCGCCGGTACGGCAGCTCCGACATCGGACGGCTCGAACTCATGCAGCGCGCGCTGCTCCGCGGCGCTTCGACGGCCGAAGCCGCCCGCTACGCGCTCGAACAGATGCCCCGGTCCGGTCCGCCGGTGCTCCGGGAGGTCACCGGGACCCTGACCGGCGAGCCACCGGAGGAACGGGAACCGGACGGGCACGAGGTCCCGTCACGGCTGGCGCGCCGCCTCAGCACCGCGGCGCTCGCGATGGACGTCGGCGCCGTGCAACGGATGCTGGTCGACATCATCGCCGAACTCGGCGTCCTGCCCGCGTGGACGGGCGTGCTCGAACCCGTGCTGAGCGCGCTGGGCACGCGCTGGCGCGGGGTCAGCGCGGGCGCCGAGGTCGAGTACCTCCTCGCCGAATGCGTGTTCGCCGCGCTCATCCGCGCCACCCCGGTGCTCGACGAGCCCCGCAACACCCGTCCGGTGCTGCTCGGCTGCGTACCGGAGGAACGCGACAGCATGCCGATGTACGCGCTGGCCGCCTCACTGGCGGAACGGCGCGTCGGCGCCCAGCTGTTCGGCGTCCCGCTGCCCGCCGAGGTGCTCGCGGTCGCGGTGCGCCGCAGCGCGCCCGCCGCGGTCGTGCTCTGGGCCCATCGGCGCGCCGCCGCCGATCCCCGGCTGTTCGCCAGGGTGTCCCGCGGCCGTCAGCGCGGCAGGTTGTTCGCCTGCGGCCCCGGCTGGGACCGCGCGGCGCTGCCCGGCAAGGTCGAACTGCTGACGGACCTTTCCACCGCCGCCGATCGCATCGAGCATGTTCTTGTCGGTGCGAGGCGATAGAAAGGACGGGTGCAGGAACGCTCCCTGCGGATCGCCGCCTTCGGCGGTGACCCGCTGCCCGCCGGTCCGATCGCCGTGCCGCCGTCCGCCCCGCCGGTGGCCCGGCTGCTCGCGGCGGTCGTCCTCGGCGCGCAGGGCCGGTACGCCGCCGCCATGACGATCCTGGAAGCGCTCCGTGGCTCGGCGAGCCCGCTGGTCGCGTCGCTCGCGGCGAGCACGCTGGCCTCCCACCGGCGTCAGCTGGGCGGGCACACCCGGGCCCGCCCGCTCGACGGCGAGGCGTACGCACTGGCCGTCACGCTCCCTTCGGCCGCGCCCGATCCCGACGGGCTCGACGCCGCGGGAGCGCGGGCCGACGCGCTGCTGGGCCTCGCCGCGGACAACCTCGCGCTCGGCAGGCTCGGTGCCGCTCGCGGGCTGCTCGCCCGCGCGCGGGCCGAGGACGCGGGCTGGCGGGCCACGGTGCGTAGCGGCTGGGTCGGGGCGGAGATCGAGCTCGCCGCCGGCCGGGCCGCCGCGGCCCTCGCCCCCGCGCGCCGCGCACTGGCGGCGGCGCGTGAACGCGGTGCCCGGCGGCACGAGGTCAAGTCCGGCATCGTGCTCGGCGTGGCGCTGGTGGCCGAGGGGGATCCCGGCGAGCGGGACAATGCGCGGGACCTTCTCGAAAACGCCTTGACGGCCACCCAAGAAAGCGAATTGCATTCACTTTCTTGGGTGGTGGCCGGGGTGCTGGCGGACCTTCGGGCGGAACACGCCGAAGAGTATCGATTCAGAGCCGCCCAGGTGTTGCACGCAGTGTTACGGCGCGCAGATCCTGGCGGGAGGCGTATCGCGAGGGGGTCGCCGTGGGTTCCGACTTGACCGGGTTGAGCCTCTGGGAAACGTCGTTCCGGCATCCGGGCTAAGAAGTTTCAAAAAAAGCCACCGGATCGTGTCAAGGTTCGGGCTAAAGCGTCCGATAGGGGAAGTGGAATGTCACCCGGCTGCAGGAAGGAAACCCCGTGACGACGGTCTTGATCTGCGACGACCGACGCAGTGTCCGTGAAGGGCTCACCCGTGTGATGTCCGCGGTCCCTGGGGTCAGTCGCATCGACTGCGTAGCGCACGGTGACGAGCTGCTGGCCCGGTACTCCCGCCAGCCGGTGGACGTCGTGCTGGTCGGGACGCAACGCGCCGTCCCGACGGGTGTCGAGGCCACACGTCGGCTCGTTTCCGCGAACCCCCAGGCCAACGTCATCGTGTTCGGCGCCCCGGACGACGCGGGCAGTATCGCCGCCGCGATCGCCGGCGGTGCCCGCGGCTACCTCCGGTGGGACGCCTCCCGTCCGGAGCTGGTCGCCGCGCTGGCGCACACGCTGGCCAGCACCTCGGTACCGGCGCCGCGTCAGCCGTCCGACCCCGGTGTCCAGCTCACCGAACGCGAGCTCCAGGTGCTGCGCGGGATGAGCCAGGGCAAGAGCAACGGGCAGATCGGGCGCGAGCTGTACCTGTCCGAGGACACCGTGAAGACGCACGCCCGGCGCCTGTTCCGCAAGCTCGGCGTGCGCGACCGCGCGCAGGCCGTCGCGCACGGCTTCCGTCGCGGCCTGGTCTCCTGACCCCGGAACGAGCACCTCGTTCCTGAACGGCAGTACGGGTGACGACGGGCCAGGGCACGCCAGCCCTGGCCCGTAACTGTGTTTCCGATCACCCTGGGTGTTATCCATCCGTTAACTCGGGCACGCTTTTCCCGGCCCGGCCGAAACCGGGCCACGTACCTGTCTGGCCGCTTGCTCGTTGAACAGATGTTTTGCGCGGAACGGCCAGGTGGGGCCGGACCGCACGCCCCGGTGCCGCCACGGCGCGCCGGGGTGGACCGTGAGCGGACGACGTCGACCGGCCGAAGGTACGGTAGATGTGACCGGCGCACGGGGAGAGTAACCATGCGCCGGGTTCTTTGCACGCCTACACGTAACACTGGGACTGTTGTCTGCGATGGCCAATGTGGGGGATGGACTGGATGAGCCGGTCGCCGCTGCCGTCGAGGGTGATCCACAGGCGGTCGAGCGGTTGTTGGCGGCCATCCGTCCACTGGTCGTGCGGTATTGCCGGGCCAGGGTTGGCAGGCAGGAGCGTTCGTTCGCTTCGGCAGACGACGTCGCGCAGGAGGTGTGTCTCGCGGTGCTCACGGCGTTGCCTTCGTACCGTGACCAGGGGCGCCCGTTCCTGGCGTTCGTCTACGGTATCGCCCAGCACAAAGTCGCCGACGCGCATCGGGCCGCGGCCCGCAACCGCGCGGAACCGGTGGCTGAGGTGCCCGACGAGGTCGAGGGCGGGGTCGGTCCGGAGCAGCGCGCGCTGCAAGGTGAACTGAACGAGCGGATGTCGCAGTTGTTGCAGGTGCTGCCGGACAAACAGCGGGAGATCGTGGTGTTGCGGGTGGTCGTCGGGCTTTCCGCCGAGGAGACGGCGGACGCGGTGGGCTCGACGCCCGGCGCGGTCCGGGTCGCCCAGCACCGGGCGCTGGCGCGCCTACGCAAGGTCCTCGCCGCCGAGGAGGTGATCTGAGTGACCGGGCGTGAGCGTGAGAACAGACCGGGCGCCGAGCACGAGCAGACCGCGGGCTCGGCAGCGTGGGGCAACGGGATGACGGCCTCCGAAGCGGAGTTCGCCGCCGACCTGTCCGCCGTACAGGCCGACGATGCCCTGCTGGACGCCCTCGGCGGCTCGGACCCGGCGATCGCCGACAGCCTCGGCGACCAGGAACTCAACGCACTTCTCGTCGCCTGGCGACGGGACATCGACAGCGAGCCGCTCGCCGAGCTCGTGGACGTCGACACCGCCGTCCGCACGGTCGGCGCCGCGACACTGGCCCGCCGCCGGAAGTCCGGCCGGGGCCGGCGCAGGATGCTCGTGCCGGTCGCGGCCGCCGCCGCCGTGCTGGCCATCGCCTTCACCGGCACCGGGCTCGCCGCGCGCGACGCGCAGCCCGGGGACACGCTCTGGGGACTCACCAAGGTGCTCTACGCCGACCACGCGCGGTCGGTCGAGGCCGCCGCCGCGGCGAAGCTGGACCTGGAGAAGGCGAACCTCGCGCTCGCCGGGGGCAACCTCGCCCTCGCGCGCAAGGCGCTCGCCGACGCGCAGGCCGCGCTCAGCCAGGTCACCGACGCGGAGAACCGTGACCAGCTGATCCAGCAGCACCGTCAGCTGTCCGCCCAGCTCGACGACCCGACGGCACCCGCGCAGCCACCGGGCCAGCCGCCCGCTCAGCCGCCGTCGAACCCGTCCACGACCCCGTCGAACCAAGCGAGCGGGGCCCCGTCGACGCTGCCGGGCAGCGGGGGCAGCACCAGCCTCCCGGTGACCAGCTCGTCCTCGTCGCAGCCACCGCCGCCGGTCACGCCGACCACGACCCCGCCGCCCCCGGTCACCACGACCACCCCGGCCACCGGCAACAACCCGGGCGGCAGCGGCACACCGCGCAGCGAAACGGGCGCGGGCGGTCAGGGCCAGCAGGGGCAAGCCGTCGAATCGACGCCGTAACCGGCGCACAGCCGAAGAAAAGGGCCTTGGTGAGCGATCTCACCAAGGCCCTTTTCGGCGTCAGCAGCGTCAGTAGGCGCTTTCGTTCGCCGTCACCCCGTCCGCGAAGCCGCGGCAGTAGTCCCAGCTCACATAGTCGCCGGGGTTCGGGTCGAACGCGGGCTCGTGCGGCCGCATCCGGCCGTCGGCGAGCAGCTGCTCCAGGCTGGCCCGCAGCAGGTGCCAGTCGTGGTAGTGCGGCTCGTCGCACTCGCCGCAGTCCACCACGATGCCGCGCACCCCGCGCGGCTCGAGAAGTGCCTGGTAGACGGCCAGATCGGAGAGGTCGGCCAGCAGCTCGGTGCGCTCGTCGGGGGTGATCGGTTCGTCCAGCCTGTCGTCGCTGTCGAGGAAGGCGCGGGCCGGGTCGTCCGGATCATCCGCGAAGGGGTCTGGGGGCAACACATCGTGCGGCACGGCCTGCACGGTACCGGTCGGACCGGGGAGCACCCCACCCGCCCGGCCCCACCCGCCCGGGAGCGGTGTCCGGCCCGGATATCATGAGGGGAAGGCCCACAGCGTCGTATCGCGGCCCTGATCATCCCCCGCCAGGAAGGCCCTTCGCACGTTATGACCAGCGACAGCGTGACCGCACCCGTGCCGAGCAAGTTCGCCATGCTCGGGCTGACCTTCGACGACGTGCTGCTGCTGCCCGCCGAATCGGACGTCGTGCCGAGCGGGGTCGATACGAGTACGCGGCTGACCCGCAACATCACGCTGGGGGTCCCGCTGGTCTCCGCCGCGATGGACACCGTGACCGAGGCGCGGATGGCGATCGCGATGGCCCGTCAGGGCGGTATCGGGGTGCTGCAGCGCAACATGCCGATCGACGAGCAGGCCGCCGCGGTCGAGGTGGTCAAGCGGTCCGAGGCCGGCATGGTCACCGACCCGGTCACCTGCGCGCCCGACGCGACGCTGGCCGAGGTCGACGCGCTGTGCGCGCGGTTCCGGATCTCCGGTGTCCCGGTGACCGACGCGTCCGGGACGCTGGTCGGCATCATCACCAACCGCGACATGCGCTTCGAGGTCGACCACACCCGCCCGGCCGGCGACGTGATGACGAAGGCGCCGCTGGTCACCGCGCAGGTCGGTGTCACCGCGGACGCGGCGCTCGGGCTGCTGCGCCGTCACAAGATCGAGAAGCTGCCGATCGTCGACGGCGCGGGCAAGCTGCGCGGGCTGATCACCGTCAAGGACTTCGTCAAGACCGAGCAGTACCCGAGGGCCACCAAGGACCCGGACGGCAGGCTGGTCGTCGGCGCCGCGGTCGGTGTCGGCGTGGACGGGCACAAGCGCGCGATGGCGCTGGCCGACGCCGGGGTCGACGTGCTGATGGTGGACACCGCCCACGGCCACTCGCGTGCCGTCGTGGACGCCGTGGCGCTGCTGAAGAAGGAGCTCGGCGAGGCGGTCGACGTCGTCGGCGGGAACGTCGCGACGCGTGCGGGCGCGCAGGCGCTGGTCGACGCGGGTGTCGACGGCGTCAAGGTCGGCGTGGGGCCGGGCTCGATCTGCACCACCCGGATCGTCGCCGGGGTCGGCGTCCCGCAGATCTCCGCGATCTACGAGGCCGACCAGGCGTGCCGTCCGGCCGGGGTCCCGGTGATCGGCGACGGGGGCATCCAGTACTCGGGCGACATCGCGAAGGCGATCGCCGCGGGCGCGTCCACGGTGATGCTGGGCAGCCTGCTGGCCGGGACCGCGGAGTCGCCGGGCGACCTGATCCTGGTCAACGGCAAGCAGTTCAAGGTCTACCGCGGGATGGGCTCGCTGGGCGCGATGCAGTCGCGGGGCGAGGCGAAGTCGTACTCGAAGGATCGCTACGCGCAGGACGACGTGCTCAACGAGGACAAGCTGGTCCCCGAGGGCATCGAGGGCCGGATCCCGTTCCGCGGTCCGCTGGCCAACGTCGTGCACCAGCTCGTCGGCGGGCTGCGCGCGGGCATGGGCTACGCCGGGGCGAACACGATCCCGGAGCTGCAGGAGGCGCAGCTGGTGCGGATCACCGCGGCCGGGCTCAAGGAAAGCCACCCGCACGACATCACCATGACCGTCGAGGCGCCGAACTACACGACCCGGTAGACAGCCCGTTCAGCCGTTCCTTCCACCGGTCGGCACCCGGAAGACTCCCGGGTGTCGACCGGTTTCGGTTTTCCAGGAGGGACGGACGGATGTCGGTTTCACGGCGGGTGGTTTCGCGGCGGACGGTGGCGGCGGTGGCCGCGGCGGCGGTGCTGGGAGTCGGCGGGGGCCTCGCGGCGTCCTCGGCGACGGCGGCGCCCTCCGGCGGTTCGGCCGCTTCGGACGCTTCGGCGGCGCCCGGTGACGTGTGGAAGCGCACCGAGCTGTACTTCGGCACCGGCAAGCCCGACGGCACCGAGGTGACGGACACCGAGTTCGGGATCTTCTCGGACAAGGAGCTCACCCGCGCCTTCCCGAACGGCTTCACCGAGCTGCCCGGCAAGGGGCAGTGGAAGGGCGCGAACGGGCAGATCGTGCACGAGCGCTCGCACGTGATCGTCATCGTGTACTCGTTCGCCGACGCCGCGAAGGCCAACACCGAGATCGAGCAGATCCGCGCGGACTACAAGAAGGAGTTCCGGCAGGAGGCCGTCATGCGCGCCGACTCCGTCCAAAAGGTCTCCTTCTGACCCCCTGACCCCGTCACACCCCGGAGCGCGTTTAGCGGGCTAAACGCGCTCCTTAGCATGCCTAAGCGCCGCGTTTAGCCCGCTAACTGCACTTCGGGGCGGGTGGGCGCGGAGAGGTGGGGCGGGTTGGGGTGCCCCGTGCGCAGGTCACCCACGCGGCCTAGCGACAATGGAGCGGCAGACTGGGGTGTGACCACGAGAAGGGACTTACCGTGCGGGATCTGGTCGAGATCGGCATGGGCCGCACCGCGCGGCGGGCGTATGGCCTCGACGACGTGGAGATCGTGCCCTCGCGGCGCACCCGGTCGTCTTCGGTGGTGTCCACCGCGTGGCAGATCGACGCGTACCGGTTCGACCTGCCGCTGATCACCCACCCGACCGACGCGATCGTCTCGCCGGGCACCGCGGTGGCCGTCGGCGAGCTCGGTGGTCTCGGCGTGCTCAACGCCGAGGGGCTCTGGGCGCGGCACGCCAACGTCGAGGACGCGATGTTCCGGCTCGTGCGCGCCGCCGAGGACACCGAGGACCCGACCGCCGTCGTGCGGGTGCTGCAGGAACTGCACGCGGCACCGATCCGGCTCGACCTGCTGACCGAGGCGATCAGGACCGTCCGCGAGTCCGGGGTCACGGTCGCCGCGCGGGTGAGCCCGCAGCACGCCGCCGAGCTGACGCCCGATCTCCTCGCGGCCGGCGTCGAGATCCTGGTCGTGCAGGGCACGATCATCTCCGCCGAGCACGTCCAGCGCGACGCCGAGCCGCTGGACCTCAAGGACTTCATCGGGCGTCTCGACGTCCCGGTGATCGCGGGCGGGGTCAGCGACTACCGCACCGCGATGCACCTCATGCGGACCGGCGCGGCGGGCGTCATCGTCGGCCACGGCGCCACCCCGGGCGTGACCAGCACCGACCGGGTGCTGGGCATCGGTGTCCCGATGGCGACCGCGATCATCGACGCCGCCGCCGCGCGCCGCGACTACCTCGACGAGACCGGCGGCCGCTACGTGCACGTACTCGCCGACGGCGGGATCGGCACCTCGGGCGACATCGCGAAGGCGGTTGCGTGCGGGGCCGACGCCGTCATGCTCGGCGCGCCGCTGGCCGCCTCGTCCGACGCGCCCGGCCAGGGCCTGTACTGGACGGCAGCCGCCGCGCACCCGTCGCTGCCGCGCTCCCGCGTCGCCGCCGGGCCGGACTACGCCGTCGACCTCAAGACGCTGCTGTTCGGCCCCTCGTCCGACGCCGAGGGCGTCGTGAACCTCTTCGGCGCGCTGCGCCGGGCGATGGCGAAGACCGGCTACTCCGACCTGAAGGAGTTCCAGCGCGTCGGCCTCACCGTCCGCGCCTGATCCGTCCCGCTCGACGCGTTCAGCCCGCTCAACGTCCTCTCCGCCTCCGGCGCGAGTGCGTTTAGCGGGCTAAACGCATTTGGGGCCGGAGGCGGGGTGGCGGTGTCTCGCGGTGCGCACCTGCCCCGGTGATGTGTCACAGGAGCCCCATGCGCCCCAGCAGAGTGCAGTTAGCGGGCTAAACGCGCTTCGGCGCCGAGGTAACCGGCGGGTAACTTACCTCTGGTCAGGTGGCGTGGGCGGGGTTACGCTCAAGGTGTGACTGCCAGTAACACCACCACCGGGCAAGAGCTGGACTACGACGTCGTCGTGGTCGGATCCGGATTCGGCGGCAGCGTCGCCGCGCTCCGGCTCACCGAGAAGGGCTACCGCGTCGCCGTCGTCGAGGCGGGCCGCCGCTTCGCCGACGACGAGTTCGCGAAGACGTCCTGGGATCTCAAGCGCTACCTGTGGGCGCCGCAGGTCGGCTGCTTCGGCATCCAGCGCGTCCACATGCTCTCCGACGTCATGGTGCTCGCGGGCGCCGGCGTCGGCGGTGGCTCGCTGGTCTACGCCAACACGCTCTACCGGCCGCTCAAGCCGTTCTACGCCGACCGGCAGTGGGCGCACATCACCGACTGGGAGGCCGAACTCGCCCCCCACTACGACCAGGCCAGCCGCATGCTCGGGGTCGTCACCAACCCGACCATCACCCCGGCCGACGTCGTCATGCGTGACGTCGCGAAGGACATGGGCGTGGCCGACAGCTTCCACCCGACCCCGGTCGGGGTGTACTTCGGCAAGCCGGGCGAACAGGTGAAGGACCCGTACTTCGGCGGCGCCGGGCCCGACCGCGTCGGCTGCACCGAATGCGGCTCGTGCATGACCGGCTGCCGCGTCGGCGCGAAGAACACGCTGGTCAAGAACTACCTCTACCTCGCCGAGCAGGACGGCGCCAAGGTCATCCCGCTCACCACCGTGACCGCGATCAGCCCGCTAAACGCAGGTCAGGGCTATGAGGTGAGCCTGCGGAAGACCGGGACGACCTCGCGCAGGTTCCGGCACACCATCACCGCGGGCCAGGTGGTGCTCGCAGCGGGGACCTGGGGCACGCAGAACCTGCTGCACCGGATGAAGGACACCGGCACGCTGCCGAAGCTGTCCCGCAGGCTCGGCGAGCTGACCCGCACCAACTCCGAGGCCATCATCGGCGCCGGGCGCACCAGGGTCGACCCGGAGCGGGACTTCAGCCGCGGCGTCGCGATCACCTCGTCCATTCACCCGGACGAGGACACCCACATCGAGCCGGTCCGCTACGGCAAGGGCAGCAACGCGATGAGCCTGCTGCAGACCATCGCCACCAACGGCTCCCTGCCGGTCCCGCGCTGGCGCCAGGCCCTCAAGTTCGTCCTCCGGCACCCGATCCAGACGGCACAGTTGCTCAACGGGTACCGCTGGAGCGAGCGCACGGTGATCCTGCTGGTGATGCAGAGCCTCGACAACTCCATCACCACCTACACCAAACGCGGGCTGTTCGGGCGCCGCCGGTACACCTCGAAGCAGGGGCACGGCGAGCCCAACCCGAGCTTCATCCCCGCCGGGTACGAGGCCAACCAGCGGACCGCGGCGCACATCGGCGGCATCGCGGGCGGGACGGTGGGCGAGATCTTCGACATCCCGCTCACCGCGCACTTCATCGGCGGCGTCCCGATCGGCGCCACCGCCGAGGAGGGTGTCATCGACCCGTACCACCGGGTGTACGGCTACCCCGGACTGTCCGTTGTGGACGGCGCGGCCATCACGGCGAACCTCGGGGTCAACCCGTCGCTCACCATCACCGCGCAGGCCGAGCGCGCGTTCTCGTTCTGGCCGAACAAGGGCGAGGCGGACGCGCGGCCGGGACAGGAAGCGGGCTACGTCCGGTTGGCGCCGATCGCGCCGAAGAACCCGGCCGTCCCCGCGAACGCGCCCGCCGCGCTGCGCCGTTAGCCCGGATCACGACGCCTGGCGAGGCGCCGCGAGCTCGTCGTCGTCGCCGATGATGCCGAGCTGGCGCAGCATGCCGAAACGGTCGGTCTGCGCGTCGATCTCGGCGATCCTGCCGTCGCGCACGCGGACCACGACGAAGCCGCGCCAGGTCGCGTGCCTGCCGGTCGCCTCGCCGCGCCGGTAGTACCCGGTGTTGGTGGCCGAGAGCGAGATGGTCGCCGCCACCCGGTCGCCCTCGGCGAGCATCGTCTCGGCTTCGACACGGAGATCCGGGAACGCGGTGAGCATCCGCGCCCAGCCCGTCCGGAAGTTCTCGATCCCGCCGCTGGGCGCGTCGACGACGATGGGCCCGCTCTCGACGACGTCGTCCGCGACCACCTCGTCGATCGTGGTCAGGTCGTGGGCGTTGAGGTGATCCAGGAATCGCCGGAGGACGGCCTTGCCCGGTGTGCTCATGTCTCCTCGTTTCTTACGCTGTAAGAGTAGCTGTCCGGCTAGTCTGCTCTTACGGTGTAAGAAACGTCAAGGGGGTGTCATGAGCGATCGACGGGCCCGGCCGCGCGCGGGCCTGACCAGGGAGCGGATCGTCGACGTCGCGCTGGAGTTCGTCGACGAGCACGGGGTCGCCGCGCTTTCGATGCGCAAGCTCGGCGCCGCGCTGGACGTCGAGGCGATGACCCTCTACCACTACGTGCCCAGCAAGGACGCGTTGTTCGAGGCACTGGTCGATCGGCTCACCGTGCCGATGGGCGGGGTACGGCCCGAGCCGGGGGAGCGGTGGGAGCGGTGGCTGGGGCGGCTCGCCCGCGCGTACCGCGCCGAGCTGCTGGCACACCCCGGAGTGCTGCCCCTCGCCGCGACCCGGCCGGTGACCAGCCGGGTCGCGCTCGGGCACGTGGAGGCCGCGCTCCGGGTGCTCGTCGACGCCGGATTCGGGCCGGTCCGCGCGCTCGACGTGCTGAACACCGTGATGACGTTCGTGCTCGGGCACACGCTCGCCGAGGCGGGGCGCACGCCCGGCGCCGAAATGTCCGATGTGGATAGTCTCGGCGAGCTCGACGCGACGGAGTTTCCGCTGCTGGCGCGGGCGCTGGCGGAGGGCGCGCGGCACGGCGAACGGTTCGAGTTCGCGCTCACCGCGCTGCTGGCCGGGCTGGTGGCGGATGCCGTCGGTGGGTGAGGCCGCGCAACCGTGCCGCGCCACGGACGTCTATCAGGGCATGAGTGTCGGACGAAGGACGTTCCTACGGCTGGCCGGGGCATCGGCCGTCGGCGCGGTGGCTGTCGCGTGCTCGCCGGGCCGCGGCACGTCGCCGTCGGTCCCGCCCGCGCGGCCGCCGGCCACACCGTCCACATCGGCCAGTCCGCCGCCGTCGGGTCCGCCCGACTGGGACGCCTTGCGCGGCAAGCTTTCCGGCGGGCTCGTGCTTCCCGGCGACGGTGGTTTCGACACCGCCAAGCGCGGCTACAACCCGCTCTTCGACGGGCACACACCCGCCGCGGTGGTGAAATGCGTGAGCGCGGAGGATGTCCAGGCGTGCGTCACCGCGGCCGCGCGGCGGCTCCCGATCGCGGCGCGCGGCGGCGGGCACAGCTACGCCGGATACTCGGTGCCCGACCGCGGTCTGGTACTCGACCTCGGCAAGATGTCCACTGTGGACGTACAGGGTGATCGGGTCGTCGTCGGGGCCGGTGCCCGGCTCAAGGACGTCTACGCCGCGCTCGGCAGGGCGGGGCGCAGCCTGCCCGCCGGTTCCTGCCCGAGCGTCGGCATCGCCGGGCTCACCCTCGGCGGCGGGATCGGTGTGCTCACCCGGAAGTACGGCCTCACCTGTGACCACCTGGAGTCCGCGCGGATCGTGACGGCGGACGGCAAACTGCGTACGGCGTCCGCCCAGTCCGAACAGGATCTCTTCTGGGCGCTGCGGGGCGGCGGCGGAGGGAACTTCGGTGTGGTCACCTCGTTCACCTTCCGGACCGACCCGGCGCCGAGTGTCACCACGTTCTCGCTGAAGTTCCCGTCAGGTGCGGCGGACGACGTGCTGAACGCCTGGCAGTCCTGGGTTTCGGCCGCGCCGCGGGAACTCTGGTCGACCCTCACGATCTCCGGCGGTTCCCCGGTGCAGTGCCGCGTCGGCGGGTGCTACGTCGGCGGTTCCGCCGCGCTGGCCCCGTTGCTGAACGACCTGGTGTCCCGGTCGGGGGCGACGCCGACCTCGCGCAGCGCGCGCGGCATGGGTTACGCGGCCGCGATGGACTACTTCTCCGGCAGCGAGGACCGTGAGTCCTTTGTGGCCTCTTCGCGGATCATCACCGAACCCGTGGACGGCGGCAAGATCACCGAGCTCGCGTCGGGGCGGTCCGGAACGGATCTGCTCATCGACAGCCTCGGTGGCGCGGTGAGTGACGTGGCACCGACGGAAACCGCTTTCTGGCACCGCAAGGCGATCGCCAGCGTGCAGGTCTACGCGCGGGCGACGGCGGGGAACCGGGACGCGGTGACCCGGTCGGTCGGCGAGGTCGTCGCGGGGCTCGCCACCGCCGGGGCGCGCGGCGGCTACGTCAACTACATCGATCCCGACCTGCCCGACTGGGCCACCGCGTACTACGGCGACAACGCCGCCCGGCTCAAGCAGGTCGCGAAGACCTACGACCCGGACGGCGTGTTCCGTTTCGCCCAGGGAGTGGCCGCCTAGAGCTCGATCCCGGTGAACACCGTGACCCGCTCCTCGGTGAGGTCGTTCATCGCCGACAACACGCCTTCGCGGCCGACGCCGGAGCCCTTGACGCCGCCATAAGGCATCTGGTCGGCCCGGTAGGAGGGCACGTCGCCGATGATCACGCCGCCGACCTCCAGCTCCGAGGAGGCGTGGAAGGCCAGCTGCACGTCGGTGGTGAACACCCCGGCCTGCAAACCGTACGCGGATTCGTTGACCGCGGCGAACGCCTCGTCCACACCGTCCACAACGGACACCGCGAGCACCGGGCCGAAGATCTCCTCCGCCCACGCCTTCGCGTCCGGGGGCACGTCGGTGAGCAACGTCGGCGCCACGCTCGCGCCCTCGCGGGTTCCGCCGGTGAGCACCTTCGCGCCGCCCGCCACGGCTTCGCCGATCCACGCCTCGATCCGCTCCGCGGCGGCCTCGTCGACGACCGGGCCGACGTCGGTGTTGCGGTCGTAGGGATCACCGGTCCGCTGTGCCTCGACGGCTTCCCGCAGCGCCGGAAGGAATTCGTCGGCGACGGCGGCGTCGACGATCACCCGCTGGACCGCGATGCACGACTGTCCCGCCTGGTAGTTGCCGAACGTCGCGATGCGCTGGGCGGCGCCTTCGGGGTCGGGCCAGTCCCGCAGCACGACGGCCGCCGCGTTGCCGCCGAGTTCGAGCACGACGTGCTTGCGCGGCGCGGCGTCGGCGAGCGACCAGCCGACCGGGCCGGAGCCGGTGAAGGACACGACCGGCAGCCTGGCATCGGCCACCAGCGCCGAGGTCTCCTCGTTTCCCAGCGGCAGCACGGAAAACACGCCCTCCGGCAGTTCCGTCTCGGCCAGGATCTCGCCGAGCACCAGCGCGGACAGCGGGGTGCGCGGGGCCGGTTTGACGATGATCGGGGCGCCGACGGCCAGCGCCGGGGCGACCTTGTGCGCCACGAGGTTGAGCGGGAAGTTGAACGGCGCGATCCCGAGCACCGGCCCGCGCGGCACCCGGCGGGTCAGCGCCAGCCGCGCCTCGCCGGACGGGTCGGCGTCCAGCCGCTGGACCTCCCCGCTGAACCGGCGGGCCTCCTCGGCGGCGATCCGGAACACCGAGACCGCGCGGTTCACCTCCGCCTCGGCCCACTTGAGCGGCTTGCCGTTCTCCGCCGTGATCACCTCGGCGATCTCCTCGGCGCGGGCCCCGAGCGCGCGGGAGACGTGGTCGAGCGCGGTGGCGCGGACGTGCGCCGGGGTGCGCCGGAACTCCTTCGCCGCCGACGCGGCCGCGGCGACCGCGCGTTCGACCTGGTCCGGACCCGGCACCGCGACGGTCGCGACCTCGCTGCCGTCGTACGGGTGCCGCACGACGAGTGTCGAGGCGCCCTGCTCGGGGCGTCCGGCGATCCAGGAGGGGCGGGGATCCGGGGTGATCATGTCCATGCGCACCAAGGTATTCGCCGCCGGTCCCGCCGGTGCGCATCCCCACCCGACCGGGTCACCCGGCGGGTCGCGGCCGGTTCCCGGCGACACTTCGCCGGGTGGAGTGGTGACAAACGTCGTGGGTGGGTCCCGCGTCGCCGAATTACCTTTTCCCCATGCGCACTGTCGAGTCCCGCCTGGCGGCCCGGAATCCGTACTTCGCCGTCTTCGCCCGGATCGGTGCGCCCCGGCGGCCGGTGCTGACCGCGGTGGTGTTCGTCGTGACGGCGCTGACCGGTGTCGTGCAGCTCCTCGTCCCCGCCCTGTACGACCACGTGCGGCGCGACGCGGCGGCGATCGACGCCGGCGAGTGGTGGCGGCTGGGTACCGGGATGTTCTTCCAGGACGGCTGGGCGCTCGGGCTCGTGTTCAACCTGGCGGTGCTGGCGTTGTTCGGGTTCGCCGCGGAGCGGGTGTTCGGCCGGTGGCGGTGGCTGGTGCTCTACTTCGGCTGCGGCCTGTTCGGGCAGACGATGAGCTACCTGTGGCTGAACCCCGTCGGGGCGGGGAACTCGATGTGCGTCGCCGGGCTGCTCGGGGCGCTGACGACGGCGGTGCTGCTGGCGCCGTCCCGGTGCGGGGTCCCGGTGGAAGCGCGGCTGCGGCTCGGCGCGCTCGTGATCCCGGCGCTCGCGATCGTCGGCACCCTGCTGCACGACAACCACGGCCTGCCCACGCTCCTCGGCATGGCCCTCGGCTTCCTCCTGCTGCCTCGCCCCGCTTCCGCCGAGGAGCGCGTTTAGCGGGCTAAACGCGCTCCTTAGCGTGCCTAAGCGCCGCGTTTAGCCCGCTAACTGCACTCAGCTGGGGCTGAAGTGACTGGTGTGGCGGTTCCGGTAGAGGTCGCGGAGCAACAGGACCTCGGCGCCGTGGTGGATGGTCTCGCGGTGGATGTGCAGGACGAGGGTGGCCATCGGCAGGTCGCCGTAGGGGCCCTCGGCGGGGCCGCAGGGCTGGGCGAGGCGCTCGTCGTCGAGCCCCCGGACACCGGTGATCCAGTTCGCGTAGGCATCGTCCAGCTGCTTCAGCGCGTCGGCCGCGGTGAGCGCGTACGGGAACGTGCTGTAGTCCATCGACGGACCGCCGAAGTGGGAGGCGGCGCGCAGGCCGAGGACACCCACGATGACGTGGGTGAGGCGCCAGGCGATGGTGGTCACCGGCGGCGGCTCCGGCGCCGGGTGGGCCCAGTCGATGACGCGCTCACCGCCCAGCCCGGCGTCGTCGCCGTCCCGGCGCGGGCGCACGGTCCAGCAGCCGTCCACGGGTTCCCAGAGGTATTCGTCGTCGGTCAGGTCCGCGAGTTTGGGGCGGAGGTGGTTGTGCCAGTGCCAGTCGAGTTGCTCGGCGAGCTGGGCCGGCCAGTCGATGCTCATGTCCTCCGACGGTAGGGCCGATCGAGGTCAGCCACAGTCCTCGTTACCCGCCGATTTGATTGCTTGCGCCCGCTAAGCGCCGCGTTTAGCCCGCTAAATGCACTCACTTGGGGCGCGTGGGGCTGATGGGGCGGTGGGACCGGGGCGGGGACGAGGTGGGGACGAGGTGGGGGAGAGCGTGGGGAGCGGGCGGGGGCTGGGTCCCGGGTGACCCGGCCCACCTGGGACGATAGGAGCAGTAGCGTGCTCGCCGTCGCCAGGAGGTCGTAGGTGCCCAGTCCCACCGGTCCGGTTCTCGTCGTGGACTTCGGGGCGCAGTACGCGCAGCTGATCGCCCGGCGGGTGCGCGAGGCGCAGGTCTACTCCGAGGTCGTGCCGCACACCGCGACCGCCGCCGAGATCATGGCGAAGAACCCGTCCGCGATCATCCTGTCCGGTGGCCCGGCCAGCGTCTACGCCGAGCACGCGCCGAACATGGACGCCGAGCTCGTCGAGGCGGGCGTCCCGATCCTCGGCATCTGCTACGGCCACCAGGTGCTCGCCCGCGCGCTCGGCGGCACCGTCGAGCCCACCGGCATCCGCGAGTTCGGCCGCACCGAGGTCCGGGTCGAGGGCGAGGGCGGTGTCCTGCACGCCGGGCTGCCCAGCAGGCAGACGGCCTGGATGAGCCACAACGACAGCGTCACCAAGGCCCCCGAGGGCTCGGTCGTCACCGCGTCCTCCGAGGGGGCCGCGGTCGCCGGGTTCGAGGACGTCGAGCGCCGCTTCGCCGGGGTCCAGTACCACCCCGAGGTCGCGCACTCGCCGCACGGCCAGGAGGTGCTGCGCCGCTTCCTGCACGACATCGCCGGTGTCCGTCCACAGTGGACGACAGCGTCGATCGTGGACGAGCAGGTCGCCCGTGTCGCCGCGCAGATCGGCGAGGGGCGCGCGATCTGCGCGCTGTCCGGCGGCGTCGACTCCGCGGTCGCCGCCGCGTTGGTCCAGCGCGCCATCGGCGACAGGCTGACCTGCGTGTTCGTCGACCACGGGCTGCTGCGGGCGGGCGAGCGCACCCAGGTCGAGCGCGACTTCGTCGCCGCCACCGGGGTCAACCTGGTGACCGTCGACGCGCGGGAGCGCTTCCTCGGCGCGCTGGCCGGGGTCACCGACCCCGAGGAGAAGCGCAAGATCATCGGCCGCGAGTTCATCCGCGTGTTCGAGCAGGCCGAGCGCGACCTCAAGGCCCAAGGCGACTACCGGTTCCTGGTGCAGGGCACCCTCTACCCCGACGTCGTCGAGTCCGGCGGCGGCGAGGGCGCGGCGAACATCAAGAGCCACCACAACGTCGGCGGCCTGCCCGACGACCTGCAGTTCGAGCTGGTCGAGCCGCTGCGGCTGCTGTTCAAGGACGAGGTGCGCCGGGTCGGCCTCGAACTGGGCCTGCCGGAGACGATCGTGCAGCGCCAGCCGTTCCCCGGGCCGGGCCTGGGCATCCGGATCATCGGCGAGGTGACTGCCGAGCGCCTGGAGACGCTGCGGGCGGCGGACGCGATCGCCCGCGAGGAGCTGACCGCCGCCGGTCTCGACCGGAGCATCTGGCAGTGCCCGGTGGTGCTGCTCGCCGACGTCCGCAGTGTCGGCGTCCAGGGCGACGGCCGGACCTACGGGCACCCGATCGTGCTGCGGCCGGTGTCCTCGGAGGACGCGATGACCGCCGACTGGACCCGCCTGCCGTACGAGGTGCTGGAGCGCGTTTCGACCCGGATCACCAACGAGGTGGCCGAGGTCAACCGCGTGGTCCTCGACGTCACGAGCAAGCCGCCGGGCACCATCGAGTGGGAGTGACCCGCGCGCTCCCGTGACACCACGGACACCAAAAGGGGGAGGCCCCGGGTGAGGGGACCCGGGGCCTCCGTGTGAGAAGTGGTCAGTGGCGGCGTTTGCGGAAGGACGCGCCGAGCAGGAGCACCCCGACGAACACCGCGGCTCCCGCGATCATCCAGCGGAAGTCGAAGCGGGGCAGCCAGGTCGCGCCGTCCGAAAGCACGTAGCCGGACACCAGCAGCGTCGCGATCCCGATGATCAGGGTGAACGCGTCGACACCGCGGCTCGCGGGCTTGGCCGTGGTCTCGGCCGGACCTTCGTCGTAGGCGTACGGGTTGTCCTCAGCCACGGCGCACCTCCACATCGCCCAGGGTGTTCGTCACGGTCAGGGTGATCTTCTGGCCGCCGGGGCCGTCGGTGCCGTCGTCGGTCACCACGGTCGGGCTCTGCCCGACGCCGGAGGAGCCGTGGTCGAGGCAGTCCACTTGGCCCGCGTCGGACTTGCAGGTGACCGTGACGTCGGCCGTCTCGGGCACGATCACCTTGGTGTCGCCGGCGCCGTTGGTGACCGTCGTGGTGATCGGCTCCCCGGTGGGCAGCCCGGTCAGGTCGAGGCGGATGTCTCCCGCCGTGTGCTGGTAGCTCGGCAGCACCTCGGCCGCCGTCCGCGGCGTGGCCTTCAGGTCACCGACGCCGCCGCGCAGCGTGAAGTTGTCGAACGGCACGGTGGTCAGCACCATCCCGGCGATCGCCAGCGGCACCGCGAGACCGATCAGCCCGCGCCCGCCGTTGCGGAACGCCCCGGCCACCAGCCCGACCCCGACCACGGCGAGCATCATGCCGATGATGTGCGGCAGCGTGAACCAGCTGTTGCCGTCCAGGCTCAGCGCGACCCCGGCGCCGCCGGTGAGGACGGCGAGCCCGAACGCCGCCGAGCCGATCCGGGACCGGCGCCCCCTCGGCGCGGGTGATCCGGGCGGTGGTCCCGGCCGCGGCGGCTCCGGCGGCGGCGCGGCCTCCGGCAGGTCCCAGCCCGCCGGGTCGGCCGCCAGCGGGTCGAAACCCGTGGACGACGGCGCCTGCGCGGTCGTCGTGTCGGTCATCGTGAAAGCTCCGTTCCCCAGTGAAGTCTCCGCGAACCCCGCGGTGGCGAAGGGTGTGGTGGCGTGCTTGCCCCGCGGCGTCACCGGATCGGGCCGGTTGAACCTGCCGCGGCCCCGGTGCAGCAGGTACAGCGTCGCGGTGGTGAGCGCGAGCCCGAGCAGACCGCCGCCGTCGAACCAGCCGCCCCCGCCGAAGGCGGTGAACACGGACGGGAGCAGGGCCACGCACAGCAGGACGGCGAACGCGGGCGACACCGACGAACGGCCACGCCCGATGAGCGCCTCGAACCCGGAGACCTCGTCGCTCTCGCCGGGGAAGAACAGCCAGCCGAGGAGATAGAAGGCCACGCCGAAGCCGCCGAAGACGGTCGCGACGACCAGCGCCACCCGCACCACGACCGGGTCGATGCCGTAGCGGTTTCCCAGGCCGGCGGCCACGCCCGCGAACTTCCGCCCGGAGAACGGCCGTCGTGGCCTGCTCACCCAGAAGTCCTTCACGGTCTCTTCGAAGTCGTTCACCAGCCGAGGCTTCGAGGTCCGCGACTCACTCGCACCACTCATACCGCAAAGCATGGGGCACGCGCGCGCCCCGGACATCCGGGATGGACCCTGAGGTTTCCCCAGAGTCCCAGGGTCAGGGGTTTCCCTGATGGATCACCACGTCGCGGCGTGTGACGATGGACGGTGTGCAGGACTCCCACGACCAGGACACCGCCGAGCAGGTGACGTCGCAGGCCGCGGCGCCGGCCATGCCCATCGTGCCGGTCGCGCCCGCCGGGCCGCCGAAGATGTTCCGGCGCCGGTCCGGCCGCGCGATCGCGGGGGTGGCCGGCGGCCTCGCCGACCACCTCGGGGTACCGGTCGTCTGGGTCCGTACGGCGTTCGCGCTGCTCGCGGCGGTCAACGGGGCCGGGCTACTGGCCTACGGCCTGCTGTGGGTGTTCGTCCAGCAGCGCGCCGAGGACGCCGAACAGCCCGAGACCACCGGCAAGGAACGGCAGCAGGCCTTCGGCCTGGTCGCGCTCGGGGTCGGGCTCGCCGTCGCGAGCGGCACGCTCACCGGGTTCATCAGCGGCTGGGTCGCGGTACCGCTCGCGGTCGCGATGATCGGTGCCGCGGTCGTCTGGCGGGAGGCCGACGAGTCGCAGCGGCGCCGCTGGCGCACCGGCGCGAAGGACAGCGTCGCCGGGGCGTTCCTCGGCGGGGGCGGCTGGAAGGCGGTCATCCGCGTCGTCGCGGGCGTCGCGCTGGTGATGACCGGCATCGGCGTGGTCGTCCTGCGGTCCGGCAGTTTCGACCAGGTCCAGTTCGCGCTGATCGCGGTGCTCGCGACGCTCATCGGGGTCGCGGTGCTGACCGTGCCGTTCTGGATCCGCCTCGTCCGCGACCTCAGCGACGAGCGCAAGGCCCGCATCCGGACCGACGAGCGCGCCGAGATCGCCGCGCACCTGCACGACTCGGTGCTGCAAACGCTTGCGCTGATCCAGAAGCAGGCCGACTCCCCGCGTGAGGTGGCGCGGCTGGCACGTGGCCAGGAACGGGAACTGCGCGGCTGGCTCTACGGGCCGTCCGGGTACGGCAAGAGCGCGGAAAGCGGGAAGAAGGACGAAGCCTCGGTCAGCGCCGGATCGCTGTCGGAGGCATTGGCCACCGCGTGCGGAGAGGTCGAGGACACCTTCGCGATCTCGGTCGGGCAGGTCGTCGTCGGCGAGGCCGAACTGGACGAGTCGCTGACCGCGCTCGTGCAGGCCGCGCGTGAGGCGATCGTGAACGCCGCCAAGCACGCCGGTGTCGAAGAGGTCAGCGTCTACGCGGAGGTCGAGCCCACCGAGGTCACGGTCTTCGTGCGTGACCGAGGCAAGGGTTTCGACCCGGACGTCGTCCCGGCCGACCGGCACGGACTCGCCGATTCGATCCGCGGGCGGATGGACCGGCACGGCGGGACGTGCAAACTGCGTACCGCGCCGGGAGAGGGCACCGAGGTCCAGCTCGCCATGCCGGTGAAGGCGGGCAAGGGTGTCGCCTGAGGCCGCTATGCTCGAAGACGCGGCCGACGAGGGGAGCAACGTGACGGAGAACCAGCAGGCGCGGGAGCCGGTGAAGGTCTTCCTCGTCGACGACCACGCGTTGTTCCGCGCCGGGGTGCGCACCGAGCTCGACGCCATCACCGACGAGGTCCGGGTGGTCGGCGAGGCGGGTTCGGTCGGCGAGGCGGTCGCCGGGATCGCCAGGGTGAAGCCGCAGGTGGTCCTGCTCGACGTGCACATGCCCGACGGCGGTGGCGCCGAGGTGCTGCGCCGGGTGCGCCCGGAGCTGCCGGACGTCGTGTTCCTCGCGCTCTCGGTGTCCGACGCGGCCGAGGACGTCATCGCGGTCATCCGGGCCGGGGCGCGCGGCTACGTCACCAAGACGATCTCGTCGAAGGAACTCGTGCGCGCGGTGGTCCGGGTCGCCGACGGCGACGCGGTGTTCTCGCCGCGGCTGGCCGGGTTCGTGCTGGACGCCTTCGCGGACCGGCCGGGGTCGGCGCCGATCAACGACCCCGAGCTGGACCTGCTGACGCCACGCGAGCGCGATGTCCTGCGCCTGCTCGCCCGCGGGTACGCCTACAAGGAGATCGCCGCCGAACTGTTCATCTCGGTGAAGACGGTCGAGACGCACGTGTCGAGCGTGCTGCGCAAGACCCAGCTGTCCAACCGGTACGAGCTTTCCCGCTGGGCTTCCGACCGCCGCCTGGTGTAGCCACCGTACGGTAAAAGCGTTTGCGGTGCCGTTCGCGGCTCCGTTACCGTCGATGCCGTGATGTACCACTACTTCCTCTGATGGCACCAACAGGGCCCGTGGGTGTTCCGGGGTCCCTGTTCCCGGTGACCACTGTCCATTTCGGACTACACGGATACCGCCGCGCGCTCCCGGATTTCCGGTGGCAGTGCGCGGGTGTCCGTCACAGGAGGAAGTCATGACTCGCTCTTTAGTCGTACCCGCGCGCCATCGGGCGCATCTCACCGCGTCGGACCTGCACGTCGCCCGGGGCGGCAAACCCGTGCTCACCGGCGTCGACCTGACGGTTTCCCCGGGCATCCGCCTGGGCGTCGTCGGGGAGAACGGACGCGGGAAAACCACGCTGCTGCAGGCGTTGTCGGGTGCGCTGGCACCGGACAGCGGCTCGGTGCGGCTGGTCGGCACCTTCGGTGTCGCGGACCAGGAAATGCCGATCGCGGACGACCGCACCGTCGGGGACCTGATCGACGTCGAACTGGCCGACGCCCGGTTCGCCGTGGCGGAACTCGACGCCGCGACCGAGGCACTGGCCGAGGAACGGCCCGGCGCGGAAGAGCGCTACGCCACCGCTCTCGCGGCGGCGGAATCGCTGGACGCGTGGGACGCGGACCGCCGTGTCGACCTTTCGCTGGCCGCGCTCGGTGCCGTCGCCGATCGGTCACGGCCGCTGGCGACGCTGTCGGTCGGCCAGCGGTACCGCGTCCGGCTGGCGTGCCTGCTCGGCGCCGGCCACGACCTGCTCCTGCTCGACGAGCCCACCAACCACCTGGACGCCGGCGGTCTCGCGCATCTCACGACGCGGCTTCGGGAGTACCCCGGTGGAGTGGTGCTCGTGAGCCACGATCGGGCGTTGCTCAGCGACGTCGTCACGGCGGTGCTCGACCTCGACCCGACCCGGGACGGGCGTCCGCGCACCTATGGCGGTGGCTACGCGGGTTACCGCGAGGGCCGCCGTGCCGAGCGTGAGCGCTGGCTCGCCGAGTACCGGGAGCAGCAGGCCGAGCACCAGCGGCTGGCCGGGGACCTCGCCGCGGCGCAGGACCGGCTCTCGACCGGGTGGCGCCCGGCGAAGGGGACGGGCAGGCACACCCGGGCGACGCGGGCACCGGGTCTGGTGCGGGCGGTGCACCGTCGGCAGGAGGATCTGGAAGCGCACGTCGTCGCCGTCCCCGAACCGCCGTTGCGGCTGGAGGTGCCCGAACTCCCGGTGATGCCGGGCGTGACGGTGCTGGCGGCCGAGGACGTCACGGTCGGCGGCAGGCTGACCCGGCCGTGTTCGGTGTCGCTCCGGTCGGGGGACCGCCTGGTGGTTACGGGCGCGAACGGCGCCGGGAAGTCGACGCTGCTGTCGCTGCTCGCGGGTGCGCTCGCGCCGGCGTCCGGGACGGTGCGCCGGGCGCGGGCCGCCCGGGTGGCGTTGCTGGCGCAGGAGTCGCCCGTGTCGTCACGGCGATCCGCGCGGGACGTCCACGCCGCGGCGGTCGGCGAACTCGTCGTCGCGGGGCGGCTGCGCGAAGCGGAGGTCGTGTCCCTGGCTCGGCTGGGTGTGCTGTCGGCGGCCGACGCCCGGCGCCGGGTGTCCGAGCTGTCGATCGGCCAGCAACGACGGCTCGACCTCGCGCTGCTGCTGGCGTCGCGACCGCACGTCGTACTGCTCGACGAGCCGACGAACCACCTGTCGATGACGCTCGTCGAGGAACTGACCGAGGCGCTGACCGCGACCGGCGCGGCCGTCGTGCTCGCCACGCACGACCGGCAGCTCCTGCGCGACACCGCGGACTGGCCCCGGCTCCGCCTCTGACCCGCCGCCCGTGCCGGGCCGGTCACCTTGGGACCCCCAGCGCCCCAAGGTGACCGGCTCTGGCCCCGTACCGCTCCGTTTCCGAAAACTTGCGTGCGCACCCTAAAGAGCGCGTTTAGCCCGCTAAATGCACTCTGGTGGGGCGGGTGGGGCTGGTGTGGCGATTGCGGGGAGGGGCGAGGTCATTCGGTGGCGGAGGCGAGGGACTTCCGCTCCGTTTCGGACCCGTCGGGCCGGGCGGTAGCAAAGGTCCCTTGCTCCCTTTTGCGGAGGCGGGTGAGGGCCACGCCGCCGAGGACGACGAGCATCCCGGCGATCACCCTGAGGTCGAGCCGCTCGTGCAGGAACACGGCCCCGAGCAGCACCGACACCACCGGCAGCAGATAGCCGACGACCGACGCCGCGACCGCGCCCTCACTGGCCAGCAGCTGGTAGTTCAGCACGAACGCGATCCCGGTCGACCCGATGCCGAGGACGAGCACGGCGATCACCGGCACCGGGCCAAGGTGGATCGGGCCGAGCCCGCCGACCGGCAGCGCCAGCAGCAGGAACCCGGTCGCCAGCAGCATCTGGCCGCCGGAAAGCGCGTAGGGCGACACCCCGGCTCCAGACAGGTAGCGGCCCTCGTAGACGAACGCGAACCCGTAGCTCGCCGCGGCCGCGAGGCAGGCCAGCGCGCCCCAGCTCAGCAGCCCGGACGCCTGCCACGGTGCGAAGATCAGCAGGATCCCGGCGAGCCCGACGATCAGCCCGGCGACCCGGACCGGCGTCATCCGGCTCGGCACGCCGAGCATCGGCGCCACGACCAGCACCCACAGCGGGGTCGTCGAGTTCAGCACGCCGGTGATGCCGGAGTCCACAGTGGTCTCGCCGATCGCGAACAGGAGAAACGGCAGCGCGTTGTGGAAGAACGCGGCCACCGCCAGGTGTCCCCAGGTCCGGCGGTCGGCGGGCAGCCGGTCCCCGAACAGCCGGCACAGTGCGATCAGCACCACCGCCCCGAGCGCGACCCGCGCGAGCACCAGTTGCACCGGTGACAACGCCTCGAGCCCGAGCTTGATCCAGAAGAAACTCGACCCCCACATCAGCGCGAGCGCGGCGATCCGCAGCAGGGTCTTGGTCTCACTCACCCCAGTCCTCCTCAAACGATCACCCCCAGCCTCGCCGCGAGAAGACGTAAGGACAAGCGAATATAACTACACGAACAGTTAAGGAGATCTGTAGTATTGAGGCATGCTGGACGTGCGGCGCATGCAGGTGCTGCGCGCGGTGATCACCAGCGGATCGATCACCGCCGCGGCGCGCAACCTCGGCTACACCCCGTCCGCGATCAGCCAGCAGCTGTCCACTTTGGAGCGTGAGGCCGGGGTCGAGCTGCTGGAGCGCGTCGGCCGCGGTGTGCGGCCCACCCCGGCGGGCGCGCTGCTGTCCGAGCACGCGGAGACACTCAGTTCCGAGCTCGCCCGTGCCGAAGCGGCGCTCACCGAACTCAAGGCGGGCCGCACGGGCAGTCTCGGCATCCGCTACTTCGCGACCGCGGGCGCGGCACTGGTGCCGCCCGCCATCGCCGCGGTGCGCCGCGAGCACCCTGGCGTCCGGCTCGACCTCAAGCTCGTCGAACCGGACGACCCGCTGCCCGAGGTGGAGCGGGGCCACGCCGACGTCGCCATCGTGGTGACCCCGCACCAACGCTCGGACGCCAAGGGCGTCGAGTTCGTGCACCTGCTCGACGATCCGTACCGGGCGGTGCTGCCGAAGGCACATCCGCTGACCCGTGAACGCGTGGTCGACCTCGCCGAACTGGCCGACGAGCCATGGGTCGGCATCGACGGGATACCCGGGATCTGCCGCAACATCCTGCTCGACGCCTGCGCGTCGGCGGGTTTCGCGCCGAACTTCGTCGTGGAGTCCGAGGACTACCAGACCGCGCAGGGGTTCGTCGCCGCCGGTCTCGGCGTCGGCCTCATCCCCGACCTCGGGCTCGGCACCCCGCATCCCGGCGTCGTGACGCGCAGGGTCCGTAACCCCGGCCCGTTCCGCTCCATCCACGCGGCGGTGGCCGAACGCGCCCGCAGCCGACCGGCCGTGTGCACGCTGCTCGACGCGCTGCGCGAGGCGACGGGCAAGGTGTCCTAGAGGAAGAGCAGCTCCGAAATGCCGATGCCGACGAGCACCGCGACCACGATCGCGGCCACCGTGAGCACCCACTTCCGGGTCGTCGGGGACATCCCGGGTCGCGACGACCCGGCCGGGGACGGCCGCACCGGCGCCGCGGCCGACGGCGGCGCCGCCTGAGCCGTCGGCGGCGCGTACTGCTGCGTCGCCATCGGGTGCGGCATCTGCTGGGTCGCCGCCTGCTGTGGCGCGACCTGCTGCTGCGGGAGCGGTACCGGGGAGACCGGCAGCTGCTGCGGGACCTGCGCCGCGGTGACCGGCCACGAGGCGGGCACGGTCGGCATCGCCGGCGCGGTCGGCGGGATGAACGCCGTCTCCTTGCCCTCGGTGATCGCGCTCAGCGAGTGGACGGTGTCGGCCATGGTCGGCCGGACCAGCGGATCCGCCCGCAGCATCTTGCGCAGCGCGCCGCTGAGCACACCCGCCCGCTGCGGCGGCCGTTCCGAGGACTGCCCGTCCTCACCGAACGGCGCGAGCCCCTCGACCGCGGCGTAGAGCGTCGCGCCGAGCGAGAAGACGTCGGCGGGCATGGACGGCGGAAGACCGCGGGTCACCTCCGGCGCGCGGTAGGCCGGGGTCGGGCCACCGCCGGTGATGCCGATGTCGGTCAGCTTGACCCCGCCGTCGTCGGCCAGCAGCACCGTGCCCGGTTCGAGCGTGCGGTGCACGATCCCCGCCGCGTGGATCGCGGTCAGCGCCTTGCCCAGCTGGATGCCGAGCGACGCCGCCTGTTCCGGGGTGAGCGTGCCGTGCTCGGTCAGGAACGTCGACATGCTGCGCGAGGGGATGTACTCCATCACCAGCCAGATGTCCTCGCCGTCGGGCAGGACGTCGAACACCTTGATCGCGCAGGGGTGCTCGATCCGCGCCGCGTCCTTGCCCTCCTGCATCGCCGCCGCCCGCGCCTGCTCGGCGCGCTCGGGCGGCAGCCCGACGGGCAGGTACATCCGCTTCATCGCCACGGTGCGGAACAACCGGGTGTCGAACGCGAGCCACACGATGCCCGCGCGGCCCCGGCCGATCGGCTGATCCAGCCGGTACCGGCCCCCGACGATGCTGCCTTCAGAACTCACCACGAACTCCAGGTTAGGGCGTGGTTGATGACGTCGGCGACGTCGGCGGCGTCGTCTTCGGAGTGGTGGGAGTGGTCGGCGTGGTCTGCTTCGTCGGGGTCGTCTCCGGCGTCGGGGTCGTCTCCCTGGTGGGCGGCGGGTTGTTGTTGGTCGGCGTGTTCCGCGGGGTCGTGCGCCGTGTCGGGGTGTTGTCGTTCGTCGAGGGCACCACGGACGACTCCGTGGTCGTCGGGCTCTCCGAAGTGGACGGTGCGGACTCCGAGGTCGACGGCGGGGCGGAGCTGGGCGCCGGCCGCGGGGGCGCCGCCGGGGTCTCCGGGTTGTTCGAGCCAAGCAGCCACGCCCCGAGCCCGACCAGCGCGACCAGGACGATGCCGCCGATGATCGCGGGCTTCTTCCACGCGCCGGACTTCTCGTCGTTCTCGTCGTCTTCGGGCGTGGTCCGGCCGCGAGCGGGAGGCGGCGGCTGGTCGTAGTCGTCGTACGGGTCGCCGATCAGCTCGGTCCGCTCGGGCGCGGTACCCGCCGCCATCAGCGCGGTGCGCGGGGCGCCGTGCCCGTCGTCGTACTGGCCGTGCCCGTCGTCGTAGTGCTCGTCCGGGTAATAGCCCTGCCGGTCGTAGTCGTCCTCCGGGTAGCCGGAGGCGGGCGCGTAGTCGTCCTCGTCGTCGTAGTACTGGCCCTCGGGTGCCGGGCCGTCGAGCAGCGTGCCCGAGTGCCCGGCCGGGATCTCGTCCTCGCCCGCGAGCGCCGCGGCGCCGAGCGCGCCCGCTCCCGCACCGGCCGCGGCGGCGCCGAGCACCCCGGCCGTCGGCGCGTGCAGGGTATCGTCCGCGGGCCCGCCGAGCGGCGTTTCCCCGCGCGCGACGGCGTCGAGCAGCTCTTCGCACTCCTCGGCGGTCGGCCGGTGCTCGACCTCGGGGTGGAGCAGCACCGCGAGGACACTGGCCAGCGGTCCGGACTGACGCGGCGGGTTGATCTGCCCGGCGGCGACCGCGTGCAGCAGGCTCAGCGTGTTTTCGGAGAGACCGAACGGTGGCTGGCCCTCACACGCGGCGTACAGCGTGGAACCGAGCGAGAACACGTCCGACTCGGGGCCGGGGTCGCCGCCGATGGCGACCTCGGGCGCGAGGTAGGCCGGTGTCCCGGCGATCATGCCGGTCTTGGTGACCGTGACGTCGTCCTTGGCGCGGGAGATCCCGAAGTCGGTGATCTTCACCGTGCCGTTCCCGGCGAGCAGGATGTTGCCCGGCTTGATGTCCCGGTGCACGATGCCCACCGCGTGCGCCTCGCGCAGCGCCGCGGCCACCTGCGCGCCGATCCGCGCCACCTCGACGGGCGGCAGCGTGCGGCGCTCCTGCAGGACCTGGGCCAGGCTCGTGGAGTTGAGGTACTCCATGATCAGGCAGGGCTGGCCGTTGTTGTCGGTGACGACGTCGAACACCGAGATGGCGTTCGGGTGATGCAGCCGTGCCGCGATTCTGCCCTCGCGCATCGTGCGCTGGCGGGCGTCCTCCGCGTCGTGTGCCTCGAGTCCCGGCTGAAGCAGCAGCTGCTTGATCGCCACTGTGCGGCCCAGTACCTCGTCGTGCGCTTGCCAGACGGCACCCATCGCGCCCGTCCCGATCCGCTGGACAATGCGGTATCGGTCGGCGACCAGGCGACCCTCGTCGCTCACGCGACCTCCCTTTGGGGCTCCGACTCGGCGAGACGGTGTTCACCCGTCCCGGCGACGTGACCATGGGTACGTCGCATCTCCGGAGCGTATGCACATGTTGTGGGCTGTGTGCCGGTTTCACCGAGACCGGCCCGTGACAAGGCTAGGTGTTCACTCTGTGCACACACACTCGGCACAGTCCGAACGACCTGTCCTGGCCCCGCGGACTCACATGTACTGGGCCGACAGGACCCTGGCGTCGGCGATCAGACCGGCGGTGTTCTCGGCGAACCGGAGCAGCTGGGTGACCCGCAGCAGGCTGCCGTCGGGCTGGCGCAGCGTGACGACGGCGAGCACGGAACCGTCCGGCTGCACCTGGGTGTCCTTTTCCTGCACGTCGATGGCGTCCATCGCGCTCCAGGCCCGCACGAGATCGCCGGGTTCGCCGCCGGCCAGTGCCGGTGTCAGCTGGGCGAGGGCGCCCTGCGTGTCCCGGCCGATCGTCGCGTAGAAGCGCTTCACCGCTTCCAGCTTGGCGGCCGGTGTCTTCGGCGCGGACGGCGTGGCGGAGCTGGTGGGCGCGGAACTGCTCGACGGCGTGGCCGTCGGGGGCCGCCCCGTTCCCGGTGCCGGCGCGGACGACGAGGGCTCGGGGCGGGAGCCGCGGCTCGTGGTGTCCAGCTGACCGGAGGTGGTGCCGCCGTCGGCGTGGTGCTGCTGCGGGACGGCGCGGCCACCGAGCGCGGCGGCCCCGCTGAACCCGGCGGGCATGGTGGGGGTGTCGGAGACGGTGGCGGGACGGAGCGACCCGGTGAGCGAGGGCGCGACGACCACCGCGGCGGCGACCAGCCCGCCCGCCATGGCGAGCCCGGCCAGCTTCGCGCGGCGGGCGAACCGGTTCTCCGGTACGTCGCCGGTGGCCTCCCGCGCGGCCTCGGCCGCGGCGTCGGGCTGCTTGCGCGGCGGCAGGTACTTCTGCGGCTCGCGGAACACCTGCTCGAGATAGGCACGGTCGGCGGCGTCGACATCGCCGAGGATCTCGGCCGGTATCACGTCCTCGACGCGGACGGCGTCCGGTTCACGCCGTGTGCGCTGTCGGTCAAGCACGAAGTCCTCGCTCTGGGTTCCGGGGAACGACGGTGGGCCGTTCGGCCGCCGCCGCTGGGCCGGATGGCCGATTTGTGGTCGGTTCCGGACCCGCTGTCGTCAGGTAACCCTGCGCGGACGGCAACTACCAGAGCCTGTCGCCGGGATGCCGTCGCGATACGACGAACGGCAGCTTATGTCACCCACCCGGACCAGGGGATACCGTTCGGCGCACCGCACGTGCATCGGAACGGGAAGCGTGCACTTGCAGGTAACGGTTACCGGCCGTCGCTGGTGATCTTGTCTCCGTCACCGAACTTCAGCGTGTGCTGCTCGATGGTCTTGGTGCCGTCCTTGTGCGTGACCTCGACCGTGTTGACCGTCTGCGATTTCCGCTGGTCGATGGCGACTTTCTTGACCTCGAAGTAGGCGACGTCGGAGTAGCGCTCGGACAGCCGCTGGGGTCCCTGGTCGTGGAGTTCGCCGGTGGTCACCGAGGAGGCCTCGGCGGGATTGGTGGTGACCGTGTTGAAGAACTTCTCG
This sequence comes from Amycolatopsis samaneae, assembly GCF_039541975.1. Classification (NCBI taxonomy): domain Bacteria; kingdom Bacillati; phylum Actinomycetota; class Actinomycetes; order Pseudonocardiales; family Pseudonocardiaceae; genus Amycolatopsis; species Amycolatopsis samaneae. Next base: position 267,380 of record NZ_BAABHG010000008.1, read on the forward strand.
GAGTTGTCCCCCATGGCCTGCGCGTTCTGCGGCGCGGTGTACCAGACGGGCGGCGGCGTGGTGGTCCGCTCGGCGTCGGTGATCGGCGGCTTCTGCGGCGAACGGCTCGCCGACGGCGACGACGGGCTGCCGGGCCTCGGTGTCGACGTGCCCAGCGGTGTGCCCGCCGGGTCGGCGACCGGACTGCCCAGGCTCTCCGAGGTGCCCGACGTGCCGGGGGTGGCGCCGCCCGGCACGTTGCTCGTGTTGCCGACCGCCTGCCCGGGGCGTCCGCTGCTCGGGTGCCCGCCGGTGCCGCCGCGCTGTCCCGACGAGGTCTGGGACGACGGGTCCTCGCTCACGACCGGGGCGCCGCCGCGGTAACCGGGCCAGCCGCCCTGGCTGGCCTGCTCGGTCTCCGGCTTGCCGACCAGCAGCGTCCCGGCGAACAGCAGGCCGATCACGACGGCCCCGGACGCGCCGGTGGCGAACCACGCCGCCTTGCGCCAGGTCTTCGGCGGGGTGACCGAGGCGGGCACCGAACCGAGGTCGAAGGTGCCGAGCCCGTCGGCGGGCGGGGCGAGGTAGACCCGGACGTCGTCCTCCTCCGGCACCGCGGGCCGAGGGGGCGGCGGTGTCAGCTTCACCAGGGCGCGCGGGGCCTGCTGCCGTTCGCGCTCCCTGGCCGGCGCCGCGAACGAGACCTGGACGCGGGCGGGCGGCTCGTCGGCGGGTGCCGCGGGCGGAGGCGGGGGAACGGGACGCGCCTGGCGGACCCGCTGTGGCTGGGGGAGCGGCGCGGGAAGCGGCAGGCTCCCGTGCGCGCCGAGGTAACCGGACGTCGATCCCCGGCCGGGGTCGGGTGTGCGCTGCGGCGGCAGGGGGAGGGAACCGGTCGCCGGCGGATCGATCGGCTCGGCGGCCCGGCGGTGCCGCGTGCCACCGTGACGTGGCTGCACCGGTGGTGTCCAGGTGCCCGCCGCGCCCGCCCGGTGCCTGCCCGGATGCGCGCCGCCTGTCGCCCTGCCGTGTCCTGGGTGTTCCGCCCCGACGGTCATATCGGACCGACCCTTCCGGCGGTCCGCCCTGACGCCGCCGCGGCCACGGTTAAGCCGAACGGAGCACTGTGCTCACGCGCGGAATCACGGGCGGACTCCTGAGCATCTGCACGCGCATACGAGAGGGGGCGCGCAGGGACATTGTCCCCGCGCGCCTCTCGGGCATCGCCCGACCCAGACGCAAGGGTCCTCACGCGGACCACCCTAAGAGGACCGGCGGCCGAAGTCTCCTCCGATCCTGCAAGTTGCAGATGATTCACCCGACCGGGCGCGGCCAAATGGGCGCGACCAACGCTACGGAGTGCTATAACACCTGCTCCCGCTCCTTACCCTCCGCTGCGGTACTTCGCCTGAGTCGACTGAAGCGCCTTCGTCGCGACCGCGCCGCTGCCGACGGCGATGATCATGGAAACGACGTCGAGGAACGGTCCGCCGCTGGTCAGCAGCCAGGCGAACAGCGAGGCGGCGGTGGTGCCACCCGCGAGCGCCCACCGGCTGCGGACGTACTGGGCGATCGGCGCGCCGCCCGCTCGCTTACCCGCCGCGTTGTTCAGCAGGGCCAGGTAACCCAGATGGCCCAGTGTGGCGAGCACGCTCGCGATCGCGATGACGACGGCGATGATGTTGATCATGGCTCTCCTGCCTGTCTGCCGCGTTTGCCTGGTTTGTCTATCGCGTCCGCCGCGATCGGACCGCCAGGGCACGCCGTGCGGCCACCGCCGGAAAGTGACGTCACAGGGGCGACGCCGGCCGCCGCGGCCCCGGCGGGGGTCACCGGTCACCACCAGTGTGCCCGGGCGCGGCGGCACGTGGCTCGGGGAAGACCCTGAGTTCTCCGGACCTAGCGGCCCAGCCTGCCGCGGCCGAGGTTCAGCAGCGCCATCGCCAGCTGGCGGCCCTCCGGGCCCAGCTCGCGGTAGCGGGCGAGCACGTCCATCTCGCGGTTGTAGACGATGCGGGTGCCGCCCGCCGCCATCCTGGCCGCGCCGATCGTCTTCGACACCTCCACGCGGCGTTTGACCAGCCGCAGGATCTCCGCGTCCAGCCAGTCGATCTCCTCGCGGAGCGACGAGATGTCGTCGGCCGGGGGGACCTCGGCCTCGGTCGGCTCTCCGGCGTTCTGGGCCTGCGTGTTCATGGGGACCTCTCTGAAGTCCGGAACCTCGCTCGTCCCTGGGACGGCGAAGCCCCGGGTCCGAGGACTCCGGGGCTGGATGTGACTGCGGTTTCGGGCACTACGCGATCACGGGAGCCGGAGTCCGGGTCCCGTAAAAAAATCGCTCCGCGTAGCGCCGCACGAGAATCAGTATGGCACAGCACCGCGTCCCCTCGAGCGGAAACCGCGGATCCGCGCGTGCACGAAGAGACTGACCACGAGCCAGCACATCGGCATCGCGGGCCAGAAGAACGGCGCGCCGGAGATCGCCCAGCGGATGACGAGCAGCACGCTCAGCGCGACCACCGCGGCCAGGTGCACCCGCAGGGCGGGATGGCGCAGCGCGTCCGCGGTCAGCGGCAGACGGGGACGCTTCGGCTCCGGTGCGGGCAGATCCGCGGTGAGCTCGGCGAGTTCGTCGGTGTAGCGGGCGGCGTAGACGGCGGTCAGCCGGTCCTCGACCTCGTCGAGGCCGAGCCTGCCTTCGGCGCCAGCGGCCTGGATGACGGTGGCGACCCGTTCACGGTCGCCGTCCGCGGCGCGCAGCCGCGCGGGGATCTTCTTCTCGTCCATGCTCCCGATGCTCCTTGCGGGCACCGCCCCGCGCGTCGGACACCAGGCGACACCCACGCCTACGCCCGGCGCGGTAGCTCCCGCCACCGGGGTAGCGTGGACAGGCGATGGACACCCTCTTCGAACTCCCCGCCGAAAGCCCCGCACCCGTCGCGGACGGGCCCGCCGAGCTGCTCGAGGATCTCAACCCGGCACAACGCGAAGCGGTCACCCACGCCGGTGGGCCGCTGCTGGTCGTCGCGGGCGCGGGTTCGGGCAAGACCCGGGTGCTGACCCGCCGGATCGCCTACCTGCTCGCGGCCCGCCGCGTGCATCCCGGCGAGATCATGGCGATCACCTTCACCAACAAGGCCGCGGCCGAGATGCGGGAACGCGTCGCCGCGCTCGTCGGCAGGCGCGCGAACGCGATGTGGGTGTCGACGTTCCACTCGATGTGCGTGCGGATCCTGCGCCGGGAAGCCAAAACACTGGAGATGTCGTCGAACTTCTCCATCTACGACTCCGACGACACCAAGCGGCTGATCACCCTCGTCGCGCGTGATCTGGACATCGATCCGAAGCGCTACGCCGCGCGGACGCTGGCCGTGCACATCTCGAACCTCAAGAACGAGCTCGTCGATCCGGAGCGGGCGGCCGCCGACGCGGGCAACGACCTGGAACGGCGCGTCGCCGAGGTCTACGGCGAGTACCAGCGGCGGCTCACGCAGGCCAACGCGATGGACTTCGACGACCTGATCATGCGCACGGTCGAGATGCTGCAGGCCTTCCCCGACGTCGCCGAGTACTACCGGCGGCGGTTCCGGCACGTGCTGGTCGACGAGTACCAGGACACCAACCACGCGCAGTACACCCTGGTCCGCGAGCTGGCCGGGACCGAGCCGAGCGAGTCCGGGATCGCGCCCGCCGAGCTGGTCGTCGTGGGTGACGCCGACCAGTCGATCTATGCCTTCCGCGGCGCGACGATCCGCAACATCGAGGAGTTCGAGCGGGACTTCCCGAACGCGCGCACCGTCCTGCTGGAGCAGAACTACCGCTCCACGCAGACGATCCTGTCCGCGGCCAACGCGGTGATCGCGCGCAACCCGAACCGGCGCGCGAAGCGGCTGTGGACCGACTCGGGCGACGGTGCGAAGATCGTCGGCTACGTCTCGGACAACGACCACGACGAGGCCGCGTTCATCGCGGGCGAGATCGACGCGCTCGCCGAGAAGGGCGAGGCGGAGTACTCCGACATCGCCGTCTTCTACCGCACCAACAACCAGTCCCGGGTCTTCGAAGAGATCTTCATCCGGCTCGGGCTGCCGTACAAGGTGGTCGGCGGCGTCCGCTTCTACGAGCGGCGCGAGGTCCGCGACATGGTCGCGTACCTGCGGGTGCTGGCCAACCCGGAGGACACGGTCAGCCTGCGCCGGATCCTCAACGTGCCCAAGCGCGGGATCGGCGACCGCGCGGAGGCCGTGGTCGCGACCCACGCGGAGCGGGAGCGGATCTCTTTCGCGGCCGCGTTGCGGGACGCGGTCGAGGGCAGGGTCCCGCTGCTGAATCCCCGCTCCGCCAAGGCGATCACCGGTTTCGTGGCCCTGCTCGACGAACTGGGCGAGGTCGTGGCGTCCGGCGCGGAGGTGCACGACGTGCTGGAGGCGGTGCTGGACAGGACCGGCTACCGCGTCGAGCTGGAGGAGTCGGACGATCCGCAGGACGCGTCGCGGGTGGAGAACCTGACCGAACTCGTCACCGTGGCCAGGGAGTTCGCCGAGTTCACCGCGGAGGTCCTCTCCGACGAGAACGCCGAGCTCGTCGCCGAGGAGGAGGGCACTCCCGCGCCCGGGTCGCTGCCCGCGTTCCTGGAGCGCGTTTCGCTGGTGGCGGACGCGGATTCCATCCCGTCACCGGACGGCGGTGACGAGGGCGACGGCGGCGCCGGGGTGGTCACCCTGATGACCGTGCACACCGCGAAGGGTCTCGAGTACCCGGTGGTGTTCTGCACCGGCTGGGAGGACGGCGTCTTCCCGCACATGCGGGCGCTGGGCGATCCGGCGGAGCTCGCCGAGGAACGGCGCCTCGCCTACGTCGCGATCACGCGCGCGCGGCAGCGGCTGTACGTCTCGCGCGCGCTGGTGCGCTCGGCTTGGGGCCAGCCACAGTCCAACCCGGCGTCCCGGTTCCTGGACGAGGTCCCGGCGGAGCTCGTCGACTGGCGGCGGCTGGAGCCCTCGGGCAGCGGCTTCGGCTCGTCCGGCGGCGGCACACCGCGCGCGGCGACCACCTGGGGCCGTCGTGGCGGCGGCGGTTTCTCGTCGCCGGGTGGTGGTGCTTCGGGCACCAGCCCGTTCGGCAAGGGCTGGAAGGACACCGTGGCGCTCAAGCTGGACGTCGGCGACCGGGTCAGCCACGACAAGTACGGGCTCGGCACCGTCGTCTCCTGCGACGGGACCGGGCCGAGGGCGACCGCGACGATCGACTTCGGCGCGGCGGGCAAGGTCCGGCTGATGCTGATCGGCAGCGTGCCGATGGTGAAGCTCTGATTCCCTCGTCCGTGTGAACCATGCCCGGCGGCTCATCCGCCGGGCATGTTCACGTTTTCCTGCTCTCCCAAGGCGATCCGCCGTCCCCCGGGCGGCGGCCCGCCCCCGGTGACGACGGCCCCGTCCCCACCGTCCCCCGAACTGTCGTACCCCTCCGCTATACCTGAATTCATCGAACACGAGTTCGACGAAATGGGGTAGGCTGGCAGTGTCCGCCACCCCGGAGGGGAGACGGGGTGTGGACGCGGTTTTGTTTGGGCTCCTGGCCGGCGGGGTACAGGAGTACTTGCGGGGTGTGGTGGGGACAGGTGCTCCGGATCGGGGTCCGGGGCACGGGGAGTCCACGCCACGAGGGCCTGCTTGCTCGGGGCAGGCTCCTGCGGAGGCGTGCCGCCTGGCCGCCGCCTGGCGAGCGCTGTTGCGCATGCACGAGCTGGGCGGCGACGGGCGGTGTGTCGCCTGCGGAGGCCGCCGGTGGACCACCAGGGCACGGGCGGCGGGAACGACGCGGCACGGCTGGTTCGGCTGGTGGCCGGTTCGGCGGCAGGCGTCGCTGTGCACGGTCTGGCAGGTCGCCGTGGGCTACTTCGTCCGGCGGTTGCCGGGCGGGCGGTGGTAGCGCCCATCGGACGCGTGGCGCGGTGCCGAGGGGGCGATCACGAGAGTGGCGTCCCGGCGAAACGTCGCGGGCGGTGCTCGCCCGGCTCGTCATGGCACCGATCCGGCGGCGGGCACGCGGAAAAGCGCTGAGAAGGCCGGAGGCCCCACCGGAGGTCGCGAGGGTCATCCCTCGGCGGTCAAGCGCGCTACGGCCGTTTCAGGCCGCGGAAGGCCTTGGCCGGACGCGACCGGGCGTGGTGGCAAGTCGTTCGGAAGTGTCGCGGGCGATCAGGCGCCCGCGTGATGCGAAGCGCGCCGGTTCAGAGTTCGATGCCGCGCTCGGCGAGCCACGGGCGGGGGTCGATCTTCGTCGTCCCGTTCTTCCACACCTCGAAGTGCAGGTGCGGGCCGGTGCTCTGGCCGCGGTTCCCGATCTCGGCGATCTGCTGGCCGCACTTGACCTTCTGCCCGACCGAGACGGAGAAGCTGTTCATGTGGCCGTAGACGTGGATGGTGCCGTCGGACAGCTTCACGCGGACCCAGAGGCCGAAGCCGCTGGCGGGCCCGGCGTCGATCACGGTGCCGTCGGAGGCGGCGTAGATCGGGGTGCCGATCGCGTTGGCGATGTCGACGCCCATGTGGCTCGTGCCCCACCGGGCGCCGAAACCGGAGCTGAAGGTGCCGTGTGCGGGCGCGCAGGTCTTGGGGCGCGCGGCTTCCTCGGCGGCTCTCCTGGCGGCGTCGGCCTCACGCTTCTCGCGGGCCTGGGTGACCTGCTCGCTGTCGGTCAGCTTCGCGGCCTCCGTGGAGGCGTCGGCGGCGTGACCGGTGGGCAGCAGTTCGGGTGCTCCACCCGAGGCGGCACCGCCCGCGGTGAAGGCGGCGCTCGCGTCCTGGCTGCTGGCCAGGGGGGTCACCTTCGCCTCGGAGTCGGTCCCGCTGGTGGACTTCAGGGTCTGGCCCGCGGCCGCGGCGGCGAAAGCGCCGACGGCGACGGCTCCGACCACTACCCGGCCACGAAGGGTCGAGGACGGCGCGGGGAGCCGATGCGAGCCCCGGACGCGCACGACAGCACCATCTAGTGCGTCCTGCAATGCCGGGGAAGGAGCTTGGCCGCCGGGGGAGCGGTGTGAAGCCAAGACGGGGCCTTCCATCGTCGGGGAGCCAGACCTGAGGACTCGGGCGGGGGAACCCGGTGAGCCAACCTCGGGGGTGGTTCGCTCGTGTCCTGCTTTGTGACCTGACTGTAATGGGGACCGGGGGACAGTAACGAAGGGAGACCGTTGTCGGCAAGATCTGTCCCCTGTCTGGGCCGAACGAGCGGCGGCGATCTCGCGGCTAGCTGTGGGAACTACCCAAAGTTAACCGCCGCCTACTTCATTGAATGTGACGTCGGTTACAGCTCTGTAGAGGCCGTTCGGCGGTTCCGGAGGCGTGGAACGGCCTTTGACGGGGCGGAGAGGAGGAATAAACGTTCGACACGCGATGTTGACGGTCGCTAATGCCCCGGCGGCACGGCCTCACAGCCCTTACCGCCCGGCTTGCTAGCGTCGCGGGCGATGACTTCGCGCGCACGGCCCCCGTCGAAGGACTCGCCGCCGGACCCCGCGTCCGGCCGGGCCGAGCCTTCCGGCGACGAATCCGCCGATCCGCTGTCCAGTGACGAATCCGCAGGTGACGACCCGATCAAGGGCGCCGACGCGGAGAAGAAAGAGCCGGGTGCGGCGGATTCCGCGGCGACGACCACCGCCGGGCGTTCCGCGGCGGCACCCGCCGCGTCCGCGCCCCGCCCGACCGGGAAACCCCGGTCCGGGACCCGTGGTCCGGGCGGTGCCCGGCCCCGGCGTCCCGCGACGGGAGAACCGGCGGCCACGAACGGCGGCTTGACTCCGGCCTCCATGCCTGGTGCGGAGCTGGAGGATCGGCGCCCTTCGCCGGCCTTGGTCGCGGCGCTGGTCCTGGTCGTCGCCGGCGCGCTCGCGCTGACGGCCGGGGCGCTGCTGCCGGTGTCGCCCGACGTGTCGCGGGGATTCGCCGCCTGGCCGTTGCTCGTGGTGCTGGCGCTGGTCCCGGCGGGTGCCGCGACGTGGTGTGCCCGCGCCGGGCGGCCCGGAACGGCCGCCGGACTGGTGCTCGGCCTCGCCGCGCTCGCCCCGGGGCGGTTGCTGCTGGACCTGCAGCTGCTGACCGGGGGACCGCTGGCCATCCGGCCGGAGCTGTACCTGCCGTCGCGGTTGCTGGACCGGACCGCCGCCGGGTCCGGGCTGTGGCTGCTGCTGGCGGGGCACGCGCTCACCCTGATCGCCCTCGTGCCCGCGGCGCGGGCCGCCCGGCAGCGGGCGGAGATCGCCGGGGCCGTCGGCGGGCGGCGCCGGTGGCGGCTCGTGGCGCCGTTGCTGGCCGTCGCCGCCGCGGTCGGGCTGCTGATGGCACCCGTGCGGTCCGACGACGTCTACCTGCTGGCGCGGTCGGCGTTCGAGGGCCCGTGGCCCGCGCTGGGCGGATTCCTGCTGCTCGCGGGCGCGCTCCCGCTGGTGATCGCGCTCGGTCTCGCCTCGGCCTCCGACGGCGTCGCCAGGGGCAGCCTGATCGGCGCGGCGGCGGCGGTGCTCGGCGTCGCCCTGCCCGCGGTGGCGTCCGGGCTCGTGGTGGCGAACCTGCACCTCGCCTTCGGCCCCGCCCTCGCGGTCGTCGCGGCGCTCGCCGTGCTGCTGCTGTCCGGCACCCGCCTGACCGTGCCCGAGGGTGGCCGGGAGGCCGGGGACGATCTGGCCGGGGAAGCGCGGCTGCCCGGTCTCTTCTGGTGGCGGTGCGCGTCCGGCGGACTGGCGGTGCTGACGGCGATCGCCGCGGCGATCGGCGCGTTCGCCCCGCAGCTGGTCAGCAGGGCCGGGGCCGTGCTCACCGGCCCGCCGCCGGAGAGTCCTGCCCGCTGGCTGCTGCTGGCGGTGGCGGTGCTGCTGCTCGTGCTCGGCCTGCTCATGCTGGTCCCGTCCGTCGCGGGTGCCGTCCGCCCGGTGCTCGCGGTGGGGTGGGCGGCGGTCGTGCTCGCGGGCACGGCCGTGCTCGGCACGGCGGTCACCGCCACCGAGGCGAGCAACCTCACCGGGTTCGGCGCGGACGCCGGGCAGACGGTGATCGGGTACGACCTCGGCGCGGGCGTCGGGTGGACCGTCGCGGCGCTCGTGCTCGCCCTGTGCACGGCCGCGGCCACGGTGGCCGCCGGAGTCGTGGAACGCGAGGACACCGGAACCGAGGCCCCGCGGGCGGGCGGCGCGGTGCTGACGCCGGTGGTCGCGGCGGCGGTGCTCGCGGTCGCGGCCTTCGGCCTGCCGGTCTTCACCGCCTCCGGATACACCCCGCCGGGACTGTGGACGAACTTCGGCACCGCGTCCGGGGGACTGCTGACCGCGCTCGCGGTGGTCCTCGGCTCGCTGGCGCTGGCGCCGCGCTCCCGCCCCGGCCCGGCCGCGGCCGGGCTGCTCGGCGTGGCGCTGCTGGCCGCGGCGCACGCGGCCGAGTACCCGCTCGTCGGCTCGGCGCTCGCGGACGCGCGACCGGCGACCGGATTCTGGCTCGCCCTCGGGACGCTGGCGGCCGCGCTCGTCGCGGCCGGGACGGCCCTCGGCGGCGCACGGCGGCGGTCGTGAGCGGACCGCCGCCGCGGGTCCTGCTCGCCGAGATCGGCGAGGGCGGGCCGGACGCGGCGCTGCTCGGCCGCCTGCTGCGCGACGAGGGCATGGAGGTCGTCCATGCCGGCGCGCTCGGCACCGCCGAGCAGCTCGTCCGCACCGCCGACCAGGAGGACCCCGACGTGCTCGGCGTCGTGGTGGCGCCCGGCGCCGGCGCCGCCCTCGCCGGGCTGGACGCGTTGTCGCCCGAGGTGCACCTTTTCGTGCTCGGCGCCGCACCCGACGGTGTCGAGCGCCGCCCTGTGCGGGCCTTCGAGACCGCGGAAGAAGTCGTCGGCTGGCTCTCCGGTGTGCGTTCTCACACCGGTGAAGCACCACCTGACCGCGTACGGTGACCGACTTCACCAGGTGCGGAGTCCCCTGCGTCTGCGCAGGTCGCTAACCTCGACTGGTCCGACAGCGCGGTCCGGCAACGGACCACCACAGTGGCGTGTCGTCAGGAGACTGGAGTAGTGGACCTCTACGAGTACCAGGCGAGGGATCTCTTCGCCGCCCACGGAGTACCGGTTCTGCCGGGCTCGGTGGCTAGCACCCCCGAAGAAGCCAAGGCCGCCGCGGAGCAGATCGGTAACCAGGTCGTCGTCAAGGCGCAGGTGAAGGTCGGCGGCCGTGGGAAGGCGGGCGGCGTCAAGCTGGCCCAGACGCCGGACGAGGCGAAGGAGAAGGCGGAAGCCATCCTCGGCCTCGACATCAAGGGCCACATCACGCGTCGCGTGCTCGTGGCCGAAGCCTCGGACATCTCGTCCGAGTACTACTTCTCCTTCCTGCTGGATCGGGCGAACCGCACGTTCCTGGCGATGGCGTCCTCCGAGGGCGGCATGGAGATCGAGCAGCTCGCGGTCGAGCGCCCCGACGCGCTCGCGAAGATCCCGGTCGACGCGATCACCGGTGTCGACAAGGCGAAGGCGCTCGAGATCCTGAAGGCCGGAAACTTCCCGGCCGAGATCATCGACGAAGCCGCCGACGTGGTCGTGAAGCTCTGGGAGACCTTCGTCTCCGAGGACGCCACCCTGGTCGAGGTCAACCCGCTGGTCCGTGACCCGCAGGACAAGATCATCGCCCTCGACGGCAAGGTCACCCTCGACGAGAACGCCTCCTTCCGCCACCCGGCGCACGAGGAGCTCGTCGACAAGCAGGCCGAGAACCCGCTCGAAGCCAAGGCCAAGGCCAAGGACCTCAACTACGTCAAGCTCGACGGCGAGGTCGGCATCATCGGCAACGGCGCGGGCCTCGTGATGTCCACTTTGGACGTCGTGGCCTACGCGGGTGAGAAGCACGGCGGCGTCAAGCCCGCCAACTTCCTCGACATCGGCGGCGGCGCGTCCGCCGAGGTGATGGCGGCCGGGCTGGACGTCATCCTCAACGACACCGACGTGAAGAGCGTGTTCGTCAACGTCTTCGGCGGCATCACCGCCTGCGACGCGGTGGCGAACGGCATCGTCGAGGCGCTGAAGATCCTGGGCGACGAGGCCACCAAGCCGCTGGTCGTCCGCCTGGACGGCAACAACGTCGTCGAGGGCCGCCAGATCCTCGCCGACGCGAACCACCCGCTGGTCACCGTGGTGGACACAATGGACAACGCGGCCGACAAGGCCGCCGAGCTCGCCGCGGCAGGTGCGTGACATGTCGATCTTCCTCACCGAGAACAGCAAGGTCATCGTGCAGGGCCTCACCGGCTCCGAGGGCACGAAGCACGCGACCAAGATGATCAAGTCCGGCACCAACATCGTGGGTGGCGTGAACGCCCGCAAGGCCGGCCAGAAGGTCACCATCGAGGGCAAGGAACTCACCGTGTTCGGCACGGTCGAGGAGGCCATGAAGGAGACCGGCGCCGACGTGTCGGTCATCTTCGTGCCGCCGAAGTTCGCCAAGGACGCGGTCATCGAGGCGATCGACGCCGAGATCGGCCTCGCCGTGGTCATCACCGAGGGCATCCCGGTGCACGACTCGGCCTACTTCTGGGCGCACGCGGTCGCCAAGGGCAACAAGACCCGCATCATCGGGCCGAACTGCCCCGGCGTGATCAGCCCCGGCAAGTCCAACGCGGGCATCATCCCGGCCGACATCTCCGGCGCGGGCAAGATCGGCCTGGTGTCCAAGTCCGGCACGCTGACCTACCAGATGATGTACGAGCTGCGTGACATCGGCTTCTCCACTGCCGTCGGCATCGGTGGCGACCCGGTCATCGGCACCACGCACATCGACGCGCTCGAGGCGTTCCAGAACGACCCCGAGACCGAGGTCATCGTGATGATCGGCGAGATCGGCGGCGACGCCGAGGAGCGCGCGGCCGACTACATCAAGGCCAACGTCACCAAGCCGGTCGTCGGCTACGTCGCGGGCTTCACCGCGCCCGAGGGCAAGACCATGGGCCACGCCGGCGCCATCGTCTCCGGCTCCTCCGGCACGGCCGCCGCGAAGAAGGAGGCCCTCGAGGCCGCGGGCGTCAAGGTCGGCAAGACGCCGAGCGAGACCGCCGTACTCGCGCGGGAGCTGTACAACTCCCTCCACTGAGTGGAGCAAAAGCCGCTTCCACACAGCGAACCGACAGGGCCGGGCACCACAATGGGTGCCCGGCCCTCGTCTGTGTCCTGGCCCATGTGAACCGATCGGGTGAACCGGACGTCTCACGGCCCGTACAGAGGCTTGCCCCCGGGTGCGCTAGCGTCCGGTGCGCACAGCCGCCACGTTCCGTCCCCGGAGTACCGGCGCGCCCCGGGGTTGCCGGTCGAGCGACAGGAGAGCATCGATGACCTTCCCCAGTGGTGGGCCTGGCTACCCCCAGCAGGGTGGCGGCCAGCAGCCGCCCAGCACCCCGCCCCACTCGGGCGCCTTCCCGCCGCAGGCGCCCCCGCAGCCCCCGCCGCCCGCGGCGGCGGGCGTCGCGATCCCGCAGAACCTGCCGATGCTGCTTTCGCTCGCCGTGACGGTGCTCGGCGTCGTGCAGTACTTCATCGGCTTCTCCGACGAGGCGAGCGTCGTCGGGCAGGAGACGCTCTTCCTGCTCGTGGGTGGTCTGCTCGCCGCGCTCTACGTGCTGCCGAAGGGCCCGAAGGCGCTGCCGTTCGCCGCGCTGTTCAGCCTGCTCGGCGCGTTCGAGACGCTGGACGACATCATCGGTGTCCGCGAAGGTGTCTCCGTCCCCGGCATCGTCACGGTGATCTTCATCCTCGGCATCCTGCAGATGCTGCTCGCGGTCGGCGCGCTGCTGCTCGAGCACGGTGTCATCAAGCCGCCCGCGCCGAAGCCCGCCGCGCCGCAGGCCCCGTACGGCCAGCAGTTCGGCCAGCCGGGACAGCCGCAGGGGACGACCCAGTTCGCCCAGCCCTCGCCGCAGCAGTACGCCCAGCAGCCGGGGCAGCCGCAGGCGCCGCAGGGCCCGGTCGCCGCGGCCGGTGAGCCGTCCGCGCCGTTTTCCCAGCCGGCGAGCTACACCCCGCCGACGCCGCCCACCCCGCCGCCGTCCCAGGCCACGACCTACGCGCCGCAGCAGGGCCAGTTCTTCCAGCAGCCCTCCTCGTCTTCGGGCGAGCAGCAGAACCCGGGCACCCCGCCCGGCGGGTTCGGCAAACAGGGCTGAGCCACCGACCGGCAACACCCGCGCCCACTGTGACCCTCGCTCCGGCGATGTCACAGTGGGTGTCGGTCTTTTCGGGGTCTTGCCCCGACCGGGTGGGTTAGGTTCCCCACGCCCCGGACGGGCGGCGTGGCTCACCCGGACGGCCCAGTCCGGATGTCAGGGTGGCGATCATGGAGCTGCTCACCCGACCCGAACGCCCGCCGGGCGACGAGCCGGTGAGCGACCCCGGGCCCGGCACGGTCACCCCGGCGAAGCGGGCGCGGGTGTTGCTCGCCGCCGCCCTCGGTCCGCTGGTCACCGGCTATGCCGTGGTCGCCACGCTGCTCGCGCTCGTCACGCTGACCGCGGAACGGGCGACGTTCTCGGCTGCGGGCGCCCTGCTCGCCGCCGGCCCCGGCTGGCTCGCCGCGCACCAGGTGCGGCTCGACCTCGGCGGTCACCCACTCGGAGTACTGCCGCTGTTGCCCACCATCGGCGTGGTCCTGCTGACGGCGCGGGCCGCCTCCCGCGCCGCGCGACGGCTCGGCTGCCGGAGCGCCCGCCGGGCGGTCCCGGTGATCGCCACCATCGCCGGCGCGCACGCCACCTTCGGCCTGCTCGTCGCCCTCCTCTCGCTCGGCGCCCCGGTCTCCGCGAACCCGTTCACCGCCTTCGTGGTGCCCGGCCTGTTCGCCGGGCTGTCCGCGACGGTCGGCGTCGTCCGCCGCTGCGGCCTGCCGGACGTCGTGCGCGGGCGGCTCGACCCGCTCGCCGTGCGCGGGCTCCGCGCCGGCGCGCTCGGTCTCGCCGCGCTGGTGCTCGGCGGCGCGCTCGTGTTCGCGCTCGCCACCGTGCTCTCGGTGTCCACAGTGGACAAACTGTTCGGGACGGGCGCCGGGAGCGGTTTCGGGCTCCTGCTGCTTTCGCTGCTCTACCTGCCCAACGCGGTCGTGGCCGCGCTGTCGTTCATGACCGGTCCTGGGTTCTCCGTCGGCACGGCCACCTCGGGTATCTTCGGCTCCTCCGGCGGGCCGGTGCCGGGAGTGCCGCTGCTCGGTGGCTTCCCCGAGCACCCGGCGTCGTGGTGGCCCGTGCTGCTCGTCCTGCCCGCGCTCGCCGGCGCGCTCGTCGGCTGGTCGGTCCGCCGGATCGACGAGGACCCCGCGGCACGGGTGCGCACCGTCGCCGTCGCGGGCGCGGTGGTCGGCTTCGGCTGCGTCGTACTCGGCACCCTCGCCGGCGGGCGGCTCGCCGACGGGCCGTTCGACCCGGTGAGCATCCCGGTCGGCGTCGCCTCGATCGTGGCCTTCTGCTGGATCGTCATCCCCGGCGGGTTCGTGACGTTCTTCGCCGGGCCGCACGCCCCGGCCCGACCGCCCGCGGAACTCGCCGAGGAGCTGCCCGAAACCGCCGAAACCGCCGACGACTCGGACGAGGCCGCGGACATTGGCGACACCGCTGACACCGCTGACGCGGGAGAAGAAGCGTCCGAAGAGGACGGAGACGAGGGCGAAGACCTCGATGCCGAGGCGGAGGACGTCGACGGCGACGGAGCGAATGGACCGTTCGCTCCGTTCGAAGGCCCCCTACCGGACAGCCTAGAGGTGGGGGACGACGAAAACGGGGACGACGAAGGCCGGGATGACGGCGCGGGGGCCGGGGCCGCGGTCGAGTACGACGCCGAATACGACGAGGAGTTCGACGCGGAGGCCGACGCGGAACTCGGTCTCGAGCTGCCCGAGGACGTCGCGCCCGACCAGCCCGTCGACGAGTCCGCGCCGCGGCCGGAGCGGCCGGGCCCTGTGACCGAGTCCACCGAGGGGTCCGGCGACGACGCGCCCGCGGGACCCGACCGTTAGGGTTGACGCGACCTGCTGAAGCGCCGTGCGCCCGGGGCGTACCGCCGAGCAAGGAGCCCGTTCTGGCCAGCCGCTTGGACCTGCCCACTCCGGTGAAGATCGTCGTGCTCGCCTCCGGCTCTGGCACGCTGCTGCAGGCGCTGCTCGACGCCGCCGCCCAGCCCGGCTACCCGGCGGAGATCGTCGCCGTCGGCGCCGACCGCACCGGCATCGAGGCGCTCACCAGAGCCGAGCGCGCGGGCGTCCCGTCGTTCACCGTGCGGGTCGCCGACCACCCCGACCGCGCCGCCTGGGACAAGGCGCTCACCGAGGCCGCCGGCGCCTACCAGCCCGACCTGGTCGTCTCCGCCGGGTTCATGAAGATCCTCGGCGCCGAATTCCTCGGCCGGTTCACCGTGGTGAACACCCACCCGGCGCTGCTGCCGTCGTTCCCCGGGATGCACGCGGTGCGCGACGCGCTCGCCGCCGGCGTGCGCGTCACCGGGTCGACCGTGCACTTCGCGGACGCCGGGGTGGACACCGGGCCGATCATCGCGCAGGAAGCGGTGATCGTGGAGCCCGAAGACGACGAAGACGTCCTGCACGAGCGGATCAAGGCCGTGGAACGCAGGCTCCTGGTGGAAACGATCGAGCGACTGGGCCGTGGTGGCTGCGCCGTCGACGGACGAAAGGTGAGTTTTTCGTGAGCGAGATTGGCAGCGAGACCGGTACCGGCCAAGGGCGCCGCCCGATCCGCCGGGCGCTGATCGGCGTCTCGGACAAGGCAGGCCTGCTCCAGCTCGCCACCGGCCTGCACGCGGCGGGCGTGGAGATCGTGTCGACCGGCGGCACCGCCAAGGTCATCGCGAACGCCGGTGTCCCGGTCACTCCCGTCGAGCAGGTCACCGGCTTCCCCGAGTCCCTCGACGGGCGGGTCAAGACGCTGCACCCGCGCGTGCACGCCGGGCTGCTCGCCGACCAGGACAACGCCGACCACGTCGAGCAGCTGCGCAAGCTCGAAATCGCGCCGTTCGACCTGCTCGTGGTCAACCTGTACCCGTTCACGCAGACCGTGGCCTCCGGCGCGAGCCCCGAGGACTGTGTCGAGAACATCGACATCGGCGGCCCGGCCATGGTGCGCGCCGCCGCGAAGAACCACGGCAGCGTCGCGGTCGTCGTCGACCCGGCCCGCTACGAATGGGTTCTCGACCGCGTCGCCGCGGGCGGCTTCGACCTCGCCGACCGCAGGCGCCTCGCCGCGCAGGCCTACGCGCACACCGCCGCCTACGACACCGCCGTCGCGTCCTGGTTCGCCAACGTGTACGCCCCGGCGGACGACTCCGGCTTCCCCGACTTCACCGGCGCCACCTGGGAACGCGCGGACGTCCTGCGCTACGGCGAGAACCCGCACCAGAAGGCCGCGCTCTACCGGCACCACCGGCCGGGCCTCGCGCACGCCGAGCAGCTGCACGGCAAGGCCATGTCGTACAACAACTACGTCGACACCGACGCCGCGCGTCGCGCCGCCTTCGACTTCGCCGAGCCCGCCGTCGCGATCATCAAGCACGCCAACCCGTGCGGCATCGCGGTCGGCGTCGACGTCGCCGAGGCCCACCGCAAGGCCCACGCCTGCGACCCGGTTTCCGCCTACGGCGGCGTGATCGCCACCAACCGGCCGGTCAGCCGCGAGGCCGCCGAGCAGATCGCCGAGGTGTTCACCGAGGTCGTGCTGGCCCCGGACTTCGATGACGAGGCGCTGGAGATCCTGCGGCGCAAGAAGAACGTGCGGCTGCTGAAGCTGCCCGCGATCGAAAGCCCCGACCCGATCGAGTTCCGGCCGATCTCCGGTGGCGTGCTGGTGCAGACCGTCGACGCGATCGACGCGCCCGGCGACGACCCGGCGAACTGGCAGCTCGCCACCGGTTCGCCCGCCGACGAGCAGACCCTCGCCGACCTGGAGTTCGCGTGGCGCTCGCTGCGTGCGGTGAAGTCCAACGCGATCCTGCTCGCGCACGACCGCGCCACCGTCGGCGTCGGGATGGGCCAGGTCAACCGCGTCGACTCCTCGCGGCTCGCGGTGTCGCGGGCGGGGGACCGGGCCAAGGGCTCGGTCGGCGCGTCCGACGCGTTCTTCCCGTTCCCGGACGGCCTCGAGGTGCTCATCGAGGCCGGGGTCCGCGCGGTGGTGCAGCCCGGCGGGTCGATCCGCGACCCCGAGGTCATCGCCGCCGCCGAGGCCGCCGGGATCACCCTGTACCTCACCGGCACCCGCCACTTCGCCCACTGACCTGCCGCGCGAAGTGCGTTTAGCCCGCTAAACGCACTTCGCGCGGGCCGGGGTCAGGAACCGGGAATGGCCTGGGCCGGCGCGTTGCGCCGGACGCTCGACCACGCGTGGTCGTCGCACAGCCGACAGCTCGTCGCCGGGCCGAAGAACACCGGCCTCGCCTGTTCGTCGCCCATCAGCCAGAACCGGAACCACGCGGTGATCGCGCCGCGGAAGCCCCCGCCGTCGCCGACCGGCGTGAAGTGCGTGGCACCGGCCAGCTCACCGTAGATCGCGGGGATCTTCGTCGCCTGGTTGTAGCGCGGGATCACCAGCAGCGGTGGCGCGACGATGAGGTCGGCCTGGCCGCCGAGGATGAACATCGGGCCGTGCAGCGCGCTGATGCGGCCCTGCGGCCCCGGCTCGATCGGGACCGTCGTGGAGATCCGCGCGTCGGCGCCCGCCGCGATCGCCCCGCCGCCGCCCTGTGAATGCCCGGTCGCGCCGACGTGTCCGACGTCGATCTTCTGGTGGTACTCGCTGCCCGCGCGGCCGTTCTCCGCGATGAGTGTGGCGGCGCCGTCGAGCATTTCCCGCCCCGATCCGGCGTTGATCGTGTCGGCCGCCGCGACGACGAACCCGTGCGACGCCAGATGCCGCAGCAGCGCGCCGTAGACCGGCGGCGTCGCCCCGGTGCCGTTGCCCCAGACGATCACCGGATGCTTCAGGCCGTTCTCGCCGAGGATCGTTGGCCGGTACACGGTGTGGGCCGCGTCCAGCGCCTCGGTCGTGACCGGGAACGGGCCAGGATCGGCCCAGTGGCCGTCGACCGGGGGAAACCCGGCCTGCGAGGCGGCCGCGGCCGGCGCGGTGAGCAGCGCGACCGCGGTGATGATCGTGAGGAGCCCGGCCCACCACCGGGCCCGATGCGACGTGCGCGCCATGCCATCACTCCTTGGTGACGCGGATGCGGACCAGCCCATGATCGCGCGGTGACCGGTTCGTCACCATGGGGAACCCGCTCGGCATTTCCCCGGATCGATCGTGACGGAGCACAGTGGCCGGTTCGGGTACCGTCGGGGACATGCGTTGACGCCTGCCCGGCTGCCGGGCACCCCCAGCACTCCTTCGTGCCACCACCGAAACCGGAAGTCACGAAGGAGAACCCATGAACACGTCGACACCCATCGACGTCCCCGAAGCACTGGCCGCGATCCACAGCGGGAACGACAGCGGCCGCGCGTGGCTCGCCGCGCTGCCCCGGCAGGCGGAGGAGTTCCTCGAACGTTGGGCGCTGCGCCCGGACGGCCCCGTCACCCACGGCATGGCCTCGCTCGTGCTGCCGGTGATCCGCGCAGACGGCGTCCGCGCGGTGCTCAAGCTCCAGCAGGCCAGCGAGGACAACGCGGGCGCGCCGCTGGGCCTGCGGACGTGGAACGGCGACGGCGTCGTCCGGCTGCTCGACCTCGACCAGGACACCGGCGTGATGCTGCTCGAACGGCTGGACGAGACCCGCCCGCTGTCCGCGCTGCCCGACGACGGCGCCGCGATGGTGATCCTCGCGGACCTGCTCACGCGCCTGACCGCCGTGCCCGCGCCGGCGGGCCTGCGCGGGCTGGCCGACATCGCCGGGGCGATGCTCCGGCAGGCGCCGCGCGCGGTCCCGGCGCTGCGCGATCCGGCCGAGCGGCGCCTGGTCCGCACCTGCGCGTCCGCCGTGGCCGAGCTGATCACCGAGCCCGGCGACCGCCTGCTGCACTGGGACCTGCACTACGACAACATCCTTGCCGGGCACCGGGAACCCTGGCTGGCCATCGATCCCGAACCGCTCGCCGGCGATCCCGGTTTCGATCTCCTGCCCGCGCTGGACAACCGCTGGGACGACGTGGTCGCGACCGGCGACGTGCCCCGCGCGGTGCTCCGCCGCTTCGACCTGCTGACCGAGACGCTGGACCTCGACCGGCGGCGCGCCACCGGCTGGACGCTCGGCCGGGTGCTGCAGAACGCGTTGTGGGACATCGAGGACGGCAAGACCGCGCTGGAACCGGTCCAGCTCGCCATCGCCACCACCCTGCTGGAGCACCGGGCGGGCTGAGCCGTTCACGGCGGACCGGCCGCGCGGGCACCGCCGTCGGCGATCATCGTCAGCACCTCCTCGGCAGGACGGACATCGCCGAACGACCGGTAGATCGTGTGCAGGGTGGCGTTGTGCTCGGTGTCGCCGACCGCCGCGGTCGCGTCGGCGACCATGACGACACGCAGGCCGAGGGTGCTCGCGTCCCGCGCCGAGGACTCACAGCACACGTTGGTCAGGGTGCCGGTGATCAGCACGGTGTCGATCCCTTGCCGCGCGAGCACTTCCGGTAACACGCAGCGGCCGGGGAAGAAGGCGCTGGCCGCCGACTTCTCGGCCACCACGTCACCTTCGTGGACCTGGAAACCCGGCCAGAGCCGTGCCGGGGGCGGACCCGCGCCGCCCCCGGCACGGTATTTCTCGGCCACCTCCTGGCCGTAGAACGCCACGGCCGCCGCCGTCGCCCGCGCCGGCACCGCCGGGACCACCCAGGCGACCGTGCCGCCCGCCCGGCGGAGCGCGCCCGCGAGACGGTCGACGACGGGGACGGTGCCCCGGCAGTACGGGTTTTCCTCGACGAAGAACGGGATCATGTCGATCACCACCAGCGCGGTCCGCGCCGGGACGAGCCGGGGGAACGCGAACCGCCTGCCGCGGCGCGCCTCGTGCCGGGCGTACTCCCGCGGCTCGATCCGCCAGCTGTGCTGTTTTCCGCCGGTGGCCCGGTCGGTCCCGCCCTCGGTTGCCACGTCGGCGACAGTAGCCGGGCACCCCGACAAAAAACCGGCTCCCGGTTGTCGAACCGGGCGCACCCCGTTCGACGCACTGGTATGACTGACAAAGATTTCGCACCGGCCTCGACCACCAACCTCGACCGATACGGGTCCCCGGAACTTCCGTGGAGCCGCCCGCGTGACGTCCTCGTCGAGGACACCCCCGGCGTCGACCTGACGTTCTTCCTCGCGACCGTGCGCCCCGACGGACGGCCGCATTCGGCGGGCGTCGGCGCCGTCTGGCTGGACGGCGCGCTGTACTTCACGAGCGGGCCGGGCACCCGCAAATCGCGCAACCTGGCGGCGAACCCGGCCTGTAGTGTTTCGGTGCGCCTGCGCGGCATCGACCTGGTGCTGGAAGGCACGGCCCACCGGGTCACCGATGTGTCCACTTTGGAGCGAGCGGCCGCCGTCTACCGCTCGGGCGGCTGGCCGGCTTCGGCGGCGGACGGCGGACTCACGGCCTCCTACAGCGCGCCCAGCGCGGGACCCGCGCCATGGCACCTCTACCGGCTCACGCTGGACACCGCCGTCGGCGTGGCCACCGCCGAGCCGTACGGCGCCACCCGCTGGGACTTCCGCCGCTGAGCACCGTCGGAACCCGGGCGGGTCGGCCCCTCGTGTGCCCGGCGAAAACCCCGCGACTCACGGGCTGTCCCTTGCCGCGGGGATCCCGTGCCGGATCGCGTCGATCAGCATGTGCACGAGTTGCTCCACGCTGACCCGCCACGTGTCCTTCGCCAGATGACCGCTGAGTTCCATGCCCGCGATGCCGTGTGCGCTCGACATCAGCAGCGCGCCGTACCGAGGCGCGTCGGATTCGCCGACCACATCCGCGACCAGGGCCAGGAACACGCCCTCGAGACGGCCCGCGGCCTTCAGCGCCGCAGGCGTGTCAGCCGGAGCGCTGAACATCAGCGCGTACCGGTGTGGCCGCCGGCGAGCGACGTCGATCAACGCCAGAACGGCTCGCTCCAGCCGTATGTCCGAAGTGGACTCGAGGTTCGCGCGAAGGTGCTCGACGTCGTCCGCCAGTGAACTCCACGCGTTGATGGCGAGCTGGGCCAGCAGATGTCCCTTGTTCTCGAAGTGCCCGTAGGGCGCACCTCGTGAGACTCCGGCCCGAGCTCCGACCGCGCGCAGGGTCACCGCGTCGGGACCGCCCTGGTCGAGCAGCTCGGAAGCGGCGCGGACAAGAGCTTGCCGCGTGGCCTCGGCGGTCTCGGTGCGTGTCACAGCGGCCATTCTAGTTGACAGTGTCATCCGAACTGGGCAGGCTATTCCATATGACAGTGTCATATGAGTTGCCGGGCACTGGGCCCGGCTGACTGAATCGGGAGGGATCGATCCATGCCGTCTCCGCAAGAACTCCTGCCCGACCTGACGGGCCGCACCATCGTCGTGACCGGGACGACCTCCGGCCTCGGCCTCGCCCTCTCCGGTGCGCTGGCGGCGGCCGGTGCCCGGATCCTGATGACCGTTCGCGACGCCGAGCGTGGCGCGGCGGCCGTCGACCAGGTGCGCGCCGGGATCGACGGCACCGGGTCGGCCGAGCCCGTTCTGCTCGACCTGGCCGACCTCTCCTCGGTACGGGCCGCCGCCGCGGAGATCCGGGAACGCGCCGGGGACCGGATCGACGTGCTGATCAACAACGCCGCGGTGTCGTTGGGGCCGCACAGCCGGACCCCGGACGGGTTCGAGCTGCAGATCGGCACCAATCACCTCGGCCCGGCCGCGCTGACCTGGCTGCTGATGCCCGCGCTGCGGGCGGCCGGAGATCGCGGGCGGCCCGCCCGGGTCGTGACGACGTCCAGCCTCGGCCACCGCACCGGTGGACTCGACCTCGCCGACCTGCATTGGGAGCGCCGGCGTTACTCGCCAACCCGCGCCTACGGAGCCTCCAAGCTCGCGAACCTCCTGTTCGCCGCGGAGCTCGATCGCCGGCTGCGCGCCGCCGGCGACCCGGTGCTGTCGATCGCCGCGCACCCGGGACTGACGACGTCACAGCTGCTGGCCAACGCCCTGGCCCGCGGGAGCACGTGGAGGTCCCGCCTTCTCGTGCTGCCGGACCGATACCTCTCGCAGCCGGTCGCCGCCGGTATCGCACCCCAGCTCGTCGCCGCCACGGGACCGGCTGATGGCGGCGACTACCTGGGCCCGGCCGGACCGTTCGAGATCCGCGGCCCGGCCGGTCCGGCGCGTCGCTCGGCGGCTGCCAGGGACCGGGGGCTCGCGAACGAGCTCTGGCGGATCACGAGCGCCGCCACCGGGGTCGATCCGGACCCCGGGCCCGCGATCCGCGCCTGACCGCGACGCCTGCCGTCGCACCGCTGCTACTTGTCGTAAGCATGCCGGGGGTGCCCCACTGCGCACCACCGTGAATGTGTCCTCGGTCACGAATTCGCCGGAGGGAAACCCGGCGCCCTGCCTCCCTCGACTACCCCGGCGAAACCGTGGGCCGGGGTCGGCTGCCGGATTTCCGGTTCCTTGGCGCGCAAGCAGTTCGCGGTGCCGTATCGGTGGTGGGTTCGAGTCGAGGAGGATGGAAATGGTCCTGCGGGAGATGGTGGCGATAGCCGGCGCGGCTGTAGCGGCTCTCGGGCTCGCCGTGCCGGCCGAGGCGGCGCAGGCGTCGCCGACCTGGACGCCGTGCACGCAACTTGCACCGTCGTGGCCGAAGCAGGCCGGTACGAGCGCCGAATGCGCGACGGTGACCGTGCCGGTCGACTACGCCCGGCCGGACGGTCGGTCGCTGCAACTGGCGGTGGACCGGATCCCGGCGTCCGATCCGGCGCACCGGCGCGGGGTGCTGATGCTGAACCCGGGCGGGCCGGGCGGCACCGGGATGTCGATGCCCGAACTCGTCCGCACCAGCAAGCTCGGCGAGCTGGGCAAGTACTACGACCTGGTGAGCTTCGATCCGCGTGGTACCGGGTTCAGCGGGCAGGTCGATTGCCAGGGCCTCGGCGGTGCACCGCGGCCGCGGCCCGGACAGTCCGAAAAGGACTATCTGGCCACCTGGATCACGTGGCATTCGGACCTCTACGGCGGCTGCGCGGCGAAGGACCCGGAGTTCGCCGCCCACCTCGGCGTCGAGACCATCGCGCGGGACCTGGACCGGGTCCGGGAAGCCCTCGGCGAGCGGAAGCTCGACTACTTCGGCATTTCCTGGGGCACCGGCCTCGGCGCGGCCTACCGAAGCCTGTTCGACGACCATGTCGGGCGGATGGCGATCGATTCGGTGCTGCCCCCGGACCTGGATCTCGACCACTTCGAGGCGGACGAGACGAAAGCCCAGAACGACAACCTGCTCCGGTTCGCCGGCTGGATGGCCGAACGCGACGCCGTGCTCCACCTCGGCGCGACCGGGGACCAGGTGTACGCGACCGAACTCGCGCTCAGTGCCGAACTCAAGGCCCATCCGCGCACGGTCGTGGTGAACGGCCAGACGCTCGAGCTGAACGACACCTGGGTGCAGAACATGGCCTTGTCCCTTTCGCCGGACTGGGGCTACGGCGCCTCGGCGCTGGCCGCTGTGCGGGCTGGGAAGAACCCGCCCGCGCGGCAGCCCAAGGCGGCGACCACGGCCGGGTTCGGCTGGGACGAGAAGCGCCCGTACACGCTCAACCGGTTCGTGCAGCACGGAATCAACTGCGCCGACACCACCGGAACCCGCGATCTGGACCGCGTGTGGCAGGAGTTCAGCGCACTGCGCGAGCAGTACCCGATGTCCACCGCGGATGTGCCGGTCTACGCCGGCAGTTGCGTGCGGTGGCCGTACGCCGGGAAGGCCTTCGACTACCGCCCCGGCCACAGCGACCTGCAGATCATCGGGCACCAGTACGAACCCGTGACCCCTTATGCCGGGGCGTGGGAAATGCGTCAGCGCATCGGTGGTGCGGTGCTGACCGTGCGGGACGACGTCCACGGCTCGCTGGCGAACCTGCCCTGCGCGAGCAAGGTGGTCCGGTTCTTCGAGACCGGGGTGCCCGCCATCGGCGGCTGCGACGGGGCACCGGTCCCGGAACCGGTGTCGATGCCCTGAACCACGCCGTCCCAGTGCCCGGCACGGACGACAAACCGGTCCGACACACGACAAACACGGCTGTCCGTCACGCCGCGCTTGACAACCGGGGCGGATCCGGGTTGACTGAACATGTCGAACAGATGTTCGATGCTTTGGAAGAGTGCAACACCGAGTGAAGCCGCCTTCCCCGCGGCGCTCCGTTGCCCTCCGCCACGTTTCCGGGCGTGGCGGGCGGGCGCGTGTCCGCAGTGGGGAGGTGCAGCAGTGACGGCCGTGGTGGAAACGCCGGTCGCGCCCGTGGCGCGGCTCGCGGCGCTGCCAGGGGTGAGCACGGCCAGCCGTGCGCAGGCGAGAACGCCGGGAAGGGTGCTCCCGGTCTTGCCCGCCTTGGCCGGTCTCCTCCCCGCCACAGGGCTCCGGCGCGGGAGCACCGTGGCAGTGCACGGATCGACCTCGCTGCTGCTCGCCCTGCTCGCCGGGGCCACCGCCGCCGGGTCGTGGGCGGCGGTGGTCGGCGTGCCTTCACTCGGGCTGGCCGCGGCGGACGAGCTCGGGGTGGACCTGTCCCGCCTCGCGCTGGTCCCCCGGCCGGGCACGGAACTCGCCGCGGTGGTGGCGGCCCTGCTCGACGGGGTCGACCTCGTCGCGGTCAACGGGACCGTGGTGCCGCCCGCGGTGGCGCGGCGGCTGTCCGCGCGGGCCCGGCACCGGGGTGCGGTGCTGCTCTCCCTCGGCCCCTGGCCGGGCGCCGAGGTGGAGCTCTCGAGCAGCCGTGACCGCTGGCAGGGGCTGGCTCGCGGTCACGGCTCCTTACGGGCGCGGCGGATGTCGGTGCGGGTGCGTGGCCGGGGCGCGGCCACCCGCCCGGCATCGGCGGAGCTGCTGCTGCCGGGGCCGGGAGGCGCCGTCGTCGGTGCGGACACGGCGGCGTCCCCGGCCCCCGTCACGCAGCCGGTGGCGTGCGAGGAGGCCACCGGATGACCGGCCCGCTGCCCGCCCGGATGCTGGTGCTGTGGTGCCCCGACTGGCCGGCGGTCGCCGCGGCCGCCACCGCAGGGGTGCCGCTGGTGCGGCCGGTCGCGGTGTTCTCGGCCAACCGGGTCGTCGCCTGCTCCGCGGTGGCGCGGGGGCGTGGGGTGCGCCGGGGAATGCGGCGGCGCGAGGCGCAGTCCCGCTGCCCGGACCTTGCCGTGTTCACCGCGGACGACGGACGCGACGCCCGGCTCTTCGAGACCGTGGCGCGCGCGGTCGAGGAGCTGGTGGTCGGCGTCGAGGTGGTGCGGCCCGGTGTCGTCGCGGTCCCGGTGTCCGGGGCGGCCGGTTACTTCGGCGGTGAGCACCGGCTCGTCGAGACGCTGGTCGACAAGGTGGCCGCGGACGCGGGCGTGGAGTGCCAGGTCGGTGTTTCCGAAGGGCTCTTCGCCGCCACCCTCGCCGCCCGGTACGGCGAGCTGGTCGAACCCGGCGAAGGCGCGGAGTTCCTGGCGCCGCTGCCCATCCGGGAGCTGGACCAGCCCGGCACCGAGCGCGCCGGTCTGGCCGACCTGCTCGGCAGGCTCGGCCTCCGGACACTCGGCGCCTTCGCCGGGCTCGCCGAGCGGGACGTGGCCTCGCGGTTCGGCCTCGACGGGGTGCTCGCGCACCGGCTGGCCAGGGGGCGGTCCGAACGCCCGCCGCTGCGCCGCGCGTCGCCGGAGGACCTGGCGGTGGCGGAGATCTTCGACCCGCCGCTCGACCGGATCGACGTCGCCGCGTTCCGGGCCAAGGGGCTCGGCGCGAAGTTCCACGCCCGCCTCGCCGACCGCGGGTTCGCCTGCACCCGGCTCGGCGTCTACGCCGTCACCGAGGAAGGCGAACAGCTCGGCCGGGTGTGGCGCTGCGCCGAACCGCTGACGCCGCACGGCGTCGCCGACCGGGTGCGCTGGCAGTTCGAGAGCTGGCTGCGCGCCGCGCCGGGAGAGCGTCCGACGGCGGGCGTGGCACGGCTGCGGCTGGAGCCGGAGGAACTCGTCGAAGGGCGCTCCCTGCAACTCGGGCTGTGGCGGGGCCGGTCCGGGGGCACCGGGCTGGAAGAGGACGACGTCGTCGCCACCGAGCGGGCGGGCCGGGCCTTCGCCAGGGTGCAGGGCCTGCTCGGCCCGGAGGGCGTGCTCACCGCCGGCCTCGGCGGCGGCTTCGGCCCGGCCGAACGGGCCAGGAAGGTGCCATGGGGAGACCGGCACGAGCCGGGCCCGGCGGAGGAGGCGCGGTGGCGGGGCAGGCTGCCCTCGCCGTCCCCGGCGACGGTGCTGGAACGCCCGTTGCCCGCTCAGGTCTTCGACGCCGAAGGGAATCCGGTGGGCGTCACCGCGCGGCGTCGGGTCACCGCGCCACCGCACCGGATCAGCCTGGGCGGGGAGGACCGGGACATCCTCGGCTGGGCCGCGTGGTACGCGGGCGATCGCCGGGCGCGGGTCCCGCTGCTGCTCGCCGGCGGCCGGGACGAGAACGAAGAAGCGGTGCTGGCGCTGTGTGTCGGCACCGAGAATCCCGTGTGGACAGTGGAAGGGATGTACGACTGAGCATGGACGAGGAATACCGGCGGAGCGTGCGGGACTGGCTGCGGGCGGAGCCGGGGACACCGGCGCGGTGGCAGGCATGGGAACTCCCCGAGGAGGCCGCGCCGTCGTTGCCGATCCCGGTGCCCCGGGTCTCGCCGGAGAACCGGTGACCCGTGGGCTGGAACAACCCGCCCGTGCCCTGGAAGGACCTCGCCGGCGCGCTTTCCGGGGACACCACCGTCGACGGCGCGGCCGGGCGCGGGGAAAACCGGCGGCGGCCCCAGGATCCGCCGCCCCTGCGCGGGGCCGAGGACGGGGGCAGCGGGGTCCGGGTCCCGTACGCCGAGCTGCACTGCCATTCCAACTTCAGCTTCCTCGACGGCGCGAGCCATCCCGAGGAACTGGTGGAGGAGGCCGCCCGGCTCGGCCTGGACGCGATCGCGCTCACCGACCACGACGGCATGTACGGGGTGGTGCGCTTCTCCGAGGCGGCCAAGGAACTCGGCATGGCCACGGTGTACGGATCGGAGCTGAGCATCGGGCTTTCCGGGCCACAGAACGGGATCGCCGACCCCGATGGCGAGCATCTCCTGCTGCTGGCCAGGGGGACCGACGGCTACCGCAGCCTGTGCCGGGCGATCACCGCCGGCCAGCTCCACGGGCACGACGACGCGAAGCTGCCCCCGGAACTCCGTGCGGAGAAAGGAAAACCGGTCTACCGGCTGGAGACGGTCGCCGAAGAGGTCGCCGGGAACTGCGTCGTGCTCACCGGCTGCCGCAAGGGATCGGTCCGCGCGGCACTGGAAACCGAGGGCCCGGCCGCGGCGGCGGAGCGACTCGCCCGCCTCGTCGACCTCTTCGGCCGGGACAGCGTCTACGTCGAACTGACCGATCACGGGCTCCCGCTGGACAGTGAGCACAACGATCTGCTCTGGCGGATGGCGGCGGAGTTCGGCCTGCCGACGGTGGCCACCACCGCGGCGCACTACCCCTGGCCGGAACGCGGAAAGCTGGCCACCGCGCTCGCGGCGATCCGGGCCAGGCGCGGTATCGAGGAGATGGCGGGCTGGCTTCCCCCGGACACCACGGCGTTCCTGCGTTCCGGCGCGGAAATGGCGGAGATCTTCGCACGCTACCCCGGCGCGGTGCAACGCTCCGCGTTGCTGGGCAAGGAATGCGCCTTCGCCCTCGAACTGCTCGCGCCGAAGCTGCCCCCGTTCGACGTCCCGGCGGGGCACAACGAAACGACCTACCTGCGGGATCGGGTGGCCGCCGGGGCGGAGGAGTACTACGAGGGAAAGGCCCACCAGGAAAAGGCGTACGACCAGATCGAGCACGAGCTGAAGATCATCGAGGAAAGGGAGTTCCCCGGGTACTTCCTGATCGTCTACGACATCGTGCGGTTCTGCCGGGAAAACGACATCTTCTGCCAGGGCAGGGGATCGGCGGCGAACTCGGCGGTCTGCTACGCGCTGGGGATCACCAAGGTCGACTCGGTCGACAACGGCCTGCTCTTCGAACGCTTCCTGGCCCCAGACCGGGACGGCTACCCGGACATCGACATCGACATCGAGTCCGACCGGCGTGAGGAGGTCATCCAGTACGTCTACCGGAAATACGGCCGGTTGCGCACCGCGCAGGTCGCGAACGTGATCACCTACCGCGCGCGTTCGGCGGTGCGGGACGCCGCGCGCGCACTCGGGTACGCGCCGGGGCAGCAGGACGCCTGGAGCAAGCAGATCGACCGCTGGGGACCGTTGCACGACACCGAATCCGACCACGACCACGACATCCCGGAGGAGGTCGTCCAGCTCGCCTGCGCGCTCGAAGACTTCCCCCGGCATCTGGGCATCCACTCCGGCGGCATGGTGATCTGCGACGAACCGGTGAGCCAGGTGTGCCCGATCGAATGGGCGCGGATGGAGAACCGCAGCGTGCTGCAGTGGGAAAAGGACGACTGCGCCGTCGCGGGACTGGTCAAGTTCGACCTGCTCGGCCTCGGCATGCTTTCGGCACTGCACTACATGCAGGAAATGGTCCGGGACCACAAGGGCAGGGACATCGACCTCGCGCAGCTGGATCTCAAGGACAAGCGCGTCTACGAGATGCTCCAGCGCGCCGACGCGATCGGCGTGTTCCAGGTGGAAAGCCGGGCCCAGCTGGCCACCCTGCCCCGCCTGAAGCCGGAAAACTTCTACGAACTCGCCGTAGAGGTCGCCCTGATCCGGCCGGGGCCGATCCAGGGCGGCTCGGTCCATCCCTACATCCGCCGCAAGACCGGCAAGGAGAAGTGGGAGCACGACCACCCACTGCTGGCCAACGCGCTGAACAAGACGAAGGGCGTCCCGCTGTTCCAGGAACAGATGATGCAGATCGCCCTGGACGCCGCGGGCTTCACCGCGGCCGAGGCCGACCAGCTGCGGCACGCCATGGGCGCCAAACGATCCGAGAAGAAGATGGAACGGCTGCGGCGGCGGTTCCTCGACGGCGCGACCGCGAAGGGCGTCGGACTCGAACTCGCCGAGAAGATCTTCCTGAAACTCAAGGCGTTCTCGAACTTCGGCTTCCCGGAAAGCCACGCGCTGAGCTTCGCGCATCTGGTGTTTTCCAGCGCCTACTTCAAGTTCTACCATCCGGACGCGTTCTGCGCCGGCCTGCTGCGCGCGCAGCCCATGGGGTTCTACTCGCCGCAGTCGCTCGTGGCCGACGCGCGGCGGCACGGGGTCACCGTGCACGGACCGGACATCAACCTCAGCCTGTCCGGTGCGACGCTGGAACCGTTGCCGGAAGGGGGAGATCTCCACGCCGTCCGTACCGGCCTCGGCACCGTCCGCACGATCGGCGAGGAACTGGCCAAGGCGATCGTGGCCGAACGCGCGGACGCCGGCCCCTTCACCAGCATGTCCGACCTCGCGCGCCGCGTGCGGCTGACCCGGCCACAGGTCGAGGCGCTGGCCACGGCCGGGGCGTTCGCCTGCTTCGGTCTCGAACGCCGCGAGGCGCTCTGGGCGGCGGGCGCGGCGGCCGAGGACAGGCCGGAGAAGCTCCCCGGCACCTCGACCGGCGTGCACGCCCCGACCCTTCCCGGAATGTCCGAAATGGACACCGCAGCCGCCGATGTCTGGGCGACGGGACTGTCCCCGGACAGCTTCCCGATCCAGTTCGTCCGCGAACGGCTCGACGAGCTCGGCGTGCTTTCGGCCGCGCGGCTGGCGAACCAGGCGCACGGCAGTCACGTCCTCGTCGGCGGCGCGGTGACCCACCGCCAGCGGCCCCCGACCGCGGGCGGGGTCACCTTTCTCAACCTCGAGGACGAGACCGGCATGGTCAACATCGTCTGTACCCGCCACGTCTGGCAGCGCTACCACCGGGTCGCCCGGTCCAGTGCCGCGCTGCTGGTGCACGGCATGGTGGAGAAGGTCGACGGGGTGATCAACGTGCTCGCCGAGCGGTTCGAGCCGCTGCCGACGCGGATCCCGTCGAAGTCCCGGGACTTCCGCTGAGCGTTTCCCCGGGCCGGAGAAGGCCGGGAACCATTACCTGTCAGGCAATCGCCCCCGGTCTCCGGCGCCGGATGGCCCCCGTCTCATGCCGTGGGCTTCGCCAGTGCGACGCTCACCCCGCCGAGCTGCTGCTCCAGCACGTTGTAGCCGCCGTCGACGCGGATGATCTGCCCCGTCGCCGCGCCGAAGCCGTCGTCGGCCACCAGCGCGATCGTGCGGGCGAGGTCCTCGGGCGTGAGCAGCCTGCCGAACACCGAGCGCTCCCGCAGGTACTGCCGGACGCCGTCGGTGAAGACGTCCGCGGTCGCGTCGGTGTCCACGGCGCCGGGGGCGACGGTGTTCACCGTGACGCCGTACTGGGCGGCGTCGGCGGCGACGTGCCGGCTGAAGGTGTTGAGCGCCGCCTTCGCGGTGGAATGCGCGGCGAGCCTGCCCACCACGTCCGCGGCGGTGCTCGACACGTACACGATCCGCCCGGACCGCTGCTCCCGCATGATCGCCAGCACACGCTGGGTCAGGAAGTACACGCCGGCCAGCTCGCTGTTGACCTTCGCGGCGAAGGTTTCCCACGGCAGCGAAAGGAGCGGCTCCAGCGGCGGCTGCGCGGTGTTGGCGTTGCACACCAGCGCGTCGACGCGACCGCGGGCGGTGGTGACCCGGTCGATCATCGCCGCGACCTGCTCCTCCTCCCGCACGTCCGCCTGGATCGCCTCCGCGCTTCCGCCCGTCGCTTCGATCGACTTGACGACACCGTCGGCGGCCTCGGCGTTGCTGTGGTAGTTGACGATCACGTGGTACCCGCGCTGCCCGAGCTCCCGGGCCGTCGCCGCGCCGACCCCGCGGCTCGCCCCACTGACCACGGCGACCGGTACTGACTGGTTCATGGATTCCTCCCTCGTGCCAAGGAAATCCGGCGGTTTTCACCGGCGGGGTCCAGGCAACCAGATAAGCTTACTTTTTGTAAGGGCATACCTCCAGGTAAGCTCGGGACCGGCAGGAAGGCGCGCAGATGGGCAAGGGTCCGGCCACACCCGTGGGTGACGTGTTCAACAGCGTGTGTCCCGGACGCATGATCGTCGAGAACCTCACCGGCCGGTGGGTGACGCTCATCCTCGCCGCGCTGGGGGACGGTCCGCGAAGGTTCTACGAGCTCCGCGACAAGATCGACGGCATCAGCGAAAAGGTGCTGGCGCAGAAACTCCGGACGCTGGTTCGCGACGGCCTCGTCGAACGCACCGTCGAGCCGTCCACGCCGCCGAAGGTGAGCTACGCGCTCACCGACCTCGGGCACGGGGTGCTGCGGCCGCTCGGCGCGCTCGTGCGGTGGATCGAGGACAACGGGAGCGCCGTGCTCGCCGCGCAGGAGCGGCACGACCGGGCCCGCACCGGCTGACGCGGCCTCGTGAGCCGCTGTGGCACCCGAGGTGCGCAAGGCCTGACCGCGCCGGAGCCGGGTGTGTCATCCTTGCCGGGTGACCACCGAAACCGCCGAGGACTACCGCGAGGCCGTGCTTTCCGGACAGTGGTGGGAAAAACGCCACTTCACCGGATGCGATTTCACCGAGGCGGACCTGCGGGGCCTGCGGACGAGGGGCTGCACCTTCGACCAGTGTGACTTCTCCGGCGCGGATCTCGGCGGCTCCCGGCACGACGCGTCGGCCTTCCGCTCGTGCGTGTTCGACAGGACGGCGCTCGGCGAGAGCAGGTGGAGTTCCTGCTCGCTGCTCGGTTCGTCCTTTGTGGACTGTGGGTTCACCGGGATCGCGCTGACCGAATGCGATCTGTCGCTGGCTTCGCTGACCAGGGCCCGGCTGCGCAGGCTCGGCCTGTCCGGGCTGCGGCTGCGCGAGGTCAACCTCGCCGACACCGATCTCACCGGCGCGGACCTGCGCGGCGCCGACCTGACCGGCGCGCGGCTGGGCGGCACGAAGCTGTCCGGCGCGGATCTGCGCGGGGCGGTCCTGGACGCCAACGGGCTCGTCCAGGCCGATCTCGCCGGTGCCTACGTCGACGCCGAGACGGCGGTCGCCTACGCCGCCGCGCACGGCCTGATCGTCAAGTAGGGCAAAGAAAAACGGGGCACGCGAGAACTCGCGTGCCCCGTTTTCGCCTGGCTGGTCAGTCCACCGGGGGTTCGCCGGGGTCGAGCTCGATCAGGTCACCCTCGGCGAGCAGTTCCTCGATGGACGCGGGCAGCAGGTACGCCGAGCCGCCGCCGGGCTGGTTGAACCACGGGATGGCGACACCGGCGAGCGTCTCCAGCGGACGCTGCACGCGGTACACGTGGTACGGGCGGTTGACCCACTCGGGCACGAGCGAACGCTCCTCGAACGGCGTGCCCGCGGCGTAGGTCAGATTGCCGCTCGGCCCGCCGAACCGGTCCAGCTCGCTGCCCGCGGGCAGCTCCCGCAGCTCCTTGCCGCGGAACAACGTCAGCGGCGGCTCCCCGGACATCGGCACGATCGGCCACTGCTGGTTCCCGCCGCCTCCGCCACCGCCGGACGCGGGAGCGCCCTGCGCGGCCCGCACGGGTGCCTCGCGGCGCGGCGCGGGCGGCGGGGGCACCGGGACGACCGTCGTCGGTGCCGCCACGGGCGGTTCCCGGCGCGGCGGCGCGGGCGGTGGCGGCGGAGTCACCTGGCCGCTCAGCGCGGGAACCGGCGGCGCCGGGGGCGCCTGCGGGCCACGCGCGGGCGGCGCCTGCTCGTCGAGCGGGTCGTCGCCGAGCAGTTCCTCGGCCGTGGTGAACGCCGTCTGCTCCTGCGCGGGAATCGCCTCACGGGGCGGGACCGGCTCGCGCGGCGGGACGGACTCCCGCACCGGGGCGGGCTCACGCGGCGGGATCGGGTGCGCGCCGGTCGCGATCTCCGGCGAGAGCGTCGCCAGCACCGGGGGCGCCGGGGCGTCCGCCGGATCCGGCCGCGCGGGCTCCGGCTCGGCGGGCGGCGGCGGGGCGGCCACGTGACCGTGCGGGTTGAGCAGGACCTTGCCCAGCATGAACGCGGCCGCGTCCTCGGCGTCCCCGAAGACCGCCGGGTTGCTCAGCTCGCCGTCGTACCAGCCGACCCGCCAGCCCTCGTCGACCTGTTCGACACTCCAGCCGAGGTCGGCGGGCGCGCCCAGCCGGTAGCCCTCCGCCGGGACGCCGAGGTCGTCCAGCTTGTCCTGGAGATCCGCGAGCGCGGGCTCGGGATGACGGTCCTCGCGCCGCGGTTCCTCGCGCAGCGCCCGGCGCGGACCGGACGGCTGTTCGCGCTGCGCCGGGGCCGGGGGAGCGGGCGGCGGGTCCTGGTGCGGTTCCGGCTCGGCCACCGGCAGCGCGCCGGGCACCGGCGGCACCCCGGGGATGCCGGGCTCGGTCGCGATCATGGTCGGCGGGCCGGGGTCGTACGGCTCCGGCTCATAGGCCTCGGACTCGTACTGCTCGGCCTGGTACTGCTGCTCGGGCTCGTACGGCTCGGGCTCCTCGTGCGCGGCCACCGGGGATTCCGCGGGCACCTGCTGGACCGGCCCGGTGTCCCCGTCCTCGTGGGCAGGGGCGGGCGAGTACTCCTCGGTCTCGTCGAGGTCCGGGTGGTGACCCGGCTCGGGCGAGGTGCCGTTGCTCTCGGCGCCGTGTGCCGCGTGCGCGACCGGCTCCGCCTGCTCCTCGTGCCCCGGCTCGTCGGCGAACCGGTCGTCGAACTCGTCGTGCCGGTACGCGTCGTCTTCTTCGTAGCGCTGCTCGGCGTAGTCCCCGGTGGGCTCGTCGTGCGCGGGCTCCGCGTACTGGTGCTGCTCGAAGGACTCTTCGAACGGCGGCTCGGCCTGCGGTGCGGCGGCGGGCTCGGCGGGCGGCGCGTGCACGGCGAGCGGGCTGTCGACGACCGGCGCGGGCGGCTCACCGGGCGGCGGGCCGTCCGGCGAGGGCGGGGCCGGGGGCGCGAACGCCTGCGGGGCCACCGGCGGAGGCGGCGGCGCGGCCTGCGGGGGCGGTCCGCCGGGACGCTGCTGCGGCGGCTGGTTGCCCCGGGTCAGGTACCCGCCCGCGGCCTGCAGCGTCGCGTCGTCGACCGGCGGCAGTGCGAAGCCGACGGACCGGACGTGCTCGATCAGGTCCGGTTCCGGCGAGACACCGTAGGTGCGCAGGTAGAAGTTGACCGCCGCGGGCCAGATCCACTGCCCGTCGCTGTGGAACGCGACCGGGACCGTGGCCTCCGGGGTCTGCGCGAGCCGGTCGATGTCGTAGCCGCGCTCGGTGACCACCAGCGGCGCGTGGTCGAGGTACTCCAGCAGCCGGTCCTGCTCCTCCACCTCGAGTTCGGGGCGGTTGAGCACCGGGCGGCCCGCCGGGCCGATCGTGTCGAAGATGCGGGCGATGCGGAAGTGCGGGCCGGGCTGCTCGGGGCCGAGGCCCGACATCCGGCGGATCAGCCAGTCCGGCACGTTTTCCTCGGACCGCGGGAACATCCGCAGCTCGTCGGAGTAGGCCTGCGGCGGCGGCGCGAGACCCCATTGCGGTTCGTCGCGGTTGTATTCGAGGTTGTAACTGGACGGGTGATCGAGCTGGTAGCGCGCGTTGAACCAGGTGCCACGGCCGTCGCGGTACATCCCGGCACGCAGGCGCCCGAACAGCGTCGCGATGTCGTGGGTGGCGACCCACTCCTGCGCGGTGCCGTCCTCGGTGATGATCTCCCCGGTCAGCTCGTGGTACCTGCCGACAGCCCGGTACTCGGCGGTCACCTTGCGCCAATCGCGCGGGGCGGCGCGGAGCAGGGCGAGGCCGATCTGCTTGACCAGGGTGTCCTGCTCCGTCGCGTTCAACTGCGTCGTCGGTTGTGCCACGGGGACATTTTGACTGCTTGGGCGCGCGCGTGCACCCCGCATGTGGG
Organism: Amycolatopsis samaneae; assembly: GCF_039541975.1. Classification (NCBI taxonomy): domain Bacteria; kingdom Bacillati; phylum Actinomycetota; class Actinomycetes; order Pseudonocardiales; family Pseudonocardiaceae; genus Amycolatopsis; species Amycolatopsis samaneae. The sequence goes on from NZ_BAABHG010000008.1 coordinate 302,414, forward strand.
TTTTGCCGCCCTCCGCCAACCCGACACGCCCGCTGACCTCGGTGGATGCGGAGTGGCCTACATCACGTCATGATCGCGCCCGGGTGAACGTGGTGTCCGCGTCACGATACGGGAGAGTCCCGCCGAAAGCCGGGAGCGACGCGCGGGGACACCCCCGGGAGCGCTTTGCCAGAATGATGCCCATGACGGCCAAGGTTCTCGACGGTAAGGCCACCAAGGACGCCATCTTCGCGGAGCTGCGCCCGCGGGTGGCGGCGCTCGCCGCGCGGGGGGTGACCCCCGGGCTGGGCACGGTGCTGGTCGGCGACGATCCCGGCTCCCACGCGTACGTGAAGATGAAGCACGCCGACAGCGCGAAGATCGGCGTCAACTCGATCCGCCGTGACCTGCCCGGCGACGTCACCCAGGACAAGCTCGAAGCCGTCATCGACGAGCTCAACGCGGACCCGGCGTGCCACGGCTACATCGTCCAGCTGCCGCTGCCGAAGCACCTCGATCCCGGCCGCGTGCTCGACCGGATCGCCCCGGCCAAGGACGCCGACGGCCTCGCCCCGGTCAGCCTCGGCCGCCTCGTGCTCGGCGAGCAGGGCGCCCTGCCGTGTACCCCGTACGGGATCATCGAGCTGCTCCGGCGGCACGACGTGCCGATCGCCGGCGCGCAGGTCACCGTCATCGGCCGCGGCATCACCGTCGGCCGCACCCTCGGCCTCCTGCTCACCCGGCGCAGCGAGAACGCCACGGTGACGCTCTGCCACACCGGCACCCGCGACCTCGCCGCCGAGGTCCGCCGCGCGGACATCGTCATCGCCGCCGCGGGCGTGCCGGGGATCATCACCCCGGACATGGTCAAGCCCGGCGCCGCCGTGCTCGACGTCGGCGTCTCCCACGTCGAGGGCAAGCTCACCGGCGACGTCGCCCCCGGCGTCGCCGAGGTGGCGGGCTGGCTGTCGCCCAATCCCGGCGGTGTCGGCCCGATGACCAGGGCGATGCTGGTCAGCAACGTGGTCGAGGCCGCGGAACGTACGGTCGCGGGCTGATGACCGTGGCCGGACACCGGAGCGACCGCCGCGCGCTGCGGGAGCAGTTGCCGTTCGCGCTGGTCCTGCTCGTCGTCGCGGTCGCCGCGCTGCGGATCTTCCAGTACCACTGGCGGGAGGGCGCGGTGCTCATCGGCGGCGCGCTCCTGCTCGCCGGGCTGCTCCGCGCGATCCTGCCCGCGCCGAAGGCGGGGCTGCTGGCCATCCGCGGCAAGCCCGTCGACGTCCTTACCTACACCGCGCTGTCGGTGCTCATCCTCTTCGTCGCGTTCACGATCGTCGGCGGCCCCTTCGGCGGCTCTTCTTAGCGTCCGCGCGGCGCCTCGACGTTGTGGCCGTCGCCGTGCCGAAGGACGCCTTCAGTGCGCTCAACGCACCGAGGGACGCCTTCGGTCATCCGGCGCCAATGCCGGGCCTCAGGCGGTGGCACCCAAGGCTCCAGCAGAGTCCACCTCAAGTCCGTGAATGCCACATTGAGGGACTCAGAGTCCCTCAATGTGGCATTCACGGACCACGGCGTACTTCCGGGGTAGGGCACCCGAGTTCCGCGCGGCGCTTCCCAGCCTTCATGCGCCCCAATGTGGCGTTCGGGAGCCGCCGGGTCAGGAGGCCATCGCGGGGGCGGCGGCGCGGGACTCGCGGCGGTCGAGACCGCCGGACACCGCCGCCAGCGACAGGCCGAGGACCGCCAGCAGCGCGCCGACCCAGTTCGGGGCGACCAGGCCGAGACCGCCCGCGATCACCAGCCCGCCCAGGTAGGCCCCGATCGAGTTGGCGATGTTGAACGCCGACTGCACCGCCGCCGACACCAGCGACGGCGTCCCGCCCGCCTTCTCCATGATCCGCGCCTGCATCATCGGGCCGATCATGAACCCGGCGACGCCGACGAAGAAGATCGTGATCGCGGCGCCGACCTTGCCCTGCGCGGTCACCGTGAAGATCCCCAGCACCGAGGCCAGCGCGAGCAGCGCGACATACAGACTCGGCATCAGCGCGCGGTCGGCGAGCCGCCCGCCCAGCAGGTTGCCGATCGTCATCCCGACCCCGGCGAGCGCGAGCAGCACCGTGACGTTCGACGGCGAGTAGCCGGCCACGTCGGTCAGCATCGGCGCGATGTAGGACAGGCACGCGAACACGCCGCCGAGCCCGAACATGACGATCGCCAGCGCCAGCCACACCTGCGGGCGGCGGAACGCGCCGAGCTCGTTGCGCAGCGACGGCTCGGCCGGGCGGCCCTGGTGCGGCACGAGCTTCGCGATCGCGGCGATCGCGACCAGGCCGATCACCGCGACGACGCCGAACGTCGCCCGCCAGCCGACCCGCTGGCCGAGCAGGGTGCCCAGCGGCACACCGATGACGTTGGCCAGCGTCAGCCCGAGGAACATCATCGACACCGCCTTGGCGCGCTGGCCGTTCTTGGCCAGGCTCGACGCGACCACCGCGCCCGCGCCGAAGAACGCGCCGTGCGGCAGGCCGGCGAGGAAGCGGAAGGCCACCCCGAACTCCTGGTTCGGTGCCAGCGCGAACAGCGCGTTGCCCAGGGTGAACAGGCCCATCATGGCCAGTAGCATCGTTTTGCGCGGCAGCCGGACGGCGGCCGCGGTGAGCAGGGGCGCGCCGATCACGACGCCGAGCGCGTAGCCGGTGATCAGGTAGCCGGCGGTCGGGATGGACACGCCGAAGTCGGCTGCGGTCTGGGGCAGCACACCCATCATGACGAACTCGGTTGTCCCGATGCCGAAGGCACCGATGGCGAGCGCGAGCAGCGCGACGGGCACGGCTCTCCTTCCGGGTAAACGATTTCTCAGACCAGGCTTCGCCACGGTGTCTGAATCGATTTAGTAGGCTGGCAAAAAGGAAGACAGCCTCTGCGGCTCCGGCGCCGCCTCGCTGTCCTTCGCCTAGTTCAACCGACGCGGGGTGCCTTTGTCATCCCGGTTTCGCGTGAGCCCGCCCACGTGCCGAGTCAGGCGTTGTGGGGCGCCGCCAGCACCGCGTCGAGCAGCCCGGGGAAGACGACGTCAAGATCGTTGCGCCGCAACGAGTTGTAGCGCGTCGTGCCGTCCTGGCGGCTGGCGAGGACGCCTGCCTGGCGCAGGATGCCCAGGTGGTGGGTCAGTGTGGACTTCGTCACGGGGACGTCGAACGCGCCGCACGCGACCTCACCTTCGGTGTTCGCGACCTGGCGGACGATCGCCAGGCGGACCGGGTCGGCCAGCGCGCGGAGCAGGGCCTCGATGGTCAGTTCGCCGCGATCGGGGTGGACGATCGGCGTGAGGGGGACGGCGCTGTTCACGCTCCCATAGTACGACAGCCGTCGAAATTGTCGGTGCCGCGTAGTACGGTGATCTTCGTATTACGACAGCCATCGAACAACGTGGTTCGGCCACCGCTGTCGGTCACCGCTCTCTGTTGGGGGATCCACCTCATGACCACCGTCTCCGCGGCAGCACCGCCGGGATCACCGGCGAAGCAGGCGCGCACGTCCGTGCTGGCGCTCGGCACGTTCGCCGTCGGCACCAGTGGCTACGTCGTCGCCGGGCTGCTCCCGGCGCTGACCACGCAGCTGCACGTCTCGGCCGCCACCGCGGCCCAGCTGGTCACCGCCTTCGCCGTCGCGTACGCGATCGGCTCGCCGTTGTTCGCCGCGCTCACCGGGCGCTGGGAGCGGCGTGCCGTGCTGGTCGGCGCGCTCGTCGTCACCGCGGCGGGCAACGCGATGGCCGCCCTCGCGCCGGAGTACTACACCCTGCTGGCGGCAAGGGTCGTCACCGCGATCGGGGCCGCCGTGTTCACCCCGGCGGCCAGCGCGGTCGCCGCCGAGCTCACCGCGCCGGAGCGGCGCGGCCGCGCGGTGGCGCTCGTGTTCGGCGGCCTCACCGTCGCCACCATCCTCGGTGTGCCGCTGGGCAGCCTGCTGTCCCAGCGCCTCGGGTACGAGATGGTGTTCGCGCTGGTCGCGGCGTTCTCGCTGGCCGGGGCGGTCGCGGTCCGGCTCGCCCTGCCCAAGGTCGCGCCCCCGCCGCCGGTCCGTTTCGCCGAGCGGTTCTCCGTCGCCAGGGACACCCGCGTCCTCGCGATGCTGGTGACCACGGTGCTCGCCTGCCTCGCGGCGTTCACCGTGTACACGTTCATTTCACAGGTGCTGGCCACCACCGCCGGGCTGCACGGCACGGCCGTCACGGTGCTGCTGTTCTGCTATGGCATCGGCGGCGCGATCGGAAACTTCGCCGGTGGCCGCGTCACCGACCGCTGGGGCGCGCGGCGGCCACTGCTCGTGGTGGTGGCCGGGCTCACCGTGGTGCTGGCCGTGCTGCCGGTGGTCGCGAGCACGGCCGTCGGCGCCGGGATCGTCATGTTCCTGTGGGGCCTGTGCACCTGGTCGTTCAACCCGCCGGTGCAACATCGCCTGATCGAGCTTTCGCCGGTCCACGCGGGCCTGGCGCTCTCGCTCAACGCGTCGGCGATCTATCTCGGCGTCGGGCTGTCCGGTGTCCTCGGCGGCGTGGTGCTGGACGTCGGCGGCCCGCTGCTGCTGCCCGAGGTCGCCGCGGTGCTGACCGCGCTGGCCGCCGCGGTCGTGCTGGTGGGCTGGCGCGCCCGTACCGCCACCCGGAAGGAGGTGGCGGTATCGAGCTGACGCCGGTTATCCGGTATGCGCCTGTACCTGGCAGTCGGGGCCGGGGTACACCAGTGCTTCGTGCCCGTCGCTGAACCGGACCACGTACGGCGGTTCGCCGTTCTCGCCCCGCACCTCGAGGATCTCGCCACGCTGTTCGGCGGATCCCACGGTGCGGCCGTGGACCTGGATCTCGTCTCCTACCATCGCGTGCATGGGGCTTCACCTCCGCGTGTACCAGGTTAAGAGGGGGCGTGGAGTCCGTACAGGCCCGAAGGGTCGCCTGGCCGGTTAGAGTGGCTCCATGACAGCGAAACAGCTTGGAGGCGTCGAGCCTCGACGCCGGTGAGCCCGTCGATCCGGGTCCGACTCTGCTGATGCGCTCTCGGCGGGAAAGAGTGCCTCGCGCGTGAAAGGAACTGCGGAAGTCCCGGCGGACACGAGCCCATTCCTGCTGGGGACATCTGGTCGCGGCGCCGCTCTGGCCGTTGCACGGCGCGAACCTCGGCAGCCTGCTCCGCACGTGCGACGCCGTCGGCGCCTGCCTCGCGGTACCACGGTTTCCGTGGGTCCCGGAGGCACTGCGCCGCGGCACTGCGCCGTGACAAGACGTCCTGCGCCGTCCGGCCTGTGTGCACTGGGTGCACGATCCGCCCGGCTGGCTGGCGCGGGAGCGCGCGGCGGGCACTCGCGTGGTCGGCGTCGAGCTGGCCGAGGAGGCGGTGCGGCTCGCCGACCTGCCCGCCGCCAGGGGCCGCACCATCGCGGTGCTCGGGCACGAGCAGCCGGGCATCCCGCCCGAGGCGCTGGACCTGCTCGACACCGTGGTCGAGATCCCGATGGCGGGCACCGGCGCCAGCCTGAACGTCGCGGTGGCCGGGAGTCTGGTGCTGTACAAGCTCACCGGGCTGCTGTGAGAAGGTGCGGTTCGTGGCGGAAGTGGTCGATGTGGTTTCCGGCCGCGGCGGGGAACTGGTGCTGCGGCGCGACGGGGACGAGTTCGAGGTCATCGCGAACGGGGTGTTCCTCATGGACACCCGCAACGGCGAGTCGGAGCGGCTTCTGGTGACCGGTGCCGCGGACCGGCTGGGGCCGGGCGCGCGGATCCTCATCGGTGGCCTCGGCGTCGGGTTCTCGCTGCGGGCGGCCCTCGATCACCCGAACGTGGGAGAGGTCGTCGTGGTGGAGCGGGAGCCCGCGGTGCTCGCCTGGAACCGGGAGGGTCCCCTGCGGGCGGTGCACGGCGACGCGCTCGCCGACGTCAGGGTCACCGTCGTCGAGGCGGATCTCGTCGCCTGGCTCCGGGAAACCGGCGAAACCTTCGACGCGCTGTGCCTGGACATCGACAACGGTCCTGAATGGACGGTCACGGACGGGAACGCGGCGTTGTACGGCGACTCCGGCGTGGACGGGCTGGCCGAGCGGCTGCGGCCCGGCGGCGTGCTCGCGGTGTGGAGCGCCGGCACGGCGCCGTCGTTCACCGAGCGGCTACGGTCGCGCTTCCCCGACGTCCGGGTGACCGAGGTACCGGTCCCGCGCGGCGAACCGGACGTGGTCTGGTTCGCTAAGATGTCGGGCCGGTAATACCTGGTTAGTGCTGGGAGGGGACGTAGGTGACGACGTCGGCGGAGACGCTGGAGTTCCAGTCGGAAGCGCGGCAGCTGCTGCGGCTGATGATCCACTCGATCTACTCGAACAAGGACACGTTCCTGCGGGAGCTGGTGTCCAACGCCTCGGACGCGCTGGACAAGCTCCGGCTGGAGGCGTTCCGTGACAAGGACCTGCAGGCCGACACCGACGACCTGCACATCACGCTCGAAACCGATCAGGAACAGCGCACGCTCACCGTGCGCGACAACGGCATCGGGATGTCGCGCGAAGACGTGGTGAACCTGATCGGCACGATCGCGAAGTCCGGCACCGCCGAGTTCCTCGCCAAGCTCAAGGAGGCAAAGGACTCGGCCGCCTCGGGCGACCTGATCGGCCAGTTCGGCATCGGCTTCTACTCCAGCTTCATGGTGGCTGACAAGGTCACGCTGGTGACCCGGCGGGCCGGGGCCGACGAGGGCGTCCGGTGGGAGTCCGAGGGCGAGGGCACCTACACGATCGAGCCGGTGGCCGACGCCCCGCAGGGCACCGCGGTGACCCTGCACCTGAAGCCGGTCGACGTCGAGGACCACCTCTTCGACTACACCTCGGCGGCGAAGCTGCGGGAGATCGTCAAGAAGTACTCGGACTTCATCACCTGGCCGATCCGGATGGCGGGCGAGCCCGCCGAGGGCGAGGAGAGCGCCGAGCCCGCGGTGGAAACGCTGAACTCGATGAAGGCGCTCTGGGCCCGCCCGTCCTCGGACGTGAGCGAGGACGAGTACCACGAGTTCTACAAGCACGTCAGCCACGACTGGCAGGACCCGCTGGAGACGATCCGGCTACAGGCCGAGGGCACGTTCGAGTACCAGGCGCTGCTGTTCCTGCCCTCGCGCGCGCCGATGGACCTGTTCATGCGGGAGCGCAAGCGCGGCGTGCAGCTCTACGTCAAGCGCGTGTTCATCATGGACGACTGCGAAGCGCTGATGCCGGAGTACCTGCGCTTCGTCAAGGGTGTCGTGGACGCGCAGGACCTCTCGCTCAACGTCTCGCGCGAGATCCTGCAGCAGGACCGCCAGATCCAGCTCATCCGGCGGCGTCTGGTCAAGAAGGTCCTCTCCACGGTCAAGACCATGATGTCGGCCGAGCCGGAGAAGTACGCGACGTTCTGGCAGGAGTTCGGCCGTGCGCTCAAGGAGGGGCTGCTCGACGACACCGAGAACCGCACCGCCATCCTCGACATCTGCTCGTTCGCTTCGACGCACGACGCGGAGAAGCCGACCACGCTGCGTGAGTACGTCGAGCGGATGAAGGACGGCCAGGAGCACATCTACTACCTCACCGGCGAGTCGCGGCAGGCCATCGAGAACTCGCCGCACCTGGAAGCCTTCCGCGCCAAGGGGTTCGAGGTGCTGATCCTGACCGACCCGATCGACGAGATGTGGGTCGACGCCGTCTCCGGGTTCGAGGAGAAGCAGTTCCAGTCGGTCGCCAAGGGGCAGGTCGACCTGGACGCCGACGACGACGAGTCGAAGACCGCCGAGCGCGAGCAGCGGCAGAAGGACTTCGCCGATCTGCTCACCTGGATGTCCTCGGCGCTGGAGGACAGCGTCAAGGAGGTGCGGCTGTCCTCGCGGCTCACCACCTCGGCGGCCTGCATCGTCGGTGACAGCTACGACATGACGCCGACGCTGGAGAAGATGTACCGGGCGATGGGCCAGGAGCTGCCGCCGGTCAAGCGGATCCTCGAACTCAACCCCGAGCACCCGCTGGTGGCCGGCCTGCGCACCGCGCACGAGGCGCGACCGGACGACGCCGGGCTCAAGGAGACCGCGGAGCTGGTCTACGGGATGGCGCTGCTGGCCGAGGGCGGCGAGCTGGCCGATCCCGCGCGGTTCGTCACCCTGCTGTCCCAGCGGCTGCAGAACGCGCTGTGACCTGATCCCGCGTCCCGCCGCTGTCCACAGTGGACACCGGCGGGACGTGGGAACCGGCGTTATTTCGCGGCGGCGGCCGCCTTGGCGGCCTTCTTGAAGGCGCGGACCTCGGCGAGCGTTTCGGGGCTGGTGACGTCGGCGATGGAGCGGTGCGACCCCTCGTCGCCGTACGCCCCGGCCGCCTCGCGCCAGCCTTCGGGCTGGACGCCGCGCTGCTTGCCCAGCAGGGCGAGGAAGATCCGGGCCTTCTGGTCGCCGTAACCGGGCAGGGCCTTGAGCCGCTTGAGGACTTCCTTGCCGTCGGGCTTGCCCTGTTTCCAGATCCGGTCGGTCTTGCCGTCGTAGTGCTCGACGACGTGCTGCGCGAGCGCGTGCACGCGGCGGCCCATCGAGCCGCCGTAGCGGTGGATCGCCGGGGGCGTCACGCAGAGCTCCACGAACTCGTCGAGGTCGGATTCGGCGATCTTGCGGACGTCGAACCCGTCCATGCGCTCGGCGATCTTCTTCGGGCCGATGAACGCGACCTCCATCGCGATCTGCTGGTCGAGCAGCATCCCGGTCAGCAGGGCGAACGGGTCCTTCGACAGCAGGGCGTCGGCTTCCTTGTCGCCGGTCAGGTGCAGTGCGCGTGCCATGGGCACAGCATCTCACGAGCCGGGCCGCGACGCTTTCGCTCACATCCGGTGGTACCGGTGCTCGAACTCCAGCGATTCCCGGAGCCACTCCTCGTCCGGCGGCGTTTCGGTCTCCAGGTACTCCAGCAGCTCGTCACGGTCGGGGTGCGCGCTGTTCCGGATGAACTCGAGCGTTCCGGCCAGCCCGGCGATGAACAGCACGCTCGTGTTCATGCCGAGTGAGGTGTCCATGTTCGTGTTCTTGGCGTCCCAGATCGCCCAGACGTCTTCGACCTGCCCGCACTTGTGGAGCAGCAGCGCGGCGAGGCGCAGGCTTTCGCTGATCCCCCACGAGGCCGCGTGCCAGCGGGTTTCCTCGGCGAGGAGGAACCGGAGGAATTCGGCGTCGGTGGCACGGTGATCGGCGGCGAGCCTTTCGAGCACCTCGGCCCGCACGTCCGCGTGGTGATCGCCGGGGCCGTCTTCGGATTCGTCGCGGAGATAGGCGAGGCCGGTCCAGCGGGTCGGATCGGCACGCCACCAGTCGAGGTCGGGCATGCCGCTCATCCTGCCGCGAAACGGCCGGGTGTCGTGCCGAGATAACGCTTGAAGTGCCGGGTCAGGTGGGCCTGGTCGACGAACCCGGCTCGCACGGCGGCCTCCGCGGCCGGTGTGCCCGCCAGCAACAGGCGGCGGGCCCGGTCGACGCGGCGGCCGGTCAGGTAGCGGTGCGGGGGCAGGCCGAACCGGCGGCCGAAGGCGCGGACGAGGTGCGCCGGGTGCGCACCGAGGGTGCCCGCGGCCTCCCGCAGGGTCAGCGCATCGGGCAGGCGCGCGTCCAGCAGGTCGCGGAGGTCGTCGGCGACGCCACGGGCGGGTGGGGCGCCGGTCGCCGGGTGGCCCAGGTGATCGCGCAGCCGGTCGGCGACCAGGACGAGCCTGCTTTCGGCTTCGAGTGTGTCCGCCGGGGCCGCCAGCGTCTCGTGCAGCCGGTGGACGCGATCCCGCAGCAGCGGGTCGGCGATGCTCGGGTGGTCGACCGCGGCGCCGGTCAGGTCCTCGCCCAGCACCGAAGTGTCCAGGTACAGCACGCGTTTGCGGAAGCCGTGACTTGTCGCGGCCCGCCCGTCGTGGGCGACGTTCGGCGGCAGCAGCGTCACCGCCGTGCCGAGCGCGCCGTGGTGGTGACGGTCCAGGTCGTAGCGGATCGCGCCGTCGTCGACGATCAGCAGCGCCCAGGTGTCGTGGGTGTGCGGCGGGTAGGCGTGGTCGACGAAGCGGGCGTGGAAGACCTCGGCGATGCCCGGCACCGGTGGCCGCCATGCGGAGATCCCCATGTGCAAAACGTACAAGACGCCGAGGTCGTGCGTCGGTGAGTCTTGCCCCATGTCCGAACCGATTCGCTTCCCCACGAAGATCGCCGTGCTGCTGCGGGACGATCTGGCCTCCTGGCAACGGCTGAACGTCACCGCGTTCCTGGTCAGCGGTATCGCGCACGCCACCCCCGAGATCCTCGGCGAGCCGTACGAGGACGGGGACGACACCGGCTACCTGCCGATGTTCGGCCAGCCCGTGCTGGTCTTCGCCGGGACCGCCGACGTGCTCGCCGCCGCGCGGCAGCGGGCGCTCGGGCGTGGCCTGCGGATCTCGATCTTCACCGACGAGCTGTTCCACACCGGCAACGATCGCGACAACCGTGCCGCCGTCCGCGCCGTGCCGGGGGAGAAGCTCGCGCTGGCCGGGCTGGCGGTGCACGGCCCGAAGAACGCCGTCGACAAGATCCTCAAGGGCACCACCCTGCATCGGTAGCCGGAAACCGTTGCGCCGAAAGGGCCCCGGCCGCTTCCGCCGATCCGGCGACGAGTCTGTCGTTCACCGCCGAGGACGGCGTCTGGCCGGTACCCGGCCGCAGTGCGCGGTGGACTTCGCCCGCCAGGAGATCAACGTCTGGGAAAACGCCGCGATCGTCACGGCGTTCGACGCGGACGTCGAGCAGCACTGCGGCGGCCAGGACAGGCCCGCGTTCCGCGCGCAGATCCGGTTCCGGGCCTGACCGGGCCGCTCAGGCCGCGAGCCGGATGACCCCGGTGGCGAGGTACTCCGCCCAGCCGTCCGGGGTGAAAACACAGTTCCCGCACCGGATTCGCGTCGCGAAGGTGGCCGCGGCGCGCCGGACGGCCGACCACAGCGCGTCGTCCACCTGGTAGTGCCGGAACACCAGGGCCGTGCCACCGGACCAGGCCAGGCACAGCGCGCCGTGGTCCGTACTGTCCAAACAGGACAGTTCCTGCAGGAACCGGCCGTCCGGGTCGGCGGGCGCCGGGTCTCCGGTGGGAGAACCGAGAACACGCCACACGACGGTCTCGCCGAACAGCTCCGAGACGCGGGCCGACCACGACGCCGCGGGCACCGGTACGGCCAGCTCGACCCGGAACTCGGCGAAAAAGGGTTCCGCGGCGGTCCGCCTGCGCTCCACCGCGATCCGCTCGGCGGTGAATTCGGCGGCTTCGACCCGGATCGTGCCGGGTGCGTACAGCTCGACGAAAAGCCGTCCGTCGCCGGTCGTGCCGCTCTCGACCTCTTCCAGGCCGTGGCCGGAGACAGCGGGCGCGGCCATCGCCAGCTCGGCGGGCCGGGCCGTCAGCCGGTGGGTCTCCACCGCGGAGTACTCGCCGGGTTCGGGCCGGAAGGTGCGGTAGTACTCCAGTTCCAGGGTCACCGTGCCGTCCGGTGCGCGCTCGGCGAGGGCCAGGTGCCCGCCTTCGAACCAGTCGTGCCGCTCGAGCCAGCGGTCCACATCGGACAGTGTGGCGAGCCGGATCACCGTGGGGCGCGGGCGTGCACGACGAAGGCGGAGCGTGGGCGGTCGTCGTCGGTGTCCAGCCGGCGTGCCACGACGTCGGTGAAGCCCGCCCCGGTGGCCACCGCGACGGCTTCCTCGGCCGAGTCCGGGAGCGTCAGGTCGGCGGGGACGTGCATGGTGAACGTCCGGGAGGGGGAGAACCGCGACGCCACCGGCAGGCTGAAGCCCGCGACGCCGCCCGGCCGCAGCACCCGCAGCCAGTCGCGCAGCGCGGCCGCTCCCAGGAAGTGCAGTGAGGACGCGCAGAGCACGCCGTCGGCGCTGCCGTCCTCGGCGGGCATCGGCACCGCCGGGCCGACGCGCCAGGTGATCCGCCCCGCCGGGTCCAAGGTGGCCGCCTTGGCCTCCGCGCGCGCGAGCATGCCGGGGGAGATGTCCACCGCGAGCACCGCGGCCGGGGCCAGCCGCAGCGCCGCGAACGCGGCGTGACCGGTGCCGGTGGCGACGTCGAGCAGGAGGCCGGGCGCCGGTTCGGCGGCGAGCCCGTCGACCACCGCGTCCGCGACAGTGGCGTGGAAGGTGTTTTCGTCGTAGGTCCCGGCCAGTTCGTCGTGCAGTGCGGCCATCGTGGAGTCGCTCACCCGCTCACCCTAGCCGGGTTTCAGGGCAGGGGACGGCGTCCGGCGAAACCCAGGTCCGTGCGGTGATACCAGGCCAGCTCCCGGTCGCCTTCCAACCAGCACAGCAGGACGTCCACACCGTCCATCTCGGCCGGGAAGTCCACCAGCAGCGGCGCGAATCCCTTGAGTTCGGCGCCGGTGACCTGCACGGCGGTCATCAGCTCGTCGAGCCGGGCCTGCGCCGCCTTCCACTCGGGCAGTCCGCCGAGCGCGGTGTCGCGTCCCCCGACCCGGAGCGCCGCGGCGAGCTCGGCGGCGTCGGCCCGCACCCGCACCAGTTCGTTGAGCACGGGTCTCAGCCGGGCGAGTTCGGCGCGCGCCTCCGACACGGTGAACAGTCCCATGGGTCGATGGTCCCACCGGGCACGCGCCCGCCCGCCGCTACCCGCGTCGTCGCGCCGTCCTCGCCGCGTGGCCGGTCAGCGGGGCGGGGCGGGAGTGGTGGAGACTTGATCCTGACCACTACTGGAACCATCCAGCTCCGCTAAGCAGTACGCTTGTACCGCTACCGGCGAGACAAAGAAGTAACGCGAAGATCCGCGGAAGGAGCACCGCTGCTCATGGCCAAGATCAAGGTCCAGGGCACCGTCGTCGAACTCGACGGCGATGAGATGACCCGCATTATCTGGCAGTTCATCAAGGACAAGCTGATCCACCCGTACCTGGACGTCAACCTGGACTACTACGACCTGGGTATCGAGGAGCGGGACCGCACCGACGACCAGATCACCATCGACTCCGCGAACGCCATCAAGAAGCACGGCGTCGGCGTCAAGTGCGCCACCATCACCCCGGACGAGGCGCGGGTCGAGGAGTTCGGCCTGAAGAAGATGTGGGTCTCGCCCAACGGCACGATCCGCAACATCCTCGGCGGTGTCATCTTCCGCGAGCCGATCGTCATCCGGAACATCCCGCGGCTGGTACCGGGCTGGACGAAGCCGATCATCATCGGCCGTCACGCGCACGGCGACCAGTACAAGGCGACCAACTTCAAGGTCCCCGGCCCGGGCACCCTGACGATGACCTACACGCCGGAAGACGGCTCCGCGCCGATGGAGTTCCAGGTCGCGAAGTTCCCCGAGGGCGGCGGCGTCGCGATGGGGATGTACAACTACCGCAAGTCCATCGAGGACTTCGCGCGCGCGTCGCTGCAGTATGGTCTCGACCGCGAGTACCCGGTCTACCTCTCCACCAAGAACACGATCCTCAAGGCCTACGACGGCATGTTCAAGGACGTGTTCCAGGAGATCTTCGACGCCGAGTTCAAGGCGGCCTTCGACGCCAAGGGCATCACCTACGAGCACCGGCTGATCGACGACATGGTCGCCGCGTCGCTCAAGTGGGAGGGCGGCTACGTCTGGGCGTGCAAGAACTACGACGGTGACGTCCAGTCCGACACGGTCGCGCAGGGCTTCGGCTCGCTCGGCCTGATGACCTCGGTGCTGCGCACGCCGGACGGCAGGACCGTCGAGGCCGAGGCCGCGCACGGCACGGTCACCCGGCACTACCGCCAGCACCAGCAGGGCAAGCCGACCTCGACCAACCCGATCGCGTCGATCTACGCCTGGACCCGGGGCCTGGAGCACCGCGGCAAGCTGGACTCGAACGCCGAGCTGGTCGGCTTCGCGAACACGCTGGAGCAGGTCGTCATCGAGACCGTCGAGAGCGGCAAGATGACCAAGGACCTCGCCCTGCTCGTGGGCAAGGACCAGGCGTGGCAGACCACCGAGGAGTTCCTCGGCACACTGGACGAGAACCTGGCGAAGAAGATCGCCTCGCAGGGCTGATCGACCGGACGCCGCTTCACGGAAAGCCCCCTTTCCGGGCCGAAATGCCCGGAAAGGGGGCTTTCCGCTGTTTCGGATCCGCCACCCGACAGTCACCTGGCGTCACCGCCGAGTGACGGCGCTGGCGCCTCCGGGTGGTTGGCCCCGCGGGCCCTGTCCGCCTCGCCAAGGTTTACCTAACCTGGTCGAGGTGGGTTTCTTGTTCTGAGGAGCTGACGTGATCCTGGGCATGGCGAAGAAGACGTGGATCATCATCGGCGTGATCGCCGCGGTGGTCATCATCTACGCGCTGAACAAGCAGTCCGCGGACGCGAGCTCGACGACCGGGTGCAAGGTCGGTGTCACCGCGGATGTGCTCAACGTCCGCGAGGCGCCCGACGGCAACGCGAAGATCGTCGGCAAGTACGTCAAGGACGCGAAGGTCGACGTGCTTCCCGGTGCGCAGAACGGGTTCCGCAAGATTTCGGACACCAAATGGGTTTCCGCCGAGTTCACCAAGCCCGAACAGGGCGCCAAGTGCTGACGGCCGGCGCCTGACGGCTGGCCCCGCCTCGGCGACGAGCGCTTCGCCGGACCACGCCCACGGGATTGTCGGTCCCGGGAGGTAGCGTGCCCGGCGTGCTCATCGTCTCCACCGTGAACGTCAACGGCCTGCGGGCCGCCGTGAAAAAGGGCTTCGTCGAGTGGCTCGCCGCGACGAAGGCCGATGTCGTCGCGTGCCAGGAGGTGCGTGCCGAGCGGGAGCAGCTGCCCGCGTCGGTCGTCGCGCCCGAGGGCTGGCACGCCGTGCACGCGCCGTCGGAGGTCAAGGGCCGCAACGGCGTCGCGTTGTACAGCCGGGTCGAGCCCGAGGAGGTGCGGATCGGCTTCGGCGAGCCCGAGTTCGAGAACAGCGGCCGCTACCTCGAAGCGCATCTGCCGGGGGTCGTGGTGGCCAGCCTGTACCTGCCCAGCGGGGACGTCGGCACCGAGCGGCAGGCGGAGAAGGAACGCTTCATGGCCGCGTTCCTGCCCTACCTCGGCGAACTGCGGGCCAAGGCCGCGGCGGCCGGGCGCGAGGTGGTCGTGGTGGGCGACTGGAACATCGCCTACGACACCGTGGACCTGAAGAACTGGCGTGGTAACCGGAAGAACTCCGGGTTCCTCCCGGAGGAACGGGCCTGGCTCGGCGAGGTGTACGAGAAGGCGGGCTACGTCGACGTGCAGCGTGTGCTCGATCCGGCGGGGCCCGGCCCGTACACCTGGTGGTCCTACCGCGGCCAGGCCTTCGACAACGACTCGGGCTGGCGCATCGACTGCCAGCTCGCCACCCCGGGGCTGGCGGCGAAGGTCGTCTCCGTGGAGGTCGAGCGGGCGGCGTCCTACGACCAGCGCTGGTCCGATCACGCTCCGGTGACCGCGGCCTACGACATCGAGTTCCCCGGCTGACCCGGGGCGGCGGTTCCGCGGCCGGCGAGGGCGGGCGAGGCCCCGCGCGGTCACGGCGCGTGCCGGCGGTGAGGCCACTACCACGGTGAGTAGCGCAGAGTGGGGGTAGGCGTCGTCGCTCCCCGTGTGGGCGCTAGTCTCTGCCCCCGAGTTGATCAATACCAGCAGGTCTTGACACGCTCGGTAGTTTTTTGACCGGTGGCACGTTGAGTCTCACTCGTGTGGGTGAGAGCTCGCTCAGAACCGTTACTACGTGGGAGGCACCCCGGTGCGCAACCCAGGTCATCCCCTGACGCGGTCCGTCCTGCGCGGGACGCGGGTCACGGCCGTGCTCGTCGCCGTCCCGGCCGCGCTGCTGCTCGCCGCGGGCGGTGCGGCGCTGGCCGACGACCCCGAAGCGCGGGTCGAGACCAGCGTGGTCTCGTTCGGACTGCTGGGGCCGGTCGGCGTGGTGGCCGTGGCACTGGGCATCGTCGGGATGGCACTCGGCGTCCTTCGTCAGCGCCGTAAGGCCCGTGCCGCGGCGGTCGCCGCGGCACCGGAGCCCACCGCCGTCGCCGACGCGGCTGTCGCGGGCACGGACGTCACGGCCATGGCCGAGGCCGTCCTCGCCGAAGCGGACCTCGCCGAGGTCGAGCTGGCCCAGGCGGACAAGCCGACCCGCCCCGCGCTCACCCCGCACCGCCGCCCCTGACGCCGAGCGCGCCCGGTGGGCCGGACGCGCTCGACGGGGGATGCCTACCGGGTGTTCGAGGCGATCCAGCTGGCGAAGTACGGGACGTCCACGTAGATGGACGGACCGGTCGCGCAGGTGGAGCTGTTGTTCCCGGCCCGGCTGGTGGCGCCGATCAGCTGCCACACGCCGTTGACCTTCTTGACCTGCGGGCCGCCCGAGTCGCCGTAGCAGGCGCCCTTGTTTCCGCCGGGGTTGTTCGTACAGATCTCACTGGGGCCGTTGATCCCGGAGCAGCGGTTGTCCGCCACGATCGAGGTGTCCAGCTGCTGCAGCGCGATCGGCGCGCCACAGCCGCCCCGGGTCGGACAGGTCTGGCCCCAGCCGATGATGCGGGTGGCCGTGCCGTTGGCGCCGGACTGCGCCGCGATCGCGATCGGGGCCTGGCCGACCGAGGTGCCGAGCTTCAGCAGCGCGAGGTCCGCGCTCGGGTGGGCGATCCGCTGCGTCACCCTGGCCACGGTGCCGCCGCTCGTGCGGTTGGTGGTGCCGACGCGGACCTGCGCGGGCTGTCCGCAGTGCTTCGCGGTGACCACCCAGTTCGCCTTGATCAGGGAGCCGCCGCAGGAGTGACTGCCGCTGCCCGATTGCAGCGACGCCATGAACGAGTAGACCTCGGTGGCGTTGGTGCCACCCACGATGTTCGGCTGCACGCCCGTGGGCTCCGCCGACGCCGCGGCCACGCCGGGCAGGGAGAAGACTGCCGCGACGGCCACGGCCATGCCCGCGAGCAGGGATCTTGCCTTCATCGGGTTCTCCTTCGTCTCGACCGGTGATCCGGTGATCACGAAGGGTAGAAACGCCAGGTGTGCGCGGAGAACCTTCGGAAGTATGGGGTATTTCACGGATTCGTCCGAATGGTCCACCGGACCTCGCCGTCCGCGGGCCACGACGGCCTGGAAGAATCCGGGCGTGTCCGAAGAACAGACCGCGCCCGCCGCCCGTCCCCGGGTGCTTTCCGGGATCCAGCCGACCGCCGACTCGTTCCACCTCGGCAACTACCTCGGCGCCCTGCGCCAGTGGGTGCGGCTGCAGGACACGCACGAGGCCTTCTACATGGTCGTCGACCTGCACGCGATCACGGTCGAACAGGATCCGAAGGTGCTGCGCCAGCGAACCCGCGTCGCCGCCGCGCAGCTGCTCGCGATCGGCATCGACCCGCGGCGCAGCGCGTTGTTCGTGCAGAGCCACGTGCCCGAGCACGCGCAGCTGAGCTGGGTGCTGGAGTGTCAGACCGGGTTCGGCGAGGCCGGGCGGATGACGCAGTTCAAGGACAAGTCCGCCAAGCAGGGCACCGACCGCGCCAGCGTCGGGCTGTTCACCTACCCGGTGCTGCAGGCCGCGGACATCCTGCTGTACCAGGCGAATTCGGTGCCGGTCGGCGAGGACCAGCGTCAGCACCTCGAACTGACCCGCAACCTCGCGCAGCGCTTCAACAACCGGCTGGGCAAGACGTTCACGGTGCCCGAGCCCTACATCCTCAAGGACACCGCGAAGATCTACGATCTGCAGGACCCGACGGCGAAGATGAGCAAGTCTGCGGCGACCGCGAACGGGCTCGTCGAACTGCTCGACGAGCCGAAGCGTTCGGCGAAGAAGGTCCGCTCCGCGGTCACCGACACCGGCCGCGAGGTCGTGTTCGACGCCGAGAACAAGGCCGGGGTCTCCAACCTGCTCACCATTTACTCGGCTCTGTCCGGGCGCGCGATCCCCGAGCTGGAAACGGCGTACGAGGGCAAGGGCTACGGCGATCTCAAGAAGGACCTCGCCGAGGTGCTCGTCGAGTGGGTCACCCCGCTGCAGGCCGCGGTCAAGTCCTATCTGGACGATGTGGCGGAGCTGGACAAGATCCTCGCCGCCGGTGCCGAACAGGCCCGTGAGGTCGCCTCGGCGACGCTGGCGCGGGTGTACGAGCGAATCGGGTTCCTTCCCCCGGCCTGAGCGTTCGCATTGCGGGCGTCACCGGGGCTGGTTAGCGTTTCCCGGGTGGCGAACGCACGCGAAACCAGCCCCGGCAAGGAAAAGTTGATCCCCCGCCTGCGGCGGAAGTACCCCTGGCTCGATCACCTGTTCCGCGCGAACGAGGCGTTCGGCGAGCGGTACGGAAACCACTACGCGGCGGCGATCACCTATTTCAGCGTGCTCGCGGTGTTCCCGCTGCTGCTGGTCGCGTTCGCCGTCGTGGGCAAGGTGGTGAACAACGACCCGGTGGTCATCGGGCAGATCAAGGACGGCATCAGGAAGTCCGTGCCCGAGGGGTTGCAGGACCTCGTCATGGGGATCGTCAAGGGCGCGCTGGAGTCCGGTGGCGGGATCGGGATCTTCGGGCTGCTGCTCGCCTTGTATTCGGGCATCGGCTGGATGTCGAACCTGCGTGACGCGCTCACCGCCCAGTGGGGCCTGGAGAAGAAGTCACTACCGCTCGTGTCCACCACGCTCAAGGACCTGGTGTCGTTGATCGGCCTCGGACTGGCGCTCGTGGTGTCCTTCGCGCTGACCGCGGCGGGCAGTGGTGTCGGGCGGCTGCTGTTGCGCCTGGTGGGGCTGGAGCACGAGGGCTGGGCGGTGTTCCTGCTGACGGCCGCGACCATCGTGCTCGGCATCGCCGCCAACACGCTGGTGTTCCTCTGGGTGATCGCCCGGCTGCCCCGCGAACGAGCGACCCTGCGCAGCGCGGTCAAGGGCGCGATCTTCGCGGCGGTCGGATTCGTGATCCTGCAACAGGTCGCGACGATCTACCTGAACAGCGTCCTCAAGTCCCCGGCGGCGGCGCTGCTCGGGCCGGTGATCGGCCTGCTCGTGTTCGCGAACCTCGTCTCGCGGTTCCTGCTGTTCGTCACCGCGTGGACCGCGACCGCGCGGGAGAACCAGCGCACGGTCGTCCAGCCGCCCCCGCCGGTGCGACTGGAGCAGCGGGTCGTCGTCGAGTCCGGCCCGGGGATGGGCGCGGTCGCCGGCGCCTTCGGGGTCGGCGCGCTGCTTGGCTGGCTGGGCCGCCGCCGCTCCTAGCGTTCCTCCGCCTGCGTCCTCTTGCGCTGGTAACCGACGACGAAACCGCCGACGATGATCAGGAACACCACCACGGTGAGAATCCAGCCGGTGGTGCCGAAGGCGTCCTCCGCCTGGACGGTCCCGGCGGCGTTGGCGACGTTGGTGCCGCCCGCCTTGCCGTGGGTTTCCACGGCGGGCGGGGCGGGCGGCTGGTAGTCGATCCGCCCGACCGGGGCGGCCTGGGCCTTCTGGAGCGCGAAACCGTAGTCCAGCAGTTTCGAGGCCTGGCCGACCACGGGAGTCGGCTGCTGCTCGGTCCGCACCAGCACCACCGCGATCCGTTTGCCGTCGCGCTGCGCGCCGCCGACGTAGGTGTGCCGGGCGTCGTCGGTGAACCCGGTCTTGCCGCCGAGGAACCCGGGATAGACGCCGAGCAGCCGGTTGTCGTTGAGGATCTTGATCGGCGGCTTGCCGTTCGCGCCGGGGAGTTCGAACTGCTTGGTGCCGACGGCCTTCGCGAACTCCGGCTGCTTCATCGCGTAGTGGAAGATCAGGCTCAGGTCATACGCCGAGGTCGACATGCCGGGGCCGTCGAGGCCGGACGGCGTCGCCGCGCGGGTGTCGGTCGCGCCGATGCGGGTGGCAAGCGCGTTCATCTTCGCGAGCGTCGCGTCGACGCCGCCGAGCGTGGCGGCGAGCGCGTGCGCGACGTCGTTGCCCGAGTGCATCAGCAGCCCGTGCATCAGCTGGTCCACTGTGTACTGTTCGCCCGCCTCGACGCCGACACAGGTGCACTCCTGCTCGGCGTCCTCCTTGGTGATCGTGACCGGCTGCTCGGGTTTGAGCTCGGTGACGGCGACGAGCGCCAGCAGCGTCTTGATCAGCGAGGCGGGGCGCTCGCGGACGTGCGGGTTCTTCGCGGCAAGGACGCCACCGGTGTCGAGGTCCTGCAGGACCCACGACGCGGCGGTGACGCCCTCCGGCGGGGCTGCCGCGTCCGCCGGGGCGACGATCCCGCACTCGCCCATCCGGGAGCCGCCGACCGGGCTCGTGGGCACCGGCAGCGGCGCCGGCGAGGCCTGGCCGGGCGCCGGCTTTTCGGACGTGTCCACCGGGGCGGGCGGGGTGGCGCTCCTCGCGCAGCCCGCGTCGGGGTTCGGCGCCGGGGGCTTCGGCGCGGCGAACGCGGCGGACGCCGGTATCGCGAGGGCGATGACGGCGGCGAGCGACGTGGCGAGGACTTTGAGCGACCGGCGTGATGCGCTGTGCACCCACGCAGGCTAGCGCCGAGGGCCCGTCGCATACTCGGGGCATGCGCATTTCGCGAGGTACCTCGGTGTTCCTGCTCGCTTTCGGGGTGTGGTCCTGGATCATCTGGATCACGTTCGCCAAGAACCTCTGGGAGAGCGATCGCGCGTGGGCGCCGGACGGATCGGCCACCGGGTACTTCGTCGTGCACGCGATCCTGACGGTCGTGTCGTTCCTGCTGGGCACCGCGATCGGCGTGCTCGGCTGGCGGGGTCTTCGCGCGCACGCCAAGGAGCGGGCGAGCGCTTGACCCGTTCGCCCCATGTGGTGACCGTCCTTTGGTCGGTGGCGGGCGGGCGCGGCGGACCCTAACGTTCACGCCACCGACTTCTGGAGGTGGAATGTCCCGTTCACGACGATGGTTCGTCCCCGCGCTGGGCGTCGCGGTGGCCGCCGGGGTGCTCGCGGCGCCCGCCGCTGCTGTTGCCGCGCCCGCCGGGCCTGCCGCCTGCGACACGACGAGCGCGCCGTACACGTATGTCGTGCTGTACAAGCCGGGGCAGCCGGTGGGGCAGGTCGACTCGGAACTGAAGGCGAAGTGCGGCGCGAAGGTGGCGTACCACCCGGAGATCGGCGTGGCGGTGGCGAGTTCGCGCAACGCGGACTTCGCGCAGCGGATCGGCGTGAACCGGGCGTACTCGGGCGGTAAGGACATCGCGGCCAAGGGCGCCGCCGCGTCGCGCGCCGCGGTGGGCAGGCTGGAGGAGACCACGAGCACGCCCGCGGGCGAGGGCGATCTTTCCGCGGAACAGTGGGACATGCGGGCGATCAAGGCGCCCGAGGCGAACAAGGTCAACCCGGGCAGCGGCTCGGTGACCGTCGGCGTGCTGGACTCGGGCATCGACGCGAAGCACCCGGCGCTCGCCGCGGCGGTGGACCCGAAGGCGTCCGCGGGCTGCGTCACCGGTGCGGCGGACCCGGCCCCGGCGTCGTGGGCGCCGACCAACTCCGACCACGGGACGCACGTGGCGGGGACCATCGCGGGCAAGGACCCCGCGCGTGGGTTCACCGGCATCGCGCCCGGCGTCCGGCTGGCGGCGGTGAAGGTGGTCAGCGACGGCGGGTACATCTTCCCGGAGTCGGCGGTGTGCGGGTTCATGTGGGCCGCGCAGCACAAGTTCGCGGTGACGAACAACAGCTACTACATCGACCCCGGCATGTTCTACTGCGCGAAGGAGCCAGGCGACGCGGCGGCGTTCGAGGCCGTGCGGCGCGCGGTGTCCTTCG
Source organism: Amycolatopsis samaneae (assembly GCF_039541975.1). Taxonomy (NCBI): domain Bacteria; kingdom Bacillati; phylum Actinomycetota; class Actinomycetes; order Pseudonocardiales; family Pseudonocardiaceae; genus Amycolatopsis; species Amycolatopsis samaneae. Next base: position 324,165 of record NZ_BAABHG010000008.1, read on the forward strand.
CGACCGGGCGCGGGGTGCTGTCCGTGGCGGCCGCGGGCAACGCGGGCTTCGACATCCCGAAGCAGACCACCGACCCGAACCGGCCGCACCAGGTCGACCGCTCGTGCGCGATCCTGCCGGGCGGGCTCGACGGTGTCGTGACGGTGTCTTCGGTGGGCTACGCCGGGACGAAGGCGGCGTACAGCAACTACGGCCGTCACGCGATCGAGGTAACCGCGCCGGGCGGTGACTCCGCGCAGGCGCCGCCGCCCGGCCAGGGCGCGGGCTGCCCGCTGTCGACGACCGTGTTCGGCGGGCCCTACGGGACGAAGTGTGGGACCTCGATGGCGTCGCCGCACGCGGCCGGTGTCGCGGCCCTGCTGGCCTCCACCCACCGGGGCGCGTCGCCTTCGGTGCTGACCCGCCTCCTGGCGGCGGGCTCGGACGCCGTCCCGTGCGGCTCCGGCGCCCCGACCTGCTCGGGCCCGGACCGCGACAACTCCTACTACGGCCACGGCCGAGTAAACGCCCTCCACGCCGTCAAATAACCCTGTCCGTTTTCAAGGTCCGTGGGGGCCTCCTTGAGGGAGTTAGAGTCCCTCAAGGAGGCCCCCACGGACCTATCAGGCTGCGTTACGGGTGAGGGTGACGGCAGGGCGCGGGCGGGAGGCAGCCGCGCGGTATGCGGCTCGCAGTTCGGCGAGGACGCTCTTCGGATCGTCTTTGAGCCTTGACGGGAGTGTTTGCACAACGGTGATACCGGCGGCGGCGTAGCGAGTGTTGCGTTTTAGTGTTCGCGCGTAGCCCTCTCGATAGAAATGGAATTCGATCGAATCGATTTCCCAAGCCAGGGCTATGTCGTCCCACCAAGCATCCGGGCAGCCTACGTAGTCTCCGTTGGAGTCGTACACATCGGTATTCCAGTGACTGGGCAAGACCGGCAATCCACGGGCGACCGCCTTTGCTCTGGCTTCGGCGATCGAGCGAAGATTGGTCCAGTCGCTGAGCAGGCGACGTGGGATCGCAGTTCCTTTTTTGGTGCCGCGGTCGAGTTCGGTGGCGAGTGCGGTGGGTGAGCAGCGGCCGCGCTGTACGGCCTCAATAAGTAGTTGCTCTATCGGTTCGGTCGTACGGAGTCGTCTGGCCGCGTCTGTAGTCGCGCGTACGGGAGGCGCTAGCGGTAGGCCGTCCCGGGACCACGGTGGCGGCAGTCGCCTAGTGCGTTCTATGGTCACGAACTCGGAACTCAGCACCTTCTGATGATGTGGAACCAGCATCAGCAAGTCGTTGGTGGGGAGCGCTGGAAGCCGAAAGCCGTATCGACGGCAAGCTTCGATGCCGGTGATCATGCTCATCGGTCCCGCGTAGAGCAACGCGGCGAGAGCCCGCTCCCGAGCTGTAGGTGTGTTGTTGTGCAGAAGAATGATTCCAGGAAGCAGGCGCTGCCATGGGCCTCCGGGAAGACATCTGTTGTAGATGACCTTGCTTCCCATCTCAAGGGATTCCAGGGTCATGGCTTTGATGATGCCTTCCCGGCTCCTCTTCCTGAGCAGTTCGGGGTGCTCAGCCCATCTCCCCCGTTTGGTCATATGCCCATGGTGTGCCCTCGCCGAGGGCACTGCCAGGCCCGCAACGCGAACTGTGGATAACTGCTGCTGCCCGGTTCGGCTGTGGATAACTCGGGAAAAGGTCCGTGGGGGCCTCCTTGAGGGAGCTAGAGTCCCTCGAGGAGGCCCCCACGGACCTTGGAGCCGCGTGCAGGGAGGCGGCGGAGTGGGTTAGACGCGTTTGAAGAGGAGGGCGCGCTTCACTTCTTGGATGGCCTTTGTGACCTGGATGCCGCGAGGACAAGCGTCGGTGCAGTTGAACGTCGTCCGGCAGCGCCAGACGCCCTCGGAGTCGTTCAGGATGTCCAGCCGCTCCTCGGCCGCCTCGTCGCGCGAGTCGAAGATGAACCGGTGCGCGTTCACGATCGCGGCGGGCCCGAAGTACGAGCCGTCGTTCCAGTACACCGGGCACGAGGAGGTGCAGCAGGCGCACAGGATGCACTTGGTCGTGTCGTCGAACCGGTCGCGGTCGGCCTGCGACTGGATCCGCTCGCGCGAGGGCTCGTTCCCGTACGAGATCAGGTACGGCTTGATCGCGCGGTACGCCTCGAAGAACGGGTCCATGTCGACGTACAGGTCCTTAAGCGTCTTAAGGCCCTTGATCGGCGCGATCGTGATCACGGTCGGCTTGCCGGACGACGACAGCAGGTCCTTCATGAGCACCTTGCAGGCCAGCCGGTTGATGCCGTTGATCTGCATGGCGTCCGACCCGCACACGCCGTGCGCGCACGAGCGGCGGAAGGAGAACGTGCCGTCGATGTAGTCCTTGACGTAGAACAGCAGGTTCAGCAGCCGGTCGGTCCGCTGCGCCGGGACGTCGTAGGACTCCCAGTGCGGCTCCTCGTCGACCTCCGGGTTGAACCGGAGGATCTTCAGCGTGACCGTGATCGGGGTGTGCTCGTCCGACGAAGCAGGGGCCTCTTCGGTGGTTGCCGCAGTCATCAGTACTTCCGCTCCATCGGCTCGTAGCGGGTGAAGGTGACCGGCTTGTAGTCCAGCCGGATGTCGGACGACAGCTCCGTGCCCTGCTTGTAGGCCATGGTGTGCCGCATGAAGTTCGTGTCGTCGCGGTTCGGGTAGTCCTCGCGCGCGTGCCCGCCGCGGGACTCCTTGCGCGCGATCGCACCGACCACGAGGACCTCGGCCAGCTCCAGCAGGAAGCCGAGCTCGACGGCTTCGAGCAGGTCGGTGTTGTACCGCTTGCCCTTGTCCGCCACGGTGATCCGGCCGTAGCGCTCCTTCAGCGCCTGGACGTCGGTCAGCGCCTGCTTCAGCGTGTCCTCGGTCCGGTACACCGAAGCGTGCGAGTCCATCGTCTGCTGCATTTCCTTGCGGATGTCGGCGACGCGCTCGTCACCGTGCTCGGAAAGCAGGCCGGCCAGCTGCTCCTCGACCATCGCGGTCGGGTTCTCCGGCAGCTCGACGTGCTCACGTCCCAGCGCGTACTCGGCGGCGGCGATGCCCGCGCGGCGGCCGAACACGTTGATGTCCAGCAGCGAGTTCGTGCCCAGCCGGTTCGAGCCGTGCACGGACACGCACGCGACCTCGCCGGCGGCGAACAGGCCGGGGATGACGTTCTCGTTGTCCCGCAACGCTTCGCCGTGCACGTTGGTCGGGATCCCGCCCATCACGTAGTGACAGGTCGGGAACACCGGCACCGGCTCCTTGACCGGGTCGACGCCCAGGTAGGTCCGCGAGAACTCGGTGATGTCGGGGAGCTTGGTCTCCAGCACCTCGACCGGCAGGTGCGTGACGTCGAGGACGACGTAGTCCTTGTTCGGGCCGCAGCCGCGGCCCTGCAGGACCTCCTGCACCATCGAACGCGCCACGATGTCACGCGGCGCGAGGTCCTTGATGGTCGGCGCGTAGCGCTCCATGAACCGCTCGCCGGAGGCGTTGCGCAGGATCCCGCCCTCGCCGCGCACGGCTTCGGAGATCAGGATGCCCAGGCCCGCGAGGCCGGTCGGGTGGAACTGGAAGAACTCCATGTCCTCCAGCGGCAGGCCCTTCCGGAAGATGATGCCGAGGCCGTCACCGGTGAGGGTGTGCGCGTTCGACGTCGTCTTGAAGATCTTGCCCGCGCCGCCGGTGGCGAACACGATCGACTTCGCCTGGAAGACGTGCAGCTCGCCGGTGGCCAGTTCGTAGGCGACGACGCCGGAGGCGATCGGGTTGCCGTCCTCGTCCTCGCTCGTGATCAGGTCGAGCACGTAGAACTCGTTGAAGAACTCGGTGCCGTGCTTGACGCAGTTTTGGTACAGCGTCTGGAGGATCATGTGCCCGGTGCGGTCCGCGGCGTAGCAGGCGCGGCGCACCGCGGCCTTGCCGTGGTCACGGGTGTGCCCGCCGAAGCGCCGCTGGTCGATCTTGCCCTCGGGCGTCCGGTTGAACGGCAGGCCCATCTTCTCCAGGTCGAGCACCGCGTCGATGGCCTCCTTGGCCATGATCTCCGCGGCGTCCTGGTCGACGAGGTAGTCGCCGCCCTTGACCGTGTCGAAGGTGTGCCACTCCCAGTTGTCCTCTTCGACGTTCGCCAGCGCGGCGCACATGCCGCCCTGTGCCGCGCCGGTGTGGGACCGGGTCGGGTAGAGCTTGGTGAGTACCGCGGTGCGGGCGCGCTGGCCGGACTCGATGGCCGCGCGCATCCCGGCGCCGCCGGCGCCGACGATCACCACGTCGTACTTGTGGAACTGCATCAGGTTCTCCGCTTAAGTGCGTGTGGTGGACGTCAGTTGGCGGTCATGTTCGGGTCGAACGTGAAGATCACCATCGTGCCGACGGCCAGGATCAGCGCCATCGAGATGTAGAGGACGATCTTCAGCCAGAACCGCGTGGTGTCCTTGCGGGCGTAGTCGTCGATGATCGTGCGGAGGCCGTTGCCACCGTGGATCTGCGCGAGCCACAGCATCGCCAGGTCCCAGAACTGCCAGAACGGCGAGGCCCAGCGGCCGGCGACGAAACCCCAGTTGATCCGGTGCACACCGCCGTCGAGGATGTTCATGATCAGCAGGTGGCCGAGCACCAGGATGATCAGCGCGAGGCCGGAAATCCGCATGAACAGCCAGCTGTAGAGCTCGAAGTTGCTGCGCCGCGCGGCCGGACGCCGCGGCGCGCGCGGGCGGTCGAGAACGAGGTCGGCCATCGTCAGTTACCCCCGAACATCGTCTCGACGGTGCGCTTCATCATGAAGAACGCGCCGGGAACCATCACCACGACCCACACGATCCCGATGACCCACAGCATGGCCTTCTGGAGCCGCGGCCCCTTCGACCAGAAGTCGACCAGCATGACCCGCAGGCCGTTCAGCGCGTGGAAGAGCACCGCGCCGACCAGCCCGACCTCCAGGAGGTTCACGAGCGGCGTCTTGTAGGTCTCGATCACCTGGTCGTAGGTGTTCGGCGACACGCGCACCAGCGCGGTGTCGAGCACGTGCACGAACAGGAAGAAGAAAGTGAGCACGCCGGTGATGCGATGCAGCACCCAGGACCACATACCGGGGTCGCCCCGGTAGAAGGTTCCCTTTTGGCGTGAGGCACCCGCCCGATCGCTCGCCGCCGCCTCAGGGGCGGTGCTCGCCGTGGTGGACATCGGTGAACGGCCTCCAACGTCATGGCTGTGTTGCCCGGCTGACCACTGGGGCCGGCGCTCGCCGCCGGGAGATCGGCGTCCACTGGGGACACAACTCCGGCGACAATGCCGAGCACAAAGGTCATCGAGCGTGGATGAAAGGGATGCTAGACCCGGCACCGGTGTGCGGCTCACCTCCGGGTTCGTCTCTGTGATGGACCAGACACCCTCGACCAGGGGGTATCGCCCGGTCGTGTGGCCCAGGGCACGCGCACGGCGGGTTGTGCGGTCCGCGTGAAGCGACGTACATCCGATCTTTACTTGCCTGTGGTCGAGATCACCTCGGGGTTGGCCGTTCCCGGCCATCGGGAGCTATCCCGCTGAAAGGCGAGTTTCGCGCCCTGGGCTGTTGACGGCTTCTTCGCGGACTCTTACGTTGATTTCACGTCAAACATCCGACCAATCGTCGGGACTCACGATGGGGTGACGATGACGCAGCCCGCTAGTTTCCCTCGGCGCGACCTGCTCGGCGGCACGATGGCCGGGATTCTCGCCACCACGTTCGCCGCCGCGGCGCCCGCTTCGGCGGCCGAGACACCGCCGGACGCCCTGGTCGAAGCGGCGTCGCCCCGCGTCAGGGGGATGAGCGACGAGCAGTGGGCGCGCTTCCTCTCGGGGCAGGATCTCCGCTGGCAGCGCGTGCCGCGGACCTGGTACGAGGGTGCTTTCCTCGGCAACGGCTTCGTCGGCACCCAGGTGTACCGGGAGCGGACGCCGTCGAACAGGGACGCGCTGAAGTTCACCGTCGACCACAGCGAGAGCCAGGACCACCGGCCGGCCTTCGGCAACGAGTGGGGCGTCGCCCGGCTGCCGATCGGCAAGGCGCTGCTCACTCCCGTCGGCGAGTTCACCGGCGCGGACCTGCGGCTCGACCTGTGGAACGCGGAACTCTCCGGAACGGTCTCCACCGACCGGGGGACGCTGGAGATCCACGCGTTCGTGCACTCCACCCTGCCGCTGCTGGTGATCGACGTCCGCCCGAGCGCGGGGGAGCGCGGCTTCTCGCTCACCTTCGAGCCGCTGCCCGCGGTCAGCCCGCGCATCGTCCGCGAGCAGCCGCCGAAGGGCTTCGACCCCAATCCGGCGTGGGTGACACACACCGAAGGGGACGTCTCCTTCGTGACCCAGCCACTGTTCGCGGGCGGGCAGAACGCGACGGCGTACCGGTCGCGCCGGGCCACGCACGGCGGCCGCACGCTCGTGCTCTCGACGGCGCACAGCTTTCCCGGCACCGAGGCCGAGCGGTCGGTGCGGCGGGCGGTCGGCGCGGCGGGCACCGTCGACGCGCTGCGGGTGACGCATCGGCGGTGGTGGCACGAGTTCTACCGGCGGGGCTTCCTGTCCATCCCGGACGCGAAGCTCCAGAGCTTCTACTGGATCCAGCTGTACAAACTCGCGTCGGCGGCTCGCGCCGAGGCGCCGATCATGGCCACCACCGGGCCGTGGCTGGAGCCGACGCCGTGGCCCTCGGCGTGGTTCAACCTCAACGCGCAGCTGGAGTACTGGCCGGTCCACGGGTCGAACCACCTCGAACTCGACCCGATCCCGCGCACGGTCCGTGAAAACCAGCAGACGCTCGTCGACGGTCTGAGACCCGAATACCGCGCCGATTCGATGGGGCTGCGGCGCAGCACCGACGCGCGCTTCGCCGACGCCGGGTACGTCGGCGTGCCGAACCCGGACAGCGACGCCGAAATCGGCGACCTGCCGTGGCTGCTGCACAACGTCTGGCTGAGCTACCGGCACACGATGGACGTCGCGATCCTGCGGGACGACCTGTTCCCGGTGCTGCGCAAGGCGATGAACTACTACCTGCACTTCCTGGCCTACGGCGCGGACGGCAGGCTGCACCTGCCGCCGACGTTCTCGCCCGAGTACGGCCGCGCGCCCGACTGCAACTACGACCTCGCGCTGATCCGCTGGAGCTGCCGGACCCTGCTCGACGCGGCGAAGACCCTCGGCGTCGACGACCCGCTCGCGCCGAAGTGGCGCGAGGTGCTCGCCAAGCTCGTCGACTACCCGGTCGACGAGCACGGGCTGATGATCGGCACCGGCGTCCCGTTCGCGAAATCGCACCGGCACTATTCGCACATCCTGGCGGCGTATCCGCTGTATCTGCTCAATGTGGACGATCCGGCGCAGGCCGCGCTCGTCGCGAAGTCGCTGGATCACTGGATCAGCTTCGAGGGCGCGCTGCGCGGGTTCAGCTTCACCGGCGCGTCGTCGCTGTCCGCCGCGCTGGGCCGGGGCGACGACGCGCGTAAGCACCTCCGCGAGTTCGTCGCCCGGTTCGCCCAGGCCAACACCATGTACTACGAAGCGGGGCCGGTGATCGAAACACCGCTCTCGGCGGCGCAGTCGGTGCACGACATGCTGTGCCAGAGCTGGGGCGAGGAGATCCGGCTCTTCCCCGCGCTTCCCGCGCAGTGGCGGGACGTCACCCTGCACGACTTCCGCACCCAGGGCGCGTTCCTGGTGAGCGCGGTCCGCAGGGCCGGGGCCACGACCTTCGTCCGGGTACGCAGCCTGGCCGGGGAGCCGCTGAAGCTGAAGACGTCGATCGACGGGCCGGTGACGGTCGAGGGCACGCGGCGCTGGCGGCACGGTCCGAACGGGACACTCGAGATCGACCTCGCCCGCGGCGGCGAGGTGCTCGTGTACCCGCGCGGGCGGCGCCCGGACACCACGATCGCGCCGGTCCCGATCGGCGAACCGGCGCCGCCGTGGGGACTGCCGATGCTGCCGCCGAGCGGGCAGCAGGTCACGGTCGAACTCGCCGGTGTCCTCAACTCCGACGGCGTGACCAGCGAGTTCTACCTCGGGGACGGCGACTTCGACGGCGCGGGCAACACCTACCCGGCCGCGGCGCTGCCGCAGACCGGGCAGCTCACCGACGACGGCGTCCCGTTCCTGTTCGTCAACGGGGCCGAGGGTACGCCGAACAACGTGCTCGGGACCGGACAGGCGATCCCGCTGCCCGCCGGGAAGTACGCCACCCTGCACGTCCTCGGCGCGGCCGACACCGGCAAGGCCACCACGACGCTGACAGTGTCCTATCGGGACGGAACCAGCGCGCAGGTACCGCTCCGGCTCACCGACTGGCGCTCGGCGGCGTCGTTCGGGGAGACCGAGGCCGTGGTCACCACGCAGATGCACACCCGGGCCGGGATCCAGGCGACGCGGCTGGCGATCTTCCACCAGCGCGTCCCGCTCGACGCCGCGCGCGAGGTCGTCTCGGTGACCCTGCCCGCCGCGACCGGCCCCCGCCCCCACCTGTTCGCCCTCACCTTGGAGAAGCCCAAAGGTCCGTGAAGGCCTCCTTCACAGCGTTGAGCGCGGTGAAGGAGGCCTTCACGGACCACGGAGAAAGGGACGGCATTGAGGAAGAGAGCTGTGCTGGCCGCGGCGCTGGCCGTGACGTCGGTGGTGGTCGGGCTGCCCGCCTCGGGCCAGGCGTCGTCCGCGACGCGGTGGACGCTGACCGCGCCCGGGATGTCGGCCAGGACGGGCGCGACCCCGGAGGCCCACCTCGCGCTGGAGCACGGACGGCTGACGCTGTCGGTCACCCGCGGCGCGACGACCGTGCTGGAGCCCTCGGCGCTGGGCGTCGAGACCGCGAACGGGGACCTGACCGGCGGACTGTCGGTCACCGGGTTCTCCCAGCGGCCCGTCCACGAAACGTACGACACCAAGGTCGGGCGGCGGCTGCACCACACCGTCGACGCCGCCGAGACGACGCTGAGCCTGCGCGGTGCGGGCGGGCAGACGTTCGCGGTGGTGCTCCGGGTGTCGGCGGACGGCGTCGCCTACCGGTACGTTTTCGACACTCCTAAGTGGACGACCGTGGTCCGCGAGGCCTCGGAGTTCGCGGTGCCGCCGACCGCCGACTCGTTCCTGCTGCCCTACGACAACGGCCGCAGCGACTACGAGAGCATCCACGCGCACCGCCCGGTGGCGCAGCAGGATCCCGTCGAATACGGCTACCCGTCGCTGTTCCACGTCGGCGACTCGTGGCTGACCGTGCTGGAGTCGGACCTCAACGGCAGCTACGGCGGTTCGCGGCTCAGGCTGGACGCGGCGTCCAAGCGCTTCGGACTGGTCCTGCCCGACCCGGCCGAAGTCGCGAAGGGTCCACTGCGGACACCGTGGCGGGCGATGATCGTCGGCGATCTGGCCACGGTCACCGAGAGCACGCTGGTGACCGACCTGGCGAGCCCGTCGAAGCTCGCCGACACGTCGTGGATCAAACCCGGCGTCGGCGCCTGGTCGTGGTGGTCGGACGGGCCCAGCGCGGGCAGCCTGGAGAAGCAGAAGCAGTTCGTCGACTACGCGGCGAAGATGGGCTGGGAGTACACGCTCGTCGACTCCGGCTGGAACGCGAGCTGGATCCCCGAACTGGTGAAGTACGCCGCCGATCGGCACGTCGGGATCTGGCTGTGGGCGGACGCGAAGATCACCGACACCGACAGTGAGCGGGAGAAGAACTTCAAGCAGTACCGCGACTGGGGCGTCGTCGGGCTGAAGATCGACTTCGTGGAGTCCGACCGGCAGGACCGGACGCGCTGGTACGACGACGTGCTCGCGGCGTCGGCGAAGTACCACCTGATGCTCAACTTCCACGGCGCGCCGATCCCGCGCGGCATCGAACGCACCTGGCCGCAGGTGATGTCGGTCGAGGCGGTCAAGGGCGCCGAAGGCACCAAACCGAAGCCGGGCCGCGAGCCGTTCCCGATCGAGCACTACGCGACGCTGCCGTTCACCCGGAACCTGACCGGCTCGATGGACTTCACGCCGGTCACCTTCAGCGGGGTGCGGCCGAACAGCGAGGGCGGCGAGCTGGCGCTGGCCGTGGTGTACGAATCGGGTGTCCAGCACTTCGCGGACAGCGTCGAGAGCTACCAGGCGCATCCGGTGGCCGAACGCCTGCTCAGCCACGTCCCGACGGTGTGGGACGAGACCCGGCTGGTCGCGGGCGACCCCGGCGGGCTGGCTGTGTTCGCCCGGCGGTCCGGTGCCGAGTGGTACGTCGGCGCGATCACCGCCGGGCCCGCGAAACGCCTGGACACACCGCTGACGTTCCTGCCGCCGGGGGACGACTGGCTGGCCGAGATCTACGGCGACGGGGCCGACGGCAAGCTCGTCCAGACCACTCAGCGGGTCACGCCGGGTAACACCCTGACCGTCCCGGTCGCCGCGAACGGCGGCTACTCGGCGCGGTTCTGTCACGCCCCGCCCGGCGCCGCCTCCTGCGGGTAGCGCGCGTTTTCACGGTCCGTGGGGGCCTCCCCGAGGGAGCTGGAGTCCCTCGGGGAGGCCCCCACGGACCTTTGCGCTGATCACGGTCGGTGCACGAGTGATCGCGAAGATCGCCTGTCGAGTAAACGTTTGTGTTACGTAGCGTGCCTTTCCTATGGAGCCTTCCTGGCCGTTAGGTACGGTCTGGCGGTCGAACCCGGCACTGGGGCCGGGTCGTGCCTGGACATCCGCTGGATTGGCGGGGAGGGAGACACACGTTGCGTCGCATGCGTGGAACCGCGCTGGCCGCCGCGGCCATGGCCGGGGTGCTCACCCTGGCCGGGTGCGCGAAGGACTCCGGCGGGAGCAGCACCAACAACGCCGGCTCGGGCAACAACCAGGCCGGCAACTGCGTGACCGCGCCGAAGCCGCCGGCGGCCCCGCCGTCGTCGAGCGCCAACCAGACCGGGGAGAAGGTCGACGGCAGCAAGCTCAAGGTCGGCCTGGCCTACGACGTCGGCGGCCGGGGCGACGCCTCGTTCAACGACGCGGCCGCCGCGGGTGTGGACAAGGCCAAGAGCGAGCTGGGTGTCACCCAGGTGAGTGAAAGCACCGCGAGTGCGAACGAGGACGAGGCCGCGAAGCAGCAGCGTCTGGAGCAGCTCGCCGCGCAGGGCTTCAACCCGATCGTCGCGGTCGGCTTCGCCTACGCGAAGGCCGTCGGCGCGGTGGCCCCGAAGCACCCGGACACCAAGTTCGCGATCATCGACGACGACTCGGTCAAGGCGCCGAACGTGACCCCGCTGGTCTTCGCCGAGGAGCAGGGCTCCTTCCTCGCCGGTGTCGCCGCGGTCTACAAGAGCAAGACCTGCCACGTCGGCTTCGTCGGCGGCGTCAACACCCCGCTGATCCAGAAGTTCGAGGCGGGCTTCCTGCAGGGCGCGAAGGCCGCGTCGACCAAGGTCAAGATCGACGACGAGTACCTCACCCCGGCCGGCGACATCTCCGGTTTCCAGGACCCGCCGAAGGGCAACGCGAAGGCCGCCGCCGAGATCGCCAACGGCGCGGACGTCATCTACCACGCCGCGGGCGCGTCCGGTAAGGGCGTGTTCGAGGCCGCGAAGGCCAAGCAGGTCTCCGCCATCGGTGTCGACTCCGACCAGTACAACCAGAAGACCGTCGCCGACAGCAAGGACGTGATCATCACGTCCATGCTCAAGCGGGTCGACGTCGCCGTGTTCGACTACGTCAAGGCCGTCGCGAAGGGCGACCTGAGCTCGGTGCCGAAGCGCTTCGACCTCAAGGTCGACGGCGTCGGCTACTCGACCTCCGGTGGCAAGGTCGACGACATCAAGGACGTCCTCGACGGCTACAAGGCGCAGATCGTCGCCGGTCAGATCACCGTTTCGGACAAACCGCAGAAGTAGCTCGCCGCGCACGGGGCTCGGAAGGGAATCCCCCTTCCGGGCCCTGAGCCGTTTTCCCAGAACTGGACTCCCTCACCTCATGAGTACTTCCGAGTCTCCGGCCGAGGCGGCCCCCGACCGGGGCGTACCGGCCGTCGAGCTGACCGGGATCACCAAGCGGTTTCCCGGTGTGGTGGCCAACTCCGACGTCAACCTCACCGTCGCGCGCGGCGAGGTGCACGCCCTCTGCGGCGAGAACGGCGCCGGCAAGTCCACCCTGATGAAGATCCTCTACGGCATGCAGCAGCCGGACGAGGGCAGCATCGCCATCAACGGCGAGCCGGTGAAACTGCGCAACCCGCAGGACGCCATCAAGGCCGGGATCGGCATGGTGCACCAGCACTTCATGCTGGCCGACAACCTCACCGTCGGCGAGAACGTCTTCCTCGGCGCGGAAAACCTGCACGGCATCGGCCGCGCGGCCCGCGCCAGGCTGGCGAAGCTCGCCGAGCGGACCGGCCTGCGCGCCGCCCCGGACACACTGCTCGAAGAACTCGGCGTCGCCGACCGTCAGCGCGTCGAGATCGTCAAGGTGCTCTATCGCGGCGCGAAGATCATCATCCTCGACGAGCCGACCGCGGTACTCGTGCCGCAGGAGGTCGACGCGCTGTTCGACACCGTGCGCGCGATGCAGGCCGAGGACTACACGTTCCTGTTCATCTCGCACAAGCTCGACGAGGTCCGCGCGATCGCCGACACGGTCACCGTGATCCGGCGCGGCACCACGGTCGGCACCGCCGACCCGAAGACGATCACCTCGCGGCAGCTCGCCGAGATGATGGTCGGCTCCGAGCTGCCAAGCCCGGAGACCCGCGAGTCCACCGTGACCGATCGGGACGTCCTGCGGCTGAAGGACATCCGGCTCTCGGTCGAGGGTTCGGAGCGAAACATCCTCGACGACATCAGCCTGACCGTGCACGCGGGCGAGGTGCTCGGCATCGCCGGGGTCGAGGGCAACGGGCAGACCGAACTGGTCGAGACCATCATGGGCATGCGCAAGGCCACCGGCGGCACGATCGAGCTGGTCGAGCACGACGGCGTCGCGCACGACCTCACCAAGCTGGGCACGCTCGCCCGCCGCGAGGCCGGGATCGGCTACATCGCCGAGGACCGCACCCGGCACAGCCTGCTGCTCACCCAGCCACTGTGGACGAACCGGATCCTCGGTTACCAGTCGCGCAAACCGGTTTCGAACGGGCAACTGCTCGACATCGCGGCGGTGCGTGAGGACACCCGGCGGATCGTCGAGGAGTACGACGTCCGCACGCCCGGCATCGACGTGCCCGCCGCCGCGCTGTCCGGCGGCAACCAGCAGAAGCTGATCGTCGGGCGGGAGCTGTCCGGCGAGCCGGTGCTGCTCGTCGCCTCGCACCCCACCCGCGGTGTCGACGTCGGCGCGCAGGCGCTGATCTGGGAGCAGATCCGGCAGGCCCGCGCCGACGGGCTCGCGGTGGTGCTCGTCTCCGCCGACCTCGACGAGCTGATCGGGCTCTCGGACACCATCCGGGTCATGCTCCGGGGCAGGCTGGTCTCCAGCGCCGACCCGGCGACGGTGACCCCGCAGGAGCTGGGGTCGGCGATGACCGGCGCCGGTGCCGAAGAGTCCGAAAAGGACACCGACGCGGAAGGGGGTGCGACGGAATGAGTTCGTGGCGCACGAAGGTGCTGCCGCCACTGCTGGCGATCGTGTTCGCCCTGCTGCTGTCGGCGATCGCGCTGATCATCTCCGGCGCGGACCCGCTGACCGCGTACGGCACCATGGTCGGCCAGCTGTTCAAGGGGTCGACCGCGGTCGACACGGTGAACCTGGCGACGGTGTACTACCTGGCCGGGCTCGCGGTGGCCATCGGCTTCCAGATGAACCTGTTCAACATCGGGGTCGAGGGCCAGTACCGGTTCGCCGCGGTGACCGCCGCGATCGCCGGTGGCGCGCTGGACCTGCCACCGGTCATCCACACCGTGGTGATCCTGCTGGTCGCGCTGGTCGCGGGCGCCGCGTACGCGGCGATCCCGGCGATCCTCAAGGTGACGCGCGGCGTCAGCGAGGTCATCTCGACGATCATGCTGAACTCGATCGTCGGCGGCATCGTCGCCTTCCTGATCAACCCCGACATGTTCGGGGTGCTGACCGGCAACAACCTCGCCACGAAGCCGATCGCGCCCTCCGGGCACGTCCCCGGCATCCCGCTGGGCTCGGCGACGCTGTTCGGGTTCGTGGTCATCGCGGCGCTGATCGGCGTCGGCTACTGGTTCATGCTCAACCGGACCCGGTTCGGCTTCGAGCTGAAGGCCAGCGGCGAATCGCCGACGGCGGCCGCGGCGGGCGGGGTCAACGCCAAGAAGATGGCGCTGGTCGCGATGCTCGTCTCGGGCGCGGTGGCCGGTCTGATCGCGATGCCCGAGCTGCTCGGCCGCGACTACAACTACGGCATCACCTCGACCCAGATGTACGGCTTCACCGGGATCGCCGTCGCGCTGCTCGGCCGGAACCACCCCGGCGGGATCGCGCTTGGCGCGCTGCTGTGGGCGTTCCTCGACAAGTCCGCGGTGTCGCTGGAACAGATCCACGTGTCCAAGGAGATCGCCACGATCATGCAGGGGATCATCGTGCTCTCGGTCGTCGTGGCCTACGAGGTCGTGCGACGGGCCGACCTGGCCGCTGAACAGCGTCGCGTCGGACGCGCGCTGGCCGGCAACGGCCGCAAGGGATCCAGCGTCGCGGAAGGGGGTGCGGTGTGACGATCACCGAGAACCCCTCGGCCGCGCCGGTCACCGTCGCGGTACGCCGCAAAACCCGGATCCCGGGCTGGCTCAAGGGCGTCATCTGGGCGGTGGTGGCGATCGCCGTGCTGTCCATGGCCTCCTACGCCACCGGTGTCAACACGCTGACCTCGAGCAACACCGCGCACACCGCGCTGCGGCTGGCGCTGCCGATCCTGCTGTGCGCGCTCGGCGGGCTGTGGGCCGAGCGCGCGGGCGTGGTCAACATCGGCCTCGAGGGCATGATGATCCTCGGGACCTGGGGCGCGGCCTGGGGCGCCTTCTACGGCGGCGTCTGGGCCGGGCTGATCGCCGCCGTCGTGTTCGGCGCGCTCGGCGGCCTGCTGCACGCGATCGCGACGGTGACCTTCAACGTCAACCACATCGTCTCCGGTGTGGCGATCAACCTGCTCGGCCTCGGGGTCGCGAAGTACCTGTCGAACCTGGTGTTCGCGCCGATCTCCGGGAACCCGCGGCAGTCGCCGCCGGTGCCGAAGTTCGACACCTACTCGGCGTCGGGCCTCGGCGACTGGCTGGGCGATCTGGAGAACGCGCAGCGGGTCGGCATCTCCGACGTCGCCGGGATCCTGCGCGGGCTGGTCACCCAGGTCGCGCCGCTGACGATGATCGCGATCCTGCTCGTGCCACTGAGCTACTTCCTGTTGTGGCGCACCAGGTTCGGCCTGCGGCTGCGGTCCTGCGGGGAGAACCCGGTCGCGGCCGAGTCGCTGGGCGTCAACGTGTACCTGCACAAGTACGTCGCGATGGCCATCTCCGGCGGGCTGGCCGGGATGGGCGGCGCCTCGCTGGTGCTGCTCTCCGGTGGCGCCGACTACCTGGAGAACCAGACCAACGGGCGCGGGTACATCGGCCTCGCGGCGATGATCTTCGGGAACTGGCGGCCGGGCGGGCTGCTCGGCGGCGCCGCGCTGTTCGGGTACGCGGACGGGCTCCAGCTGTCCGGCGGCGGCAAGGCGGTGCTCGCGCTGCTCTACGGCGCGGTGATCCTGCTCTGCGTGATCGTGGTCGTGCAGCTGATCCGGCGGCAGTGGATCGCCGCGGCGATCGGCGTCGTCGGTGCTGGGGTGCTGTACGCGATCTACTGGACGAACGACACGCTGCCGAGCGACCTGATCCCCTACACCGCGCACTTCGTGACGCTGATCGTGCTCGCGGTCGCCTCGCAACGGCTACGGCCACCACGCGCGGACGGCGTCCCGTACCGGCGGGGTGAGGGCGACTGATGTCCGATTTCGAGTCCACTGTGGACTGGGAGGCGCTGCGGGGGTGGGCCGTCGAGGCGTCCACGCACGCGTACGCGCCGTACTCGGGGCTGCACGTCGGTGTCGCCGGGATCGTCGACGACGGTCGGATCGTCACCGGCTGCAACGTCGAGAACGCTTCGTATGGGCTGGCGCTGTGCGCCGAGTGCACGATGGCCGGGCAGCTGCGGCTGTCCGGCGGCGGACGGCTCGTCGCCGTCGCCTGCCGCAGCGGCGCGGGTGAGCTGCTGATGCCGTGCGGACGGTGCCGTCAGGTGCTGTTCGAACTCGGCGGCGCCGAGTGCCTGGTGGACACGCCGCGGGGCGTGCTGCCGATGTCCGAGGTGCTGCCCGACGCGTTCGGCCCCGCCGACCTGCCCGCTTGACCGCCTCTGAAGGCCACCTTGAGGGACCTGAGTGCCCTCAAGGTGGCCTTCAGAGACTTTGAGGAGATTTCGTGAGTACTGAGGCTTTCGCGGCCATCGACGTCATCCGCGCCAAGCGGGACGGCGGCCGGCTGGGCGACGAGCAGATCGACTGGGTGATCGACGCCTACACGCGCGGCGTCGTCGCCGAGGAGCAGATGTCCGCGCTGGCGATGGCGATCTTCCTGCGGGGCATGGACACCGCCGAGATCGCCCGGTGGACCGGCGCGATGATCGGCTCGGGGGAGCGGCTGGCGCTGAAGGTCGACCGGCCGACCGTCGACAAGCACTCGACCGGCGGTGTCGGGGACAAGATCACGCTGCCGCTGGCGCCACTGGTGGCCGCGTGCGGCGCGGCGGTGCCGCAGCTGTCCGGGCGCGGGCTCGGCCACACCGGCGGCACGCTGGACAAGCTGGAGTCCATCCCCGGCTGGCGGGCCGCGCTCTCGACCGAGGAGATCACCCGGCAGCTGTCCGAGGTCGGCGCGGTGATCTGCGCGGCCACCTCCGGGCTCGCGCCCGCCGACAAGAAGCTCTACGCGCTGCGCGACGTCACCGGCACCGTCGAGTCGATCCCGCTCATCGCCAGCTCGATCATGAGCAAGAAGATCGCCGAGGGCGCGGCCGGGCTGGTGCTGGACGTGAAGTCCGGATCGGGCGCGTTCATGAAGACGCTGGAGGACTCCCGGGAGCTGGCGCGGACGATGGTCGATATCGGCGCCGCGCACGGCGTCGCGACCACGGCCGTGCTGACCGACATGAGCGTGCCGCTCGGGCAGGCGGTCGGGAACGCGATCGAGGTCGCGGAGTCGGTCGAGGTGCTGCGCGGTGGCGGTCCCGCCGACGTCGTCGAGCTGACGGTCGCGCTGGCCCGTGAGATGCTCGCGCTCGCCGGACTGTCCTCTGTGGACCCCGCGGAGGTGCTGGCCTCCGGCCGCGCGTACGAGACCTGGTGCCGGATGATCGCCGCGCAGGGCGGTGACCCGGAAGCGCCGTTGCCTTCTCCCGCCCACATGCACGTCGTCTCGGCTCGCGAGGACGGCGTACTGGCGACGCTGGACGCCTACGCCGTCGGCATCGCCGCGTGGCGGCTGGGTGCCGGGCGGGCGCGCAAGGAGGACCCGGTGCAGGCCGCCGCGGGCGTGCGCTGCCTGGTGAAGCCGGGGGAGCCGGTGGCGGCCGGGCAGCCGCTGCTGGAACTGCACACCGACACCCCGGACGCCGTCCCGGCCGCGCTGGCCGCCTTGGACGGCGCGTACTCCGTCGCCGACGCGGTGGCGGAGCGATCGCCGCTGGTCTTCGACACGGTGCGTAGTTCCTGAGGCCGCCGGGCGCACCTCGCGCGGCGGGATGTGCTGAAGGCGTCCTTCACTGCGTTGGCCGCACCGAAGGCGTCCTTCAGCTCGCCCAGTGCACTGAAGGCGTCCTTCAGCTCGGCGGGGCAGGGCTAGGCGGGACGGGCACCGAGGGACGCCCTGGGTGCGTTGGGTGCGACGAGGGCGTCCCTCGGTGCGTCGGGCGCACCGAAGGCGTCCCTCGGCACCTCCGGCCAGGCCGGGCCACCCACTGAGAACTCCGTGTGGGTTCCCGCAGAGTTGCGCGGACAAGACACTGCCCCTGCCGGGATTTCCGGCAGGGGCAGTGTTGTGAAGAGTTAACGCCCGAAGATCACTCAGTCGGAGGAGTCGTCCGAGCCGTCGGCCGAAGCGGCCTTCGACTTGGCGTCCGCCGACTTCGGCGAGCGGCCGTTGCGCGAGGTACGCCGCGGCTGGCGCGGGGCGGGCGGCGGCGGGGCGATCTGCTGGACGGCGGGGCCGCCGCCGAGCATCAGCTCCGCGAAGGTCGCCATCGCCTCGTCGAGCTGGCCGCCGATCCGGCGGACCGACTCGTCGTTGCTCTTGCGCACCAGCGAGTCCACCGAGTCGGTGTCCGGCTGCTTGGCCAGCGTGCCCTCGACCTTGGACAGCCCGCTCTTGAGCGAACCGTCGAGGTCGCCGAGCTGGGCGGCCAGGCCGTCCTCGACCTTGTCCAGTCGCGAGGCCAGGTCGTCGAGCCTGCCGGTGACCGCTTCGAGCTTGCCGCCGAGGCCGTCGAGACGCTCGGAGGCGTCGACCATCTCGCCGGTCTCGGTGATCGCGGTCTTCAGCGCCTCGGTGGTCGTGCCGATCCGCTCCTTGGTCGCGCGGTCGAGCTCGTCCACGCGCGAGCGCAGCTCGGCGTCGGTGCTGTCGATCCGCTCGCGCAGCCCGGACTCGGCCAGCTCGATCCGCTCGCGGACCGGCCCGTGCACGGCGGCCGGGAGCGACTCGAGGCGCGCGTCCTGCTTGTCCAGGTGACCGCCCAGCTCGTCGAGCCTGCGGTGGATGTTCTGCAGCTTGTCCTCGAGCCCGTCCATCCGGCCCGCGACGCCCTCGAAGCGCGCGGCGACACCGTCGAGGCGGCCGTCGAGCTGGGCGAAGGGCTTGGCCAGCTTGTCGACGATGCTCTCGACCGCGTGGGTCAGCGCGGAGATCGCGTTGTCCTGCGCCTCCAGCCGCGACATGGCCTCGTCGAGCCGCTCGGCGAGCACGCCGACCTCAGTCCGGTCGGGCAGCTCGGACAGCCGCTTGCGCACGGCGCCGAGCGAGTCCACCGGGGCGAGCCGGGCGTAGATGTCGTCGAGCGCGTCGAAGATCTGCTGCTGCTCGCTCTCACGCACTTCGGCCGCGCGCACCAGCATGTTGCGCATCCGGTCGAAGGACGGGGCGGCAATGTGGTTGTCAGTGGTCACTGCGGTGTCCTTCGTCGGCGGGGAAAATGGGAGGGACGTGCCCCGAAGCTTATCCATTGCGAAATTGCTGTGTGTATGACCCCCGTACGGAACGCATTGCGGAGGTCGCCCCCGGATGGCCGATTCAGCTGGAGATCGTCAACGCTCAGGGTTAGGTGGAGGCTCAGCGTTACCACCATGTAGGGGAATGACACCGAGACTACCGTTGGTGCCATGCCAGACGGAAGCACAGTAACCCCAGTAGCGCCCGTACCTCCGGAGCTGAGCGCGGACACCCTGCGCCGCGCGCCCAAGGTACTCCTGCACGACCACCTCGACGGCGGCCTCCGGCCCGGCACCGTCGCCGAACTGGCCGAGTCCACCGGCTACACCGGCCTGCCGACCAGCGACGTCGGCGCGCTCGGCCGGTGGTTCCGGGAGGCGGCCGACTCCGGTTCGCTGGTCTCCTACCTGGAGACGTTCGCCCACACGTGTGGGGTGATGCAGACGGAAGAGGCGCTGGTCAGGGTGGCCGCCGAGGCGGTGGAGGACCTCGCCGCGGACGGGGTCGTGTACGCCGAAGTTCGTTACGCACCGGAACTGTTCGTCGAACGCGGACTGTCACTCGATGCGGTGGTCGAGGCCGTGCAGGCGGGCTTCGCCGAGGGCGTCAGCCGGGTGGCTGAGCGCGGTGCCGCCATCCGGGTGGGGACGCTGCTGTGCGCCATGCGCCAGCACGCCCGCGCGCTGGAGATCGCCGGGCTCGCGGTGCGTTACCGCGACGCCGGCGTGGTCGGGTTCGACATCGCGGGACCCGAGGACGGATTCCCGCCGACCCGTAATCTCGACGCGTTCGAGTTCCTTCGCCAGAACAATGCGCATTTCACTATTCACGCCGGTGAGGCATTCGGGCTCGCCTCCATTTGGGAGGCCATTCAGCACTGTGGTGCCGAACGGCTCGGGCACGGTGTGCGCATCGTCGACGACATCAAGACCGACGCCGACGGAACGGTCCATTTGGGACGGTTGGCCGCGTATGTCCGCGACCGCCGGATCCCGCTGGAAATCTGCCCGACGTCCAACGTGCAGACCGGCGCGGCGGGCTCGATCGCCGAGCATCCGATCGGACTGCTGGCCCGGCTGCGCTTCCGGGTGACCGTCAACACCGACAACCGGCTGATGAGCGGCTGCTCGATGAGCAGCGAATTCGCCGCGCTGCACGAGACGTTCGGCTTCGGCCTCGACGACCTGCGGTGGTTCACCATCAATGCGATGAAATCGGCCTTCATCGATTTCGACGAGCGCCTGAGGCTCATCGACACCGTGATCAAGCCGGGATACGCCGCGCTGGCCTGAGTTCGCGGGCACCGGACGCGACCGCCGGACGGCGGTTGCGTTCCTTAGCATGCCCAACTATATTTCACTATATAGGAACTTTGTCTCATAATTTGGGATGGTGGCGACGGTGTCGCAGGTCGAGAGCGTGCGTGTGCGGGAAAAGCCTCGGGTCAACCGCTGGCTCGTGCTCGCGCTCGGTCTCGCCGCGCAGACCGCGAGCTGCACTTTCCTGTACGGCCTTCCCTTTCTGGTCCCGGCGATGCGGGAGACCGCGGGGCTGGGTCTCGCGGAGGCGGGCACCGTGGTCGCGGCGCCGAGCGTCGGGCTGCTGCTTACCCTGATCGCGTGGGGCGCGGCTGCGGACCGTTACGGGGAGCGGCTGATCATGGCGCTCGGACTGGGCGCTTCGGGACTACTCCTGGTGTTCGCCGCGCTGGGCAATCACTCGGTCGGCCTACTCTTTGGGCTGTTTCTGGCTGCCGGTGCGTGTTCGGCCTCGGTCAACGCGGCGAGCGGCCGGGTGGTGATGGGCTGGTTCGCCGCCGCCGAGCGCGGGGTGGCGATGGGCATCCGGCAGACCGCGCAGCCGCTGGGCGTCGGCGTCGCCGCGCTGGGGCTGCCGCCGCTGGCCGGGCACTGGGGTTTCCGGGCCGCGATGCTGCTCCCCGCGGTGCTCGCGCTCGGGGTCGCCGTGCTGGTGGCCTGGCTCGTGGTCGACCCGCCGCGTCCGGCGACCGGCGCGGGCGCGGGGGAGAAACCGCCGTCGCCGTACCGGAAACCGGCGTTGTGGCGGTTGCACGGCGCGAGCGCGCTGCTGGTCGTCCCGCAGTTCGCGGTGTCGGCGTTCGCCCCGGTGTACCTGGTTTCGGTGCAGCACTGGAGCGCGCTGTCGGCGGGCTGGTTCCTGGCGGTGGTGCAGGTGCTGGGCGCGCTGGGCAGGCTGGCCTCCGGGTACTGGTCCGACCGCGTGGGCAGCAGGCTGCGGCCGATGCGGCAGCTGGCGGTGGCGAGCGCGGCGGCGATGCTGCTGGTCGCCTTCGGGGACGTGACGTGGCCGTGGCTGGCGGCGCTGGCGCTGGTGCTCGCGGCGGTGATCACGGTGAGCGACAACGGTCTCGGCTTCACCGCCTCGGCCGAACTCGCCGGTGTCGCCTGGTCGGGCCGCGCGATGGGCGCGCAGAACACCGCGCAGAACCTCGCCTCGGCACTCACACCGCCGCTACTGGGCCTGGTGATCGGCGACGCGCGCTACGCGCTCGCCTACTGTGTCGCGGCCGTCTTCCCAGCGCTGGCCATCACCCTGGTGCCCACTCGCGCCGAACACCCCGCCTGAGCCGAACCTCCGCCGCCTGACCAGCTCGCCCATGCGCCCCAATGTGGCGTTCGGTGCGTTGGACGCACCGAACGCCACATTGGGTGCGTGGAATCAGGGGCTGGGCGCGGAGCGTCTCCGTTGAGGGTGGTGGTGGGGGCAAGGAGTGGAGCACCCAATGCCACATTGGGGCGCTCGACGCCGCCGATCGCCGGGCCCCTCCCGAAAAGCCGTGAAGGCCCCCTTACCGGCGGCCAAAAACGCCGGTGAGGAGGCCTTCACGGACCAGAACGGAAGCGGTCTAGACCACCGTGAGGCGGTTCTCGAACGACTCCACGAGCTTGCGCCACGCGCTCTGCTCGGTGTCGAACGGGGCCGACGGCTCGAGCCGCGTCGGATCCGGCCGCAGCACGAACGACACCAGCCAGCCGAGGCTTTCGTTGGCCGCCAGCGCGGTTTCCACGCTGTCGTCCTCAGCCCACTCGGCCGCGTCGCGGATCAGCTCGACGGCCAGGTCCAGCTGCGTCGGGTCGATCGCCTCGGGGCCCTCGGCGATGTCGTCGTCGAGACCGTTGAGCACGTAGGTGTTCTCGGCGTCGACCTCGATCTCCAGCTCGCCGGCGGTGGCCTTCTGCACCACCTCGTCCCAAGTGGACACTTCGACCAGGTCGGTGTCGCCAAGTTCCTTGGCGTCCGCGATGGCGCGGATCAGGGCCTTCTCCGAGGTGAAGACGTCGATCTCGCCCTCGCTGCCGAGGAACACCGGCTTGTCGTCGAGGTAGCAGCGCAGCGTGTAGTACTCCGCGCCGGAGGTCACGATCTTGATCGGGTCGATGCCGACCTCGCCCCAGAACCCGACCGGGACGTCTTCGGCTTCCTCGTCCTCCTCGGAGTCCTCGCCGTCAGTGGTCTCGACGGTCTCCAGGTCGTCGTCGCCCTTGTCGGCGCCCGCCTCGGCCTCGGCGGACTCCTCGTGGAACGCGGCCAGCTCCTCGGCGGTCTGCTCCAGCACCGCGGCGTCGACCTCCGGCTGGGTGACCAGGCCGTCGATCGCGTCGAGGACGGTGTCCCATTCCTCCGACACGGCCTTGGACAGGTCGTTCCACAGCGCCGCGCCCTCGCGGCCGGTGAACGGCAGCCGTCCCTGCTCCAGCAACGAGAAGCCCTCGTGCGCGTCGAGGATCTCGTGCACGTCCTCCAGCTCGCAGACGTCGGCGAGTGAGCGGACGATGCCGATGATCTCGGCCAGCTCGGAGATGGTCCACGAGTCCGGCTCGTCGGCGACCAGCTCGGGCACGCCCACCAGGTCGTAGGAGTGGTCGTCGTCGGGGATCAGCTCGGGCACGTTCAGCACCGGCACCGCGTCCCACGCCGGGTGGTCGAGCAGGTCGTGCTGTTCGGCCGTGCGGACGAACGCGGCGAGGTGTGCCGCGTCGGGGAAGGCGTACAGGTCGTCCTCGTCGCCGAGGAACGCTTCCCACTCCTCGCCGTCCTCCCGCCAGCGCGGCGCCCACAGGGTGACCACATCGCCCTGCGGCAGCCCGAGTTCGATCGGGATGATGTCCTGTGCCATTCCTTAGCCCTCCGGATTACCGCCCGTGTACGCGCGACGCCGGTGTTCCCCCGGTCGTGCGCGGTATGCGCAGCCTACGGGTTTCCGGTCCGGCCCGCGATTGCCCCTGGCCAAGTCCGAACCAACGGATGGCACGATGGGGCACCTGATGACTCTTACAGACCTCCTGCCTGCGGATCCCGACGCCGACTCCCTGTTCGAGGCCTTCTCCACCTGGACGGCCGAACGGGGGCTCGAGCTGTACCCGGCGCAGGAAGAGGCGCTGATCGAAGTCGTCTCCGGGGCCAACCTCATCCTGTCCACTCCGACCGGTTCCGGCAAGAGCCTCGTCGCGGTCGGCGCGCACTTCACCGCGCTCGCACACGGACGGCGCAGCTACTACACCGCGCCGATCAAGGCGCTGGTCTCGGAGAAGTTCTTCCAGCTCATCGACATCTTCGGCGCGGACAACGTCGGGATGATGACCGGGGACTCCAGCGTCAACGCGGATGCCCCGATCATCTGCTGCACGGCGGAAATCCTGGCCAACATCGCGTTACGGTTCGGTCGCGAGGCCCCGGTCGGCCAGGTGGTCGCCGACGAGTTCCACTTCTACTCCGAGCCGGACCGCGGCTGGGCGTGGCAGGTGCCGCTGCTGGAGCTGCCGGACGCGCAGTTCGTGCTGATGTCGGCCACGCTGGGCGACGTCTCCTTCTTCGAGAAGGACCTCACCCGGCGCACCGGCCGCCCGACCGCGGTTGTGACATCGGCGCAACGACCTGTCCCACTGACCTTCCGCTACGCGCTGACCCCGGTGCACGAGACGCTGTCCGAACTGCTGCACGGTGGCCAGGCCCCGGTGTACGTCGTGCACTTCTCGCAGGCGGCCGCGATCGAGCGGGCGCAGACGTTGATGAGCATCAACGTCACTTCGAAGCCGGAGAAGGAGGCCATCGCCGAGCTGATCGGCGACTTCCGGTTCTCCGCCGGGTTCGGCAAGACGCTGTCGCGGCTGGTGCGGCACGGCATCGGTGTGCACCACGCCGGGATGCTGCCGAAGTACCGGCGGCTGGTCGAGCAGCTCGCGCAGGCCGGGCTGCTCAAGGTGATCTGCGGGACCGACACCCTCGGCGTCGGCATCAACGTGCCCATCCGCACGGTCGTGTTCTCCGCGCTCACCAAGTACGACGGCGTGCGGCAGCGGCACCTCAAGGCCCGCGAGTTCCACCAGATCGCCGGTCGCGCCGGGCGCGCGGGGTACGACACCGACGGGTACGTCGTGGTGCAGGCGCCCGACCACGTGGTGGAGAACGCGAAGGCGCTGGAGAAGGCGGGCGACGACCCGAAGAAGAAAAAGAAGATCGTCCGCAAGAAGGCGCCGGAAGGCTTCGTCAACTGGACCGAAAGCACCTTCGAGCGGCTGATCGCCGCGGATCCGGAGCCGCTGACCTCCAGCTTCCAGGTCAGCCACTCGATGCTGCTGAACGTGATTTCCCGGCCCGGCAACGCCTTCGACTCGATGCGGCACCTGCTGGAGGACAACCACGAGCCGCGCCCGTCGCAGCGGAAGCTGATCCTGCGCGCGATCGCGATCTACCGGGCGCTGCTCGCCGCGGGCGTGGTGGAACGGCTCGACGAACCCGACGAGCAGGGCCGGGTCATCCGGCTCACCGTCGACCTGCAGTTCGACTTCGCGCTCAACCAGCCGCTTTCGCCGTTCGCGCTGGCCGCGATCGAGCTGCTCGACCCGGAGTCGCCGGTCTATCCGCTCGACGTCGTGTCCATTGTGGAATCCACTGTGGACAATCCGCGCCCGGTGCTGTCGCAGCAGCAGTTCAAGGCACGCGGCGAGGCCGTGCAGGCGATGAAGGCCGACGGCATCGAGTACGACGAGCGGATGGAGCTGCTCGAAAACGTCACGTACCCGAAGCCGCTGGAGGAGCTGCTGAACGCGGCGTACGCCAGCTACCGCCAGGGGCATCCGTGGGTCGCCGACTACGAGCTGTCGCCGAAGTCCGTGGTGCGCGACATGTACGAACGCGCGATGAACTTCGTGGAGTACATCGGTTTCTACCAGCTCGCGCGCTCGGAAGGCCTGGTGCTGCGGTACCTGGCCGACACCTACGACGCGCTGCGGCACACCGTGCCGGACGAGGCGAAGACGGAACCGTTGCAGGACCTCATCGAATGGCTCGGCGAGCTGGTCCGGCAGGTCGACTCCAGCCTGCTGGACGAGTGGGAGGCGTTGCGGCATCCGGACGAGGAAGGGCCGGTGTCGCAGCGGCCGCCGTCCGAGCCGCCCGCGGTCACCCGCAACGAGCGCGCGTTCCGGGTGCTGGTGCGCAACGAGCTGTTCCGCCGGGTCGAGCTGGCGGCGCGGCGCGCCTACGTGACGCTGGGCGAACTGGACGGCGCCGACGGCTGGGACGCCGACGCGTGGGAAGACGCCATGGAGGACTACTTCGACGAGCACGAGACGCTCGGGATCGGCCCGGACGCGCGGGGCCCGGCGCTGCTGATGATCGAGAAGGCGTCCGACGTCTGGCGTGTGCGGCAGATCTTCGACGACCCGGCAGGCGACCACGACTGGGGCATCAGCGCCGAGGTCGACCTGGCGGCGTCCGACGAGGCGGGGTCCGCGGTGCTCCGGATCGTGGACGTCAACCAGCTCTAGCGGTCCGTGAATGCCACATTGAGGGACTCAGAGTCCCTCAATGTGGCATTCACGGACCTATAGGTGGGGTGTGGGCAACCGCAGGGGAGGAGTGGGGTTTACCCCAGGGACTCCGGGGGCGCGGTCGGGCAGAGTCTGGATCATGACCTCCACCAGGCGTGACCTGTTCAGGCTCGGCGCGGCGGCCGCCATCGTGGCGGGCACCGCGACCTTGGCGCCCTCGCCGGCGTCGGCCGCTCCGGCGGTGCCGGGCGGGTTCGAACGGCTGCGGATCCGGACCAGGGCCGGGACGTTCGACGCGCTGGCCGCCGGGCCCGCCGACGGGCGGCCGGTGCTGTTGCTGCACGGCTTTCCCGAATCGGGCCTCGAATGGCGGCATCAGCTGACGGCGCTCGCCGCGGCCGGGTTCCGCGCGGTGGCACCGGATCAGCGCGGCTACTCGCCGGGGGTACGGCCGGCGCCGATCGACGCCTACCGGCTCGAGCACGCGGTGTCCGACGTCCGGGGCATCGCGAACACCCTGGGCTGGAACCGGTTCGACCTCGTCGGCCACGACTGGGGCGCGTGCGTCGCGTGGATCGCCGCCGCCCGGTTCCCGGGGCGGGTCCGGAAACTCACGGCGGTGTCGGTCCCGCACCCCGGCGCGTTCGCCGAGGCGCTGCGGAGCGATCCGGCCCAGCGGGACGCCTCCCGGTACATGGACGGCTTCCGCGAACCCGCTCCCGCGCCGGAAAACCGGATCCTCGCCGCCGGGCCGCCGAAGCTGGACGGCGTGCCGAGGGAGATCTGCGAGGAGTACTTCGCGCGGCTTTCCGAGCCGGGCGCGCTGACCGCGGCGCTGAACTGGTACCGCGCCAACGACTTCACCGGATACGAGCAGTGCGTGCGGGTGCCCACGCTGTTCGTCGCGGGGGACGATCCGATGGTCGCGCCGTCCGGGATCCGGAACACCCGGCGATGGGTGTCCGGGCCGTACCGGCTGGAGCAGCTCTCCGGCGTCGGGCATTTCATCCCGGAAACCGCGCCGGAGAGCGTCTCCCGGCTCCTGCTGGAGCACCTGGGTCCGGTTTAGACGGTGAGGGGCGGGAGGATCGACTGGGCGTCGGCGCCATCGGACCACAGCTTGACGACGAACGCCATGGTCGCCTCCATGAGCACGGCCCGGTCGATTCCGCCGCCGTCGAGCGGGACGCAGCCGAGGTCGGTCACGAGCGTACGGACGTGCGCCAGCGCGCGTTCGTCGTCACCGCACAGGGGTACCGCGAGCGGGCGGCCGCCGGACATCGGCGGGGTCTGCCGCCAGGTGTCCACATGGCACAGATTGAAAGCCTTGACCACGTGGGCGCCCGCCGCCTTCGCGGTGATCAGCTCCGCCATCGAGGTGCCGGGCGGGGTCCACGGGAACAGCGTGCCGTCGACGGCGTTGGTGGGGTCGATCAGGGTGACCCCGGCCAGCGCGCCGGAGGTCGCACCGGCGGCGTCGAGGACGTCCAGCACACTCCCGGCGGGCAGTGCCAGCAGGATCGCGTCGGCGAACCCGGCGGCGTCGGCCCAGCTCCCGGTTCGGGCGCCGAGCCGCTTCGCGAGCGCGGTGGACTTGGCCGGGTCCCGGCCGCTCACGAGCAGGTCGTGCCCGGCACGCGCCCACTGCGTGCCGAGCGCGTCCGCCATTCCGCCGGTGCCGAAGATGCCGATTCGCATGAGGAACTCCTTCGCAGGGGGGTGACCGGATCGACGGTAGGCAGGCGCGCGGGTACCGATCGGTTACCGCGGGCGGGGGCACAATGGCGGAGTGGACAGCATCGAGCACGAGTTCCTCGCCGACTGCCGCACGCGGCTGGCCTTCGACCTGATGGCCAACACGTGGAACCCGGTCGTGCTGTGGGCGCTGCGGAAGGGGCCGCAACGGCCTTCGCAACTGCGCAGGCGGATCGGCGGCATCAGCACGAAGGTGCTCACCGAGGCGCTGCGCAGGCTGGAGTACTCCGGGCTGATCGACCGCCGGGCCGAGGACGTTCCGTCGCGGGTCGAGTACGCGCTGACGGAACTCGGTGCGAGCCTGCTCGGTCCGATCGAGGCGTTCGGCCGCTGGGCCCACGAAAACGGCGACGAGGTCATGGCCGCCCAGGAACGGCACGATGCCTCGGCCTGATCCGCCCTTCGGGGCGGACTTTCGTGCGGCACTCCCGGACCGCGGCTCGCTGGGATAGCGTCGGCGCACGGGGATTCGCGAACTGGAGGGGTTATGCGGGACATCAAGCGTGCGGTGGCCGGGATGCTGGTGGCGGGCGCGGCGGCGGCCGTGCTCGGTGTCGTGGGCGCCGCGTCGGCACAGGCCGCGACGGCCATCGAGTACGGGGCGGCGGCGCACCGCGACGGGGCTGTCGAGTCCATTGTGGCCGGTGCGTACAAGAAGCTCGGCAGGGCTTCGGTGACCCCGGACGCCTCCGCCACCGAGTACTGAGCCCGGACGGCAGGCGGCCCCGTGCGGGAACGGCGGACTCGCGTGTCCGGACGGCGAACTCGCGTGCTTGGATGGCGAACTCGCGTGCCTGGAGGGTCGGTCAGGTGGGGGCGGGGCGGAGCCGGGCGGGACGGGTGGTCAGGACCGCCGCGAGCACGAGCAGGGACAGGGCCGGGAGCGGGTAGCCGAGCAGGAGACCGGCGGTGGTGTCGGCGGCCGGGGCGGCGATCCCGGCGGCGAACACCCAGGGCGGGGCCGTGCGGGGTTTCCCGGCTGGGGACCGCGAGGTCCGCTTGCCCGGTTTGGCGACCGACAGCCAGGCCTGGAAGGCGAGGACGCTCGCCATCAGCGCGGTCCCGGCGATCATCGGCCAGCCGACCGGGACCGGCGCGCCCGCCTTCGCCGCGTCCACCGCGTCGGAAAGGGCGCCGGACAACAGGAAGATCCCGGCGTAGAGCTGCACCAGCGTCAGCACGAACTTCGTGAGCACCCACCAGTGCCGGAAGAGACCCCAGGCGGTCGCGGCGGCCAGCAGCACGCCGGTGAACGCGGCGGCGTTGGCCATCGGCGCGAGCAGCGTCCGGTCCAGCACGTGTGCCATCGACGTCGCGCTGACCCGCAACCGCGGATCGTCGGTGGTGACGCCGAGGACGAGCAGGGTCAGCAGTGCCAGCGCCTCGCCCATCCACGCGACCGAGGACAGCACGTGCAGCCACACCACGGCCTGTCGCCAGCGCGGGGACGTCTTCTTCGCGGATGTCACGCCGTCCATGCTCACGGCGCGGCGGGCCGGGCACATCCGGCGAAATCACCGAGCCGCCCCCGAAATCCGGCTCAGGGCGGCGAGGCGGCGGCCAGGTCCAGCAGGGGGGCGGCGGCCGCGGCGTCGGTGATCAACGTCGTGACGATGCCGGAGCGCAGCACCGCGTCGACGGCGGCGGCCTTCGGCGCGCTGTACCCGAGCGCGATGACCTCGGGCACCTCGCGCAGGTCCTCGGTGCTGATGGCCAGCACGTGGCGGGCGAGCCCGGTGGACAGCGCGCCGCCGTCGGCGGTGAACAGCCGCGCGGCGATCTCGGCGGTCGCGCCGCGGTCGGCGATCGCCGACCGCTCGTCCTCGTCCAGCGCGTCGTACACCGTCGACTCGCCCTCCTGCCACGCCCCGATGCTGACCACGGCCTTGGTGAGGTTCTTGAACTGCGCGAACGTCTCGGCGATGCCGGGCTGGCGGCGCAGCGTCTCGGTGGTGCGCCGGTCGGGCAGCACCAGCGGTGCGAACAGCGGGTAGGCGTCGCCACCGGACACCGAGGTCACCCGGCTGACGGTCTCCACGGACCGGCCGCGCATGTCCATCCCGGCCTGGACCCCGCACAGTTGCACGATCGGGCACCGGGGAAGTGCCCGGATCTCCTCGGTCATGGCGTTCACCGAGCGGGCCCAGGACAATCCGATGATGTCGTCCTTGGTCGCGATGTCCTCTAGGAGCCGCGCGGCGAGTGCGCCGATTTTCCGCCGGACGACCTCGCGGGGTTCGTTCGCGGGCGCTCGTTCGAGCACC
Source organism: Amycolatopsis samaneae (assembly GCF_039541975.1). NCBI lineage: Bacteria > Bacillati > Actinomycetota > Actinomycetes > Pseudonocardiales > Pseudonocardiaceae > Amycolatopsis > Amycolatopsis samaneae. The sequence goes on from NZ_BAABHG010000008.1 coordinate 354,173, forward strand.
AGCACGCGGTCGAGCCGGTATGCCGCGCGGATCTCCTCCGACAGCGTGACGTCGACCGGGACGGGGAGCCGGAACTCGATGCGCACCAGGCCGGTTTCCCTGGCCTTGTCGAGCATTCTGGCGATCTTGAACCGGCTCACTCCCAGTTCGTCGGCGATCTCCAGCTTCGACTGCCCGCGCACGTAGAAGCGGTGCGCGACACCGGCCAGATCGAGGGAGTCGGTCAGGCTCAACGGGACGGAACGAGCGCTCATATGAGCAATGATACCGCGAAAAATGCGCGAAAGGTTGACGCGACACCAGGCAAAACCCTGTAATGCCTACACCTGTCAGCCGTGCGATGAATCAACGACGCTCATTTGAGCGGATGAAGGGAGAGGCATGCGTGCCGCGATCGTGGACCGTCCCGGAGAGATCAGGGTCGGTGAGGTACCCGATCCGAAGCCGGGGGAACGGCAGGTCGTCATCAAGGTGGGCGCCTGCGGGATCTGCGGGACCGACCTGCACATCGCCGACGGCCACTTCCCGCCGACCCCCTATCCGATCGTCCCCGGCCACGAGTTCGCGGGCGAGATCGTCGAGCTCGGCGCGGACGTGCCGGGCGGCTGGCGGATCGGCGACCGGGTCGCGGTCGACCCCTCGCTGTTCTGCGGCTACTGCACGCCGTGCCGGTCCGGGCACGGCAACCTCTGCGCCAACTGGAACGCCACCGGGGACACGGTGAACGGGGCCTTCGCCGAGTACGTCGCCGTTCCCGCCGCCACCTGCTACCGCATGCCCGAGACGATGACCTGGCAGCAGGGCGCGCTGGTCGAGCCGGTGTCCTGCGCCGTGCACGGCGTGCGCAAGATCGGGGTCGAGGCGGGGGAACGGTTCCTCGTCGTCGGCGCCGGCACGATGGGCCTGATCATGCAGCAGCTGCTGCAACGGGCCGGCGCGCGGGTCACCGTCGTCGACCGCAACACCACCCGCCTGCCGCGCGCCACCCGCCTCGGCGCGGAGGCCGTGGCCGGCGACGTCGGCGAGCTGAACGGCGAGAAGTTCGACGCCGCCGCGGACTGCACCGGTGCCGCCCCGGCCATCGAAGCCGCGTTCGACTCGCTGCGGCGCGGTGGACGGCTGCTGATCTTCGGTGTCGCGCCCGCCGAGGCCCGCGTCGCGCTCTCGCCGTTCCGCATCTACAACGACGAGATCACCGTCGTCGGCTCGATGGCCGTGCTCAACAGCTTCGGTACCGCACTCGACCTCGTCGCCAACGGCGCCATCGACACCGCCGAGCTGCTCACCGACACCCTTCCGCTCGACCGGTACCCCGAGGCGCTCGACCTGATGCGCAGCGGCTCGGGGCTCAAGGTCCAGGTTCTCCCGGAGGCGAGCGGTGCGTAGGCTCGGTTATCTGCTGGCGGCGGTGGCCCTGCTGGTCACCGGATGCGCGGGGGCGGGCGCGGCCGGTGGTGGCGGCCGCACGCTCGTCATCGCGATCGTGTCCAACCCGCAGATGAAGGACGCGATCTCGCTGCGCCCGGAGTTCGAAAAGGCCAACCCGGGCATCAACCTGAAGTTCGTGTCGCTGCCGGAAAACCAGGCGCGGGCGAAGATCACCGCGTCGACGGCGACCGAGGGCGGCGAGTTCGATGTCGTCATGATCAGCAACTACGAGGCGCCGCAGTGGGCGGCCAACGGCTGGCTGGAAAACCTCGAACCGCACATGGCCGCCACTCCGGGCTACGACCGGCAGGACTTCATCCCGAGTATCCGCGATTCACTGTCCTACAAGGACCAGATGTACGCGGCCCCGTTCTACGGCGAGTCCTCGTTCCTGGCCTATCGCAAGGACCTGTTCGACAAGGCCGGGCTGACGATGCCCGCGAAGCCGACCTGGCGGCAGATCGCCGAGTTCGCCGCGAAACTGGACGACAGGGCGAACGGTGTCGCCGGGATCTGTCTGCGCGGCAAGCCCGGCTGGGGCGAGAGCCTCGCGCCGTTCACCACCGTCGCGAACACCTTCGGCGCGCAGTGGTTCGACCAGAACTGGAACGCGAAGCTCACCAGCCCCGAGTTCAAGGCGGCCGCGGAGTTCTACGTGAACCTCGTGCGCGAGCACGGTGAGGTCGGCGCGTCGAGCGCGGGCTTCTCCGAGTGCGGGAACCGTTACAACCAGGGACAGGCCGCGATGTGGTACGACGCCACGGTGATGGCCGGGACCAACGAGGACCCGGCGAGCAGCAAGGTCGTCGGCAAGTCCGGGTACGCGCCGGCGCCGGTGGAGAAGACGCAGTCCAGTGGCTGGCTGTACACCTGGTCGCTGGCGATTCCCAAGGTGGCCAAGGACAAGGACGCGGCCTGGAAGTTCATGGCGTGGATGACGGGTAAGGATTTCGTGCGCAAGGTCGGGGAGACCTACGGCTGGAACCGGGTCCCGCCGGGCGTCCGGAAGTCCACTTACGACATTCCCGCCTACCGCGACGCCGCCAAGGCGTACGCACAGCCCACTTTGGACGGTATCGCCGACGCGAGCCAGCAGAAGGCGATGCTCAACCCGGTGCCCTATCCCGGGATCCAGTTCGTCGGGATCCCGGAGTTCCAGGATCTCGGGACCCGGGTCAGCCAGCAGCTCTCGGCCGCGATCGCCGGACGGGAATCCGTGGACGGGGCGCTGAAACAGTCGCAGCAGTACGCCGAAACGGTCGGAAAGTCCTATCAGGAGGTTCGGTGATGTCCACGATCTCCGCCGCCCCGGCCCGCACCGGACCCGCCGAAGCCAAGGCCGAACGCAAGGGCCTGAGCACGGCGGCGAAGCGCAGGCTCCCGCTGCTGCCCGCGCTGGTCTTCGTCATCGCGGTGACCCAGCTGCCGTTCCTGCTCACGGTGTTCTACTCGTTCCAGTCGTGGAACCTCGTGCGCCCCGGTTCGCGGCACTTCGTCGGCCTGCGCAACTACGTCGACGTGTTCACCGACCTGACGTTCCTCGGCGCGCTGCTGAACACCGTCCTGCTCACCGTGGTGTGCGTGTTCGTCTCGCTGCTGCTCGGGCTCGGGTTCGCGATCCTGCTCGACCGCAAGTTCCTCGGCCGAGGGCTGGTGCGGACGCTGCTGATCACGCCGTTCCTCGTGCTGCCCGCCGCCGGCGCGCTGCTGTGGAAGACGACGATGTTCGACCCGACCTACGGGCTGCTGCACTTCGTGTTCGGCACCGACGTCGACTGGCTCTCGCAGTTCCCGCTGGCGTCGGTGATGGCGCAGATCGTGTGGCAGTGGACGCCGTTCATGATGCTGCTGATCCTCGCCGGGCTGCAGAGCCAGCCGAAGGACGTGCTGGAAGCGGCGTCGGTCGACGGCGCCGGCCGCTGGCGCACGTTCACCGCGATCACGCTGCCGCACCTGAACCGGTTCCTGCAGCTGGCCACGCTGCTCGGCGCGATCTACATCGTGAACAGCTTCGACGCGATCTTCCTGATGACGCAGGGTGGTCCCGGCACGGCGAGCACGAACCTGCCGTACTACATCTACCAGCGCGCGTTCGAGGGCTTCGACGTCGGCCAGTCCTCGGCGATGGGCGTGGTCGTGGTCATCCTGACGATGATCGTCGCGACCTTCGCACTGCGCTTGATGTTCCGCACCTTCTCGGTGGACGGAGGGGTGAAATGAGCACCCTGAGCACGAAACGCCGCTTCGGTGCCGGGTCGCTGACGCTGGCGACCTGGGTGCTGGCGATCCTGTTCGCGTTCCCGCTGATCTGGATGGTCATCACCGCGTTCAAACAGGAGGCCGACGCCGCCACCGACCCGCCGCGCGTGCTGTTCACCCCGACGCTCGACCAGTTCGCCGGGGTGCTCGACCGCGGGTTCCTGCCCTACCTGGCCAACTCCGCGTTCGTCACGGTGATTTCGACGCTGCTCGTGCTGCTGCTCGGCGTCCCGGCCGCGTACGCGCTTTCGCTGGCACCGGTGAAGAAGACCTCGAACGCGCTCGGGTTCTTCCTGTCCACCAAGATGCTGCCGATCGTGGCCGCGATCATCCCGCTGTACGTGATTTCGCAGAACGTGGAGCTGCTGGACAACTGGTGGGCGCTGGTCATCCTCTACACGTCGATGAACCTGCCCCTGGCCATCTGGATGATGCGCTCGTTCTTCCTCGAAGTCCCGCACGAGATGATCGAGGCGGGCCGCATCGACGGCGCGAAGCTGCCGACGCTGCTCTACCGCGTGATCATGCCGGTGGTGGCGCCCGGGATCGCGGCGACGGCGCTGATCTGCGTGATCTTCTCCTGGACGGAGTTCTTCTACGCGGTGAACCTGACCGCGGCGCGGGCGGGCACCGTGCCGGTGTTCCTGGTCGGCTTCATCACCAACGAAGGGCTGTACTGGGCGCAGCTTTCGGCCGCCGCGCTGCTCGCCTCGCTGCCGGTGATGATCGTCGGCTGGATCGCGCAGAACCACCTGGTGCGCGGTCTTTCCATGGGCGCGGTCAAGTAGGGAGCCACCGGTGGGCCTTCCGCCGACCCCCTGGGGAAGGCCCACCGGTTCTTCACTCCTGAAGCGACAGCGCCTGGCTCGGACAGACGTGCACGGCCTCGCGGGCCTTCGCGACGAGCTCGCCCTCCGGGGTGTCGTCGAGGACGATGACCGTGCCGTCGTCCTCGCTCTGGTCGAACAGGGCGGGCTCGGTCAGCACGCACTGACCCGCGCCGACGCACTTCCCGGTGTCCGCGATGATCTTCATTTTCGTCTTGCCTCCTACCAGGTGACCGGCAGCCGGTGCAGGCCGTAGATCGACGCGTCGTCCTTGAACGGCAGGTCGGCGACCTCGGCGGCCGGTTTCAGTTCGGGAATACGATGGAACAACGTGTCGAAGACGATCTGGAGTTCCAGCCGGGCCAGGTGCTGCCCGAGGCACTGGTGGAACCCGAAACCGAACGCGACGTGGTGGCGCGCGCCGCGTTCGGCGTCGAACGTCTCCGGGTTCTCGAAGTGCTCGGGGTCCCGGTTGGCGATGTGCCCCAGCGCGAGGACACCTTCGCCGGCCCGGATGGTGACCCCGCCGATCTCGGCGTCTTCGACGCAGAACCGCGCGACGAAGGCGTCGACGATCGTGAAGTACCGCAACATCTCCTCGACGGTGTCGAGGGTCTTTCCCGGGTCCGACCGCAGGGCGGCCAGTTTGTCCGGGTTCTCCATCAGCATGAGCGTGCCGAGGGAAATCATGTTCGCGGTGGTCTCGTGCCCCGCGAGGAGCAGGAGGAAGGCCAGCGCGACCATCCCCTGGTGCCGGTAGGTGCCCTCCGCGCGGCGCTTGACGATCTGGCGGCCGAAGAGGTCGTCGCCGGGCGCGGCCTCCTTCGCCGTGATCAGCTCGTCGAGGTAGCCGAGGAGGGCGTCGACCGCCGCCTGCCGCTCCTCGGCCCCGATGCCCTGGTCGAGCGTCTTCGCCGAATGCCGCTGGAAGAAGTCGTGGTCTTCGTACGGGACGCCGAGCAACTCGCAGATCACCAGTGACGGCACCGGCAGCGAAAGCGCCTGGACGAGATCGACGGGTTTCGGTCCGGCCAGCATCGCGTCGAGGTGTTCGTCGACGATCTGCTGGATCCGCGGCCGCAGTGCCTCCATCCGGCGGACGGTGAACTCGCCGAGCACGGCACGACGCTCCGGGCCGTGCTCGGGTGCGTCCAGGGTGAGGATGCTCCGCTCGCCGTCCAGCAGGCTGACCCCGCCACCGGCGGTCAGGTGCGGGAACCGCGGGTCCCGGCGGTTGGCGCTGAACCGGTGGTCGGTGAGCAGCGCGCGGACGTCGGACAGCCGGGACAGCGCCCACGCCTCCCGCCCGTCGGGCAGCCGGACCTTGGTGATCGGCCGCTCCGCGCGGATCCGCCGGTACTCCTCGGCCGGGGCGTAGGGACAGCCACGCGCGATCGGGAACTCCGGCGACAGGACGCCGGTCTGGGCCGTCTCGGTCATGCCGGCCTCCTCACCAGGTCACCGGGAGTTCGTACAGACCATAGATCGCGGCGTCCTCCTTGAACGGCAGATCATCGATTTTCCCCACGTATTTCAGCGTCGGGATCCGCCGGAAGAGGGTGTCGAAGACGATCTGGAGCTCCATGCGGGCGAGGTTCTGGCCGAGGCACTGGTGTGGCCCGAACCCGAAGGCGACGTGGTGCCGCGCGCCGCGCTCGATGTCGAGCGAACCCGGGTCGGCGAAGGCGCCGGGGTCCCGGTTCGCCGCGAAGCCGAGTGCGAGCACGCCTTCACCCGCCCGGATGGTGACCCCGCCGATCTCGATGTCCTCGACACACAGCCGCGCGGTGACGAGATCGGCGATCGTGAAGTACCGCAGCAGTTCTTCGACGGCGTCGAGGGTTTTGCCGGGGTCGGCCTTGATCGCGGCCAGCTGCTCCGGGTTCTCCAGCAGCGCGACGGTACCGAGGGAGATCATGTTCGCGGTGGTCTCGTGCCCGGCGACGAGCAGCAGGAACCCCATCGAGACCAGCGCCGCGCGGCGGTAGGTGCCCTCCTCACGGAGCTTGACGATCTGGCGGCCGAGCAGATCGTCGGACGGGGCCGCCTCCTTCTTGGCGATCAGCTCCTCCAAGTACCCCTCGACCGCGGTGAACGCCGTCTTGCGGTCCTCCGGCGTGGTGGTCCGGCTGAGCATCTTCGCGGTGTGCTGCTGGAAGAAGTCGTGGTCGGAGTACGGGACGCCGAGTAGTTCGCAGATCACCAGTGACGGCACCGGAAGGGAAAGCGCCTGGACGAGGTTCGCCGGTCGCGGCCCGGCCAGCATCGCGTCGAGGTGTTCGTCGACGATCTGCTGGATGCGGGGCCGCAGCGCCTCCATCCGGCGGACGGTGAACTCGCCGAGCACGGCGCGGCGGGCCGGGCCGTGCTCCGGCGCGTCCATCGAGATGAGTGCCTTCTCGGCGTCCTCGTCACGGACACGGGCGCCGGAGGCGAGCATCGGGAAGCGGGGATCCTGCCGGTTGGCGCTGAACCGCCGGTCGTTGAGGACCAGCCGGACGTCCTCGTGCCTGCTGACCACCCAGGCCCACTGGCCGTCCGGCAGCGCCACCTTCGAGACCGGCTCCGTCTCGCGGATCTGCTCGTACGAGTCGGGCGGGGCGAACGGGCAGGTACGGGTCTGCGGGAACTCGTGCGTGTACTGCTGGTGCAGGGTTTCGGTCATGGCTCTGCTCCTCATTCACCAGGTCACGGGGAGGCGGTACATACCGAAGATCAGGGCGTCGTCCTTGAACGACAGGTCGGCTCCCGGGGCGAGGCGCAGGGCCGGGATCCGGCGGAAAAGCGTGTCGAAGACGATCTGGAGTTCCATGCGGGCGAGGTTCTGCCCGAGGCACTGGTGCGGTCCGAACCCGAAGGCGACGTGGTGCCGCCCGCCGCGTTCGATGTCGAGGGTGTCCGGGTTCTCGAACGGGTCCGCCGCCATGTTCGCCGAGTAGGCGAGCGCGAGCACGCCTTCGCCCTTCCGGACGAGGACGCCGTCGATCTCGGTGTCCTCCACGCACAGCCGCGGAATCGCGTCGACGATCGAGGAGTACCGCAGCAGTTCTTCGACGGCGTCGAGGGTTTTGCCGGGGTCGGCCTTGATCGCGGCGAGCTGCTCCGGGTTCTCCAGCAGGGCGAGCGTGCCGAGGGAGATCATGTTCGCGGTGGTCTCGTGCCCGGCGACCAGCAGCAGGCGGGCGAGTTCGACCACGTCTTCGTGGTCGTAGACGCTGCCGTCCTCGCGGGATTTGGCGATCTGGCGGCTGATCAGGTCGTCGCCGGGTTCGGTCTCCTTGCGGGTGACCAGTTCGTCGAGGTAGTTCCGGATCGCGGCGAACGCGGTGCGGCGCTGCTCGATGGTGGACTCACGCTTGAGGGCCGTCGCGGTGTGCCCCTGGAAGTGCTCGTGGTCGGAGTAGGGGACGCCGAGCAGTTCGCAGATCACCAGTGACGGCACCGGCAGCGAGAGCGTCTCCACCAGGTCCACCGGCTTCGACGAGGAAAGGATCACGTCGACGCGTTCGTCGACGATCTCCTGGATCCGCGGCCGCAGCGCTTCCATGCGGCGGACGGTGAACTCGCCGATCACCGCGCGGCGGGCCGGGCCGTGCTCCGGCGCGTCCATCGCGATCATCGACCGCCGGTCGGCGATCCGGGTGCCGCCGGGGATCTGGCTCGGGAAGTCGGGGTGCAGCCGGTCGGAGCTGAAGTGCCGGTGATCGGTCAGCACCGCGCGGACGTCATGGTGCCTGCTCACCAGCCACGCCTCGGTGCCGGTCGGCAGGGTGACCCGGGTGACCGGCGCTTCGGCGCGGAACCGTTCGTACTCGGCCGGCGGGCCGAACGGACACTGCCGCGCCAGGGGGAACGTCGTCGTCTCGGAGCTGTCGAGAGTTTCGGTCATGATCGGTTTCCTCACCAGGTCACAGGGAATTCGTGGAGGCCGAAGATCTGCGAGTCGTTCTTGAACGGCAGGTCGTCCACGCTCGTGGCGAGCTTCAGCGTCGGGATCCGCCGGAAGAGGGTGTCGAAGACGATCTGGAGTTCCATGCGGGCGAGGTTCTGGCCGAGACACTGGTGCGGTCCGAACCCGAAGGCGACGTGGTGCCGCGCGCCGCGCTCGATGTCGAACTCGTCCGGGTTCTCGAACACGCTCTCGTCCCGGTTGGCCGCGTTGCTCAGCCCGATGACGCCCTCGCCCTTCGGGATCACCACCTCGCCGATCTCGACCTCTTCGGTCGTCACTCGCGACGTCGCGAACTCGGCGATCGTGAAGTAGCGCAACAGTTCTTCGACGGCGTCGAGGGTTTTGCCGGGGTCGGTCTTGATCGCGGCGAGCTGCGCCGGGTTCTCCAGCAGCGTGAGCGTGCCGAGGGAGATCATGTTCGCGGTGGTCTCGTGCCCGGCGATGAGCAGCAGGAACGCCGTACCGACCAGGAAACGGTGGTCGGACTCGCCCGACTCGCGCTGCTTGAGAACCTGACGGCCGAGCAGGTCGTCACCGGGCGCGGCCTCCTTCGCGGTGACCAGCTCGTCCAGGTACTTCTGCAACTCGTCGACCGCTTGCTGGCGCTCGTCGACGTCGGCCTCGCGGTTCAGCAGCGTTGTGCTGCGCTGCTGGAAGAACTCGTGGTCGGAGTACGGGACGCCGAGCAGTTCGCAGATCACCAGTGACGGCACGGGAAGGGAAAGCGCCTGGACGAGATCGGCAGGCTGGGGCCCGGCCAGCATCGCGTCGATGTGCTCGTCGACGATCTCCTGGATCCGCGGCTGCAGGGCCCGCATGCGCTTCACGGTGAACTCGCCGAGCACCGCGCGGCGGGCCGCGCCGTGCTCCGGCGGATCCATGTTGATCATCGACGTGAGGAACGGGTTGTCCCGGTCCTCCTCGTTCAGCTCCCGGAGACGCTTGACGGTCAGCGGGAACCCCGGGTCGAAGCGGTCGGAGCTGAAGCGCGGGTCGGTGAGCATGGCACGGATGTCCTCGTGCCGGGTCAGCACCCAGGCCCGCTGCCCGGACGGCAGATCGACCCGGGCCACCCGGCCCTCGTCCCGCAGGTCGCGGTACTCCGGCGGTGGGCTGAACGGACAGGTCCGTTTCATCGGAAAGGACGCAACGGGCGCGGAACTGGTCATTTCGGTCATGCGCGGATCCCCAATCCGGACGAAATGTATGTGGAGGATTACATTCCGGTTACACTGACCAAGGTACTCAAGCGGAAGCTTTCCGTCCACTCGCGAAAGGGTGACCATTCGTGCAGGAAGCTCGTCGGGCGCTGACCATGCGAGAATCGTCCGGCCGAAGCGAGTTGGAGAGGCAAGCGCATGACCGCTGACCCCGAGACCACCCTGCGGGCTGACGCACGCCGTAACCGCGACCAGATCATCGCCGCCGCGCGCGCCATCTTCGCGGTCTCCGGGCCCGAGGCCCCGATGGAGGAGATCGCGCGTGCCGCCGGCGTCGGTGTCGGCACGCTCTACCGGCGTTTCCCGGACCGGGAGGCGCTGATCAGGGCCGTCGCGGCGGACAACTTCGAGCGCGTGCTCCGCGACGCGCGGGCCGCCGCGGCGGAGAAGCCGACCGCGTGGCTGGCGCTGGAGTGGCTGTTGCACCACTCGGTCGAACTCCAGCTGAGCGTTCAGCTGGCGATGCTCTCCCCGCGGGCGCTGACGATCCTGAAGACGGACCCGCAGATCCGGCAGTACCGGGCCGAGCTGATGGACCTGCTGGCCGGGCTGGTGGCCGGGGCGCAGGACGAGGGGGTGCTGCGCCCCGACGTCGCCGCGGGGGACATCGCGATGATGTGCGCGGTGCTGATGCGTCAGGTCCGCGCGAAGTCCGAGGACGTGGCCAGGATGGCAGCGCAGCGCTGCGTCGGCGTCATGCTCGACGGCCTGCGGGCGATCCCGGGCACCCCGCTGCCCGGCCGGGCGCTCACCACCGAGGACCTGGAAATGGTGCGCCAGCAGCAGTGATCCATGAATGCCACATTGAGGGACTCAGAGTCCCTCAATGTGGCATTCACGGACCTTGGCCGGAGCGTCAGACGCCGGTGGGGTGCCAGACGGTCTTCGCCTCCAGGTAGCGGCGCAGCCGGGACAGGTCGGGCGCGGCCGTCCAGTCCGGTTCGGCGTCCGGCACGGTCAGGACGCGCTTCACCGTGCCCGCGGCCTCGCGGGCGAGTTCGGGACGGTCGGCCGGGGCGGCGCCGGTGGGGTCGAGCGCATTGACGTCGCCGTGCGAGGCGAGCCAGGGGCCCAGCTCGGCGGCGCGGCCGGTGAGGATGTTCGCGACGCCGCCCGGAAGGTCCGACGTGGCAAGGACTTCCGAGAGCGTGATCGCGGGCAGCGGACGCTCGGCGCTGGAGACGACGACCGCGGTCGAGCCGGTCGCCAGCACCGGGGCCAGCACGCTGACCAGGCCCAGCAACGACGAGGACTGCGGCGCGAGCACGCCCACGACGCCGGTCGGCTCCGGGACGGTGAACGAGAAGTACGGCCCCGCCACCGGGTTCGCCGCGCCCAGCACGGTCGCGATCTTGTCCGTCCAGCCCGCGTACCAGACCCACCGGTCGATCGAAGCGTCCACAAGGGACTGCGCCTTCTTCGCGGTTACGCCTTCGGACGTGCCGACCTCGCTGATGAACTGCTCGCGGCGGCCCTCCAGCATTTCGGCGACGCGGTAGAGCACCTGGCCGCGGTTGTACGCCGTGGCCGACGACCAGCCGCCGAACGCCTTGCGCGCGGCGACCACCGCGTCCCGCACGTCCTTGCGCGAGGCGTGTGCCGCGTTGGCCAGGAACTTCCCCTTCGGATCGGTGACCGGGTACACCCGTCCCGATTCCGAGCGCGGGAACTTGCCGCCGAGGTAGAGCTTGTACGTCTTGGCGACAGACAAACGAGTCTCAGACTGCTTCGGACTAGACACTGAGGTACGCCTCCAGCCCGGTACGCCCGCCCTCGCGGCCGAACCCGGATTCCTGATAGCCGCCGAACGGGGCGGCGGGGTCGAAGCGGTTGAAGGTGTTGGCCCAGACGACGCCCGCGCGCAGCTGGTTCGCCATCCACAGGATCCGCGAGCCCTTTTCCGTCCAGATCCCGGCCGAGAGCCCGTACGGCGTGTTGTTCGCCTTGGCCACCGCCTCGTCCGGGGTGCGGAAGGTCAGCACCGAAAGGACCGGCCCGAAGATCTCCTCGCGCGCGATCCGCATCGACTGGTGCACGTCGGAGAACACCGTGGGGGCGAAGAAGAACCCGCGGTCCGGCACCGGGCACGGGCTCGTCCAGCGCTGCGCGCCCTCGGCGTCGCCCGACTCGACGAGCCCCTTGATCTTCGCCAGCTGTTCGGCGGAGTTGATCGCGCCGATGTCGGTGTTCTTGTCCAGCGGATCGCCCAGCCGCAGCGTGGCGACGCGATGCCGCAGCTTGTCCAGCAGCTCGTCCACAATGGACTCCTGGGCGAGCAGCCTGGACCCCGCGCAGCAGACGTGGCCCTGGTTGAAGAAGATGCCGTTGACGATGCCCTCGACGGCCTGGTCCAGCGGCGCGTCCTCGAACACGACGTTCGCCGCCTTGCCGCCCAGCTCCAGCGTCAGCTTCTTCGGCGTGCCCGCGACCTGGCGCTGGATCAGCTTCCCGACCTCGGTGGAGCCGGTGAACGCGATCTTGTCCACGCCCGAGTGCTCCACAATGGACGATCCGATGTCACCGGCGCCGGGCAGGATGTTGACCACGCCGGGAGGCAGCTCGGCCTGCTGGCAGATCTCGCCGAACACCAGCGCAGTCAGCGGCGTGGTCTCGGCGGGCTTGAGCACCACGGTGTTGCCGGTGGCCAGCGCGGGCGCGATCTTCCACGCCAGCATGAGCAGCGGGAAGTTCCACGGGATGATCTGGCCCGCGACGCCGAGCGGCTTCGGCGACGGCCCGTAGCCCGCGTAGTCGAGCTTGTCCGCCCAGCCCGCGTGATAGAAGAAGTGCGCGGCCGCCGTCGGCACGTCGGAGTCGCGTGACTCCTTGATCGGCTTGCCGTTGTCCAGCGTCTCCAGCACGGCCAGCTCGCGCGAACGCTCCTGGATCAGCCGGGCGATGCGGAACAGGTACTTGGCCCGCTCGGTGCCCGGCATCTTCGACCAGACGCTGGTGTAGGCCTTGCGGGCCGCCTTGACCGCGGTGTCCACATCGGACACGGAAGCGGTGCCGACCTCCGCGAGGACCTCTTCGGTGGCCGGGTTGACCGACTTCAGCGGCTCACCCGAGCCGTCGACGAATTCGCCGTTGACGAACGGCTTGTAGTGGTCCTTGAGGTTCGCGATGGCGCGCGATTCCGGCGCGGGCGCGTACTCGAAAACGGGCATCAGTCCACCGTCACGTAGTCGGGGCCGCTGTAGTGGCCGTCGGTCTGGGTGCGGCGTTGCAGCAGCAGGTCGTTGAGCAGGCTCGACGCGCCGAAGCGGAACAGGTCCGGGGTCAGCCACTGCTCGCCGGCGACCTCGTGCACCGCGACCAGGTACTTGATCGCGTCCTTGGTGGTCCGGATCCCGCCCGCGGGCTTGACGCCGCGCAACTCGCCGGTGTGGGTGAACCAGTCGCGCACCGCCTGCAACATCACGTGCGTGACCGGCAGCGTCGCGGCGGGGGAGACCTTGCCGGTGGAGGTCTTGATGAAGTCGCCGCCCGCGAGCAGCGCCAGCCACGAGGCGCGGCGCACGTTGTCGTAGGTCGCCAGCTCGCCGGTCTCCAGGATGACCTTGAGGTGCGCCTCGCCGCAGGCGGCCTTGATCGCCTGGATCTCCTCGAAGACGTCCAGGTAGCGGCCTTCGAGGAAGGCGCCGCGGTCGATCACCATGTCGACCTCGTGCGCGCCGGCGTCGACGGCGATCTTCGTGTCGGCCAGCTTGATCTCGCGGCTCGTGCGCCCGGCGGGGAAGCCGGTCGCGACACTCGCGACGTGCACGCCGCTGCCCTTCAGCGCCTCGACGGCCGTCGCGACCATGTCCGGGTACACGCACACCGCGCCGACCCGCGGCGTGTCCGGCCGCTCCGGATCGGGCCGCAGCGCCTTGGCCGCGAGCGCGCGGACCTTGCCCCGCGTGTCGGCGCCTTCGAGCGTGGTCAGGTCGACCATGGAGATGGCGGTGTCGATCGCCCAGCGCTTGGCGTCCTTCTTGATGCTGCGGGTGGCCAGGCCCGCCGCGCGCTGCTCGACACCGACCTGGTCGACGCCGGGCAGCCCGTGCAGGAACCGGCGCAGGCTCGCCTCGTCGCGAGTCGCGTCCGCCAGCGGAGCCGGGATGGCCGGCGCCACGGACGAGCTGGTCGTAGCTGTCATGCCGATGAGTGTATGCGGCGGGTCCGACAGCGGCCGAAAGGTCCGTGGGGGCCTCCTTGAGGGACCTAGAGTCCCTCAAGGAGGCCCCCACGGACCGGTGTGGTCAGGCGAACGGGGGCACCGGGCCGGGGCTGTCGTCCGCGAACGGCGGGATCGGGCCGGGGCCGTCCGCGAGGATGACCTCCCCGGCCTTCGGACGTCCCGGGAGCAGCGCCGGGAGCAGCGCCGGGATGGGCTGCGGGGTGTCGGCCAGCGCGGGGATGGGCGTCGGGCCCAGCGCGGGCCACGGTGACGGGCCTTCCGCGGAGGCGGAGGCGATGGCGGACGCGGGCAGTGTCGCGAGCGCGACGGCGGCGGCTCCGGCCAGCAGGCCGGTGGTAAGGATTCGCATACCGTCGAGCCTGCCGACGCCGGCGCGCCGGATCCCGCCCCCGAGCACTGGTGGCGGGGCGGAACCGGCCGCCCGATCGGGCGAGTTACAGCGACATCGGGAACAGCGGCCGCGCGGGAGACGGAGCGGCACAGAACTCGGCGACGAACGGCAGCTGCCGCTTGAGCGCCTGCTCCTTGTTCGCGGTGAGGTCCACCGTCGCCAGCGTGCTGATCTGCTTCGGGCCCGAGTCCGCGACGAAGCTCAGCGTGTTGAACCCCGGCAGATCCCCGGCGTGGCCCCACACGACCGCGGGCTTCCCGCACGCCGCCCCCAGATCGAGCTTCATCAGCCCGAGCCCGTAGTCGAGGCCCATGTCGCCGAACGTGACGTCGACCGCGCGCACCGTCTTCTTCATCTCCGCGAGCTGCGCCGGCGGCAGCAGCTTCCCGTCGAACAGCGCGCGGAAGAACCGGTTCAGGTCCCCGGCACTGGAGACGATCTGACCCGCGCCGAAGTAGCGCGAGTAGTTGTACGTCGTGACGTCGGTACGCGCGTGCGGCGCCGGGTACAGCTGCTCGTAGCCGTGCGCGGCGGCGTGCGGCAGGAACGGGAAGTCGCCGGGGTGGAACGTGTCGCGCAGGCCCAGCGGCCCGGTGATCCGCCCGGCGAGCACGCGCGCCAGCGGCTGGTGGGTGATCTTCTCGACCAGCAGGCCGAGCACGTTGTAACCGGTGTTCGAGTACGACCATTTCGTGCCCGGCTTGAACAGCAACGGCTGTTTCGTGCTCAGCCGGACCTGCTCGGCCGCGTCGAAGTGCACGAACCGTTCGGTGTCGATCTCCGGCAGCGATCCCCAGCCGTCCTCGGGCGCGAGATCACGCGGGACACCACTGGTGTGCTGGAGCAGCTGCCGCACGGTGATCGGCTCGGGGTAGGGCAGCAGGCCGGGCAGCCGGTCCTGGACGACGTCGTCGAGCGAAACGCGGTGTTCGCCGACGAGCTGGAGCACGAGCGTCGCGACGAACGACTTCGACACGCTCGCGATCCGGAACCGGCCGGACGGATCGGGCTTGCCGGTACCTCCGGCCTGCCGGACCCCGCCGGCACCACGCCAGTCCGGCGCCACCGCGACCATGCCGGGAACCCCGGACGCCACGGCGGCGTCCATCGCGGCCTGGCGCGGGTCGGTGGTGGCGTGCGCGGTGCCGGTGCACAGCGCGGCGCCGATGACGGCGCACAGCACGAAACCGATGGAACGTCGCATCGCATCCTCCCCGGATCGGTGCGTCCGACGTTATCGGGGAGTCACGCTTCCAGCTGCGGGCTTTCGTCCCGCTTTGCGGGCTTGCGATAGACCGTGACGCCCGCCCAAAAGGCCAGTCCGTTGATGCGGACCGTCGGCGCCGTGGGCGGGGCGGGCGGCGTGCCCGCCTTGTCCTGCAACTCGAACGCGCCCATGAAGCCGACCCCGGTGACCTCGACGTTGACGTCGTCGGGGACGACGATGTCGATGCCGCCCATGATCGCCACCGCGGTGATCGTGCAGTCCTTCTCGGCGAACCGCGCCCGCCGCAGGTCGATGTCGACGCCGCCCCAGAACGCGAAGCTGTTGTGCTGCGGCGGCAGGACCCAGCTGCCCTTGCGCGTCGCGCCGGACATGATCGCGACCGATGCCGGCGAGCCGGGGTGCCCGCCGATCCGCTCGTCGGGCAGGCCGAGCGCGCGGGTCGTGGCCGGTTCGATGACGCCGGACGCGCCCACGGCGGGCAGGTCCGCGGTGACCGGTTTCAGGTCGCCCGCTGTCTTGGCGGCGTACACCGTGCTCAGGCGTTCTTCGAGTTCGTTGACCGTGATGCGGCCCTCGGACAGCGCGGTGTGCAGCACCTGCGCGACGCGCTCGCGGTCGGCGTCGGAGATGCGCATCTGGTCCGGCGGGACGGCTGGCTGATCGCTCACCCCGCGTAGCCTAGCCCCCTCTCGGGTGGCGGGCGTCCATCGAATGGCGGACACGGGCAGGATGGGCCCCATGCTGGTGGGAACGATCGAACTGCCCGGCGGCGTCCGGGTGCGCGGCCGGGGCCTCCGGCGCGGGGCGCCGGAGGGGAAATCGCCGGATTTCGGCCTGTATCTGGGGTCGGGACGGCTGCGGAAGAAGTACGACGGTGGCCTGTCCTGGGACCGCGAATGGGTCCGGTGGCCGGACTTTCTGGTGCCGCTGGACCGTGACGCCGCGCGACGAAGCATCCTCGCCTTGCACGCGCGGTCCATCGCGGGCGAAGACGTCGAGGTCGCGTGCTACGGCGGTTCGGGCCGGACCGGGACGGTGCTTTCGTGTCTTACGACGCTTTCGGGCCTTTCAGCCGACGAAGCTGTTACGTGGGTTCGAGAGCACTACAACAAACACGCCGTCGAGACGCCCTGGCAACGCCGCTGGGTCGCCTGGTTCGCGCAACAACCCTCGTAGTGGTCCGTGGGGGCCTCCTTGAGGGACTCTAGGTCCCTCAAGGAGGCCCCCACGGACCTTCGGGACGGTCAGCGCTGGGTGGTGAGGAAGGCGGACCAGGCGGGGGCCGGGAGGGTGAGCTGGCCGCCGTCGCGGTCCTTGGTGTCCCGCACGGCCACGACGAGCGAACCGGTGGCTACCTCGACACAGTTGGCATCGTCGCCGCTGCTGTGGGGGCTCTTGTGCCAGGCACTGACCTCGGCACAGTTGGCCTGGCTGGTGCTGCGGGTGCTCTTGTGCCAGGCGCCGACTTCGACGCAGTTGGCGTCGCTGCTGCTGTAGCTGCTCTTGTGCCAGGTACCTGGGGTGATCACGGTTCCTGCTCCTCCGGGCCGGTCAGCGTGCCGATGACGTTGGCGACGAGCCGCATCGACTCCTCAGGTGACAACGCCGCGGCAAGAATGCCTTGCCACGAAACCTTAACACGGTCGATGTGCACGTCTTCCTCAAGAAAACTGCTGGTGCCACGGCTATCCATGTAGACCACCGAGTGGTCCTCTGCGAAGTCAAGTGCAACAAAGGGTCCTTCCAACCCTGGGTTCGCCTTGGCGGTGAAGGGGACAACCTGAATCGTGACGCTCCGGCGTTCGCTCAGGCTGAGCAGGTTGCGCAGCTGGGCACGCCTGATCTCGGCCCTGCATACGGGCCGAGTCAGTACAGTTTCGTCCATGACGAGATGGACGCTCGGTGCGGGACGGCGGCTGAAGATGACCTGCCGCGTCATGCGTGTTGCGACCAAGCTGTCAATTTCGACATCGGTGAGCTTCGGGTTGCCTCCACGAATGATGGCACGGGAATAGTCGGGGACCTGGGCGAGTCCGGGCACGAGAAGAGGTTCGTAGTTGCGGATGCTGGTGGCGTCGGCTTCGAACTCCATCAGCTCCTTCCAGTTGGGCGGGAGCTTGCCGTGGATCTCGTGCCAGTTCCGCTCCTCGCCGTCGCGGACGAGTTTGACGAGATATTCTCGCGTCTTCGAAGGAACCTTGAGAAAGCCCAGAATGGCGGACACTTCGTCGGCGTAGAGGCCGCGTTCGCCGGTTTCCATGCGGCTGACCTTGCTTTCCGAGCAGTCCAGCGCGGCGGCGACGTCCTTGCACGTCAAGCCGCGTGCGCGCCGCAACGTTCGCAATTGTGCCGACACCCGCCGCTGCCGCACCGAGATCCCCTTGCGATTTCCCATGCGCACACTCTTCCGGCATGCCCCCGTGGCAAGAAAGGCCGGTCACCTGAAGGAAGGTTGCATGCCGGGTATGCAAGCGGAAATCGTGAGCCGGTGCGATGGAAGAGGAGGAACATGAAGCAGTCGTGGAAGATCAGTGGCACGTATGCCAACTGGCGGATGATCGTGGTCATCGAGGCGCCCGAGGGCGCCTCGCGGCCGGACGTCCCGGAGTGGCCCACCGACAAGATCGCCCCGGTCGCGGGGCACTTCTTTCAGGCGGTGAACTATTACGAGGCGGTCCGCGAGATGGCCCGCGACAACGCCGAGCGGCGCGAGCTAGATTAACCGCCATGGATGTGCACGTCGTCGATCACCCGCTGGCCAAGGCCAGGCTGTCCACCATGCGCGACGCGCGCACGGACAGCGCCGCTTTCCGTGCCGCGCTGCACGAGCTGACCGTCATGCTGGTGTACGAAGCCATGCGGGAGGCCCCGGTGCGGACCGAGCGCATCCACACCCCGGTCGCGCGTACCGAGGGCATCGCGCTGGCCAGCCCGCCGCTGCTGGTGCCGGTGCTGCGGGCGGGTCTCGGCATGGCCGACGAGGCGCACAAGCTGATCCCGGACGCGCAGATGGGGTTCGTCGGCCTCGCCCGTGACGAGGAGACGCTCCAGCCGACGCCGTACCTGGAGTCGCTGCCGGAGTCACTGGCCGAGCGGCCGGTGCTGGTGCTCGACCCGATGCTCGCGACCGGCGGTTCGATGGAGTACACGATCCGGCTGCTGACCGGGCGCGGCGCGACCGACGTCACCGCGATCTGCGCGCTCGCCGCGCCCGAGGGCATCGCGCACCTGGAGAAGACCGGCCTCCCGATGCGGATCGTCACCGCGAGCATCGACGAGCGGCTCAACGACTCCGGCTTCATCGTCCCCGGCCTCGGCGACGCCGGGGACCGCCAGTACGGCGCCGTCTGACACCGGGATGACGCGGCCGCCGTATCTGAAGTGGTCGTGGATCATCGCGGCGACCGCGCTGGTCGCGGTGGTGACGGGCGGTCTGTTGTGGCTGCTGCTCGACTGGGCCGCCCAGCCCGACGCCGACAAGGTCCGCGCGCGGCTCGACGCGTTCCGGACCGCGCTGAGTGTCGGCGTCGGGGCGGGCGGGGTGTTCGCGTTGTGGCTCGCGGCACGGCGTCAGCGGACGACGGAGTTGCAGCTCATCGAGACCACCCGGATCGCCGCGGAGACCAAGGCACATTCCGAGCGCGTCGCCGAGGTCACCGAACGGGACCTCGAAGAACGCCGGGTGACCGAGCTGTACACGAAGGCCGTGGAACAGCTCGGCAGCGACAAGGCCCCGGTCCGGCTCGGCGGATTGTATGCGCTGGAACGCGTAGGCCAGGAAAACCCGCCACATCGGCAAACCATCATCAACGTCATCTGCGCCTATCTCCGGATGCCGTTCGAACCGCCGTCCGTCGAGCTTCGGGGGCCGGCGGCGACGGCCGCGCATCGTGCCCTGTCGGGAAGTCCCGCCGCCCCTGACACCGCGGCCGTGTCCACGGACGAACTCCAGGTCCGGCTGGCCGCGCAGAGCATCCTGCGGGAGCACCTGCGCCCCGGTCCGGAAGATGCTCCAAGCGCGAAGTTCTGGAGCGACATCGACCTCGATCTGCAACGGGCGTGCCTGGTCGAGTTCTCGTTCTGGGGATGCCGGGTCCGCCTCGGTGACTTCAGTTACGCGACTTTCTTCGGCGACGCGCATTTCGCGGGTACGGTATTCGCTGGTGACGCGCGGTTCTTCGGTGTGCAGTTTAACAGCGCGTACTTCAGTGGAGCCAGCTTTAGTGGATATGCAGCGTTCTCTTGGTGTCACTTTCGCGGCGATGCGCATTTCCCGCAACTGCGGGTAGTTCGAAATCCGCTGTTCAACAGTGCGGTCTTCGATGGCGAGAGCTTCTTTTATGGACTCGCCGCCGAGAGCACTGTCGAACTTCAGCGGACACGATGGGCGAAGCTCCCCGAGTACGGCGAGACTTGGCTGGATCTGGCCGGTGCCCGGCTGTTGCTTCCCGAGTCGCAAGAGGGCACGGTCAAGCTCCCGCCGAACTGCTCCATCGAAGGACGCGACGGCGAATACGTCATCCTCGGCTACGGCGTCCCAGGTCCGTGAATGCCACATTGAGGGACTCTGAGTCCCTCAATGTGGCATTCACGGACCGTCACTCAGGGACGCAGCCAGCCGGAAGCGTTGGCGCGTAACGCGGTTTCGTAGGCGCCGCCCACGCTGAACTCGTCCGGCAGGTTCCCGGTCAGCTCCAGCGACACCAGCCCGTGCACGATGCCCCAGCAGCTGACCGCGATCGTCTCGGCCGGGACGTCGACGAAGATCCCGGCCGCGATCGCCGCCGAGATGACCTCCTGCAGCGGCTCCAGGCTGGACCGCGCGAGCTTCTCGGCCTCCTCGTTCGGCTCGAAACCCGGCACCGACTTGGTGAACATGATCGCGTACAGGTGCGGGTCGGCCAGCGCGCTCGTGCGGTACGCCGCGCCCAGCGCCACGAGGTCCGCCACCGGGTCGCCGGACCGCGCGACCGACGCCATCCGCGCTCCGAAGCGCCGGAACCCCTCCATGTACAGGGCGTTGACAAGGTCCGGTTTGCTGCCGAACAGTGAGTACACCGCCGTGGTCGACGTGCCCGCTTCGGCGGCGAGCTTGCGGAGCGAGAGCGCCTTCGGACCGTCGGCGGAGATGAGCTCACCGGCCCGGTCGAGCAGCCTGAGCCGGAGAGCTTCGTCGTGCGTGCGGGGACGAGCCATGTACCGAGCGTATCGCAACAGTGTTACCAATCGCGAGTGCGCGGATTTGACCTGGAGTGCACTCCAGGTCGTACTGTCGAGGTCATGAGCTACTCGATAGCGGAAGCCGCGCGACGTAGCGGGTTGTCCATCGACACCCTCCGGTACTACGAGCGCATCAAACTCGTCGATCCGCCCGCGCGGGACACGGCGGGCAGAAGGGCGTATTCGGACAACGATCTCGCCTGGCTCGGGTTCCTCACCAAGCTCCGCCTGACCGGCATGTCGATCAAGCGCATGCGCGAGTACGCCTCGCTGCGCAGCCGCGGCACCGCCAGCGCCGGGCGGCGCAAGGCGATCCTCGTCGAGCAGCGGCAGGCGGTGGCCGAGCGGATCGCCGAGCTGCAGGGCTGTCTCGACATCCTCGACTACAAGATCGACAACTACGAGCAGCTCGAACGCAGGGTGCTCGAAATCAGCGGCACAACAGTGCCCGAAAACACGATGCAGGAGATATCCGCGTGAAGATTCGCAAGCTGGGGGCCCTCGAAGTCGGTGCGCAGGGCCTGGGCTGCATGGGCATGAGCCAGGCCTACGGCGTCCGCGACAACGAAGAGGAGTCGATCGCGACCATCCACCGCGCGCTCGAACTGGGCGTGACGCTGCTGGACACCGCGAACGTCTACGGTAACGGCGCCAACGAGGAGCTGGTCGGTCGCGCCATCGCGGGCCGCCGCGACGAGGTCGTGCTGGCGACCAAGTTCGGCATCGTGTGGAACGGTGACCAGATGGGCGCGCGCGGTGACGCCGCCTACGTCAAGCAGAGCTGCGACGAGTCGCTGCGCCGGCTCGGTGTCGACCACATCGACCTCTACTACCAGCACCGCGTCGACCCGGACACGCCGATCGAGGAGACCTGGGGCGCGCTCGCCGAGCTGGCCGATGCCGGGAAGATCCGGTATGCCGGGATTTCCGAGGCGAGCGCGGCGTCCATCCGCGCGGCGCACGCCGTGCACCCGGTGACGGCGTTGCAGAGCGAGTGGTCACTGTGGACTCGCGGTATCGAGGCGGAGATCCTCGGCACCTGCCGCGAGCTGGGCATCGGCGTCGTGCCGTTCTCCCCGCTGGGGCGCGGTTTCCTGACCGGCGCGGTGACCTCGGTCAAGGACCTTCCCGAGGACGACGTGCGCCGTGGCCTGCCTCGCTTCTCGGACGAGAACTTCGACCGGAACCTGGCGATCGTCGACGCGTTGCGGGCGCTGGCGGAGAAGAAGGGCGTGACGGCGGGGCAGCTGGCGCTGGCCTGGGTGCAGTCGCGCGGCGACGACGTCGTGCCGATCCCCGGGACGAAGCGGCGCAAGTACCTCGAAGAGAACGTCGCCGCGGCGACGCTGGAACTGTCCGAAGAGGACATCGCGGCCATCGAACAGGCGGCTCCCGCGGACGCCTTCGCCGGGGAACGCTACCCGGAGCGGCTCGCGCGCGCCGCTGGCAAGTGAATTAGCAGCTTTCTCAACCGGCAGGGGAAAATCATGAGTGGATCGACGCTGCCCACCCGCAGGCTCGGCGCGCTGGAGGTCAGCGCGCAGGGGCTCGGCTGCATGGGCATGAGCGAGTTCTACGGCCAGGGCGACGACACCGAGTCGATCGCCACCATCCACCGCGCGCTCGACCTGGGCGTCACCCTGCTCGACACGGCCGACATGTACGGGCCGTTCGTGAACGAGGAACTGGTCGGCCGCGCGATCGCCGACCGGCGGGACCGGGTCGTGCTGGCGACGAAGTTCGGCATCGTCCGGGATCCGGACGACCCGTCGAAGCGCGGGGTCCGCGGCGACGCGGAGTACGTGCGGTCGGCGGCCGAGGCTTCGCTGCGCCGTCTCGGTGTCGACCACATCGACCTGTACTACCAGCACCGGGTCGATCCGGACACGCCGATCGAGGAGACCGTCGGGGCGCTGGCCGCGCTGGTGGAGCAGGGCAAGATCCGGCACATCGGGCTGTCCGAGGCGAGCGCCGCGACGATCCGCCGGGCGCACGCGGTGCACCCGATCACCGCGGTGCAGACCGAGTGGTCGCTGTGGTCGCGGGACATCGAAACCGAGATCGTGCCGACCTGCCGGGAGCTGGGTATCGGCGTCGTGCCGTATTCGCCGCTGGGCCGGGGTTTCCTGACCGGGCGGTTCACCGCCAAGTCGGACTTCGCCGAGGGCGACTACCGGCAGACGCTCCAGCCGCGGTTCGCCGGGGAGAACCTGGACCGGAACCTGGCGATCGTGGACGCGTTGCGGGCGCTGGCGGAGAAGAAGGGCGTGACGGCGGGTCAGCTCGCGCTGGCCTGGGTACAGTCGCGCGGCGACGACGTCGTGCCGATCCCGGGCACGAAGCGGCGCAAGTACCTGGAGGAGAACGTCGCCGCGGTCGCGCTCGAACTGTCCACAGAGGACATCGAGGCGATCGAGGCCGCCGTCCCGGCCGACGCCGTCGCGGGCAACCGCTATCCCGACGCGGGCATGTCCCTCGTCAACGGCTGACCCGGCGGTAACGGTCCGTGGGGGCCTCCTTGAGGGACTCTAGGTCCCTCAAGGAGGCCCCCACGGACCTTCGAGTTCTGAGGGTTTTCTGAGATCGGCGGATCAGAGTGGCTGACGCGAGGGGGGCGTCTAGCCGATCTGGGAGGCCGTCATGGCAGAGGACGTTCTGGACTATCTGGTGATCGGGGCGGGGCCCGCGGGGCTCCAGCTGGGGCATCACCTGGACCGTGCCGGGCACCGCTACCTGGTGCTGGAGGCGGGCGCCGCGCCCGGCACGTTCTTCACGCGCTATCCACGGCACCGGCAGCTGATCTCGGTCAACAAGAAGCACACCGGCTGGGCCGACCCGGAGCTCAACCTCCGGATGGACTGGAACTCGCTGCTGGCCGACGACCCGGATCCGCTGCTGTTCACCGCCTACAGCGACCTGCTCTTCCCGGACGCCGAGGACTTCCTCCGCTACGTCGCCGACTATGCGGAGAAGTACGCCGTCGCCGTCCGCTACAACGCGCGGGTGACGCGGGTGAGCCGCGACGGCGACGGTTTCGCCGTCACCGACACCGACGGCGCCGTGTACCGCGCGCGCCGCGTGGTCGTGGCGACCGGCGTGAGCAGGCCGTACGTCCCGGACGTGCCGGGGATGGAGTTCGCCGAGCAGTACGAGAACGTCTCGGTGGAGCCGGGGGAGTTCCTCGGCAAGCGGGTGCTCGTCATCGGCAAGGGGAACTCGGCGTTCGAGACCGCGGACAACCTGATCGCGTCCGCGGCGGTGGTGCACGTCGGCGGTCCTGGCGGGGTCCGGCTCGCGTGGCGCACCCACTTCGTCGGGCACCTCCGCGCGATCAACGCCGGTGTGCTCGACATGTACCAGCTCAAGCTCCAGCACGCGGTCCTCGACGGGGAGATCCGGGAGATCCGCCGCGCCGGGGACTCCTACGTCGTCAGCTTCGCCTTCTCCCGTGCCGACGAGGTGGTCAAGGACCTGCGCTACGACCGGGTGATCGCGTGCACCGGATTCCGGTTCGACGCCTCGATCTTCGACGAGGACTGCCGTCCGGAGCTGACGATCAACAACCGGTTCCCGGACCAGACGCCGTACTGGGAGTCGGTCAACGTCCCGGGGCTGTACTTCGCGGGCACCCTGAGCCAGGTCCGCGACTACAGGAAGAGCACGAGCGCGTTCATCCACGGTTACCGCTACAGCGTCCGCGCGCTCGCCAAGGCGCTGGACGAGCGCTACCACGGCAAGCCGTGGCCGAGCGTCGCCGTGCCCGCCGACGTGGAAAGCCTCGCCGACGCGGTGATCGCGCGGGTCAACCGTACTTCCGCGCTGTACCAGCAGTTCGGGTTCCTCGCCGACATCCTCACCGTCGACGGCGGTGAAGCGCGCTACCACGAGGAAATGCCGATCGCGCTCTTCGCGGCGAGCGATCTGTCCACTTCGGACAACGCCTTCGTGGTCACGCTCGACTACGGCCCGGACCACGACAAGATCGACCCGTTCGACGCCAATGTCGCCAGGGCTCGCCAGGACGCGGCGAACGACGAGGGCGCGGGCCACTACCTGCACCCGATCGTCCGGCACTACCGGCGCGGGGAGCTCGTCGCGACGCACCACGTCACCGAGAACCTCGAAAACGAATGGAACCAGGAGATCCACATAGGACCGCTGCGCGCGTTCCTCGCCCGGCAGCTCGAACCCGTCGTCGCGCGGGCGTGAAGGAGCGAGCGATGAGTTCTGTCGCGGAATTCGAAGAGACGGCGAGAGAACGTCTCGATCCGGTGTACTACGACTTCTTCGCGGGTGCCGCCGGTGACGAGATCACCGCAAGGTCCAATGTGGACTCGTTCGCCCGGCTCTGCCTGCTGCCCAGGGTGCTCCGGGGAAGCGACAAGCGCGATCTCACCATCGAGCTGCTCGGTTCCCGGGCGTCGATGCCGATCCTGGTGGCACCGACGGCGTTCCACCGGCTCGCGCATCCGGACGGGGAGCTGGCGACGGTGCGGGCGGCCATGGCGGCGGACACGGTCATGATCGTCAGCATGGCGGCGACCACGGCGATCGAGGACGTCGCGGCCGCCGCGCTGGAGGTCACCCCGGAGCCGGAGCTGTGGTTCCAGCTCTACCTCCAGCCGGATCTGGACTTCTCCGAGGCGATCGTGCGCCGCGCCGAACGGGCCGGGGTGAAGGCGCTGGTGGTCACCGTCGACTCGCCGGTGCTGGGCAGGCGGGAACGCGACGACCGGCACGGGTTCCACGACCTGCCGCCGGGCATGGTGGTGGAGAACCTGCGCAACCTGCGGGGCGGCGAGCCGGGGCACGTGCGCCAGATCGCGATGTCGGCGGAACTGTCGTGGGAGCACATCGCCTGGCTGCGGCAGCTCACCGCGCTGCCGATCCTGCTCAAGGGCGTGCTGCATCCCGAGGACGCGCGGCTCGCGGTGCGGCACGGGGTCGCCGGGCTGATCGTGTCCAACCACGGCGGCCGTCAGCTCGACACCGTGCCCGCCACGATCGACGCGCTGCCGGAGATCGCCGAGGCGGTCGCGGGCGCGGTCCCGCTGATCCTCGACGGCGGGGTGCGGCGCGGCACGGACGTGGCGAAGGCGCTGGCGCTCGGCGCGTCGGCGGTCGGCCTCGGGCGGCCGGTGCTGTGGGGGCTGGCGGCTGCCGGGCAGGACGGCGTCGCGCGGGTGCTCGAACGGGTCCGGGAGGAGTTCGACCACACGCTCGCGCTGTGTGGCGCGGCCTCGCCGCTCGACCTCACCGCCGATCTGGTCCGGAGCTACCGGTGATCCGGCTCGCGCTCCGGGCGCTGCTCGCCGTGCTGGTGGTCACGATCCCGTCCTGGCTGCCAGGACGGGTGGTGGCGCTGCGGATGCGGATCTTCGCACTGGTCAACGGGGACGAGGCGGTGCCGATCCCCGGCGACCGGATCGGGATCGAGGACTTCAAGCGCGTCTACGCCGATCCGGCCGCCGGCGGGCGCAGCCGCGGCGCCGCGCTGTCCGACCTGTTCTGGTACTGGCTCGAACCGGGTTCCCATATTCATCAGGAACATCTGGAGGCGGGGCCGCGCTACGACGAGGTCGCGAAGACGACCAGGCAGATCCTCGTCCGGTCCAAAGTGGAGTCCGAGGAGCTGATCCGGCGATGCGCCACGCGCGTGCTCGACGAGCTCGGTGACGGCGGGTTCGTCCGGCTGCGGGACACGATGATGCCGATCTGGGCGGAGCTGTACTACGAGCTCGTGTTCGGCGAGCCGTGCCCGGCGGAGGCGCGTGCGCTCATCGTGGCCAACGCCGACGACGTCGTTTCCGCGCTAAAGTGCGTGCGGCCACGGCACATGCGCCGCCGGGCGCGGCTGACCGCGTACCTGCGGCGCAGGCTGGACGACGTGCCGCATCCGCTCCCGTCCCGGCTGTCCACAGTGGAAAAGGCGTACTACCTGCAGGGCACGTTCTTCAACACCGCCGTGGTGCAGATGTCCGAGGCGATGACCCACCTGCTGATGGTCGTCGCGCAGCATCCCGGTGTGCAGGAACGGCTCGCCGCCGATCCGGACGACGAGGACTACGTCGACCGCGTGATCGACGAATGCCTGCGCGTCTACCCGCTGTTCGGGATCGCGCACCGGATCACCACCGCGGACGTCGAGCTGGCGCACACCACGATCCCCGAGGGCAGCGTGCTGTGCTTCAGCTATCCCGAGTACCACAGCGCCGGATACGAGTGCCCGGAGAAGTTCGATCCGGACCGGTGGCTCAAGACGTCCACTGTGGACCACAACTTCCTTCCGTTCGGCAGCACGCACAACCGGCCCTGCCCGGCGCGGGGGCTGGCACCGGTGACCATGCGCGTCGTGCTGCGGGAGGTGTTGCGGCGCTACACGCTCGCGACGAGCGCGGCGCACACGAGGTCGGTCCCGAACCGGGGCCCGTGCCTGCTGACGCCGAGGGAAGCGCCGCGAAACCGGCGGTTCGCGCTGGCGGTGATGTTCGTGCGTGACCGCTGGGAGGACGTCTGGCGGAGCCTCGCGCAACTGGTCTTCGGGACCTACATGGTGCTCGACGCCCGGCGGAAACGCCTGTGCGCCAGCTACTTCGAAGGGGAACAGCGATGAGCCCGGCAGCCGCGGCCCCGGCGTTCTTCCTGGCCGTGCTGGTGATTCTCCTGGTGTGCCGGGTGGTGTGTTACGCCATGGGGCGGATCGGGCAGCCGCCGGTGGTCGGCGAGATGGTCGCCGGCGTGCTGCTCGGCCCGTCGCTGCTGGGGCTGCTCGCGCCGGGGGTGCAGGAAGCGCTGTTCCCCGAAGGGCTGCGGCCGCTGCTCTACGTCGGCGGCCAGATCGGCCTGGTGGTGTTCATGTTCGGCACCGGGTACGAGTTCAGCCTGCGCAGCATCCGGGGTTCGGCGCGGACGGTCGGCGCGGTCTCGCTGGCGGGCACGGTGGTTCCGCTCGCGCTCGGCGTCGGGGTCAGCCTGCTCGGCAACCAGTGGACGCGGCTGTTCCGGCCGGACGTGTCGGTCGTGGTGTCCGCGGCGTTCGTCGGGGTCGCGGTCGCGATCACGGCGTTCCCGATGCTGGCCAGGATCATCACCGAACGCGGCCTGGCCGGAACGCGGTTCGGCTCGCTCGCGCTGGCCTGCGGTGCGATCGACGACGCGCTCGCGTGGGTGCTGCTGGCGGTGGTGCTCAGCATGCACGCAGCCTCGGGCGGGCCCGCGTTGCTGACCGTGGGTGGCGCGGTGCTGTTCGCGATCGTGCTCACCACGGTCGGCAGGCGGTTGCTGGGCAGGGTGATGGCGGGGACCCGGTTCGGCGGCGACCAGCGGGTGCTGATCACCGCCGTGGTGTTGTTCGCGGCGGCCTGGTTCACCGACGTCATCGGGCTCTACGCGGTGTTCGGCGCGTTCTGCGTCGGGATCGCACTGCCGAGGTCCGAGACCGCCGAAGCCGTGCTGGCGAAGCTGATGCCGATCGGCCGCATCGTGTTCCTGCCGTTGTTCTTCACCTACTCCGGGCTCAACACGCGCTTCGCGTTGCTCGGAGATCCGGGGCTGTTGCTGTTCACGGTGGTGTGTGTGGTCGCCGCCGTGGTGGGCAAGTTCGGGGCGTGCTGGGGAGCGGCGCGGCTGGCGGGGGAGCCGCCCGGGGTCGCGGTCCGGGTCGGGGCGCTGATCAACGCGCGCGGGCTGATGCAGCTGATCGCGCTGAACATCGGGCTGCAGGCCGGAATCGTGTCGCCCTCGCTGTTCACCGTGCTGGTCGTCGTGGCGCTGGTGACCACGGTGATGACCGCGCCGGTGCTCAGCTGGCTGGACCGCAGGGAAGGCCGTGCCCCGGTCAGCGGGAACACGGACGAATTCCTGCTGGGAGCACAGTCTTTTCCGAAGAGTTGAGGGTTCAAGGACGAGGGAATGACTGCCAGTATGGATTCGTGCGCGAAGAGGCAGGGAACCGTGTGCTCGTGGTCGAGGACGACCGTGAACTGGCCGGGATGCTCGCCGAACTGCTCGCGGACGAGGGTTACGAGCCCGAGCTGGCCCATGACGGCCAGCGCGGGCTCCACCTCGGCTTGGTCGGGCGCTACGACGTGATGATCGTCGATCGCAGGCTTCCGGTGATGGACGGGCTGGAGATGCTCGCCGGTCTGCGGCGGAAGGGGGTCACCACGCGGGTCCTGGTGCTCTCCGCGCTGGGCGACGTCGGGGATCGCGTGGACGGGCTGGACGCGGGCGCGGACGACTACCTCGTCAAGCCGTTCGAGGCTGAGGAACTGCTGGCGCGGCTGCGGGCGCTGGGCAGGCGGGATCTCGACGGCGCGGAGTGTCTCCCGCTCGGCACGGCGGAGCTGGACCTGCGGCGGCACGAGGTGGTGCTGGCCGTCGGGGACCGGGTCACGCTGTCCGGGCGGGAGTTCGAGCTGCTGCGTACGCTGGCGCAGCGGCCGAAGGCGATCCATCCGCGGGAGTCGTTGCGCAGCAACATCTTCGCGGACTCGACCGGCGAGTCCATTGTGGACACCTATGTGTACTACCTGCGGCGCAAGCTCGGCCGGGACGTGGTGCGCACCGTGCACGGCCTCGGGTACCAGATCGGCGCGGTGTGAAGCTCGCGCGCGGTGACCAGGAGACGCGGGAGCTGCGGCGGGCCCGGCGGCTGGTCGCGGGCGAGATCGCCGTGGTGATCACGCTGCTGGTGTTCGTCTCGGGGGTGATCGCGTTCGCGGTGCTGATCGGCGGTCAGCGGGCGGAGGCCGATCGCACCCTGGCCTGGACCATCCGGCAGGGGCTCACCGTGCCGCCGCCGGGCTGCGTGTGGCTGTTCAGCGGGGGCGGGCATACGCCGCTGGGGGAGCCGCCCGCCGGGATGCCGGTGACCGAGATCTTCGCGCGGGTGCCCGCCGACGGCGACGTCGTCACCGAGACCCGCGAGCTGGGCGGAGTGGTCTACACCATCCGGACGGAGAACCGAGGGGGCATCATCTCGCAGGCGTTCTTCGAGCAGGTCTACCAGCTCCAGGACCGGTATTCGCTGCTCACCGGGTTCGCCATCGCCGAGGCGCTGGCGCTGGTGGCCTCGGTGCTCACCGGCTACCTGCTGGCGGGCCGGGTGATCCGGCCGCTGGGGGAGGCGTTGCGGCGGCAACGGACCTTCGTCGCGGACGCCAGCCACGAGCTGCGCGCGCCGTTGACGCGGCTGCACACCCGCGCGCAGCTGCTGTCCCGGCGGGCGCGGGGTTCGGAGTTGCCACCTCGGGTCGTCGCGGAGGTCGATCAGCTGGTCGGCGGGACGCGGGAGCTGGGCGAGGTAGTCGACGACCTGCTGCTCTCGGCACGGCTGCGGGCCGAGGCGCCGCGGATGGAGCCGGTCGAGCTCGGCGAGCTGGCGGAACAGGCGGTGGCGGCGGAGGCGGTGCGCGCGGAACAACGGAACGTGCGGATCTCGGTGTCGGCGGACGGCGGCGCGTACGTGGTTCCGGGCGTGCCGACGGCGTTGCGCCGGGTGCTTTCGGCGTTGCTGGACAACGCGATCGGCCATACCCCGCCGGGCGGGACGATCGAGGTCACGCTCGGCGTGCCGGACGACCGGCACGTGGAGCTGAGCGTGCGGGACACCGGCGTCGGCTTCGAACAGCGGGACGCCGCGCGGCTCTTCGAACGTTTCGCGCGGGGACACGACGGTGACGGCCGCCGGTTCGGTCTCGGCCTGGCACTGGTGCGTGAGGTTGTCACCGGGCACGGCGGCACCATCGCCGCCCGCGGCACCCCCGGCGCCGGCGCCACCTTCACCCTCCGCTTCCTCCGCGCCGTCCCGTGATCACACGGCGATCTCGCGTGATCGGGCACGAAACTCGCGTGATCAGAGGCGTAACTCGCGAGAGACGTCGCCAATCACGCGAGTTACGCGTTCAATCACGTGAGTCGCGCCGCCGATCACATGAGATCGGCGGCGCGTTGCTCAGGAAAGCAGGGCCTGGACGGCGGCGGGGGCCTCGGCGGTGGGGACCTGCCGCTGTTCGCGGGTGGCGAGCGAGCGGACGGTGACGTTCCCGGCGGCCCAGTCCTCCTGGCCGACGATGACGACGGCGGCGGCGCCCGCCTTGTCCGCGCGGGCCAGCTCCTTGCCCAGCTTCCGCAGCTCGATCGGAGTCGAGGTGCGGAGCCCGGCCTGGCGCAGGGACTTCGCGACCTCGCGGGCCGCGTCCAAGAGCTCCTCGACGACGGGCACGACCATGACGTCGACCTCGCTGCGCGGGGCCGGGGTGAGTCCGTGCGTGTCGAGGAAGTCCATCAGCGTGACGTCGCCCATGCCGAACCCGATGCCGGTGATCTGCTGCGGCGTGAACAGCGAGGCCAGATCGCTGTAGCGGCCGCCGCCGAACAGCGCGCGGCGGTTTTCCGGCGAGGTGTCGAAGACTTCGAACACGGTGGACGTGTAGTACGCGAGGCCGCGCACGATGATCGGCTCGAAGCGGACGAGGTCGGCCGCGCCGCTGGCGAGGACCTTGACCAGGTTCGAGTTCTCCTTGGCGTGCTCGGGCAGCTCGTCGAGCAGGGCCGTCCCGGCGCCGAGCACCTCGGAGAGCTTCTCGAACTGCTTGTCCGACAGGCCGATCTCGGCCGCGCCCTCGGCGAGCTTGTCGCGGTCTAGCTTCTCCCAGCGGTCGACGAGCGCGAAGACCTGCGACAGGTGCTCGGGGGAGACGCCGACGAGGTCGAGCAGCGCCGAGGACAGCAGGTTCCGGTCGTTGACGCGCACCGCGAACATGTCCGGGGTGGCGCCGAGCGCGGTCATCAGATCGTGGATCAGCTCGAAGATCTCGATCTCGCAGTTCGCGCTGTCGGAGCCGAAGATGTCCGCGTTGATCTGCCAGTGCTCGCGCACCCGGCCGCGCTGTGGTTTCTCGTAGCGGTGGCAGTTGGGGTGGCTGTACCAGCGGACCGGGAACGACAGCGACTTCGCGTTCCCGGCGATCATCCGCGCTACCGACGGGGTCATCTCCGGGCGCAGCGCGAGGCGGCGGCCGCCCTTGTCGGTGAGCGTGTACAGCTGCTGGTCGGCGATCTCCTGGCCGGACTTGGCCTCGTAGATCTCGGCGGGTTCGAGGATCGGGCCGTCGTAGCGGAGGAAGCCGCGGCGCTCCAGTACCTCGTAGAGATGGCCGAAAACCTGCGTACGGACGGACATCTCGGCGGGGAGGAAGTCGCGGGTTCCCCTGGTCGGCGCGGTAGGCAGGTATTCAGGCACGTCAGCAAGCTTAACGACCGGGTCCGACAGTGTTGTCAGGGGAAGGTTGTCAGGGGAAGGCCACCCCGTACGCGGTCATCAGCATCGCGGCGGCGAGCAGGACGGCGCCGCCGGTGGTGACGGCGTTGCCCGCCGAGGCCTTGCCGGGTTTCCCGAGCGCCATGTGCAGGAACATCCCGCCGGACTGGGCGAGCACGCCGAACAGCAGGAGGAAGCAGACGACCCAGCGGGCGGTGTCGCCGAGCCCGCCGAGGTTGAGGACCTGTAGCGCGGCGAGGACGAGGACGAGCAGGACGCCGGCGTGCGCGTGTCCGGCGCGGAACATCCCGCGCTGGAAGTCGGTCAGGTCGCGGTGGCGCAGCACGCCCATCAGCGCGTAGCCGCCATACATCACGGTCGGCAGCGAGACCAGGGCGATCACGGTGAACAGCTGGACGGGCCCGTGCATCTCGGACTCCTTCTCGATCGGGGAGCCCTACGATAACACCGTTTTAAAACACTGTCACCAAATCAGACGTCCTCCCGCCGCTAAGGCCACCTTAGGGGCGGGAGACGCCCGCAAGGTGGCCTTAACAGCACGTCGGCGCGCCGCCCCGACAGCCCAACCGGCGATCTCACGTGCCCGAACGGCGATCTCGCGTACCTGGACGGAGATCTCGCGTACCTGGATGGACGACTCGCGTACCTGGGAGGTCGGACGCGTGTCGTCCGCCCAGGTACGCGAGTCGACCCTCTGGGTACGTGAACCGACCGTCTGGGTACGCGAGTCGCCTACTCGGGTACGTGGGCGGGGCAGGGTGCCGGGACGTGGAAGTGTCGGACCCCTTGCCTAGGCTGTTTGGTAGGGGCTTCAGGGTGTCCTGAATCTTCCGTTCATTCCTTCGCGGATGGGACGGGGTGTCCGGACTTCGTATCCCTGGCGGGTAGGCCGAGCCGCGCGTAGAGCACCTCGGCACCGCTCGCGCGGCGCCCGCTCGTTACCGCTCGGTCCGTTCGTCGTCCGGGGTGTCCCGTTCGGCGCGCTCGTAGCGTTCGACCAGGTCGAGCAGGTCCATCACCTGTCGGCGCCCCCGCGGCGACAGCTCCTGGGCACGCATCGCCATGAGCTTGGCCTCGTTGGCCGGACCGCCGGTGGTGGGTGTTTCGTCCTCTTCGAAGAAGTACGTCACCGGGACGCCGAACAGCTTCGCCAGCGCCTCGACGTAGTGGATCTTCGGGTTGATGCGCTTGCCGGTCGCCAGCTGCTGGAGGTAGGCCGGGGACATGGCGGGGCCACCGGCGCGCTCGATGGCCGCGGACAGCTCGCGATAGCTGTGCGGCGCTCTGCCGTCGACCCGGGCCGAGTCGATCAGCGCGGTCAGTTTTTCGGCGAACGTGCGCTGCCGTGCCATCCCCGGCTTCCCTCCCGTGCCCGGTGAAATTCCTGTCCGGGGACAACTGTACGCATCTGTTGACGACTTGTGTATGCAGTGGTTTACACTCGCTACGGGATCGACAATCCCGCATGCCTTCCGCTGCGGTTTCCGCGTCCTGGGGGTGCACGGAGACCGCAGCGGAAGGTTTTGCCCTGCCCGGGGGTCGTCAAGATCGAGCGTTCGTAGTAAGCTGGGGAAGCTGAGGTTGATCGCCCGTCCGGCGAACCCTTGGCACCAGGCCTTCCGCCGGAGGTCGACCCCCAGGGCTTCCGGTAGAGGCCTCGGAAGGCAGGACAGCGCGCTGCGCCGTCCTGCCTTCCTCTTTTTTGTGGGGGCGCAGCCCCCACGCCCCGCCCGGGGGCACGCCCCCGGACCCCCAGCCGTGGTTGCGTGGGGTGGGGGCGTGCCTTGGTGCCCGTGTTCTTGTGGTGTTGGTTACTTCATCAGGGTGGCGGCCAGGGTGCCGCCTAGTTCGGTGCAGGCGGCGAGGGTGTCGGGGGCAGGGTCTCCGGTCGCCAGGACAGGGGACGCGACGCGGGTCCAGCCGAGACCGGTGGTGATCGCGTCCAGCTGGCGGGTGGTCCCGCTGGTGTCGCTGTTCCCGTGCACGTAGTAACCGAACGGACGCCCCTTCGTGGCGTCCAGGCACGGGTAGTACACGGTGTCGAAGAAGTGCTTCAACGCCCCGCTCATACTGCCGAGATTCGCCGGGGTACCCAGCAGGTACCCGTCGGCGGCCAGCACGTCCGGCACCGTCGCGCCCAGCGCCGGACGCCGGACGACGTCCACCCCCTCGATGTCCGGATGCGTGGCGCCCGCGAGCACCGCCTCGAACATCGCCTGCGTCGACGGCGACGGCGTGTGGTGGACGATCAGCAACGTCGGCATGTCAGGACAGCAACCCCTCGACGTCGGCACGCAGGGCCGTGAGCCGGGCGGCCGCGGCCTCGCGGGACGCCGCCAGCTCGCTGGACGGCGGCCGCGCGGACTGCAGGTACGCCTTGAGCTTCGGCTCCGTCCCGGACGGCCGGATCACCACCCGCAACCCCTCCCCGGTCAGGCGCAGCACGTCCGCGTCCGGGAGCAGATCCTCCATCGTGACCGGGACACCCGCCAGTGAGGACGGCGGTTCCGCGCGCAGCCGCGCCATGATCCGGCCGCGCACGGCGAGATCGGTGACCCGCAACGAAACCTGGTCGGTGAGGTGGACGCCGTGCCGGCGGGACAACTCGTCCAGCACGGCCGGGATCGAGCCGCCCTCGGCCTTGAGCGTGGCCGCCAGCCCCGCCGCGAGCACGGCCGCGGCGATGCCGTCCTTGTCACGGACGAAGGACGGGTTGACGCAGAGCCCCAGCGCTTCTTCGTAGGCGAAGACCAGGCCCTCGCCGGCACGGACCAGCCACTTGAACCCGGTCAGGGTCTCGGCATAGCGCGCGCCGCGCGCCTTCGCGACCTCGCCGAGCATCGACGAGGACACGATCGTGGTGGCCACCAGCGGGTCCGGCGTCACCGAAAGGTCCACTGTGGACAGCACATGCGCGCCGAGCAGCACGCCGGTCTCGTCACCGCGCAGCATGCGCCAGGTGCCGTCGTGCTCGCGGACGCCGAGGGCGCAGCGGTCGGCGTCCGGGTCGAGCGCCACCGCGAGATCGGCGTCCACAGTGGACGCGAGCGCGAGCAGAAGGTCCGTCGCGCCCGGCTCCTCCGGGTTCGGGAAGGCGACGGTCGGGAAGTCCGGGTCCGGTGTGGACTGTTCGGCGACCAGGTGCACGTCGGTGAAACCGGCCCGCGCGAACGCGGCGCGCAGCGTCTCGGCGCCGACGCCGTGCAGGGCGGTCGCGGCGATCCGGACGTCGCGGGCGGTGCCGCGGGGCAGCGCGGCCACCTCGGTGAGGTAGCCCTCGCGCGGATCCAGGGTCTCGGCGCCGGGCGAGCGCGGCACGCTCACCGCGGCGGGCGCGGCGGCGATCGCCCGCTCGATCTCCCCGTCCGACGGCGGGACGATCTGTGCGCCGGTGCCGTCGTAGAGCTTGTACCCGTTGTCGGCGGGCGGATTGTGCGACGCGGTGATCTGGATCCCGGCGACCGCTCCGAGCCGCTTCACCGCGTACGGCACCAACGGCGTCGGCAGGGGCTCGGGGAGTGTCTTCACCGCGAAACCGGCGGCGGTGAGCACTTCGGCGGCGGCCTCGGCGAAGGCCGCCGAACCGTGCCGCGCGTCCCGGCCCACCACGACGGTCCCGCCCGCGTGCCCGTGCGCGGTCAGCCACGCGGCCACCCCGGCGGTGGTGCGGACGACGACCGCGACGTTCATCCCGTTCGGCCCGGCGCGCACCGGCCCGCGCAGCCCGGCGGTGCCGAACTCGAGCGGACCGGCCATCCGGTCGGCCAGCTCCTCGGCGCGTCCCGGCACGCCGCCCAGCGCGTTGGCGAGGACGTCCTGCAGTTCGGCACGGGAATCGGGGTCGGGGTCGTCGGCGATCCAGCGGAAGGCCGCGTCCCGCAGCGTCGAGGAAACTGTCATGGGCACGCGGCTCAGCTTACGGCTACGTTCGAAGGATGCGCGTGATCTTCACAGCCCTGGGGGGCTTCGGACATTCGTTCCCACTCATCCCGCTCGCCGTCGCCGCTCGCGACGCCGGGCACGACGTCGGCTTCGCCACCGCCGAGGACTTCCTGCCGAACATCGGAAAGGCGGGTATCACCGGCATCTCGGCCGGGGTCACCATGACGGTGGCGTTCACGGAGGCGGCGAAGGGTATCGCCGAGGACCCGGAGCAGCTGCCCCCGGAGCAGCTGCCCCAGATCCTCGGCCGGATCTTCGGCGAAGTCGTGCCGAGGTCCTTCGTCACCGACCTCGAATCGATTTTCGCCGAGCGCCGACCGGATCTGGTGGTCTACGAATCCGGGAACGTGGGCGGGGCCTTCGCCGCGAAACGCGCCGGAATTCCGTGTGTCGGCCACACTTTCGGCCGGATGTCGCGGATGGGCGAGCTCGGCGACCTGATCCGTGCCCGGATCGGCGAGACCGCGCGCGAGTACGGCGTCGAGGGCGATCCCCAGAGCTACTTCGGCGATCCGGTGGTGGACATCTGCCCGGAATCGGTGCAGGCACCGGAGTTCCTCGCCGGGACGAAGCGGATCCCGCTGCGTCCGGTCGGCTGGAGCGAGCCGGGTGACCTGCCCGCCGGGATCGCCGGCCGTGACCGGAGCCGTCCGCTCGTGTACCTGACGCTGGGCACCGCGTTCGGGAACACCGACGTGCTGGGCAAGGCGATCAAGGGGCTCGCCGTGCTCGACGCCGACGTGCTCGTCGCCGCCGGACCGAGCGTCGACGTCGCGGAGCTGGGCGAAGTGCCCGCGAACGTGCGGCTCGAGGCGTGGGTGCCGCAGAGCGCACTGCTGCCGTACGTGGACGTCGTCGTGCACCACGGCGGCAGCGGGACGACGCTGGGTTCGCTCGGCGCCGGGCTGCCGCAGCTGGTCCTGCCGCAGGGTGCCGACCAGTTCTCCAACGCCGAGATGGTGGTCGACGCCGGGGTCGGGCGGCAGCTCCTCGGCGACGCCGTCACCGCGGAGGCGGTCACCGAGAACGCCCGCGTGCTGCTGACCGACGCCGCCGTGCGTGACGCCACCCGCGCCCTCGCCGCCGAGGTCGCCGCCATGCCGGGCCCGGCCGAGGTCGCCGCCACCCTGCCCAGCTACGTCTAGAACGGTCCGTGAATGCCACATTGAAGGACTCAGAGTCCCTCAATGTGGCATTCACGGACCATCGGCGGATCAGGCGCGGGAGACGAGTTCGCGCAGCAGCTCGCCCATCCGGGTGGCGGCCGCGCGGCCCGCTTCGAGCACTTCTTCGTGGTTGAGCGGCTCCCCGGTCATCCCGGCGGCCAGGTTGGTCACCAGGGACAGCCCGAACACCTCCAGCCCGGCCGCCCGCGCGGCGATCGCCTCCAGCACCGTGGACATCCCGACCAGATCCGCGCCGAGCGTGCGCAGCATCCGGATCTCCGCCGGCGTCTCGAAGTGCGGCCCGGTCAGCCCGGCGTACACGCCCTCCTCCAGCGACGGGTCGATCTCCTTCGCGACCCCGCGCAGGCGCGCGGAGTACAGGTCGGTCAGATCGACGAAGTTCGCCCCGACGATCGGCGACCGCGCGGTCAGGTTGAGGTGATCCGAGATCAGCACCGGCTGGCCGACCCGCATCCCCTCGCGCAGCCCGCCCGCCGCGTTCGTCAGCAGCACCGACTTCGCCCCGGCGGCCGCGGCGGTGCGCACGTTGTGCACCACCGGGTCGATGCCCTTGCCCTCGTAGAAGTGCGTGCGTCCCAGCAGGACCAGCGCCCGCTTGTCCCCGACGCGCACCGACCGGACCGTCCCGCCGTGCCCGACGGCGCTCGGCTGGGCGAACCCGGCCAGCTCACCCAGCGGGATCTCCGCCTCCGGCGTGCCGATGACGTCCGCCGCCGGGCGCCAGCCCGACCCCAGCACCACGGCGATGTCGTGCTTCTCCACGCCCGTGCGCTCCGCGATGGCGGACGCGGCGACCTCGTGTTCTGTCATGAAAGCGAGCGTATCCGGACGCTCCTGGCGACCAGGAACGCGACCAGCCCGAACGGGGACAGGAAGATCGTCAGCGCCAGGATCGGGCTCGTCACGAGCGGGTGAATCCGGTGCTCGCGTGACTCGAGGTACATCCACCTGCCGATGAACAGGTCGAACGCGATCAGGTGCGCCCAGATCAGCGCCGCGCCGTGCGGGGTGGAGAGAAACCCTTGCAGCACACCGAGATCCGGGTTGCTCACCGCCCGCCACAGCTCGCCGAAGTGCGGGATCGCGAGCGCGAAGTAGCACACCAGCGGCAGCAGCGGGACCCACGGCGAGGCCATGATCCGGCGTGTCCAGGACCAGCCCGGCAGGAAGATCATCAGCGCCCAGAACGGCGTCGCGAGCGGAAACGTCCAGCTGAACAGCGTCGAAGCCGTCATCGCGTCAGACCGCCGTTCCCAGCTGGGCGCGTTTGCCAGGGCGCGAGAGGGACGCCAGCGTGCCGAGCGCGACGGCCAGCACCAGCGCTCCGAACGCCACCAGGGTGAGCGCGTCCGGGCGCACGATCGACTGGCCGCGTTCGGCCTGCCAGGTCACCAGCGCGACGAGCCCGGCGTACCCGGCCGAGCCGACCAGCACCAGCCGCGCCCGTACCGTGCCGTCGGCCAGCACCGGGAACCGCTTCGCCAGCGCGAGCAGGCCGAGCGCGAGCAGCGGCAGCAG
This sequence comes from Amycolatopsis samaneae, assembly GCF_039541975.1. Classification (NCBI taxonomy): domain Bacteria; kingdom Bacillati; phylum Actinomycetota; class Actinomycetes; order Pseudonocardiales; family Pseudonocardiaceae; genus Amycolatopsis; species Amycolatopsis samaneae. The sequence continues at coordinate 392,812 of NZ_BAABHG010000008.1, forward strand.
TTGCAGCGCGTGCATGCCGACGAAGTGCGGGATCCGCAGGTCGCCGCCGACCGTGCTCCAGCCGAGGATCGGCAGGCCGGGGCCGCCGTCGGCCAGCCCGACGGAGTGCCCGCCCCGCAGGTCCGGCCTGATCCCGGCGTGCATCAGGGCGAGCTGCTCCGGCCTCGGGCTGGTCATGAGCTGGCCGAGACCGAGGCCGACGAGCGAGATGATCCCGCCGAACCGGACCGCCCAGAACGTCCCGCGGTCCTCCTGGCGGCTGAACACCAGCAGCACGGTCAGGACCAGTGTCGCCACGAAGATGACGGCCACCATGATCGCCATGGCGTTGAACACCTGGGTGTCGAACGGGGTCGCCTGGTTGAAGTGGCTCGCCGTGCCCCGGAACGCCTGCATGACGAGCAGGACGTACTCGCCGCCGAACATCGCGACGAGCACCGTGGTGACCCACCACGCGGTCCGGCGGAGCCGCGGCAGCAGCGAGACCAGCCAGCTCCAGGTGAAGAAGTACAGCGCCCCCGAGATCGCGAACTTGAGCGGTTTGGCCCAGATCGGCGCGCCGCCCAGCGTCCGCTGGTCGACGATCAGGCCGATGACGCACAGCACGGCCGCGCCCGCCATCGCGAAGGCGAACCCGGTCGCGGGCCGGTGCCACTGCCAGGGTTTGGTCCGGATGTCGGCCAAGATGGTCACGAGGTCCCTCCCAATATGGATAGTTATGCTCTCCGTTATGGAAAGCTAAACTATCTATCCTGAGAGGTCCTCAGGGTTGTCCCTGAAATCCGTCCCTGAGATCGGAGTGAACGCGGATGCGGATGGCGGAACTGAGCGCCGAGTCCGGGGTGCCGGTGGCCACCGTCAAGTACTACCTGCGGGAAGGCCTGCTGCCGCCCGGCGAACGGACCAGTCCCAACCAGGCCCGGTACGACGTCTCACACGTCCAGCGGCTCAAGCTCGTCCGCGCGCTGCGCGAGGTCGGCGGGCTGTCGGTGGCCGCGGTGGGCGAGGTCCTGAAGGCCATCGACGACAGCGCGACGACCTACAACGCGCTCGGCGTCGCGCTCGACGCGCTCACCCCGCAACCGGACGAGGCGAGTGAAGAGGACCGGGCCTGGGCGCGGGGCCTGTTGGCGGGGCTCGCGGAGCAGCACGGCTGGAAGCTGCACGACGGCGACCCGACCGAGCGGAACGTGATCGACGTGCTGTGCCGGATCCGCGACCTCGGGCACGACGAGCTGATCGTGCGGCTCGACGAGTACGCCGCCCTCGCGCAGGAACTGGCGGTGATCGACCTGGGCATCACCACCGGTCTGCCGACGGTGGAACGGATCGTCGAGGCCGCCGTCGTCGGCAGTGTGCTCGGGGATCGCCTGTTCGCGGGACTGCGGAGGTTCGCGCAGGAAGGCGAGTCGCGGCGCCTGTTCCAGCCCGGCCACCTGCCTGGCACCGACCGCTAGTCGATCTTCAGCGTCGGGGCGACCCGGTCGAAGACGCCGGTGCGCGCGCTGTCCTCCTGCTCGGACGGCGCGGTCAGCGAAAGTACCCAGAGGTCGTTCTTGGCCTGGATCAGGTTCGCGAACGTCGACCGGGTGACCGGGCCGGAACCGTCCGACCTGCCGGTGGCCCGCTCGGTGGTCCGGTAGGTCACCGCGAGCCCGTTCTGTCCCGTCAGCGGTGCCTGCTTGGCCAGGAAGAACGCGTCCCCGGGATAGTTCCGCTGCACCTCGGAGAGGTAACGGGCCGGCGCGCCACCGGTGAGGAACCCGGCCAGCCGCTCCACCGTGATGACCTGGCGCCCGTCCGGCGACACGAACTGCACCATGGTGGAGGTGGAGCCGGACCGCAACTGGTGCGGGGAGGCGAACTTGAGCCAGCCCTCGGGGACATCGAGCGAGAACTGCCCGCCCTTGACGCCGTTGACCGCGTTCGAGTTGCCCTGCTGGGTGACGAGCACCGGGGGCGGGACCACCACGGGCTGGCCCGTCGAGACCGGCGAACCCGCCGCCGGGGGCAGCAGCGGCTGCCCGCCGACGGTCCTGGCCAGCGCGAACCCGCCACCCGCGGCCAGCAGGAAGATCAACACCGACACGACCGTGAGCACCGCGCTCGTCTTCACGCTCCGCCGGGCGGGGGACGCCGGGGCGGCGGGCGCGGTGGGCGGCGTGAGCGGCGGGGGCACCGGGGCCGGGGGACCGGCCGGGGCGGGCGCCGGCGGGAGCGCGGGCAGGGCGGCCGACGCCGACGCCGGGAGCGCGGGGAGGGACGCCGACGCGGACGCCGGGGACTCGGACCCGCGCAGGAACGGCAGCGGGCCGGGGTCGGCCGCCAGCGCGACGCTGTTCTCCGCCTGCGGCTCCGGGGTGACCGTCTTGATGATCTGGGTGTCGGTGGCGTCCGGCTGGGCGGAGGTCTTCTTGCCGTCCGGGGTACGGAACAGCTCGGGCCCGAACAGGTCGATCGCCGACTCCGCCTGCAGCGGGTACAGCCGGTGCCGCACGTCGCGCAGCGAGATCCGCTTCGACGGCTCCTTCCTCATCAGCGCCGAGATGACGTCGGCCAGCTGGCCGGGCGAGGGCTTCGGGACCTTGCCGTTGACGACCTTGCCGACCGTCTCCAGCGGGTCGCCGTCGGCGTCGTAGGGCGCGGTGCCCTCGATCGCGGCGAACAGCGTCGCGCCGAGCCCCCACAGGTCGGCGGCCGGGACCACCGCGCCGCCCGAGGCGACCTCGGGGGCGATGTAGGCGGGCGAGCCGAGCATGATCCCGGTGCGGGTCATGGTCGCCTCGGAGACGTTGCGCGCGATCCCGAAGTCGGTGAGCTTGATCCGCCCGTCCCCGGCGACCAGGACGTTGCCCGGTTTGACGTCACGGTGGGTGATCCCGGCGGCGTGCGCGGCCTCCAGCGCGGCGGCGACGGCGATGCCGACCGCGGCCGCCTGCGGCACGGTGAGCGGGCCGTGGTCGCGCAGGATGTGCGCGAGGCTGCGCGAGGGCAGCAGCTCCATCACCACGAACGGTTCGTCGTTGTCGCGCGCGACGTCGTGCAGGATGATCACGTTGGGATGCGACAGGACCGCGATCGCGCGGGCCTCGCGCAGCGTCCGCTCGCGCAGCTCGTCCGCCTGCGCCGCCGGGACGCCCGGCGGCAGCTTCATCTCCTTGACGGCGACCGGCCGGTGCAGGAACTCGTCGTAGGCGGACCAGACGGTGCCCATCGATCCGGCTCCGAGCACGGACCGTAACCGGTACCGCCCGGCTACGACGCGAGAGGATTCGCTGGAGGTGGACACGCACCCAATTGTGTCGTATCTCCCTGACCGCCGCGGAGTCAGCTCGCCTGTCGCCGCGCGCCGGACGCGAGAAGTGTCACAGGGCGGGCTCCGACGAGGGCTCTACCATCGTTGGGTATGACACACGAGGCTGGGCCGGGGTCAGTGCAGACCGCCGACACCACACTCGCGCTCGCCGCCGAGTTCCCGGCGGCGGAGCGGGCGCAGTGGCAGGAGCTGGTCGCCGCCGTGCTGCGCAAGAGCGGACGGCTGCCCGAGGACTTCGCGGGGGCTCCCGAGAGCAAGCTGGTCAGCCGCACGTACGACGGCATCGAGATCCAGCCGCTCTACACCGCCGAAAGCGCTACCGGCGATCCCGGCTTCCCCGGTCTTCCGCCGTTCGTGCGCGGCGCCCGCCCGCAGGGCGCGGTGGGCACCGGCTGGGACGTCCGCGCCCGGCACGTCCTGCCCGAGGCCAAGCCGCTGAACACCGCGATCCTCGCCGACCTCGAAGGCGGTGTGAGCTCCGTCTGGTTGCGGCTCGGCGAGGGCGCGCTGCCGGTGTCCTCGCTCGCCGACGCGCTCAACGAGGTCTACCTCGACCTGGCCGCCGTCGTTCTCGACGCGGGTGCCGAATACGAGGCCGCCGCCGAAGCGCTGCTGGAGCTGTTCGCCGAGCGGGAGATCCCGGCCAGCGAGGCGCTGGGCACGCTCGGCGCCGACCCGATCGGCCTGGCCGCCCGCACCGGTACCGCGGTGCCGCTGGCCCCCGCCGTCGCGCTCGCCACCCGCGTGCACGGCGCGTACCCCAAGGTGCGCGCGATCGTCGCGGACGGGCTGCCGTTCCACGAGGCGGGCGGCTCGGACGCGCAGGAGTTGGGCGCCACCATCGCCGCGGGCGTGGCCTACCTGCGCGCGCTGACCGAGGCCGGGCTCGACGTCGACGCCGCGGCGGGCCAGCTGGAGTTCCGGCTCGCCGCCACCGCCGACCAGTTCCTCACCATCGCGAAGTTCCGTGCCGCGCGGCGGTTGTGGGCCCGCGTCACCGAGGTCTCCGGTGTGCGCGCCGAGGCACGCGGCATGCGCCAGCACGCCGTGACGTCCCCCGCGATGCTCACCCGGCGCGATCCGTGGGTGAACATGCTGCGCACGACGCTGGCGTGTTTCGGCGCCGGGGCCGGCGGCGCGGACGCGGTCACCGTGCTGCCCTTCGATGCCGCGATCGGCCTGCCCGACGCGTTCTCCGCGCGGATCGCGCGCAACACGCACGCCGTGCTGCTGGAGGAGTCCCGGCTGGCCGGGGTGATCGACCCCGCGGGCGGCTCCTGGTACGTCGAGAACCTCACCGACGAGCTCGCCCGCGCCGCGTGGGCGGAGTTCACCGCGATCGAGGCCGAGGGCGGGATCGAGGCGTCGCTCGCCTCCGGCGCGCTGGCCGCCCGGCTCGCCGAGACCTGGGACAAGCGCGCGAAACGGCTCGCCGCCCGGCGTGACCCGCTCACCGGCGTCAGCGAATTCCCGGACCTGGCGGAGAAACCGGTCGTCCGCGCGCCCGCGCCGTCCACTGTGGAGGGCGGGCTGCCCCGGCATCGTTACGCGGAGGGGTACGAAGCGCTGCGCGACGCGTCCGACGCCCACCTCGCCGAACACGGCGCGCGGCCCCGCGTCTTCCTCGCCACGCTCGGCCTGGTCGCCGCGCACACCGGGCGGGCCACCTTCGCCGCCAACCTCTTCCAGGCGGGCGGCCTCGAACCGGTCAACCCCGGCGCCACCGACGACCTGCCCGGCGAGTTCCGCGCCAGCGGCGCGAAGATCGCCTGCCTGTGCGGTACGGACGACGCGTATGCCGCCGAAGCCGCCACGGCCGCCGCCGCGCTCGCCGAAGCGGGTGCGGAAACCGTGCTGCTGGCCGGAAAACCCCAGGATCTCCCCGGCGTCGGCGGGTACGTGTTCACCGGCTGCGACGCGCTCGAAATCCTCACCGGAATCCACGCCCAGCTGGGAGTCTCGCGATGACCGTGCCGAACTTCGCCGACGTCGAGCTGGGCACCACGCCGCCGGGCGAGCGCGCGGACTGGGCACGGGCCGTCCAGGAGGCCACCGGCAAGGGACCCGACGCGCTGGACTGGGAAACGCCGGAGGGCATCGGCATCAAGCCGGTGTACACCGCCGAGGATCTGTCCGATGTGGACTTCCTGAACACCTATCCCGGCATGGTCCCGTTCCTGCGCGGCCCGTACCCGACGATGTACGTCAACCAGCCGTGGACCATCCGCCAGTACGCGGGTTTCTCCACCGCCGAGGAGTCGAACGCCTTCTACCGCCGCAACCTCGCGGCCGGGCAGAAAGGGCTTTCCGTCGCCTTCGACCTCGCCACCCACCGCGGCTACGACTCCGATCATCCCCGGGTGTCCGGCGACGTCGGCATGGCGGGTGTCGCGATCGACTCCATCTACGACATGCGCCAGCTGTTCGACGGGATCCCCCTGGACAGGATGAGCGTGTCGATGACCATGAACGGCGCCGTCCTGCCGGTGCTGGCCTTGTACGTGGTCGCGGCCGAGGAACAGGGTGTCCCGCCGGAGAAACTCGCCGGCACCATCCAGAACGACATCCTCAAAGAGTTCATGGTCCGCAACACCTACATCTACCCACCACAGCCGTCGATGCGGATCATCTCCGACATCTTCGCCTTCACCTCGCAGCACATGCCGAAGTACAACTCCATCTCCATCTCCGGCTACCACATGCAGGAGGCCGGAGCGACCGCCGACCTCGAACTCGCCTACACCCTCGCCGACGGCGTCGAGTACATCCGCGCCGGCCGCGCGGGCGGACTGGACATCGACAAGTTCGCCCCCCGGCTGTCGTTCTTCTGGGCCATCGGCATGAACTTCTTCATGGAGGTCGCCAAACTCCGCGCCGCACGACTGCTGTGGGCCAAGCTGGTGAAGGGCTTCGATCCGAAGTCGACGAAGTCGCTTTCGCTGCGCACGCACTCCCAGACGTCCGGGTGGTCGCTGACCGCGCAGGACGTCTACAACAACGTCGTCCGCACCTGCGTCGAGGCGATGGCCGCCACCCAGGGGCACACACAGTCGTTGCACACCAACGCTTTGGACGAGGCGCTGGCGCTGCCGACCGACTTCTCCGCGCGCATCGCCCGCAACACGCAGCTGGTGCTGCAACAGGAATCCGGCACCACGCGGGTGATCGACCCGTGGGGCGGCAGCGCGTTCGTCGAGAAGCTCACGCACGACCTCGCGCTCAAGGCGTGGGGCCACATCACCGAGGTCGAGCAGGCGGGCGGGATGGCGAAGGCGATCGACGCCGGGATCCCGAAGCTGCGCATCGAGGAGGCCGCCGCGCGCACCCAGGCGCGGATCGACTCCGGCCGTCAGCCGGTGATCGGGGTCAACAAGTACCAGCTGACCGAGGACGAGCAGATCGACGTGCTCAAAGTGGACAACGCCGGTGTCCGCGCGCAGCAGCTCGAAAAGCTGCGGCGGCTGCGTTCCGAGCGCGATGCCGCGGCCACCGACGACGCGTTGCGGCGCCTGACCGAGGGCGCCCAGCGGGGCGGGAACCTCCTGGAGCTGGCGATCGGCGCGGCCCGCGCGAAGGCCACGGTCGGGGAGATCTCGGACGCGCTGGAGAAGCTGTGGGGGCGGCACTCCGGGCAGATCCGTACGATTTCCGGTGTGTACCGCGAGGAGGTCGGCAAGTCGCAGAACGTCGAGAAGGCGCGCGAACTGGTCGACGAGTTCGCCGAGGAGGAGGGCCGCCGCCCGCGCATCCTGGTCGCGAAGATGGGCCAGGACGGGCACGACCGCGGCCAGAAGGTGATCGCCACCGGCTTCGCCGACATCGGCTTCGACGTCGATGTCGGCCCGCTGTTCTCCACCCCGGCCGAGGTCGCGCGACAGGCCGTCGAGGCGGACGTACACGTCATCGGCGTGTCGTCGCTGGCCGCCGGGCACCTCTCGCTCGTCCCGGCGCTGCGGCACGAACTGGCCGAGCTGGGCCGCTCCGACATCATGGTGGTCGTCGGCGGCGTCATCCCGCCGCAGGACTACCCGGCGCTGCGGGAGGCGGGCGCGGCGGCGATCTTCGGGCCCGGCACGGTCATCGCGGACGCGGCCATCGACCTGCTGTCCCAGCTCTCCGCCCAGGAGTCCTGAGCGTTGCCACGCAAGATCGACGTCGCGGCGTACGCCAAGGGAGTCCTCGCGGGTGACCGGGGGACGCTGTCGAAGGCGATCACGCTCGTCGAATCGAACCGCGAGGATCACCGTGCCCGTGCGCAGGAGCTGCTCGTCGAGCTGCTGCCGCAGGCGGGCGGGGCACAGCGGGTCGGGATCACCGGCGTGCCCGGTGTCGGCAAGTCGACATTCATCGACCAGCTGGGCACGGACCTGACCTCGGCGGGGCATCGCGTGGCGGTGCTGGCGGTCGACCCGTCGTCCACCCGGACGGGTGGTTCCATCCTCGGTGACAAGACCCGGATGGCCCGGCTCGCGGTGGACGCGAACGCGTTCATCCGGCCGTCGCCCACCTCGGGGACGCTCGGCGGCGTCGCACGGGCCACCCGCGAGACGATCGTGCTGATGGAGGCCGCCGGGTTCGACATCGTGCTGGTCGAGACCGTCGGCGTCGGGCAGTCCGAGGTCACCGTGGCCAACATGGTCGACTGCTTCCTGTTCCTGACCCTGGCGCGGACCGGCGACCAGCTACAGGGCATCAAGAAGGGCGTGCTCGAACTCGCCGACGTCATCGCCGTCAACAAGGCCGACGGTGACCACGAGCGCGAGGCCAAACGGGCGGCTCGCGAGCTGTCCGGCGCGTTGCGGATGATCTACGGCCCGGACGCGGCGTGGACGCCACCGGTGCTGACCTGCAGCGGGCTGACCGGGACCGGTCTCGACGGGGTGTGGGCCGAGATCGTCCGGCACCGCGACCAGCTGGCCTCGACCGGCGAGCTCGCGCGGCGGCGACGGCAGCAGCAGGTCGACTGGACCTGGTCGATGGTGCGGGAGCAACTGCTCGGCCGCCTGTCGGCGCATCCGGGCGTGCGCGGGGTCGTCCCGGACGTCGAACGCGCGGTCCGCGACGGCGAGCTGACCGCGACCCTCGCGGCGCAGCGGATCCTCGACGCGTTCTCCGCACCCCCGCGTGGCGGGTGACGCCGGGGCCGGGGAGCGGGCACAATGTGGGACGCACCGGTGACGGAGGGAAGTCATGACGAAGCTGCGGAGTCTGGTGGTCACGGGATTGCTGGGGCTGGTGGTGCTCTGCGCCGCGCCCGCGCAGGCCGCACCGGTCGCGAATGTCCGCGCCGTTTCCTCCCCCGTGTTGTCCGTGAGCGCGCCATCTCCCGGTACGGCAAGGGTGGCCTTGGCGCAGCAGCCTCCCGGGCCGGTGCTGGATCCGGCCGAAACGGACAAAGCGAACAAAGAGAAGAGTCGCAACAAGATCATCGCGGGCGTCGTCGCCGCGCTGCTCCTGCTGATCGTCATCCTGGGCCGTCGCCAGCGTAAGAAGGCCAAGGCGGGCTGACCGGATTCCGGCGGTTCCCGCCGGTTCCCTGTCGCGACCAAGCGCGAGCCGAGCAGCACGCTCCGTTCACCCAGGCCGAACTCGCCGACGCCGTTCGTCGCAGATCCACTACCGGCCGTCTTGCTTCGCCGTCGTGAAGGCGCCTCTTGCCGCCTGCATGGTGCACGATCGTCGGCAAATGGGTAAGACTGGATTGACGGCACGTTGCGTGACATCCGATACGTCCATCTCGGGCATCGGGTCGGCCAGCCGTGTTGCGGGAGGAGGTGCGGCGTGACGGTGCTCGATTCACGACCGGACGTTCCAGGCGACCAGAACGACTCCGAGGGTCGTCTGGTCACCACGGCCGAGGCGCCCGACGCGCTGATCTCCGAAGCCGGGGTCGACATGGCTCCGGTGCAGGACATCGGCGAGGGACGCGGTCCGTTCTGGCTGGACGACTGGCTCCGCGCGAACGCGACCGACGTCATCGCGTGGCGCCGGCACATCCACGCGCACCCGGAGCTGTCCCGGCACGAGTTCGCGACCACCGAACTGGTCGTCACCCTTTTGCGCACCGTCGGGCTCAAGCCGTGGGTCCTGCCCGGCGGGACAGGCGTGGTCTGCGACATCGGTCAGGGTGACCGCTGCGTCGCGCTGCGTGCCGACATGGACGCGCTGCCGCTGACCGAGGCGACCGAGCTGCCCTACGCCTCGACCGTGGACGGCGCCGCGCACATGTGCGGGCACGACGCGCACACCGCGATCCTGCTGGGCGCGGCCCGCGCGCTGGCCGGCGCGCCCGAGCTGCCCGGCCGGGTCCGGCTGATCTTCCAGCCCGCCGAGGAGGTCATGCCCGGCGGCGCGCTGGACATGATCGCCGCGGGCGCGCTCGACGGCGTCGAGCGGATCTACGGGCTGCACTGCGATCCGCGGCTGGAGGCCGGGCGGGTCGGGACCAGGGTCGGCGCGCTGACCTCGGCGGCCGACCTCATCGAGCTGCGGCTGACCTCGCCCGGCGGGCACACCTCGCGCCCGCACCTGACCGCCGACCTGGTGCACGCGCTGGGCACGGTGATCACTTCGCTGCCGTCGGTGCTGTCGCGGCGGGTCGACCCGCGGTCCGGGACCGTGCTGGTCTGGGGCGCGGTGCACGCCGGACAGGCCGCCAACGCCGTCCCGCAGGAGGGACTGCTGCGGGGCACGCTGCGCACGGCCGACCACGAGGTCTGGACCATGCTCGAACCGCTGGTCGCCTCGTCGGTGGAGTCGCTGCTCGCGCCGACCGGGGTCGGGTTCTCGCTGGACTACCGCCGCGGCGTCCCGCCGGTGGTGAGCGACGCCGAGAGCGTCTCCCTGATGCGAGCCGGTGTCGAGGCCGCACTGGGCGAGAAAGCGCTTGCCGGGACGGAACAGTCCTCCGGCGGCGAAGACTTCGGCTGGTACCTCGAACACGTCAAGGGCGCCTTCGCTCGCCTGGGCGTCTGGGCCGGCGGCACCGCCCCCATGTCCGACATCCACCGCCCCACCTTCGTCCTCGACGAACGCGCCCTCCTGGTCGGCGTCCGCACCCTGGTCCACACCGCCCTAGCCACCCTCGCCTGAGTTACGTCCCCAATCACGCGAGTTACGTCTTTAGTCACGCGACTGACGTTCCTAAACACGTGTGTTCGCTCTAACGAGGCGGAACAGGTGTGCACAGAGTTGTCCACAACCAGGCCAGTTGTCCACAGGTCTGGAAGAGGCTCTTTCCGGGATCGTTCCGGCGTCCGATTCTCGTAGTGTGGTTGGTTGGGGAGGAAGACATGGTGTGGTCTCACGTGCTGAGGCCGACAAGATTCTGGGTAGGAGAGCGGTCCTCGCAGGGCTGACGAACGGCGTACTGGCCCAGCCGTGGCGGGGTGTGGTCGTGCACGCGGCCGACTTGCTCAAGTTGCCGACGCGGGCTCAGGCAGCGCTTCTCGCGGTTGGCCAGCCAGCCGCACTTTCCGGTGCGACATCGCTTGCCCTGCATGGGTTATCGGCGGTCGACGAGTCCGAAATCCATGTGACCGTTCCCTACGCGAGGCGGGTTGGGTCCCGGCGTGGGCTTGTGGTGCACCGAGCTGAATTCCAGTTGTCCGATGTGGTCGAACTTGACGGGCTAGCCGCGTTCTCGTTGGAGCTCGCGCTGGCTGACTACCTCTGCGACGGTGAGAAGCGAACTGCGTTCGCCGCAGTCGAAGAGGCGATGCATGGTCTGGTGCCGAGTCATCGCGAGGTGCTGCGTGCCAACGTCCGGGGCCGCCTCGTCGATCGGCGCGACAGGCGCGGTATCCACAGGGCACAGATGCTGCTCTCGCTCGCTACCGGAGGCGCCGAATCGCCGTCGGAGGGCATTCTTCGACTGATCGTTGTGGAGGCCGGGTTCCCGGTGCCGGAGACTCAATACGTGATCACGACGATCGACGGCCGGAAGCTGTATGTTCTTGACCTCGCATGGCCGGAACTACGTATCGCCATGGAGTACGACGGATTCGCCGCCCATGAGGAGCGTCTCGGCTATGACGCCGAGCGGGATGCCCGGATGGCCGGGCGTGGGTGGATCACGATCCGGGCGTCGGCTGCCGACCTTCGTGACTCGACGCGGTTGTTGGCGGAGCTACGAGCCGCGTTCAGGCAACGTTCCGCGCAACTCGCGTGATTGGCGACGTGACTCGCGTGATTGAAGGCGGAACTCGCGTGATCAGCCGGTGATGCCTTGGCAGGGGCGGGTGCGGAGGTTGTCGACGTAGTCGGCGGGGGCTCCGGCGGCTTCGGCGGCGTCGGCGAGGACGCCGAGGTAGCGGGCCGAGGGGAGGCCGCCTTCGTAGGCGTCGAGGACGTAGAGCCAGGCCAGCACCGAACCGTCCATCGTCTGGACCCGGAGGCGGATTTTGTTGTGGATCCCGAGCTCGCCGCCTTCCCAGCGGTCGAGCCCGTCCTCGTCCAGCGAGATGACGTCGTAGAGCACGACGAACACCCGCGAACCGGGGTCTTCGACGATGGTGGCCAGCGCGCCTTCCCAGCCCAGGTCCTCGCCGCCGAAGGTCAGCCGCCAGCCCTCCAGCCAGCCGGTGCCGGCCATCGGTGAGTGCGGGGCGCGCTCCAGCATCTGGGCGGGCTCCATGTTCGATCCGTACGCGGCATACAACGGCACGCCGACAGCCTAGCGACCCATCCGTCACCCGAGTGGACGTACATGGCGTGTCCGGCCACTTCGTTTGTCCGTAAACCTGCCCGCGTACCGTGAAGCCGCACCCCGTACGCACGTACTAGGAGGACCCAGGTGACCCGGATCGTGATCATGGGCGGTGGCCCGGCGGGTTACGAAGCGGCTCTGGTCGCCGCGCAGCACGGCGCCGACGTGACGATCGTCGAGCGTGACGGCCTCGGTGGCGCCTGTGTGCTCTACGACTGCGTGCCGTCGAAGACGTTCATCGCCTCGTCCGGCGCACTGGCCAAGCTGCACGATCTGGCCGAGCTCGGCATCAACACCGACCTCGCGGACACCGGCATCGACCTCCCGACCGTCCACGGACGGGTGAAAGGTCTCGCGCTCGCGCAGTCCGCCGACATCCGGGCCCGTGTGCAGCGCGAGGGCGTTCGCGTGGTCATCGGCACGGCGCGCTTCTGCGACGACGAGCCCGGCCTCGCCACACACAAGGTCGCTGTCACTCGTTCGGATGGAGAATCCGAGACCCTGCCCGCCGACGTCGTCCTGATCGCCACCGGCGCCACCCCGCGGGTGCTGCCCGGCGCCGTGCCGGACGGCGAGCGCATCCTCGACTGGCGCCAGCTCTACGACCTCGCCGAGCTGCCCGAGCACCTCGCGGTGATCGGGTCCGGCGTCACCGGCGCCGAGTTCGCCTCCGCCTACACCGAGATGGGTGTCAAGGTCACCGTCGTCTCCAGCCGCGACCGGGTCCTCCCGCACGAGGACGCCGACGCCGCCGCGGTGCTGGAGGAGGTCTTCTCCCAGCGCGGCACCGAGGTGGTCAAGCACGCCCGCGCCGACCGGGTCGAGCGCACCGAGAAGGGCGTCGAGGTCCACCTCGCGGACGGGCGGGTCATCGAGGCCAGCCACGCCCTGATGACCGTCGGCTCCATCCCCAACACCGCGGACATCGGCCTGGAGCGGGTCGGCATCGAGCCGGGGCCCGGCGGCTTCATCACCGTGGACCGGGTCTCGCGCACCAGCGTCCCCGGCATCTACGCCGCCGGTGACTGCAGCGGTGTCCTGATGCTCGCCTCGGTGGCCAGCATGCAGGGCCGGATCGCGATGTGGCACGCGCTGGGCGAGGGCGTCGCGCCGATCAAGCTCAAGACCGTCGCCGCCAACGTCTTCACCCACCCGGAGATCGCCACCGTCGGCATCAGCCAGCAGGCGATCGACTCCGGTGAGGTGCCCGCGCGCACCATCATGCTCCCGCTCGCGACCAACGCCAGGGCGAAGATGGAGGGCCTCCGCCGCGGCTTCGTGAAGCTGTTCTGCCGCCCCGCCACCGGCGTGGTCGTCGGTGGGGTGGTCGTGGCGCCGACGGCGAGCGAGCTCATCCTTCCCATCGCGCTCGCCGTCCAGAACCAGCTCACAGTGGACCACCTGGCACTGACATTTTCGGTGTACCCGTCGCTGTCCGGGTCGATCACCGAGGCGGGCCGTCAGCTCATGCGTCACGACGATCTGGACTGATCGCGCGCGCGGCGCAACCCCGTCCCGCCTGTCGCGTCCTGACCGGTGTAATGCTCGTGAAGACAAGGGGTTCGAGGGTGCGCAAGAGGGCGGTTCTGGTCGCGGCGGCGGTACTGGGGGCGGGCGTGCTCGCCGTTCCGGCGGTGGCGCAGCCCAGCCCCGCGCCCCCGCCGTCTCCGGCGGCGGACGTGACCGTGCAGCTCAACGTCGACACGGCCGCCCGGCACGGGTGGGTGAACAAGCTGGTGCGGGACGAACAGAACGTCGCGCTGGCCCAGTGCCCGGCACCGAAGACGGCGACGTTCTCGTCACCGGTGCTGACCTTCGACCGCTACGACTTCGGCCCGGTGATGCGGATCCACGCGAACGTCAGCGCGGTGGCGACGCTCAACCCCGGCACCGGGGCCGGGACCTACCCGCTCACCGTGAACTGTGAGGGAAAGCCTTACACCGCAATGTTTTCCGTGCCTGCCCCGCAGGTCGCCGCGGTGCCGTCGGGCGCCGCGAAGGCAGGCGACGGGAGCATGGCCGCGTAGCCACACCGCCGAGGAAAAGCCGCCGGGAACCCGTGTTCCCGGCGGCTTTTTCGTGCGCCGGACGAGGAAGTCGCGGCGTTGGCGTATCGCGATCTGTTCGTTATCCAGGCGGACAACCGGGGGCGCCCCAGCGGCGTCTTCGAGGTGTTGGAAAAAGGTGCGGAACGCGGCAGGGGGAACTGTGCGCGAGGCATCGTATTTCTCCTTCTCCTGCCCGGACAATGATATTCAGGGGTATCTCATGAAACGTTCCGCAGTTCTCGTCGCGTTCGCCGCCGCCGGGGTTCTCGCCACGGCGCCCGCCGCTTTCGCGACCGATTCGCCTACCGCCACGCCGACGACGTCCACCACGCCGACGACCGGCCCGACCACCACGACGGCACCGCCGACCAGCACGACGCCCACGACGGAGCCGCCCGCTCATGCGGGCAACCCCAAGGCATTCCTGAAGTTGCAGCCGAGCGCGGCGCGCCCGGGTGACACGATCACCGTGCTGGTCGGCTGCGAGGCCAGCGGCATCGGCAAACTGGCCTCGCCGGTTCTCGAATTCGGTGCGCTGAGCCCGAGTGGCCCGCAGGACGACCCCGCCAAGGCGGCCGCTTCGCGGGGGAAAGCCGTGGTGAAGAAGGATGCGAAGCCGGGCAAGTACCCCGCCTCGTTCTTCTGCGGTGTCGCCGAGATAGCCACCTCGTTCACCGTGCTGGGCGCGCAGCAGGTGACGCAGGTGCCCGCCGGGGCCCCGCAGACCGGTGGCACCGACGGACCGGTGGAGGACGGCACGCCGTTCGCCGCGGCGGGAGCGCTCGGTGTGCTGGCCGCGGGTGCCGCCGGTTGTGTGCTCTACCGGCGCCGTCGCGCCGAAGACTGACGACGTATCCAGCTGAAGGAAACAGTCCGGGTATCGGCCCGGACTGTTTTCTGCGCGCGAAAATCCGCCGTGACCATCCCAAAGAATCTTCGATTTCATCAGGAGTATTTCGTGAAGCGCTCTGCCGTTCTCGCCGCCGGACTGGCCGCCGGATTCGTGCTCGTGGCCCCGTTCACCGCGTTCGCCGCGGAGGAACCGACCCCCACCACCTCGGCACCCGCCCCCACCACCTCGGCGCCGGCTCCCACGACTTCGGCGCCCGCTCCCACCACCAGCAAAACCCTTCCGCCGCTCAAGCCGGGCCAGGTGCCGGGCTACATCAACCTCGGCCCGGCTTCCGGGGCCGTACCAGGTCAGGAGGTGATCATCGACGCCCAGTGCTGGGAAAACTTCCGGACAAATCCTCAGTACACCTCGTCGCTGCTGGGCACAGGGGAGCTCAGAATGGTCGGCTGGGACAACATCTCCGTCCTGTCCGCGAAGGCGACCATCCCCAGCACGGCCAAACCGGGGACCTACACGATCTCGTTCACCTGCTACGGCACCCAGGTCACCGGTGAATTCGTGGTCAAGGACGCGCCCGCTCAGCAGGCACCCGCCAAACCGGTACCGGCCAAGCAGGTGGGGAAGGTCCCGTCCGGGGCGCCGCAGACCGGTGGCACCGACGACCCGGCGGGCGACGGCACGCCGTTCGCGGTGGCCGGAGCACTCGGCGTGCTCGCGGCGGGCGGCGCCGGTTTCGCGGTGTATCGCCGTCGCTCCGCGCAGCGCTGATCGGGTTCGAATCGTGACCTCGGCGGGGCAACTCCGCCGATCACCTCTCACGTCTTTCCGACGTGGGGACCAGCGGGCCGCCTCGCCGGGGGACGGGGCGGCCCGCGCTCGCCGCCGGCCGGGTGCGCGGCCGCAGTACCGAGGGGATGGAATGACATCGACGATGATGCGGAGCCGACGGGCGTTGATCGCGCTCGTGGTGGTTCTGCTGGCCGTGATCGCGGCGCTGGTGCTGGTGTTCTCGACGACCGGGTCCGGCGGCGAGACGCCCGCCCAGCCGTCGGTGAGTGCGCAGCAGCAGCCGGGAACGGGCCCGGCGGCCACCGCGTTCCCGGCGCCGGGAATGGCCAAGTCGGCGCCGGTTTCCCTGGACATCCCGAAGATCGCCGCGCGGTCTTCGCTCGTTCCGCTGGGACTCAACCCCGACAGCACGGTGCAGGTGCCGCCGGTGGAGACCCCGCTGCAGGCCGGGTGGTACGAAAACGGTCCCACACCGGGGGAACTGGGGCCCGCGGTGATTCTCGGCCATGTCGACGGAAACAAGCAGGCGGGGATTTTCTACCGGTTGCGCGAACTCAAGCCCGGTGACGAGGTTTCGGTGGCCCGTAAGGACGGTACGACCGCGCGGTTCGCGGTCACGAAGGTCGACCAGGTCCCCAAGGACCACTTCCCGACCGACGCCGTCTACGGGGACACCGCCGGGCCGGAGCTGCGGCTGATCACGTGCGGCGGGGCCTTCGACCGGAGCGCGCACAGCTATCTGGACAACATCATCGTCTACGCGCACCTGATGGCGGGGTGACCAGGATGAGGTTGTCGATCGCCTTCGCGCTGGCGTGTGGCATGGCGCTGACGGTGCCCGCCACCGGGTTCGCGGATCCCGCGCCGCCCTCGACGTCCGGGCGTCCGGCCGCGGATCCCGGCCCGGCACCGAGCACCGGGGCCGAGCCGGAACCCGGAGCCGGGCCGGACGCCGACGCCACGCCCTATCCCTTCGTGTCCATCTCACTGCAACCGGCGCTGCCGGGCGACGACGTGCTCGTCGCGGTCGGCTGCCCGCGTGCGGAGTTCGGGGAGGTGACCTCGCCGGCGCTCGACCTCGAGCCGTTCGAGGTCGCGACCGAAACGCCGAAGCTGATCCAGAACGCGATCGGGCACGTGCGGCGGGACGCGCGGGCCGGGTTCTACCCGGTCGCCGCGATGTGCGGGAAGCGCACCGTCAGCGGGAACTTCGAGGTCAAGGTGCCGAAGCCCGCTACGACCACTCCCACCGCCCCGGTGGTTTCCCGTCCCGTGCCGCGTCCGGCCGTCAAGCCGTCGTCGTCCGGCGGGCACCAGGTGCGCCGAATTCCGGTCGGTGCCCCTCAGACGGGTGACGGCGGGACGGCCGGCTGAGCGGACGGGCCCGTTTTTGTCGGTCCCCGGTGTGACACTGTGACCGCCGGCACAAGCCGGTGCGACCTACGAACCGGGAGATCCGACATGTTGTTCCGCGACGAGCGCTGGCCGGACGGGACGCCCTGCTGGGTGGACCTGATGGCACCCGACCAGCGGAAGGCGATCGCCTTCTACCGCGCGCTGCTCGGCTGGGAGGTCGAGCTCAGTGGCGAGGAGACGGGCAACTACGGAATGGCGACGCTGGGCGGCCGTCCGGTCGCCGGGATCGGCGAGATCCCGCCGGGCCAGGCCGGGATGCCGACGGTGTGGACCACCTACCTCGCGGTGTCCGATGTGGACAAGACGGTGGACGCCGTCGCCTCGGCGGGCGGTCAGGTGCTGGCGGCGCCGATGGACGTGGGGGTGTCGGGGCGGATGGCCATCGCGGCCGATCCGACCGGTGCCGTTTTCGGCCTGTGGCAGCCGGGTGAGCACCTCGGCACACAGGTGCTGGACGCGCCGGGAACGCAGGCGTGGAACGAGATCATGACCCGCGACTACGAAACGGCGAAAACGTTCTACGGCGAGGTCTTCGGCTACTCGTTCGGCGACATCTCCGCGGGCGACTTCCGGTACGCGACGCTCGACCTCGGTGAACGTCCGGCCGGGGGCATCGGCCTGCTGCCCGCGGACACCCCGCCCGAGGTACCCGCGAACTGGACGACGTACTTCGCCGTCGCGGACGCCGACGCGAGCGCGGCCAAGGTGACCGAGCTGGGCGGCACGGTGCTGGCCGCACCCAGTGACTCACCGTACGGCCGGACCGTGCCGGTCGTGGACGATCAGGGCGCGGCGTTCCGGCTGATCGCGCCGAACCAGCGCTCGGGTAACCCGGAAGGGTGGGATGCCTGAGAAAGTGTTCGTTCCGCCGACAACTTCATAGTGGCTTCGCGCGTATTCCGAATATGGCGAAAGAAACGCACGCGAGAACGCGCAAAGGTGTACTGCCCGGCCGTTCCCGGGCGCTGGCCGGACTGGTCGCGGCCGGGCTCTGGGGCTCGGTCGCGCTCGTGACGGCGGGGCCCGCGGCCGCGGCGGACTCCCTGGGTATCGCGCCGAATCCGGTGCGGGCGGGGGAGACGCTCAAGGTCACGGCGGGCTATCCGATCTGCGGCGCGACGGAGCAGGCGCGTTCGGACGGTTTCGCGGTGCCGATCCAGCTGTCCAAGGAGGCCGGTATCGAGGGGGTGTGGAGCGGGGAGGGCAAGGCGACTTCCCGTCCCGGCACCTACCGCGCGACGTACCTGTGCAAGTACAACGGGAAGACGCTGACTGCCACCTTCACCGTGCTGCCGGGGCCGGGCTCGTCCGCCCCGCCGAAGCCGCCGTCGGGTTCGCCCGCGAAACCCGCGCCCGTGCAGCAGGGCGGCCAGGTCAAGGTCCGGCCGGGCGGGGCGCCGCAGACCGGTGGTGGCGCGCTGGCGGACGCCCTGGTGCCGTGACCCGCGGCCCGCGGGAGCGAGGGACCTTCGCTGTCGCCGGGCGACGGTGAAGGCCCCTCACCACCGGAGCGGTCAGTCCTCGTCGGTGACCCAGTCGAAGGTCTTGGTGACGGCCTTCTTCCAGTTGCGGTACTCGGATTCGCGGCGGGCCTCGTCCATCGACGGGTCCCACTGCTTGTCCTTGGCCCAGTTGGTGCGGATGTCGTCCTCGCTCGCCCAGAAACCGACGGCGAGTCCGGCGGCGTAGGCGGCGCCCAGCGCGGTGGTCTCGTTGACCACCGGGCGGATCACCGGCACGCCCAGGATGTCGGCCTGGAACTGCATGAGCAGTTCGTTGACGACCATGCCGCCGTCCACCTTGAGCGACTTCAGCGGGACCCCGGAGTCGGCGTTCATCGCCTCGATCACCTCGCGTGACTGGAAGGCGGTGGCCTCCAGCACGGCACGGGAGATGTGGCCCTTGTTGACGTACCGGGTGAGGCCGACGATGGCGCCGCGCGCGTCGGAGCGCCAGTAGGGCGCGAAGAGGCCGGAGAACGCCGGGACGAAGTAGGCCCCGCCGTTGTCCTCCACGGTGGTGGCGAACTGCTCGACCTCGGCGGCCGAGGAGATGAGGCCCAGGTTGTCGCGCAGCCACTGCACGAGCGAGCCGGTGACCGCGATGGAGCCTTCCAGCGCGTACACCGTGTCGTTGTCGCCGATCTTGTAGCAGACCGTGGTGAGCAGGCCGTTCTCCGACAGCACCTTCTCGGTGCCGGTGTTGAGCAGGACGAAGTTGCCGGTGCCGTAGGTGTTCTTGGCCTCGCCGGGGGAAAGGCACGCCTGCCCGAAGGTCGCGGCCTGCTGGTCGCCGAGGATGCCCGCGATCGGCACGTTGGCCAGCGCGCCCCGCGCGCGGACCTGGCCGTACACCTCCGAGGAGGAGCGGATCTCCGGCAGCATGGACAGCGGGATGCCCATCTCCGCGGCGATCTCGGCGTCCCACGAAAGCGTGTCGAGGTCCATCAGGAGGGTGCGGGAGGCGTTGGTGGGATCGGTGACGTGTACGCCGCCCTCCGTGCCGCCGCTCATGTTCCACAGCACCCAGGTGTCCATGTTGCCGAAGACCAGGTCGCCCGCTTCGGCCTTCTCGCGGGCGCCTTCGACGTTGTCGAGGATCCACTTGATCTTCGGCCCGGAGAAGTATGTCGCCAGCGGGAGCCCGGTCTTGGCGCGGTAGCGTTCCTGCCCGCCGCCGAGGGCACCCAGCTCGGCGGCGATGCGGTCGGTGCGGGTGTCCTGCCACACGATCGCGTTGTACACCGGCTTGCCGGTGGTGCGGTCCCAGACGAGCGTGGTCTCGCGCTGGTTGGTGATGCCGACCGCGGCGATGTCGCCCGGCTGCAGGTCCGCCTTGGCCAGCGCGCCCGCGGCCACCGCGCGGGTGTTCTCCCAGATCTCCTCGGCGTCGTGCTCGACCCAGCCGGCCTTCGGGAAGATCTGCTCGTGCTCGCGCTGGTCGACGGCGACGACCCGGCCCGAGTGGTTGAAGATCATGCACCGGGTCGACGTGGTGCCCTGGTCGATCGCGGCTACGTAGGAAGTCATGCTGTCGGCTCCAAAGTCGTTGCTGGGGAGGGGCTCAGGTCAGGTTGTGCACGCCGAGGTAGAGCAGCGCGGCCAGCGCGCCGCCGACCAGCGGGCCGAGGACCGGGACCCAGGAGTAGCCCCAGTCCGCGTCCCGCTTGCCCTTGATCGGCAGCAGGAAGGCGTAGGCGATCCGCGGGCCGAGGTCGCGGGCGGGGTTGATGGCGTAGCCGGTGGGCCCGCCGAGCGAGATGCCGATCACCAGGACCACAAAGGACACTCCGGCGTAGCCGAGCGCGCCGTTGCCGAAGTTCGGCGTCCCGTCGGAGCCGGTGCTGTAGACCGGGCTGAGCAGGATCCAGGCCACCAGCACGAAGGTGCCGATGATCTCGGTGACCAGGTTCCACGGCTTGTTCGGGATCTGCGGCGCGGTGGAGAAGATGCCCAGCGTCTCGCGCGGTTCGGGGTGATCGTCGAATTGCAGTTTGTACACCGCCCAGCACAGCACGGCGCCGAGGATGGCGCCGACCATCTGGCCGAGGATGTAGAACGGCACGTTCGACCAGGGCACCTTCTCCGGCGTCGCGATCGCCAGGCCCAGCGTCACCGCCGGGTTCAGGTGCGCGCCGGTCGGCGCGGCGATGCTGGCGCCGGTGAACACGCCGAACGCCCAGCCGAAGGTGATGAACAGCGTCCCCGCGCCGTGACCGTTGTTCTTGCGTAGCACGTGGTTCGCCACGACACCGTTACCGAGCAGGATGAGTGCCGCTGTCCCCAGCAGCTCCCATACGAAGATGGCTCCAGCACTCACGTTCTTCCGACCTCCACACTGGACACTTTGCGCAGGGCCGAACTCGGTCGCGTCGCACGGCGCCATTGCCGACCCACGTCCCGGGGACGTTACCTGTGCGTACGAGTTGCTTCCAGCGCCGTCCGCAGTCATGTTTCAAGATCGCCGAGGGTTCCGCCACACGTGTCATCCCAGGGTGCGCGGATGGTCACCGGGACGTGCCATGCTGGAACCCTGAGTACCCGAGGAGGAGTGTCACGTGACCAGCTCTCAGCGCGAAGGCGACCAGAACCCGGCCCGGTTGGGACCGCTGAATCGCGAAGAATCCTGGCAGCGCCTCGGCAGGGAGACCTTCGATCTGGTGGTCATCGGCGGGGGTGTCGTCGGCGCGGGCACCGCGCTCGACGCGGCCACCCGCGGGCTGCGAGTCGCGCTGGTCGAGGCCCGTGACCTGGCGTCCGGTACGTCCAGCCGGTCCAGCAAGCTGTTCCACGGCGGGCTGCGGTACCTGGAGCAGCTCGAGTTCGGCCTGGTGCGGGAGGCGTTGCGCGAGCGTGAGCTGATGCTCACCACCATCGCCCCGCACCTGGTGAAGCCGGTCAGCTTCCTGTACCCGCTGACGCACCGCGTCTGGGAGCGTCCCTACACCGCGGCCGGTCTGCTGATGTACGACACGATGGGCGGCGCCCGGTCGGTTCCCGGGCAGAAACACCTCACCCGTGCGGGTGCTTTGCGGATGGTTCCCGCGCTCAAGCGGTCCGCGCTGATCGGCGGGATCCGGTACTACGACGCGCAGTCCGACGACGCCCGGCACACCATGACCGTGGCGCGCACCGCCGCGCACTACGGCGCGGTCGTGCGCACCTCCACCCAGGTCGTCGGGTTCCTGCGGGAGGCGGACCGGATCTCCGGCGTGCGGGTGCGCGACGTCGAGGACGGGCGGGAGACCGAGATCCAGGCCGGCGCGGTGATCAACTGCACCGGGGTGTGGACCGACGAGCTGCAGCGGCTCTCCGGTGGCCGCGGCCGGTTCCGGGTGCGCGCGAGCAAGGGCGTGCACATCGTCGTGCCGCGCGACCGGATCGTCTCGGAGTCGGGGATGATCCTGCGCACCGAGAAGTCCGTGCTGTTCGTGATCCCGTGGCGCAACCACTGGATCGTCGGCACCACCGACACCGACTGGAACCTCGACCTCGCCCACCCGGCGGCGACCAAGCACGACATCGACTATCTCCTGGAGCACGTCAACACGGTGCTCGCGACGCCGCTCACGCACGACGACATCGAAGGCGTGTACGCCGGGCTGCGTCCGTTGCTGGCCGGGGAGAGCGAAGAGACGTCGAAGCTTTCACGCGAGCACGCCGTCGCGCGGGTCGCGCCGGGGCTGGTCGCGATCGCGGGCGGCAAGTACACGACGTACCGGGTGATGGCGGCCGACGCCGTCGACGCCGCCGTGGTCGATCTGCCGGGCCGTCCGCCGTCCTCGATCACCGACAAGGTCCCGCTGATCGGCGCGGACGGGTACCACGCGCTGGTCAACCAGGCCGATCACCTCGCCGCGGAGCACGGGCTGCACCCCTACCGCGTGCGGCACCTGCTGGACCGGTACGGCTCGCTGGTGCACGAGGTGCTCTCGCTGGCCGATGGGCGCCCGGAACTGCTCAAGCCGCTGGACGCGGCGCCGGACTACCTCGGTGTCGAGGTCGTCTACGCCGCCAGCCACGAGGGCGCCCTGCATCTGGAGGACGTGCTCGCGCGGCGGACGCGGATCTCGATCGAGTACGCGCACCGCGGCGTCGACTGTGCCGGGCAGGTGGCCGCTCTGGTCGCCGACGTGCTCGGCTGGTCGGCCGAGCAGATCCGGCGCGAGATCGAGCTGTACACCGCGCGGGTCGAGGCCGAACGGGAATCCCAGTCCCAGCCCAGCGACGAGGCCGCCGACGCCCTGCGCTCCGCCGCCCCCGAGGCCCGCGCGGGCCTCGTCGAACCCGTCAGCTGACGCCTGCCGCCCCGCCCCTACCCCAGAGAGCAGCCCCCACCCTCCCGGGGGCACCCCTGCAACCAGCGTATGGGGGGTGGGGGCTTGGCGGTGGGGGTGCGGGAAATCTGTGGACAGCCGGTGCCGTTGTGGACAACTCCGCGCGGGCGCGTCGTGGTCCGTGAATGCCACATTGAGGGACTCTGAGTCCCTCAATGTGGCATTCACGGACCTGGCGCACGGACTGGCGAGCGGCAGGGGGGGCGGCCCCCAGCGATAGCAAAGGTCCCTTGCTCTCCCCGGGGCAGCGGGGCAGCGGGGCGGCGCGGCGGAGGGTCAGGCGGTGCGGAGCCAGCGGATCAGGGGTTCACCGGTCGGCGCGGGTTCGGGTTCCTGGCCGATGCGGGTGAAGCCACAGCGGCGGGCCACCGCGGCGGAGTCGGTGTTGCTCTCCTCGTACCGGTAGCTCACCGCGCGGAGCCCGAGGGGGCCGAAACCGAAGCGCAGCGCGGCGTCCAGCGCGGTGCTCGCGATGCCCCGGCGGCGTTCGGCCGGGTGTACCCACACCGCCGCCTCCGCGTACCCGGCGACGAGGTCGAGTTCCCGCAGGCCCACCTCGCCGAGCAGCCGTCCGGTCGCCGGTTCGGCCACCGCCCACGAGCACCGCTCGTCGCCCGCCCACTGGGCGAGCCGCAGCGCGATGTACTCGGTGGCCTCGTCCAGGGTGCGGACGCGGTAGTTCAGCACGTACCGGCGATGCGCCGGATCGGCGAACGCCTCGATCAGCGCGGGCCGGTCGTCGAGGCGACGGTCCGCGCGCAGCTGTCGCAGGTGGTACGACCCTTCGTTGAGCTCCACCGGTTCCACCCGGCCGAGCCTAGTCAGGGCCGTCGTCGGGCTGGAGGAGACCGCGTCGGTAGGCCTCGCCCACCGCGGCCGCGCGGTCGTTCACCCCGAGTTTCGCGTACACGTGCAGCAGATGCGTCTTGACACTCGCCTCGCTGACGAACAGCCTGCTCGCGGCGACCCGGTTCGTCGCCCCGCCCGCGACGAGCCGCAGCACCTCCAGTTCCCGGCGCGTCAGCGTGCCCCGCGCGGGTTCGCGCACCCGTCCCATCAGCCGCACGGCGACGCTCGGCGCCAGCACGGACTCCCCGCGCGCGGCCGCGCGCACCGCCCGTAACAGCTCGCCGACGGGGGCGTCCTTGAGCAGGTAGCCGGTCGCGCCCGCCTCGATCGCGGGCAGGACGTCGGCCTCGGAATCGAACGTCGTCAGCACCAGCACCCGCACGGCGGGGAACTCGGCGGTGAGCCGCCGGATCGCGCCGACCCCGTCCAGTACGGGCATCCGCAGGTCCATCAGCACCACGTCGGGATGGTGCTTCGCCACGAAGGCCAGCGCCTCGGCACCGTTCGCGGCCTCGCCGACGACCTCGATGTCCGCCTCGCCGGTGAACGCGCCACGCAGGCCGTCCCGCACGACCGGATGATCGTCGGTCAGCAGCAGCCGGATCACCGGTACTCACCGTCCTCGCCGCCGAAGGCGGGGATCGCCGGGATCTGCGCGTTGACGGCGGTGCCCTCGCCGGGCGCGCTTTCCACCGCCAGCGAGCCCGCGACCCGGCGGACCCGCTGCCGCATCGACTGGAGCCCGAACCCGCTGCCGTCGGTACGCCGGTGCTCGCCGGCATCCGGCCGGAACCCGACACCGTCGTCCCGGACGTCGAGCATCACCACATCGTCCGAATAGGACAGTGAGAGGCCGATTCTCGTTGCCCTCGCGTGCTTTCCGGCATTCGTCAGCGCCTCCTGGGCGACCCGGTACAGGGTGACCTCCAGCTCGGGCAGCAGGGCCCGCGCCTCCCCGGTCGTTTCGGTGCTGACCTCGGCGTCGGAGGTTTCGGCGAAACGGCGCGCCAGCTCGGCGACGGCGTCGGGCAGCCGCGAGCCGTCGAGCGGTTCCGGGCGCAGCGCCTGCACGGCCCGGCGGGCTTCGCTGAGGCTTTCCCGCGCGAGCGTGTGCACCTGCGCCAGGTGCCGCCGATACCGGGACGGGTCGGCCTCGGCCCGCTCGGCGGCCTGGAGCTGGGTGACGATCCCGGTGAGCCCCTGCGCGAGCGTGTCGTGGATTTCCCTGGCCATCCGCTGCCGTTCGTCCAGCACCCCCGCCTCACGGGCCTGCGTCAGCAGCTGGGCGTGCAGCCCCGCGTTCTCCTCCAGCGCCTTCTCCAGCCGCGAGTTCGACTCGGCGAGTGCGGTGTTCGCGCGGCGCCGCCGGTCGCTTTCCACCCCGATGAACCACGCCGCGTAGAGCATCGGCCCCGCCACCGAGGCCATGATCACCCACGACGGCGTATGCGCGTCCGGTCCCCAGCCGCCCTTGACCAGCAACGGCATCACCGCGGTCGCGGCCACCGCGAACACACTCCAGCGGGCGGGAAACAACGCGAACGCCAGCGAGTACCCCATGGACGCGAAGGCGGTGAACAGGTCGGCCCTGCCGACCAGGAACGCGGCCCCGAGCAGCACCCCGGCGTAGTAGCAGGCGGTCAGCACGGGGTGGTCGTGCCGGCGGGGGAACAGCGGGATCAGCAATGGCAGCCACACCGCCAGGGCACCGACGACGACCAGCATGCCGGTCCAGTACGCGCGGTCGCCGTGCGTGGCGAACGCGGCCCAGACCGTGCTCCCGGCGAGCACGAGCAGGCTGACCACACTGAGGATCGGGCCGCCGAGCCGCTCGCCGCGCGCGTCGATCTCCTTCGGCAGGCCCGCCATCCACATGGGCCGATTCTCGCAGTCCGCGCGGGTCCGCGGGATCAGCCGATGAGCGCGGGCATCCACCGTTCGGTGGATCGATCAGCGGCGCCGCCCGCGGGCGCCGAGGGCCAGCGCCACCCCGATCGGCAACAGGAACACCAGGAACGTGCCCCGGGTGAGGAAGAACAGCGCGATCGCCACCACCGCGGCGATCGGCACCGCGCTCGCGCTCAGCCAGCGGCCGGGTGCGGATGACGTGTCCGGCACGCCCGGTGCCGAGGTGACCGGCGCGGCGAGCAGGACGCCCGGTCTCGGCGACGGGAGATCGTCGAACAACGGCACCAGGTCGCTGACCCGTTTCGCGGCGGTCACCTTCGCCGACCGGTCGTCGTACTCGTCGAGATCGAGCCTGCCCGTGCGGACGTGTTCCTCCAGCACCTCGAGCGCGTCCTGCCGCTCGGCGTCGGAAAGCCGCATATCCGGTCTGTTGCCCACGACGGTCCTCGTGCTCAGCCGTCGATTTCACCGCGGTAGCGGCGGCGGTCCCGCAGCTCGCGATGCCGGTCGTGGCCGTGCCAGTCCTGCCCCCACAACCCGCGGCCGACGGCGGTGAGCCCGATCGGCACCAGGAGGATCAGCCACGAGACACCCGCCGACACCATCAGCACGATCGCCGCGATCCAGACCAGCGGCGTCAGCGCGGCCACCGCGCGCTGCGCCGGTGTCCACGAGCTTCGCGGCGCGGGCGGCGCCGCGGTGGCCTGCGGGACCGGCGGCGCGGACACCGTCTGCCACGGCTGGTCGAACCGCGGATGCGGCTGGGGGAGATCGGCGAAGACCGCCGACAGGTCACCGCGGGTCTTGGCCGCGGTGATCCTGGCGGACCGCTCACCGAACTCGTCGATGTCGATCCGCCCCGCGCTCATGTGCTCGCCGAGCGCGGTCAGCGCCGCTTCGCGGTCTTGGTCACTGATCCGGAGCTCGGGAGACGGAACCTCGTTCACAGCACCGATGGTAGGCCGAGCGGGTCACGACCAGCCATGACATCCGTACGTATTCGGCTCATTTGAGCTCGAGAAGCTGCGTGCCCTGCGTCACGGCCGCGCCGACCTCGACCGCGAGACCCGTCACGACACCCGATTTGTGCGCGGTGACCGGGTTTTCCATCTTCATCGCCTCCAGTACGACGACGAGGTCCCCGGCCTCGACCTGCTGGCCCTCCTCGACCGCGACCTTGACGATCGTGCCCTGCATCGGCGCGGTCACCGCGTCGCCGCTGACCGCCGCCTTCGCCCCGCCCGCGCGCTTGCGCGGCTTCGCCTTCACCGTGGTCCCGCCACCGCCGCCTTCGAGCGCGAACCCGCCGGGCAGCGACACCTCGAGCCGCCGCCCGCCGACCTCGACGACGACGTTCTGCCGGGGCTGCTCCTCCTCGGCTTCGGCCGCTTCCGGCGCGACGAAGGGCTCGATCCTGTTGTCGAACTCGGTCTCGATCCAGCGGGTGTGCACCGAGAAACCGTTCTCGTCGCCGATGAACGCGGGGTCGTCCACGATCACGCGGTCGAACGGCAGCACCGTCGCCATGCCCTCGACGACCATCTCCGCGAGCGCGCGACGGCTGCGCTCCAGCGCGTTCTGCCGGTCCGAGCCGGTGACGATCAGCTTCGCCAGCATCGAGTCGAACTGCCCGCCGATCACGCTGCCGTCCTCGACACCGGAATCGACCCGCACACCGGGGCCGGACGGCGCGACGAACCTCGTCACCGTGCCGGGAGCGGGCAGGAAGCCACGGCCGGCGTCCTCGCCGTTGATCCGGAACTCGATCGAATGGCCGCGCGGCTCCGGGTCCTCGGTGAAGCGCAGCTTCTCGCCGCGCGCGATGCGGAACATCTCGCGGACGAGGTCGATGCCGGTGGTCTCCTCCGAAACCGGGTGCTCGACCTGGAGCCGGGTGTTGACCTCCAGGAAGGAGATCGTGCCGTCGGTGGCGACGAGGTACTCGACGGTGCCCGCGCCGGAGTACCCGGCCTCCTTGCAGATGGCCTTCGCCGACTCGTGGATCCGCTTGCGCTGCTCGTCGGTCAGGAACGGCGCGGGCGCCTCCTCGACGAGCTTCTGGTGCCGCCGCTGCAACGAGCAGTCCCGGGTGCCGACGACGATCGCGTTGCCGTGCTGGTCGGCCAGTACCTGGGCCTCGACGTGCCGCGGCTTGTCGAGATAGCGCTCCACGAAGCATTCGCCGCGGCCGAACGCGGCGATCGCCTCGCGCGTCGCGGACTCGAACAGCTCCGGGATCTCCTCGCGGGTCCGCGCCACCTTCAGCCCGCGGCCGCCACCGCCGAACGCGGCCTTGATCGCCACCGGCAGCCCGTGCTCGTCGGCGAACGCGATGATCTCGTCGGCGCCGGCGACCGGCTCCTTCGTGCCCGGCACCAGCGGGGCACCGGCCCGCATCGCGATGTGCCGCGCGGTGACCTTGTCGCCGAGGTCGCGGATCGCCTGCGGGCTCGGCCCGATCCAGGTCAGCCCGGCGTCGAGGACGGCCTGGGCGAAATCGGCATTTTCGGAGAGGAAACCGTAGCCGGGGTGAACCGCGTCGGCGCCGGAACGCTTCGCGACGTCGAGCAGCTTGTCGAACACGAGATAGCTTTCGGCGGCTGTCGTGCCGCCCAGCGAGAAGGCCTCATCGGCCAGCTTGACGTGCGGTGCGTCGCGGTCGGGATCGGCGTAGACGGCCACGCTGGCCAGCCCGGCGTCCTTCGCGGCCCTGATCACGCGTACCGCGATCTCGCCTCGGTTGGCGACAAGGATCTTGGTCACCGTCGCGCTGACCTGCTCGGCCACCACGCACCTCCTCGTGTCCCGACAGCTGCTCTGCTGACCGCACGGCGCGGTATCCGGGAAGTCTACGGATCGAAATCGCGATTCCCTTGAGTATGAGCTGTGTTATATCTCGCGTACCGCCGGGATGCGGAGCTCAGGCGCGGGTGGTGTGGCGGAGCCCTTCGGGCAGGGGCGAGTCCAGGACGATCACGTCGTACGGGCGGGCCCGGTGGATCGCGGGCAGGTCCTCGGTGGCCACGCGCGCCCACGGCTGGTGCTCGCCGCAGCAGGAGACGAGCTGGTCGAGCGAGGTGAAGGCGACCAGCGCCGTCCGGCCGTCCGGGGTACGGCGCAGCTCGATCGACGCGCCCGAGTGATCTTTCGGCGTCTCGCTGGTGGGCAGGTACAGGGCGGCGGGCAAATCGGGGTTCGTCACCGGGCCAACATAGACGGACACCGAGAGCGAGGTCGCTTACGCTCTCGGCATGCGGACTACCGGACTGCGCGCGCCACGACCGGCGCTGCTCACCGCGCTGCTCGCGGTAGTGGTGACGGTGGCGGCGCTGGTGGTCGTCGTGGTGCTGCGGCCACGCCCGGCCACGGACGGTGGCGACGGCGCGGCGGTGCCACCCCTGCGCGGGCCCGTCCCGGCGACCCCGACCTGCGGGGCCGGACCGTGCCGCCAGCTCGCGGCGATGACCGTCGGCACCGTCCCGATCGCCCTGCTCGCCGACGCGGAGGGTGGCGCCGGGCGCGTCCGGGTCGGCCCCGAGCCAGGCACTGTGATCGAGCTGGCGATCGCCGAGCTGGGCGTGCGGCTCGGGGAGAACTCGTTGCGCTGCATCGAGGGGGTGACCTCAGCGTGCCTGATCCGCGGCGAGGCGAAGGACGCGCCGGGCGGCGCCTACGGCGAACTGCTCGTCGACCGCGGCGGCAGGTGGACGAGCGCGGGGAAGCCGTACTTCGCCGACGCCGGGACGCTGTCGCTCTACGACGTCACCGCGGACGGCGTGCCCGACGTCATCGTGGTGCGGCACGAGTGCCCCGGCATGACCCCGGGGACACCGCAGTGCCAGGCCGCGCCGGTGCTGGCCGAGGCGTACGAGCTCGGGGGCAACTCGATCGGCTGCACCTGGAAGGTGACCGCGCCCTCGGACCTGCCGGGCTGGCCCGACGTCCGGCTCACCCGCACCGACCTGCACGCCTGCCCTTCGTAGACCGGCACGGGCGGGGTTCGGCGGGGTTCAAGCGCCCCAATGTGGCGTTCGGTGCGCTCAACGCACCGAACGCCACATTGGGTGCGTCCAGCGCACCCAATGCCACATTGGGGCGCTCGTCCGCCGCGCGTCGGGACCAAACGGAAGCAAGGGACCTTTGCTCTCGTTCTATGCGCGTGCATGCAACGAGAGCAAAGGTCCCTTGCTCGCTTTGCGCTGGTCAGGCGGGGGACGGGGAGGCGGTGCGGGCCGCGGCGCCGTCGTCGCTGTGCTGCGGCGGCGTGGTGGGCGCGTTGAGGACCTCGTCGTCGAGCAGGCCCTCGCCGCGGGCCACGATGACCGGGACGGCGATCTGGCCCGCCACGTTCGTCGCGGTGCGCATCATGTCCATGATCGGGTTGACCGAGTAGATCAGCGCCAGGCCGATCGCGACCTGCTTGGCGTCCAGCCCGATGAACGACGTGGTGAGCGTGAACGCGGTCAGCCAGCCGGTCGTCCCGGCGGTGGCCAGCGCGCCGACCACGGCGACCACGACGATCCCGGCGTACTGCCAGAAGTTCAGCGAAACCCCGGAGAGGTTCGCGACGAAGATCGCCGCGATCGCCGGGAACACCGCCGCGCAGCCGTCCATCTTCGTCGCGCTGCCCAGCGGCGTCGCGAAGGCGGCGTAGGCGGGCTGGACACCGAGGTTCACCGCGGACTGGCGGGTCAGCGGCAGCGTCGCGGACGAGGACTGCGAGGCGAACGCGAACTGGATCGCGGTGCCCGCCTTCGCGAAGAACTTCAGCGGGCTCACCTTGGCGACGAACCGGAGCAGGATCGGGTACACCACGAACAGCACCAGCAGGCAGCCGACGTACACCGCGAGCGTCGTGGAGAACAGCGGCCGGAACAGCGCGTCGCCGTAGTTCGACACCGCCGCGCCGATCAGGCCGATGATGCCGATCGGGGCGAGCCGCACGATCCAGCCGAGGTAACGCTGGATGATCTCGAACACGCTCGTGGTGAAGTCGACGAACGGCTTCGCCTTGTCGCCGAGGCTGTAGGCGGCGGCACCGATCACCAGCGCCAGGAAGAGCACCTGGAGCGTCTCACCCTCCGAGAACGCCTTCACGAAGTTCTGCGGCAGCAGGCCGTTGACGAAGGCGTCCCACGATCCCCAGTGGTCGACGCTCTTCGCGGCCTTGGCGGCGTTCTTCGCGGTCGCCGCGGTCCCGCCGAGGCCGCCGCTGCCGGGATTGAAGATCCGGCCGATCGCGATGCCGATCAGCGAGGCGATGAACGACGTGATCGCGAACCACAGCACGGTCTTGCCGCCGAGCCGGGCCGCGGTCCGCCCGCCGCCGAGGCCGCGCAGGCTGTTGATGCCGACCACGATGGCCGTGAAGACCAGCGGGATCACGGCGATCTGCAGGAGGGTGGTGAAGATCGAGCCGATCTGGTCGAGCAGGCTCGTCAGCCACTTGGCCTCGGTGCTCCGCGCGACGACACCGAGCAGCGCGCCGACGACGAGGGAGCCGAGGACCGCGGCCGCGAAGACCTTCGGCTTGGTGTAGGTCCGTATGAAAGACACGTGGGCGCTCCGGAAGCTCGGGGTGTTCCTGTCTGCCGGTTATGCAGAACGGTAGGCAGGGAGGAACTCTTCCGAATCACCCGATCGTGTGGCGACCTTCTCAGGATGTGGGAGGTTGCCAGAGATCCGTGACACGGACGCCGACCTCGGCCAGCAGCGTCCGGGTCAGCGAGAGGCTGATGCCGATCACGCTCGACGGGTCGCCCTCGACGCCCTTGACGAACCAGCCGCCCAGGCCGTCCAGGGTGAATCCGCCCGCCACCTGGAGCGGCTCCCCGCTCGCGAGATACGCCTCCAGTTCGTCGGCGTCCGGGGTGCTGAAGTGGACCTTCGTGGCTTCGGTGCCGGAGGTCTTCTCGATCGCTTCGCCGTCTTTGACGCGGATGACGGCGTGGCCGGTGAGGAGCGCGCCGGAGTTGCCCGCCATCGCCTGCCACCGGCGCCGCGCGATCTCGACGGTGCCCGGCTTGCCGACCAGTTCGCCGTCGATGAGGAGCATCGAGTCGCAGCCCATGACCACCGCGTCGCCCCGCTCGCCCGCGAGGGTGGCGACGACGGCCTCGGCCTTCGCCATGGCCAGCGCGGCGACCACCTGACCGGAGTGCAGGCCGGCGGACGCGGCGATCACCGCGTCCTCGTCGACGCCGGAAACCACGACACGCGGGTCGAGGCCGGCGGCGCGCAGGACGGCGAGTCGGGCGGGGGACTGGGAACCGAGAACGAAACGCACGACCGGACGGTACCGGTGCCCACCCCGTTGCCGAATTGTGACCGGCCGCACAGTGTTCGCCCGGTTAGTTTGTTGTGACTCGCAACATATCCCTGAAGGATCATTTCTCGGAGGGAACCCATGACGTCCCGCCTCCGCGCCCGAAGAGCACTGCGCGCGACGCAGACCGCCGTGCTCGCCGGGCTGCTCCTGTCCGGAACCGCGCTGACGCCGGTGGCGTCGGCCGAGCGGGCACCGCTCTACCGGAACCCGCGCGCGCCCGTCCCGGTCCGGGTCGCCGACCTGATGAAGCGGATGAGCCTGGACGACAAGATCGGCCAGATGACCGAGGGGGAGCGGGCCGCCGCGACCCCGCGACAGGCCGCCGACGCGCGCCTCGGCTCGGTCCTGTCCGGCGGCGGCTCGGTGCCGGACCCGAACAGCCCGGCCGGCTGGGCCGACATGATCGACGGCTACCAGCGCGCGGCGCTGGCCACGCCACTGGGGATCCCGACCATCTACGGCGCCGACACCGTGCACGGCCACAACAACGTCCACGGCGCCACGATCTTCCCGCACAACATCGGCCTCGGCGCCGCGAACGACCCGCGCCTGGTCGAGCGCATCGGCGCGGTCACCGCGAACGAATCCGCCGCGACCGGCGTCAAGTGGGGCTTCGCGCCGTGCCTGTGCGTGGCCAGGGACGACCGCTGGGGACGGACGTACGAGTCCTACGGCGAACTCCCGCGCAACGCCGTCGCCAACAGCGCGATCATCAACGGGCTCCAGGGCCGGAAACTCGACGACCGCGCGTC
Organism: Amycolatopsis samaneae; assembly: GCF_039541975.1. Lineage (NCBI taxonomy): Bacteria > Bacillati > Actinomycetota > Actinomycetes > Pseudonocardiales > Pseudonocardiaceae > Amycolatopsis > Amycolatopsis samaneae. The sequence continues at coordinate 425,614 of NZ_BAABHG010000008.1, forward strand.
GGTTCTGGCCACCGCCAAGCACTTCATCGGCGACGGCGGTACCGCGGGCGGCGTCGACCAGGGCGACGCGCGGATCAGCGAGCGGGAACTGCGGGAGATCCACCTGCCGCCGTTCCGCGCGGCGATCGCCCGCGGGGTCGGCTCGGTGATGGTCAGCTACAACAGCTGGAACGGCGTCAAGGACCACGGCAACAAGTACCTGATCACCGATCTGCTCAAGGGCGAGCTGCGCTTCTCCGGCTTCGTCGTCTCCGACTACAACGGCATCGACCAGATCGGCGGCGGCACTCCCGGCCTGACCGCGGAACGGGTCGCGCAGGCGATCAACGCGGGCATCGACATGGCGATGGTGCCCAACGACTACGTCAGGTTCATCGGGCTGCTCAAGGGCGAGGTCGCCGCCGGGCACGTGCCGATGTCGCGGATCGACGACGCGAACCGGCGCATCCTCACCAAGAAGTTCGAGCTGGGCCTGTTCGAGCATCCGTACACGGATCGCTCGCTGCAGAAGGACTTCGGGAGCGGGGCACACCGCGAACTCGCGCGGCAGGCGGTCCGGGAATCGCAGGTGCTGCTGAAGAACGACGGCGTGCTGCCGCTGAAGAAGAACGGCAACCGGATCTTCGTCGCGGGCAAGAACGCGAACGACATCGGCAACCAGGCGGGCGGCTGGACACTGAGCTGGCAGGGGCGGAGCGGCCCGGTGATCCCCGGCACCACGATCCTCGACGGCCTCCGCGCCGGTGCCGGGAAGAACACCACGGTCACCTTCGACAAGGCGGGCAACGGAATCGACAAGAGTTACAAGGTCGCTGTCGCCGTCGTCGGGGAAACGCCTTACGCGGAAGGGAAGGGCGACCGGCCGAACGGTCTCGGGCTGGACGCCGAGGACCTCGCGACGATCGCGAAGCTGAAGGCGTCCGGGGTGCCGCTGGTCGTGGTCACCGTGTCCGGGCGGGTGCTCGATCTCGGCGCGCAGCTGCCGGAGTTCGACGGGCTGGTCGCCGCGTGGCTGCCGGGCAGTGAAGGCGCGGGCGTCGCGGACGTGCTCTACGGCGACTACGACCCGACCGGCAGGCTGAGCTTCAGCTGGCCGAAGAACTCCGCGCAGGAACCGATCAACGCGGGCGACGGCAAGCAGGCGTTGTTCCCGTACGGGTACGGCCTGTCCTACCGCCGCCACTGAGACCCGCGGCGCGGGGCGGTCTCCTTCGCGGCGTGCAGAGGCCGCGAAGGAGACCGCGTGCTACGCCCGGGAGGAGGCCGGTGCCTCGGCCGGAGCCGAAGCGCGCGGGGCCACCCGCCGCAGCATCGCCGCGGCGCCGATGCCGAGCACCAGCACCGCGATCGGCAGCAGCAGGGTCGTCTTCGCCGCGTCGGTCAGTCCATTGTGGACTGCGTCGAGCGCGAGCTGCTGGGCGTGCGCGGCGACGTCGGCGGGCAGGCCCGGCATCGGGCTCGGGCCGCTCGCCCCACTGAACTCGCCCGCCGAGGCCGCGCCGCGGGCGACGCCCTCGGCGAACGGCGCCCGGTACTGCTCGGGCAGCGAGGCCGCCGCTTTCGCCGTCTCGTCGGTGATCGACGCGGTGATCCGGGCCTGGAGCAGCACGCCGATCGCCGCGCTGCCGAGCACGCCGCCGACCTGGCGCGAGGTGTTGTAGATCCCGGACGCCGTCCCGGCGAGCCGGGGTTCCACCGCGGCCATGGTGAGGTTGCTCATCGGCGCGAAGATGCAGCCGATCCCCAGCCCGCACACCAGCAGCGCCGGGGTGAGCGCCCACGGGTTCGTCTCCGGCGTCGTCTGCCATGCCACGATGCCGAGCCCGGCCGCGAGCGCGGCCAGTCCGCCCATCACCAGGTAGCGGCCGTTGATCCGGTCGGAGGCCCGGCCGACGAACGGGCCGATGATCCCGGACAGCAGCGACATCGGCGCGGTGAGCAGGCCCGCCATGCTCGGGCTCATCCCGCGCACCGTCTGGATGAAGATCACCAGCGGCAGGAACATGCCCGTCATGGTGAAGCCGACCGTGGTCGCGGTGAGCGTGCCCGCGGAGAAGTTGCGGTTCACGAACACCCGAAGCGGCACCAGCGGTTCACGCTTGTTGAACCACTGCCACACCACGAACGCGACGAGCAGCACCACCCCGGCGCCGATGATCTCGGCGATCGTGATCGAGCCGAACACCGTGCCCCAGTCGTAGTGCTGTCCATTTTGGACACCGAAGACGACGAGGAACAGCCCGGCCGCGGACAGCAGGATGCCGAGCAGGTCGAAGGAGTGCGAGTGCTTCGGCTGCCAGTCCGGCACCAGCAGCACGGTGAGCACCAGCGCGACGACGCCGATCGGCACGTTGACGTAGAAGATCCACGCCCAGCCGAGGTGATCGACGAGCACCCCGCCCAGCAGCGGGCCCGCGATCGTGGCCAGCCCCGCGACTCCCGACCACAGTCCCATCGCCGGGCCGCGCTTCGCGGGCGGGAACAGGTGGGTGACGAAGGCCAGCGTCTGCGGGGTCAGCAGCGCCGCGCCGAGGCCCTGCACCGCGCGGGCCACGATCAGCATCTCGACGGTGCCGGACAGGCCGCACCACAGCGAGGCGGCGGTGAACACGACCAGCCCGGCGAGGAAGACCCGCTTCGGGCCGAACCGGTCGCCGAGGCGGCTGGTGAACAGCATCGGGACCGCGTAGGTGAGCAGGTAGACGCTGATCACCCAGACGACGGCGTTCAGGCCCGCGTTCAGTTCCCGCAGCATGGCGGGGATCGCGATGGTCACGATGGTCGTGTCCAGCAGGATCATGAAGAAACCCAGGCACAGCGCGGAAAGCGCGGCCCACGGGTTAGCTTGTCTTGCGTTCATCGTTCTCTTTCTCGGTAACGAGCTTCGGTTCGTGCTCGCAGACAAAGGGGAGTTTTTCGGTCTTGAGCTCGTCGAGCAGGCGCTCGGCCCATTCGAGCTCGAAGGCGCGGCGGGCGGCGGTGAAGCGCCAGTCGAGCCAGTAGATCTCGGGTGTGCTGTCGTCGTGCAGGCGCTGGGTCACGGTCCGGTCCGCGGCGACCCTCGCGCGCAGCTGGGTGATTCGGCGTTCGAGTTCCCGCAGGGAGCGCTCCCGGCCCAGCTCGTGGATGACCGCGAGCCCGCTGAGGAACTCCGGGTACTCCTCGGCGACGTCGCCGAGCAGGTGTGTGCTGCGTTCGACGAAGGCGTCGCGGCCCGCCCCGGTCATGCCGTAGACGGTCCGCTCGGGCCTCCTGCCGTCGCGCTGGGTGTCGACGACCTCGATAAAACCGTTGCCCAGCAGGCGTTCCACGGTGTGGTAGAGCGATCCGGCCTTCACCTTGACGCGGTTGTCGACATGGCGCTCCCGCATGAGCTGCGCCATCTCGTACGGGTGCATCGGGCGCTCGTGCAGGAGTTCCAGCACGGCGATCCCCAGCGTCGTCAGCTTGGCAGCCGCCATCGTCCGTTGGTCTCCCTCGATGCCCCGGGTCGTTTATTCCACATGGACTATACGACGCTGACTATTGCGCGGTCCAGTGTGATCCCGGTCCCGACTGTCCGTGGGGGCCTCCCTGAGGGACCTGGAGTCCCTCAGGGAGGCCCCCACGGACAGTCGCGGGTCAGGCGTCGGAGCGGCGGCGTTGCAGGGTGAAGGTCTCGAAGGGGCGGAGCTGTCCGTCCGGGCCCGCGACCTCGTAGTACGTGACCCGCATCGACGTGGTTCCGCCGCGCCGCGTGCCGGGGTCGACGGTGAACGCCGCGAAGCCGTACGCGTGCGCGGCGTCCCGCGCGGCCGACCACGGCGCGTCCTCGGAGACGTACACCGGCGGCCGCTTGCCGGTCTTCGGGTCCGGCGCGCCGACGGCGGTGACGACGCGGCAGCGCGGCGGGGTGGTCAGCAGCTGGTTCGACGGCGCCGACGTCCCGCCGCCCCCGATGACCATGTGCACGGTGCCCTTGCCGGTGTCCACGACGTCGGTCTTCGTGTCCGCCGGGACGGGGGTGCGGGTCGCGTTCGGCGCGGCGCCCCGGATCGGGTGCGAGCGCTCGTAGTGGTGCTCGTGCCCGCACACCACGAGATCGACGCCGTAGCGGTCGAACAGCGGCACCCACTCCTCGCGGATGCCGAGGTCGGCACCGTTGAACTGGTCGGCGGTGCTGATCACGACCTGGTGCATGCAGATCACCACCCAGTCGACGCCGCGATCCCGCCGGGCCGCCGCGAGTTCCTTCTCCAGCCACGCCTTCTGCGCGCCGCGCGAGTAACCGCGGACGTAGCTGTCGCCCGCGTCCTGATAGCAGACGTCGTCGTTGGCGAGGCTGATCACGCGGACCGCGCCGACGGTGAAGGAGTACCAGAGCCCGCGCGTGACGTCTGTCTGCCCGGACGCCGGGGGCACCGAGAAGTACGTCTGGTACGCCGCGTAGCCGATCGGGCCGTTGCCCAGCTCGTTCTCGTGGTTGCCCGCCGACGGCATCCACGGCCGGTAGCGCGCGCTGCGGCTGTTGTTCGCCCAGAAGTCCCACCAGGTCCGGACCCGGTCGGTCGCGAGGTTGGCGTAGCAGAGGTCCCCGTTGAACAGGTGGAACAGCGGGCGGACGCGCTCGACCCCGGCGGTGGTGTCACCGGCGGCGGGCGAGCCGAGGTTGTCGTTGACGTACGGCGGGTTCGGCAGCGTGACACCGGAAGGCGGGGTGTAGCGCTTGCCGAGGGTGGGCGTGCCCTGGTCGCCGAAACTGGTGAAGGTGAACGCGGCCCGCCCGCGCGGCGCGGTGCGGAAGGTCGCCATCACCGGCTCGGCGCCGTCGTGCAGCGCGGCGTAGACGTACTCGGTGTCCGGCCGCAGGCCCCGCAACGGCGCGTGGTGGGCGTAGACGACCTGACCGGACTTGCCGTCGGTGTAGCTCACCGTTTTCGCGGGCACACTGCGCTCGTACCGTCCGTCGGGGTGCCCGAGCAGCGCGCGGGCGCGGCGCACCGGCTGGAGGGAGTGCCAGGAGACCACGACCTCGGCCGAGGCGTCCGAGCCGAACTGTAGGTGCGGGCCCGCGACGGCCGGGGTGTGCGCGGCGGCTTCCGGGGTGGGGCCGGTCGCCGCGAGTGTGGGATCGGCCACGGGATCGGCCGCGGCCTCCCCGGCGAGGGGCACCGCCAGTGCGGCACCCGCCGCGCCGGCCGCGGTGAGGAAGCCGCGACGGCTGATATGGGCGGTGAAGAGGGCTTTGTCGTCGGTCACCCCGACACGGTGCCCCGCGGCGGCACGCCGGGCTACCACGAGCTGGTGAACGACAGGGCACGAAAACGCCCGGAGGTGCCGGAAACCTCCGCCAATGTCCCGTCTATCCACAACGGACTCGAATGGAGGCTTAACGGCACTTCGCCTTCGGGGCGGGCCGTTCGCGTCTCGGCGGCACGTTTCTGTCGGTCCCCGCTCGTACTGTGTTCGGCAAGGGGGCCTTGGGGTGTCCTGAATCTTCCATTCATTCCTTCGCGGGGCTCTGAAGGCCACCTTGAGGGACTTGAAGTCCCTCAAGGTGGCCTTCAGAGCGTGTCGAGCAGGACGGTGAACATCGGTGCATCTTGGCAGCACCGCCGATTACTCGGTGGAGTTACCCCGTCGCCGTTTCGCGACCTCGCCGCGTGCGCTGCGTAGCCGTTTCAGGGTCGCGTCGACGTCTTCCGCGTCGTCGACCGCGGTGGCTTCGAGCGCGGCGTACTGCTCGGCCCGTCGGCGATCGCGGTAGGTCAGCAGATCGCGCAGCAGGATGCGCCGATGGGTGCCGACGCGCTCGAACGGGATCTCCTTGTCGTCGAGCAGCCGGATCACCGTCGGCCTGCTGACCCCCAGCAACTCCGCGGCCTGCTGGGTGGTCAGCGTCTGGGTCACCGGCGCGACGGAGACCGCGAGACCGTTCTGAAGTGCCTCCGCCACCTGTCGAAGCAGGCGATACATCTCGGCGGGCAGTTCGACACGGTCGTGCGGGGAGGCGCCGCTGAGGAAGCAGGGCATGTCCGGGCGCCCGCGTCCGGCGGCCTCGTGCGCCTTCAGGAAGTCGTCGACCTGAGTCAGCGGGGGAGGGCGGAGGCGCGCCAGGCGCCTTCCCCCGGATGCAACGGACGTCGCAGCGCGGAGGCCCGGTCCGCCCACCACGACGTGCGGCGGGCGGCGGGGCGTGGGGGCGGGGAGGCGGCGGCCGCGGCGACGACCGCGGTCAGCGCGGCCACCTCCGCGTCGCTCGGGTTGCCTCGGACGACCCGCAGCAGCGGGCGATCGGGAGATTCACTCATCACAGCCTCACAGCGGAATGTTGCCGTGCTTCTTCGGCGGCAGGGTTTCGCGCTTCTCCCGCAGCAGCGACAGCGCCCGCGCGACGTGACCTCGGGTGTGCGCGGGCACGATCACCGAGTCGACGTAGCCGCGTTCGGCCGCCGCGTACGGGTTCAGCAGCGTGTCCTCGTACTCCTGGATCAGCTCGGCCCGCAGCGCGTCGACATCGCGGCCCTCGGAAGCCGCGGCCGCCAATGTCTTGCGGTGCACGATGTTCGCCGCGCCCTGCGCGCCCATGACCGCGACCTGCGCGGTCGGCCACGCGAGGTTGACGTCGGCGCCGAGGTGCTTGGAGCCCATGACGTCGTAGGCGCCGCCGTAGGCCTTGCGCGTGATGATCGTGACCAGCGGGACGGTCGCCTCCGCGTAGGCGTAGATCAGCTTCGCGCCGCGCCGGATGATGCCGTTCCACTCCTGGTCGGTGCCGGGAAGGAAGCCCGGAACGTCCACAAAGGTCAGCACCGGGATGTTGAACGCGTCGCAGGTCCGCACGAACCGCGCGGCCTTCTCCGAGGCGTCGATGTCCAGGCAGCCGGCGAACTGGGTCGGCTGGTTCGCCACGACGCCGACGCTGTGCCCGTCCACCCGGCCGAACCCGACCAGGATGTTCGGTGCGAACAGCTCGTGCACCTCCAGGAACTCGCCGTCGTCGAGCACGCGGGTGATGACCTCGTGCATGTCGTACGGGGTGTTCGGCGAGTCCGGGATGATCGTGTCCAGCTCGCGGTCGGTGTCGGTGGCCTCGTCGAAGAACCCTCCCGTCGGCTCCGCGGTCTCGAACACCGGGGCCTCGGAGAGGTTGTTCGCGGGCAGGTACGACAGCAGTTCCTTGACGTAGGCGATGGCGTCCTCGTCGTCGGAGCCGAGGTAGTGCGCGACACCGGACTTCGTGTTGTGCGTCCGGCCGCCGCCGAGCTCCTCGAACGTGACGTCCTCGCCGGTGACCGTCTTGACCACGTCCGGGCCGGTGATGAACATCTGCGAGGTCTCGTCGACCATCACGACGAAGTCGGTCAGCGCGGGGGAGTAGACGTGCCCACCCGCGTTCGCGCCCATGATCAGCGAGATCTGCGGGATCACCCCGGACGCCTTGACGTTGCGGTTGAAGATCTCGCCGTAGAGCCCGAGCGAGACGACGCCCTCCTGGATGCGCGCGCCGCCGCCCTCGTTGATGCCGATGATCGGGCGGCCGGTCTTGATCGCCAGGTCCATCACCTTGACGATCTTTTCGCCGTAGACCTCGCCGAGCGAGCCGCCGAACACCGTGACGTCCTGGCTGAACACGCACACGCCGCGCCCGTCGACGGTGCCGTAGCCGGTCACCACCCCGTCGCCGTAGGGCCGGTTCTTCTCCTGGCCGAAGTTCGTCGAGCGGTGCCGGGCCAGCTCGTCCAGCTCCACGAACGAGTTCTCGTCGAGCAGCAGCTCGATGCGTTCGCGGGCGGTCTTCTTGCCCTTGGCGTGCTGTTTCTCCACCGCGCGGGCCCCGCCCGCGTGCACCGCCTCGTCGTACCGGCGATAGAGGTCGGCGAGCTTGCCGGCCGTGGTGTGGATGTCGGGTTCGTCCTCGGGCGGCGTCCCGAGCGGCTCCGTCGCACTGCTCATGAACCGGGAGCTTAGCTACTGCTTGGTCACTTCGGCGGTGTGGCGTACGCAACGTCACCCGGAGTTGCCGCCCGGGAAACGGCGCTGACCTGGGGAAATGTCAGTCAGCGCGGCGCCCGGTTGGCCCGGACGAGTCCCGATTCGTACGCCGCGATGACCAGTTGGGCGCGGTCGCGCGCGGCGAGCTTGTGCAGCAGCCGCCCGATATGGGTCTTCACCGTGGCGATCCCGAGGTGCAGATGCGCGGCGATCTCGTCGTTGGACAGCCCCCGCGCGACGAGCGTCAGCACCTCCCGCTCCCGGGACGTGACGCCGTCGAGCCCGGCCACGGCGGCTCCGCCGGGATCGGGCAGCCGCGCGAACTCGGCGATCAGCTGCCGCGTGACCGACGGCGCGAGCAGCCCGTCGCCGTTCGCGACCACCTCGATCGCGGAGAGCAGGCCGGCCGGTGGGGTGTCCTTGAGCAGGAAGCCGCTCGCCCCGGCCCGCAGCGCCGAGTAGACGTACGCGTCGAGGTCGAACGTGGTCAGGATCAGCACCCGCGTCGCGGCGGTTTCCTCATCGCCGCAGATGCGCCGGGTCGCCTCGATCCCGTCCATGCCCGGCATCCGGATGTCCATCAGCACGACGTCGGGTTTCTCCCGCCGCGCGAGCGCGACCGCCTCGGCGCCGTCCCCGGCCTCGCCGACGACGGTCAGGTCCGGCGCGCTGTCGACGAGCACCCGGAAGCTGCCGCGCAGCAACGCCTGGTCGTCGACGACGAGCACCCGGGTCACGCGGTCACCTCCGCGTCGGCGTAGGGCAGCCGGGCGAACACGCGGAAACCCTTGTCGGGCAAGGTTTCCGCGCTGAACTCGCCACCGTAGACGGCGACCCGCTCGCGCATCCCGATCATGCCGTGCCCCGGCGCGACGGGACCGTTCGCGCCGCCAGCGCCGTCGTCGGTCACCTCGACGCTCACCTGTCCCTCGTCACCGCGCACCAGCACCCGGCAGGCGCTCGCCCCGGCGTGTTTGACCACATTGGTCAGTGCCTCCTGCGTGATCCGGTACACCGATTGCCCCACGCCGGCGGGAAGTTCGGCTAATCCCTCGACGTCCAGTTCCACCGACGGCCCGGCCTGGCCCGTCCGTTCCGCGAGCGCCCGCAGATCGGCCAGCGTCGGCGCGGGCGCCAGCAGGGCCGGGGGTTCGTCGGTCCCGCCGCGCAGGACGCCGAGCATCCGGCGCAGTTCGGCCAGTGTCTCGCGGCTGGCGTCCTCGATGACCCGCAAGGCGTCGCGGGCCTCTTCGGGCTGTTCGAGGGCGACGTGGTTGCCGACCGCCGCCTTCACCGCGATGAGGCTCATGCTGTGCGCCACGACGTCGTGCATCTCGCGGGCGATCCGCAGCCGCTCCTCCGAAACCGCTTGGTGCGCATAGGTTTCCCGCAGCTGCTCGGCCTGTTCGCGACGGGTGAGCACCAGATAGCCCAGCGCGTAGGACACGCCGAACGCGGCGTTCCCGAAGGCGAGTGTCTCGAACTGTGCGGGCGAGGGGATGAACGTCGCGGCCAGGACCAGCCCGGCCACGGCGACGACCAGCGCGATGCGTGACTTCCGTGGTGGGCCGTAGGCGGTGTAGACGTAGAGCGCGCAGCCGGTCGCGACGAGCGGCACGGCCACGATCGGGCCGCCGATCGGCGCGGCGACCACGATCATCAGCAGCCCGGTCGTGAACGCGGGCAGCGGCCATGACCAGCGGAGCAGCAACGGGACCACGGACAGGCCCATGACCGTCCAGCCCAGCCAGGGTGGCATCCAGCCCGGCAGCGGCCAGGCCCCCGCCGCGAGGTTCCCGCCCGCGCCCACGGCCATCACCACCGCGGCCAGCGCGTCGGCGACGCGGTGGAACACCCGGGATCTCATGCCGACGAACCTAATCGCTCGCCCGGTCCGCGCGCGTCCACCCGGCGAAGGTCATCCCCCGGGCGGACGCACGGTGGGGTCAGTGGTTCCGGAGGGTGCGGGTGAAAGCGTGCCAGGCGGCTGGACGGACGGTGAGCATTCCGGTGTGGGGTGCCTTGGAGTCGCGCACGGCGGTGTACTGGTCGCTGGCGGCCACCTCTACACAGGCGCCGCCGTTGGAGCCGCTGTGGGAGGACTTGTGCCAGGGGAGGGCGACCTCGACGCAGTTTCCGTTGTTGGAGCCGCTGTAGGAGGATTTGCGCCAGGGGAGGGCGACCTCGACGCAGTGTCCGCCGTTGGAGGTGCTGTGGGAGGACTTGTGCCAGTTCAGGGGTGCCATTGGCTCGCGATCCTTTCGATCAGCTCGATGGACTGCCGGTTGGGCAGGGCGTCGGCGCGGAAGTAGTCGAACTGCGCTCGTAAGAAGGCTACGTCCTCGGCGCGCTCCACCACCTCGCCGCGTAGTTGGTTATCCACGTAGGCCACCTCGCGGCCGCCCTCGATGGCAGCCACGACGAACGGCCCGAGGAACTTGGCGTAGCACGGGGAGTCCAGCGGCACGATCTGGACGGCGATCCGGGGCCGCCGGGCCATCGTCGCCAGATGCGTCAGCTGCTCGGGCATGACGCGCTCATCACCGACTCGGTGGTGCAGGACGTATTCGGGCAGGAGCACGACCAGCATCGGCGGCACCTCGCTGTCCAGCACGCGCTGGCGCTCCAGCCGTTCGGCGACATGATCGTCGTTGTCCTGCACGGCCCTGGCGTACTCCTTGGTCTGCAACAGGCCAGGGATCACGGTGGGCTCGAAGGACAGCAATGTGGTGGCGCGTTCCTCGACGCTCACCCAGCGGTCCATCCACTCGTGGTCGACCTCGCGGGACACCAGCAGGTCGAGCATCCGGGCCAGGTACCCGTTGGTACCGCAGATCTCCTCGCAGTGCGCCAGGTCCGGGCTTTTCGGCGAGCGGCGGCCGGTCTCCCACATCGCGACCAGCGACTGGGACACGTACACGCGCTGGGCGAACGCTTCCTGGCTCAGCCCGGTCGCGCCCCGGGCCAGTGCCAGTTCGCGTCCCCAGATCTCCAGCGCGGTCGGGCGTCGATGGGCCATCGTCGGTGTGTCCTCACCCCGGCTTGAACGGATATGTCCCTGCGCATAGTAGTCGCGCGTGCCGCCACTGTAACCAAGGACACTCTGCTTACGGGGCCGGTCTCTGAAGGCCACCTTGAGGGACTTGAACGCCCTCAAGGTGGCCTTCAGAGACCTTGCTTCGTGTAGTGCTTGGTCAGTGCCTCGACGCGGTCGGCGGGCCAGGGCTCCGGCTCGACGCCGAACGTCGCGGCGAACAGGGCGGCCATGCGTTCGTGCCACGCGGCGAGTTCGGCCGCGAGCGCCGGATGGTCGCCGGGCAGGGTTTGCGTCAGTTCGGCGCGCACGCCGTCCAGCTCGTCGCGGACGAGTTCCCAGCGCACGCTTCCGGCCGGTTTTCCGTTGTCCAGCCAGGAGAATTCGAGAACACGCGGCGCGTCGGCGACGGTCACTTCGCCGGGCACGAGCCGTCCGTTGCCCGCGGCGGCCGGGGCCGGGTCGCCGGGCTTCAGCGGTTCGGGGGCGAGCAGCGGCCAGACCTCGTCGAGCGGTTTCCACACCAGGTCACGCCGGAAGCGGAGGACGCCGCCGTCGACCTCGCCCTCGCCGAGGTGCCATTCCTCGACGTAGGCGGCCATCCGGTCGTGCCAGTTCGTGGGCTGCACGGGGGTTTCGCCGGTGAGCCGCGCGGACAGGGCGTCCAGGCAGGTGTCCCAGCCCGCCGCGTTGCGCCCGGCCGCGAGCCGCGCGATCGCGGATTCGCCGCGGCCGAAGGTGTGCGTGAACTCCAGCAGGCAGCCGTCGCCGTCCGGGGTGAGCACCCACCGCAGCGCGTCGGAGTTCCAGCTGAACGCGAATTCCCTTGGCGCGTCGAAGGTCAGCACTTCGCCGTCGGTGCCCTTGTCCTCACCTTCAAAAGTGAACGTGAGGACGCCGCCGGGCCGCAGGTCGCCGCTCACCGCGGCGGGGAACCAGTGGGCGAGCTCGGCCGGGTCGGTGATGGTGCGCCAGACCTTCTCCGCGCGGTGCGCGAAACGGCGCTCGAAGCGCAGTACCGGGCGCTCGTCGACGGTTTCCAGCTGCGTGCTTCCGGACACGGCCGCCTCCTTCGTGGTTGCCTGTGCCCGTATATAACCACTGAGGAATATAGGCGTCAAGCGGAGCGGAGGGCGGCCACCGCCGAGGCCAAGTCGGGGTCGCTCTCGGCCTTGGCGAGCGCGGTGGCCAGCACGTCGAGGTAGGTCGGTTCGGCGTCGGCGTAGCGCTTGTGGCCCTCTATGGTGATCACCGAGTAGACGCCGCGGCGGTCGTCTTCGCAGATGTCCCGGAAGGTCAGCCCGGCGTCTTCGAGCCGCCCCACCATGCGGCTGACCGAGCTCTGGTTGAGGCCGATGGCCTCGGCGAGATCCTGCATCCGCATCCCGCTCTTCGGCGACTCCGTGAGCTTGCCGAGCGCGCGGTACTCGGAGAGGCCGAGCCCGTGTTTCCGGTGCAGCGCCTTGGACAGCTCCTGCTCGACGCGCGCGTGCAGCACGAGCAGGCGGCTCCAGGCCTGTGCGTCGGCGGTCATGTGTCCTCCACGGTCCGGGCCCCTTGACTTCAAGTATATGCAGTGACAGTCTTTGTGTGTACATGCATATAACTCAGGTGAACGGAGTCCCGATGTCCGATCGGAGCTATCTCTTCCTGCTGGGCGCCGCTCGCGCGGGTGGCAACACCGAGATCCTGGCCCGCCGGGCCGCGAAGGAACTGCCGAAAACGGCCGAGCAGCGATGGATCCGGCTGCCCGAGGTGCCGCTGGAGCCGTTCGAGGACCGGCGGCACGGCGTGGGCGAGCACGCCGTGCCCGAGGGCAACGAGCGGCTGCTCATGGACGCGACCTTCGCCGCGACCGACCTGGTGATCGCGTCGCCGGTCTACTGGTACAGCGTGGCCGCGAGCGTGAAGCTCTACCTCGACTACTGGTCCGGCTGGATGCGCCGTCCCGAAGCCGAGTTCAAGGCGCGGATGCGGGGCAAGACGCTGTGGGGTGTCAGCGTGCTCAGCGAGGAACGCGAGCAGGCGGACCCGCTCGTCGGCACGCTGCGCAAGACCGCCGACTACCTGTCGATGCACTGGGGCGGCGTGCTGATCGGCAACGGCAGCAGGCCCGGCGACATCCTGGTCGACTCACAGACCCTCGGCGAGGCCGAAACCTTCTTCGCGTCCGCAGACCTCGTCAAAGCCTAGTGCCGCCTCGCTGCGCCGGGGGAGGTCCGTGAATGCCACATTGAGGGACTCAGAGTCCCTCAATGTGGCATTCACGGACCTACGGGCGCGGGGTGACGTGGCGGTTCTTTTCGATCCGCTTCATGTGCTTGTGGCCCCAGTCGCCGAGTGGCGCGAGCGCCGTGTTGAGCGATTTTCCCAACGGCGTCAGCGAGTATTCGACCTTCGGCGGGATCTCGTGGAACACCTCGCGGTGCACGATCTCGTCGGCCTCCAGTTCGCGCAGCGACTGGATGAGCATCTTCTCGCTGATGCCTTCGATTTCCCGCTTCACCTCGCCGAAGCGCCGTGGCCCGGCGTGCAGGGCCCAGAGGATCAGCACCTTCCATTTCCCGCCGATGACGTCGACCGCCGCGTCGAGCCCGCACAGGTACATTCCCGCCGACCGCATGCCGGGTCTCCTTGCTGTGCTTGATGCTTACCTTTTAGTGGGTACCTGACTCTAAAGTAGGTACTTGATCACAGTAAAGCGCACAAGCAGCATTGCGGACATGCCAGAGAACACGAAACCGGCCGTCACCGTCATCGGCCTCGGACCCATGGGGCGCGCGATGGCGGGCGCCTTTCTCGACCACGGCCACCCGGTGACGGTGTGGAACCGCACCGCGAGCAAGGCCGACGAACTGGTGGCCAGGGGAGCCATCCGGGCGGCCACGATCGGCGAGGCGCTGGGCGCCGCCGAGCTGATCGTGCTGAGCCTGACCGACTACGACGTGCTGTACGCCCTGCTCGAACCGGTCGCGGAAGCCTTGTCCGGCAAGGTGATCGCGAACCTCACCTCCGACACCCCCGGCCGGGCGCGGGAGGCCGCCCGGTGGTTCGCCGAGCGCGGCGCCCGGCAGCTGACCGGTGGTGTGCAGACACCGCCGACGGAGATCGGCAACCCCGAAGCGTCCATTTTCTACAGTGGACCCGAAGACGTCTTCGCGGCGCATCGGGACACCCTCGCCGTGCTGTCCGGGACCGACTACCGCGGTGCGGACCCCGGACTCGCGGCGTTGTACTACCAGCTCCAGATGGATCTGTTCTGGCCGTCGGTGGTGGCCTACGTGCACGCGCTCGCGGTGGCCCGCGCGAACGGCATCACCGCCGCCGAATTCGAGCCCTACGCCCTGTCGATGCTGAAAACCGTCACCGAGGGCATCGGCTACGTCTCGGCCCGGATCGACTCCGGCGAGTACCCCGGCGACCTCGAACGGCTCGCTATGGGAGAGGCGAGCGTGCGGCACGTCGTGCACACCGCGGAAGAGGCGGGCGTCGATTCCTCACTGCCGTCGGCCGTACTGGACGCGTTCCGGCGCGGCGTCGCGGCGGGACACGGTGAGGACAGCTTCACCAGCCTTGTCGAGGTGTTCGCGAAGGGGACTGTCTAGCCGTCGGCCAGATGCGCCCGGAGGCCGGTGACCCCGGGCGCGATCTCCGGCCGCAGCACCAGATCCTCGTCGTAGTCGCTGCCGTGCTGCGCGCGGAACGGCAGCGGCTCGGTGACTTCCCACGTCTTGAGCCGGTCGCGCAGTTCGGCGACGGCCTGTGCGTAGTGGTCGTCGGAAACCCGGTTCGCGCCGTACACGGCGAGGGGCGGCAGCACGGACATCCCGGTGTACCACAGGGCTCCGTGCTGCAGCCCGAACAACAGCTCGTCCATCGCCCCGTTGACCCCGCGCGGCCCGAAGGTCGGTTCGGGGCCTCCGGCGGTGACGAGCACCATCGCGCGCTTGCCTTCGAGCACGCCTTCGCCGTAGCGCCGGACACGGCCGTCGGCGGCGCGGGTGCCGTAGCCGAAGCCCTTGACGAAGACCCGGTCGAACCAGCCCTTGAGAATCGCGGGCATTCCGTACCACCACAGGGGGAACTGGATGATCACGGCGTCGGCCCAGCGCAGTTTTTCCTGCTCCGCGACGATGTCCGCACTCAACGTCTGTTCCGTGAAGGCCTGTTCCGAGCGAGGGCCGACGAAGAACCGCTCGTTCGGATCGGCGGCGTAGTCCTCGTGGCCGACGACCGGGTTCCAGCGCATGGCGTACAGATCGGACTCCCGGACCTCGTGTCCGAGCGCGCGCAGCGCGTCGACACCTTCGTCGCGCAACGCGCCGTTCAGCGAGCGTGGTTCGGGATGGGCGGAGATCCACAAGACGTTCATGGGTTCCATGGTCGCCATCGGGACACTGCCGAAAAAGTGGCCCGATGGCCATCCTATGCAAGAATCAAGCCATGGCCGTTTTCACCCACCCCGGACGTCATCGCGTGGCGGTGCTGGTCCGCCACGGCATGCTCGTGATGGAGCTCGGCATCGTGCACCGGCTGTTCCGCCAGGCCCGCGCCGCCGATGGGACCCCGCTTTACGAGGTCGTCACCTGCACGCCGGAACCCGGCGAGGTCCGCACCGACACCGACCTCACCCTCACCGTCGCCCAGGGGCCGGAGGCGCTGGCGGAGGCGGACACCGTGCTCGTCCCGGCCGCCGTGATCGAGTACGAGCCGAACGCGCGGGTGCTCACCCCGCCCATCGAACGCGCGCTCGCGATGATCCGGCCCGGCACCCGGATCGCGTCGATCTGCACCGGCGCGTTCCTGCTCGCCGCGGCCGGGCTGCTCGACGGCCGCCGTGCCACCACGCACTGGCGTTCGGCGTGCGAGTTCCAGACCCGCTTCCCCCAGGTCGAGGTCGACGCCGACGTGCTCTACACCGACGACGGGAACGTGCTGACCTCGGCGGGGGTGGCGTCGGGCATCGACCTGTGCCTGCACATGATCCGCCGCGACCACGGCGCCGCCGTCGCCAACGACGTCGCGCGCGGCACCGTGGTCTCCCCGCACCGCGAAGGCGGGCAGGCACAGTTCATCGTGCGCCCGGTGCCCGAGACCGCGACCTCGTCGACGGCCGCCGCGCGGGCGTGGGCGCTGGAACACTTGCACCGGCCACTGACCCTGCGCGAGCTGGCGGCGCGGGAGTCGATGAGCACCCGGACCTTCACCCGGCGTTTCCGCGAGGAGGTCGGGATGTCCGCGGTGCAGTGGCTGACGCAGCAGCGCGTCGAACGGGCGCGGCAGTTGCTGGAGGAGTCCGACCTGCCGATCGACCGGGTCGCGGAGGAGGCCGGGTTCGGCACGGCGGCGTCGATGCGCCAGCACCTGCAGGCCGCGCTCGGCGTGTCCCCGAGCGCCTACCGGACGACGTTCCGCAGCGCGGTCTGAACGGTCGTCCCCGATCCCGACCGTCGAGAGGGGAACGTGGTTGGCGAGCCGGGGAGTGTGCGGGGAGATGCCGAGTGTGAACACGGCCGTGATCGGTACGGCTTTCGGGCCGGTCTTTCGGGCAACAACGGGACAGCGGTCCCATGTGCCCGGGACACCCGGCCCGGCAGGGTGATGGGGCGGCGGGGTGGGACCTCCGCAGTAGTTCGAGGGGAATGGGGAGCGATGTTCGAACCGAACCGGACACCAGTGGTCGTCCGCGCCACCGATCCGATCCTGCACAACGGCGTCTGCCTGGCACTGAGTTCGCGCGACGAGGTCCGGGTGGTGGCCGAGACCACCGCGGAGCCGACGATGGTCGCGCTGCTGGTCGCCGACCGGCTCGACGAGGGGATGACACAGCTGCTGTCCGCGTTGCACTGTCAGGGATTCACCCGCATCGTGCTGGTCGCGGGTGAGGTCGACGGCAACGAGATCCTCAGCGCGGTCGAGCACGGGGTCTGCGCGGTCGCCCGCCGCGCCGACGCCGGGCCCGAGGCGCTGGTGCGACTGATCAAGGCCGCCGCGGCGGGGGAGGGCGCGCTGCCGCCCGACCTGCTGGGCGGGCTGCTGAACCGGGTGTCCCGCCTGCAACGCCAGGTGCTGCAACCGCGCGGGCTGCACCTGGGCGGGATGAGCAGCCGGGAGACCGAGGTGCTCAAGCTCGTCGCTTCGGGGTTTTCGACCCAGGAGATCGCCGACCAGCTGTGCTACTCACAGCGGACGGTGAAGAGCATCCTGCACGACGTCACCAACCGGTTCCAGCTGCGCAACCGGTCGCACGCGGTGGCCTACGCGTTACGGGAAGGGCTGATCTAGGCCATGATCGCCCAGGTCGACGAGGCGTTGTGCCTGCTCATCCGGCCTCATCTGCCCGAGGGGACGGAAATCCGGCTGGACCCGCCGAAACCGGCCTGGGAGAAGGAAAACCGGGGCCGGAGCCTGGAGTTGTTCCTCTTCTCCCTGCACGCCGCGACGGCCGAGGAAGCGGGGGGCCGTGACGCCGGTTCCGGGGGTACCGGCGTCACTCCCGCCCGCCGCTGCACACTGTCCTATTTGGTCACCGCGCGGGCGGGCCGGGTGCACGAGGAACACACGCTGCTCGACGCCGCGCTGTGTGCCGTGGTGGCGGCGGACCATGTCCCGGCGGGTCTGCTGCCCGCCGGGGCCGGGGCGGGCTGCCTGCCGCTGCGCCTGTCCCTCGCGAGCACCGACCCGACGGATCTGTGGCCCAGCTTCGGCATTCCCGCCCGCGCCGCCTTCGTGGTCAGCGTGACCGCCGGGGTCACCGGGTAGTCAGCGGGGCACGCGTTCGGCGGGCCAGCGGACCTCGCCGACGTCACCGGGGCGCGGGATCTTCAGGAACAGGCTGAACACCGCGGGGCGTTTGCCGGACAGTTCGAGCCTGCCGCCGTCGGCCTCGACGAGTGCCCTGGCGAGCGCGAGCCCGACGCCGGTCGAACCGCCGCCGGAGAACCCGCGCTCGAAGATGTGCGGGGCGAGTTCGTCGGGCACGCCGGAACCGGTGTCGCCGACCTCGATCACGACGGTGCCGTCCGCGTCGCCGCGCCGGGCGGCGAGCGAAACGGTGCCCGCGCCGTGCTGGAGCGCGTTGTCCAGCAGCACACCGATCACCTCGCGCAACCGCGCGGGGGTGACGCGCACGGTGAGCCCGTCGGCGATCTTCAGCCGGAGGTTGCGGCCCTGCGCGCGCAGCAGCTGCCGCCACTCCTGTGACATCTCGGGCAGCGCCTCGGACAGTTCGACCGGTTCCGCGCCGACCTCGCGCGCGGCGCGCGCGGCGGCGAGCAGTTCGTCGAGCGCTTCGGCGAGCCGGTCGGCCTGTTCCTGCGCGGCCTTGGACTCCTCGGCGACCTCGGTGTCGGGGTGCACGGTGAGCGGTTCCAGCCGTAGCTGCAAAGCGGTGAGCCTGCTGCGCAGCTGGTGGGAGACGTCGCCGACGAGCTGGCGTTCCCGCTGCACGAGCTGGGCCAGCGCGCTGCCGGAGGCGTCGAGCGCCTCGGCGACCATGTCGAGCTCGCCGACGCCGTAGCGGCTGGGGTCGGGCCGGAAGTCGCCGCCGCCGAGCTTGGCGGCGCGTTCGGCGACGTGCCGCAGCGGGCGGGCGAGCCGGCGCGCGGTGACGGTGGCGACCACGGCGCCGGTGCCCACCGAAAGCACGACGAGGAGCACGACGAGCAGGGTCACCTGGGTCTGGCGGGCGTGCATCGGACCGGCCGGGATGGACAGCACGACCGTGCCCTCCCTGGCGATCGGGACGCTCTCGGTGATCGCGGACGGGCCCGGCGGGGTGCCGTAGCGTTTCTCGATCAGCCCGTTCGCGCGCACGGTGAGCTGGCCGTTGGGCGGCACGGCGGCGCGGACCTGGTCGAGGTCGATCTCCTGGCCGTTGGCGAGCTCGTTGTCGAGGATGGCCGCGACGCCCCGGGCGTTGGAGGCGAGGTTCTCCCGGTAGAAGTTCTCCACCAGCCGCCAGGTGGTGATCCCGAGCGGGATGCCCAGCACCGCGGCGGTGACCGTCACGGCGAGCAGGATCGCGAGCAGGATCCGGCGGCGCATCGTCATGGGATCATCACTCGGTGTTGAAGCGGAAGCCGACGCCGCGGACGGTGGCGATCCGGCGTTCGCCGTCGCCGGAGTGGACCGACGGGGACTTCGCGGGCCGCCCGGCCGCCTCGTCGGCGGCGATCGAGAGCTTCCGGCGCAGCCAGGACATGTGCATGTCGAGCGTCTTGGAGGTCTTCGACTCGAGGTCGTTCCAGACCTCGGCGAGGATCTCGTCGCGGCTGACGACCTGGCCGGCGCGGCTCATCAGCACGCGCAGCAGCTCGAACTCCTTGTTGGCCAGCTGGACCTCGCGCAGGTCGACGGTGACCAGCCGGGCACCGAGGTCCATCCGCACGCCGCCCGCCTCCAGCACCTCCGGCGCGCGGCGGCGCAGCAGCGCGCGGATACGGGCGAGCAGCTCGGCGAGCCGGAACGGCTTGGCGACGTAGTCGTCGGCGCCGGCGTCGAGGCCGACGACGAAGTCGACCTCGTCGGTGCGCGCGGTGAGCATCAGGACCGGCATCTCGGTGCCGCTCGCGCGCAGTCTGCGGCAGACCTCGAGACCGTCCATCGCGGGCAGCCCGAGATCCAGGACGAGCAGGTCGACGCGGTGGGCGGCGGTGGCGTCGAGCACGGACGGCCCGTCGGTGACCACCTCGACTTCGTAGCCTTCGCGTTCCAGTGCCCGGGACAGCGGTTCGGCGATGGCGGGATCGTCTTCGGCAAGTAGGACCATGCTCACCTGGTCGACTTTACGGCCACGGGCCGTGAAACCATCGTGACCGTGCCTGGATACCGCCATGATCTTGACCTCGCGACCCGGCTGGCCGACGCGGCCGACGCCATCACGACCGCCCGCTTCCGCGCGCTGGACCTCGCCGTGGAGCGCAAACCGGACCGCACGCCGGTGACCGACGCGGACACCGCGGTCGAGGACGCGATCAGGGAGGTCCTGGGCGCGGAACGTCCCGGGGACGACGTCGCGGGCGAGGAACGCGGTGGCACCGTGGGCGCCACCGGGCGGGCCTGGGTGGTCGACCCGATCGACGGGACCAAGAACTTCCTGCGCGGGGTACCCGTCTGGGCGACCCTCATCGCCCTGGTGGAGGACGGCTCCCCCGTGGTGGGGATGATCAGCGCGCCGCTGCTCGGCCGCCGCTGGTGGGCCGCGCTCGGCGAGGGCGCCTGGGGCCGGGACGCGGCGGGTGAGCGCAGGCTGTCGGTCTCGGCGGTGTCGTCGCTCGAAGACGCGTATGTGTCCACCACCGACCTCGGCTCATGGACCGAACACCACTCGCGCGAGCGCTATCTGGCGTTCGTCGACGCGTGCTGGGAGAGCCGGGCGTTCGGCGACTTCTGGCAGCACTGCCTGGTCGCCGAGGGCGCGCTGGACGTCGCCGCCGAGTGCATTGTGAACCCGTGGGACGTCGCCGCGGCGCAGATCATCGTGACCGAGGCGGGCGGGCGTTTCACCGACCTGGGCGGACAGGCCCGGTACGACGGCGGGAGCGCGCTGTCCACCAACGGCCTGGTCCACGACGCCGCCCTGACCCTGCTGCGCACCTGACCGGTTCTCGCATCGCGGCGGACGCGCGCCGTGAAGGCCTTCAGCGGTCCGTGAATGCCACATTGAGGGACTCTGAGTCCCTCAATGTGGCATTCACGGACCACCCCTGACCTGCGGAAAGAGAGCAAGGGACCTTTGCTGCCGCCTCGCAGGGCGTGGCTCAGCCGGGCAGGAGGCCGACGGCGCCGCGGGCGACCTGGGCCCAGGCGAGCCTGCCGAACAGGTAGTGGCAGGCGACCTGCTCGCTGCTGAACCGCGCCCAGTCGTACCGGTTGCCCTGCTCGCGCCAGAACACCTCCCACGACGGGCCCGCGTCACCGCTCGCGTCCCCGCCCCGCAGCACGCACCAGGCGTTGTCCGTCTCGGCCCCGATCGACACCACCTCGGGCGGCACGCCCAGCGCGGTGAGCCAGCGCATGATCGACTGCGTGTTCATCGTTCCTCCGCCGTGACATCCGCCGTGACATCCGCCAGGAACCCCAGCGTCACCAGCTCGTCCGCGCCCAGCACGGCACGCAGCCGCGTCCCGCCGCCGGGTTGCCCGAACCACGCCGGCGACACCGACCGCCACATCGGCACCGGCCGGGTCACGCGGTAGCGCCGGTACCCACCGTCCACAGCGGACGGTGGCAGCGAGCGCCGCGCGAACGGTGTCCCGTCGACGGCGAAGACGCGGCCTTCGGCACCGCCGAAGCGGTCGAGCAGGGCGCCCTCCGGCAGGAGGACGGGCTCCTCGGACCACGACCCGGCCCGCGGCCAGTCCCGCTCCTCGGTACCGGACGCCGGTTCGTGGTCGCCGATCAGGTCCGCGGGCGGCGTCGCCGAGGGCGCCGTGGCCGAGCGGCGGAAGCCGGCACGCACGTTCTCGAACGCCGAGGTGTCGTCGAGCAGTTCGGTGTCGGGGTGATCGAACGGTCCCACCGCCCCGGCGTCGCCGGGCAGCGGCAGCTGCCGGGCCGGACGGTCGGTGGCGACCGGCAGGTGACCGATCGGGAACAGGTGCACGAGGAAGAGCGCGACGACGCTCTCCCGTTCGGTCCGCGGCGCCCCGAGCGGCGGCCTGCCCGGCGGCGCGGGCGGGCGCGGCGCGACCGGAGCCACCGGCGCGACCGGAGGCAGCGGTGGCGGCGGGATCGCGGCGGACACCGCCTGCGGCCACGGCGCGGGCGCGCCGAACCCGGACGGCGGCGTCGGCACCTCGTCGAAACCACGGGAATCCAGCAGGCCGCCGTACTGCGGCGGCACCTGGACCGGACCGGTCTCCACTTCGGTGTCGCCCGGCACTGGCGACGACGGCGGCTCGGTCACGGCACCCCCTCCGGCTCGGTCGTCCCGCCATCGGCAGAAGGGCGGCACAGGATTCGACGCATCTTGCCCCTGCCCGGTTCCGTTCGCAGCGGACATTTCCCTGATCGGGGGAGAACTCACCCAGGTCTCCGCGCGTCGGCGAGCCATCGCCGCACGAGCGCCCGTCCCGGGCCGCGCCGCTCGACGACCTCGAAACCCGCGCCGAGGAACATCTTGACCGTGCCGTGGTAGAGATCGGTGCCCGGCCGCTTCCCGGTCACCTCGACCGGATAGCCCTCGACGGCCTCCGCGCCGCCCCGCGCCGCGAAATCCACGGCCGCGGAAAGCAGCTCCGCCCCCAGCCCGCGCCGCCGTCCGCGCCGGTGCACGAAGAAGCAGGTCACCGACCACACCCGGACGTCGGCGGGCACCGTCGTCGCGGCGATCGGGGACCGCTTCAGCCGCGGGTTGTCGGGACGAGGGGACACCGCGACCCAGCCGAGCGGTTCGCCGTCCACCAGCGCGAGCAGCCCCAGCGGCCTGCCCGCGTCCGCTTCGCCCCGGACGTGCTCCTTGCGCCCGTCGCGCCCGAGCCGTTTGAACTCGGGGCCGGGCAGCCGGAAGAACGCGCACCAGCAGCCGCCCTGCACCCCGCCGGGCCCGAACAGCCGCTCGAACAACGGCCAGGTCTCACCGGTCAGCTCGGCGAAGCTCGTCATCCCGCCAGCGCGTTCACCACACGGGACGGGCTCGGCCTGCCGAGCCTTCCCGCCATCCACACGCTGGTCTCCACGAGCGCGTCCAGGTTCACGCCATGCTCGATGCCCAGCCCGTCGAGCATCCACACGAGGTCCTCGGTGGCCAGGTTCCCGGTCGCCGACTCCGCGTACGGGCAGCCGCCGAGCCCGCCCGCCGAGGAGTCCACAGTGGACACACCACAGCGGAGCGCGGCGAGGGTGTTCGACAGCGCCTGGCCGTAGGTGTCGTGGAAGTGCACGGCGAGCGCGCCGACCTCGGTACCGGCCTCGCGGTAGCCCGAGATCAGCGCTTCGACCTGGCCGGGGGTGGCGACGCCGATCGTGTCGCCCAGCGACAGCTGCGAGCAGCCGAGGTCGAGCAGCCGCTTGCCGACCTTGACGACCTGCTCGGCGGGCACCACGCCCTCCCACGGGTCGCCGAAGCACATCGACAGGTAGCCGCGTACTTCGAGTCCCTCGGCGCGGGCCCGGGTGACGACCGGTTCGAACATCGCGAACTGGTCGTCCACAGTGGAATTGAGATTGCGCTGTGCGAAGGTCTCGGTGGCGCTGGCGAAGATCGCGATGTGCGCGACACCGGCCTCCAGCGCGCGGTCCAGGCCGCGTTCGTTCGGCACCAGCACGGGGTAGCGGACGCCGTCGCGGCGGTCGAGACCCGCCAGCAGTTGCTCGGCGTCGGCCAGCTGCGGCACCCACTTCGGGTGCACGAAACTGGTCGCCTCCAGCGTGGTGAGCCCGGCGCCGGCGAGCCGGTCGAGGAACTCCAGCTTCACTTCGACCGGCACGATCGACTTCTCGTTCTGCAGCCCGTCCCTCGGCCCGACCTCCCAGATGGTCACCTGGTTCGGCAGCCCGGTGCGGCTGGGGACGACCGCAGGCAGTCCCGCTTCGCGCGCGCCCATCAGGCCCTCCGGTTTCCCCGCGGCGGATGCCCCTGCGGGGGCAGGGGCTCGGTGTCCTGCGGCCCGCCCTCGCGGTAGTCGTCGTACGGGTTGTCGTTGACCTCGCGGTAGATCACGGTGTGCACGTGCTCGACCTTCGGGATGTCGTCGAAGCGCAGCGGCTCGTGCGAGGCCGACTCGATGATCAGCGTGCCGCAGCCGAAGATCCGGTCGGTGAGCCCGTGCTCGAACTGCACGCTGTTGATCCGCGACATCGGGATGTCGATGCCGGTGCGCTTGAGCACGCCCTCGCGCGCGATCAGCCGGTCGGTGGTGACGATGAAGTGCGTCGTGCGCCACCGCACCAGCGGGGCCAGGAACAGCCACACCACCAGCACGAGCGCGACGACGGCGAGCGCGATCAGCCCGACGGAGTTCCACGGCGCGGCCGCGCCCTTGGCCAGTATCGCGAGCCAGCCGCCCCCGCCGAGGACGACGATCAGCGCGATGAACGGCCAGATCAGCATCTTGAAATGCGGGTGACTGTGCACTATGACGCGCTCCTGCTCGCTGAGCAGGTCGTCCGGATAGGCCACGGCGGACGCTCCCCTGGGTGTGATGTGGCGCTGGTGCCCTAACCGTACCGGCGCCGATGCCCCGCCGGGCCGGGTGACGCGGCGTTTCTCCTCAGGCGGGCCGAACGTGCACGACGTCGCCCGCGAACACCGTGTGCCTGCGGCCGTCGGCGACGTCGACCTGCAGTTGCCCCGCCGGGTCGACGTCGGCGGCCCTGCCGGTCAGCGCGGTGCCGTCCGGCAGCTGGACCTCGACGTCCTGGCCGAGCGTGGCGCAGTGCCGCCGGTACTCGCCGAGCAGCCCGGCCTCGGTCAGGTCGCCCCCGGCGAGGCGCCAGCGGCGCTCCCGGTCGTCCAGCTCGGCCAGCAGCAGCGCCGCGACCTCGCCGCGGTCGGTGGCCGTCGCGCCCTGTTCGGCCAGCGACGTCGCGGGCAGCCCGCCCGCGCCCGCCGGGACGTTCTCCCCGAGCGGGAGCACGTTGAGCCCGATCCCGAGCACCACGGCGGCGTCCTGCCCGGCGATCGCTTCGGCGAGGATGCCCGCGCACTTCGCGTGCGCGGGCCCGGCGAGGACGTCGTTGGGCCACTTCAGCACCGCGTCCACCCCGAGCCGCTCGGCGGCCGCGCGCACGGCCAGCCCGGCGACGATGGACAGCGAGCCCAGCGCGGTGAACGACACGCCGTGCGGGCGGAGCCCGACGCTGAGGTACAGGCCCGATCCCTTCGGCGACACCCAGGTCCTGGCCCGCCTGCCGACCCCGGCGGTCTGCTCCTCGGCGATCAGCACCGTCCGGTCGGCGGCGCCCTTCGTGAGGGATTCCCGCAGGTCGGCATTGGTGGAGCCGGTGCTGGGCACGACCTCGACCGCGGCGTACCGGTCACCCAGCCGGTCCCGCAGGAGGTCACCATCGATGGACGCCATGCGCCCACAATATGAGAGTCCCCCTAACGCGCAAGCCGTTCGCTCGTTACCCGGATGTGGGCTCTTCTAACCTGGACGACGTGACGCCGCCCGAACCCGCGCCCGACGCCGCTCCGAAACCGACTTCGTGGGCCCGTGGCGCGGCCCTGCGCGGGCTGGTCGCCCTGCCGCTGGTGGCCGGGCTGGCCACCGCGGGCTGGCTGGTGACCCGCGAGGACGCCCCGGCCGCCGCGCCGCCGCCCGTCCCGGTGCCCGCGGCGAAGACCGGCGCCCCGGCGTCCGGTCCGTCGGTGCTCGAGGTGAGCGCGCCGGTCAAGGCGACCGAGCCGAGCCAGGGCGGGGCCAGCGGCGGCCGGAACCCGCTCCAGGACTGGGCCGACAAACTGGCCGGGCCGCTGGACATCCCGGCGAACGCGCTCATCGGCTACGCCAACGGCGAGCTCCAGCTGCGGTCCGAGCAGCCCGGCTGCCACCTGTCCTGGGTGACACTGGCCGGGGTCGGCTCGGCGCACTCGAACCACGGCCGGACCGCGGACCCCCGGCGCGGCCCGCTCGGCCTTTCCCCGGCGCAGTGGGCCAAATACGGCGGCGGGGTCCCCGGGATCGCGAAGCCCGCGGTGACCGACCTCGACTCGGCGTCGGTGGCGGCCGGGCGGGCGCTGTGCTCCGGCGGCGGCGATCTCGGCGGCGGCAACGGCTGGTGGAAGGCCGTCGCGAACTACAAGAGTCTCGCGGGCGGCGGCAACGACACTGGATCTGATGCCGCCTCCGCGGGAAAAAGTACGTCGGCGGAGCTGTTCCGGCAGCGCGTGCTCGGCACCGCCCAGCTGTACGCGACGCTTTCGCTCGACCCGGCGAAGTCCGGCACGCCGGCGGTGCGCGCGACCCGGTTCGCGCTCGGCCAGCTCGGCCTGCCCTACGTGTGGGGCGGCAACGGTCCCGAGGCGGGATCCGCCGGGTTCGACTGCTCCGGGCTGACCAAGGCCGCCTACGACAGCGCCGGGGTCGCGTTGCCGCGCACCGCGCACACCCAGTACCTCGCGACCCAGCGGGTGCCCGGCGACCAGGAGCCGAAGCTCGGCGACCTCGTCTTCTACGGCAACCCGGCGGTCGACATCCACCACGTCGGCCTCTACCTCGGCAACGGGCTGATGATCAACGCGCCGACCGAGGGCCAGGCGGTCCAGATCCACACCTACCACACCCGCGGTGACGACTACGCCGGCGCGGGCCGCCCCGCCTGACGAGCGCCTGGTGCGGTTTCCGCGCGTCCGGGAATCTCGACCACGACCTCGTACAGCGCGGGGTTGGGGGTGGCGATCTGCGCGGCCTCGGCGACCGACGAGCGGAACTTCCCGTGGTTCCGCGTCGCCGCCAGCCAGTCTTCCTCGCTGTCCCAGTGCGCCACGTTGACGAGCTGGAACCGCGAATCCGGCAGCAATGCGCGGTGCAGGCGGACATCCCGGAAGCCGGCCGCGTCCCGCAGCAGCTCGGCCCGTTCCCGCCAGTGGCCGACGAACTCGTCCACCCGGTCCGCGGGGATCTCGAAAACGTTGATGAACGTGACGCCATCACTCATGGTGAGCACACTCCTGTCGATCATGAGGCCAGTGCGCGGAGCGCGGCCGCGGTGAATCCGTCCAGGGGATAGAACAACTCGATCGCCAGCTCGGACAGCGTCACATCGGCCGGAGCGCCGAAGGTGGCCATGGTGCTGAACATCGACAGCTCTCCGTGGGGAGTTCGGACGCGTAGCGGAACCTGTATCGGGCTTGGCGAGTTTTCGACGTCGCCGGCCTGCTCCATGGCCGCGGGGACGGGATACCGGCTGACTTCCTCGTACAGCGCGCGCAGCTGGGTGTCTCCGGTGGCGTTGACCTGGCGAAGCAGTCGTTCGAGGAAGAGCGCTCGGACCTCGTGGAGGTTGGCCAGTCGCGACGCCAGCCCGTCGGGATGCAGGGCCAAGCGGTACACGTTGGGTTGTGGCTGCCGCAGGTGCGGGGGTATGCCGTCCATGAGCACAGCCATGGACCTGTTGCCGGTCACCACGTTCCACTGGCGGTCGACCACCACCGCCGGGTACGGCTCGTGCGCGGTCAGCATGGTGTCGAGCGCCGACCGGATCGACGTCATGGTTTCGTCGTCGAGGCTGCTCTCACGGTAGGCCGGTGCGTAGTCGGCGGCCAGCAGCAGGGTGTTCCGCTCGCGCAAGGGAATGTCCAGAGCGCGTGACAGGCGTAGCACCATCGTCCGGCTCGGCCGGGCGCGGCCGGTTTCCACACACGACAGATGCCGGGCGGAAGTGTCCGCGAGGAGGGCGAGATCGAGCTGGCTGAGACTGCGGCGCTGCCGCCACTCCCGCAGCAGCATCCCCACTCCGGCCGGTTGGTGTGTGTCCATGACGCCGGAGCGTAACCGTTGTGGATCACCGGCTCCATGACCTCGGAGGTCATTGAGCTCATGCTCCGCACCATGCCACCGTCGGCACGTACCAGGCTTGACCAAGGGACCGAGGAGACAGGCATGAGCATCCTGAGCACTTCCCCCCAGCATGACGCGATGCCGCCCGGCGGCACTTCGGACCTGCTGCGCGGCAGCCTGCGGATCGACGGCTGGGGCACCGCCATCTTCGGCGTGGCCATGCTGGTGGGCGGGCGATGGCTCACCGGTCCGCTCGGCCTGCCGCCCACCTGGCTCGTTCCGATCGGAATCGCCATGGTGGGCGGTGCCGCCGCCCTCGGCCTGATCGCCGGCTATCCGCGGATCCCGCCGCGGCTGGCCGGGTGCGCCATCGCGGGCAACGCCTTGTCCGGCGTGGCGATCCTCGCCCTCCTGGCCACCGGCTTCTTACCGCTCACCGGCCTGGGCACCGCCTTCATGCTTGCCGGGGCCGCCTGGGTCGCCACATTCGCCGCGCTGGCGGTCATCGGCGTCGGACGCTCACCCCGCCAATCGTGAGAAAAGGCCGGTGGCGTGCCCGTCTCGTGGTCATGTCCGCACGGAAACCACACCTAGGCGGGATCGAGCGCGCGGACGAGCCCGGCCCGGCCCGCCGGTTCCCAGGTCGGCTTGCCCCCGGGGAGACCGAGCCTGCCGTCGCGCCCGATGCCGATCAGGCACAGCGCACGCAGGATGGCCCACCCGCGGGCCCGCGTGACAGTGTCCTCGTCCACGTCCTCGTAGGCGTCGAAGAGCCGGTTCGCCGTGCCCGTGGGCAACAGGATCCAGGCGGCGGACAGATCGCTCGCCGGATCGCCCGAGCACAGGTCGCCGAAGTCGATCACCCCGGAGAGCGTCCCGTCCCGCACCGTCACGTTCGCGGGATGCAGGTCGCCGTGCAGCCACCGCGGTTCGCCGCGCCACGCGGGCGCCGCGAGGGCCTTCTCCCAGACCTCCCAGGCGGCGTCGGCGCTCAGGTCCTCGGGCAGGACCGCCATCCACTCGGTGAACGCGTCCGCCAGCCCGGCCAGCGGGATGCCACGCGTGGGACTGACCGGGGCGTCCGCGGGCGCGCGGCGGTGCAGGGCGCGGAGAAAGCACGCGAGCGTCCCGGCCGCGCCGGCGTCAGTGATCGGCGCGAGGTCCGCCGGTTCGCCCTCGACCCAGCGCGTGACGGTCCAGGTATGCGCGAACCGGGCCGAAGGCTCGCCGACGCGGACCGGGACGGGCGTCGGCAGCGGCAGGCGCCCGGCGAGCACGGGCAGCCATTTCTGCTCGGTGCGCAACAGGGACGGGGCCCGCTCGCTGCGTGGCAGGCGCACGGCCAGTTCCGTCCCGAGCCGCCACTGCCGGTTGTCCCAGCCACCGGCGACCTCGCGGAGTTCGAGCTCCGCGAGATCCGGATGCTGGTCCCGCAGCAGCGCTTCCACCAGGTCCCGCCCGGCCTCGTCCATCGATGGGCCTCCCGACCGTTGACGTCGGCCGCAAGCTAGCAGGCGACGAGGGCCGTCCCGCCTAGACCGGCTCGACGCGGAAGACCGTGCAGCGGTCGGCCACCGCCTCGAACTCCTCCGGCGTCCCCTTCTCGACCAGTCCGGTCTTGATCATCATCGGTACGCCGTGAGGTACCTCGCGGGGGAACGCCCGCAGGATCGGGCCGCGCTCGCCGACCGGGAGCTCGACCAGCCGGACCCGCTCCTCGCGCTTGCCGCGGGCCAGCACGGCGGTGCCGGCGGCGCGCACGTTGCGAACCCAGTCGGCGCCGTCGATCCCGCCGAGCAGATACCGGTTCCCGCCGACCAGGTAGGGCGAGACCGGGGTGGTCCTCGGTTGCCCCGACTTGCGGCCGGGCACGGTGAGCAGGTGGATGGTGCCGATCCGGACGCCCAGCCGGTACAGCGTGGTCACCACCCGGTTCATCGCCTTGAGGCCCCGCGGCAGCGTGGTCCGGTGCGTCGCGTTCATGTCGTGTCTCCTTCGTCGTCGGGTATCCAGCCGAGTTCGCCGCTCTCGAAGTCCTGGACGGTTTCCCGTAGCCAGCCGAGTTCTGCCCGGCGCATCGCCTGCGTGTATTCGGTTTCCAGGAGCACCGGCCGCGGAATGCCCGCGGCCGCGGCGGAGGCCAGGTCGGCGTCCGTCCGCTCGATCAGCCCCGCCAGCGCGTCCGCCCGGCCACGCAACAGTTCCCGCGTCTCGGCCGGGGCGAGGTGCCCCCAGTGCGCGAGCCCGGCGGCGAAGACGGGGAACTCCTCGGCCCGTGTGCCGAGGTATTCGCGGAGCTGGGAGAGCAACTCCTCGCGACCGGCGTCGGTGATCGCGTAGACGGTGCGCTCGGGACGCGCGCCCGCGCGTTCGGTGCCGGTCGCGGTGATCAGTCCCAGCTCGACGAGCCGGGGGATCGTGTCGTAGAGCGAACCTCCGCGCAGGCGCACGACGTCGTCGACGCGCCGGTCCCTGATCAGCGTCTGCATCTCGTACGGGTGCCGGGGCCGCTCGTTGAGCAGGCTCAGCACGACGAGGTTCAACGGGGTGCGCCGCGCGCGGCGAGCGATCATGGTTCACCTTATAGCCGAGTTCGATTGAACGAGTTCGAGTATATGGTGAACGGCGTGCCCGTCAACCGCCGCGACCCGGCGGCCGGGGCCCGGCAGGTTTCCGGGGGAGCCGGGGCGCCCGGACTGGACGGCCGTTGGTCGGTTTCCGCCGGGTGAGGGGTCCGGCGGGTTCGTCACCTTCGCGTGGGCGAAATTCACCGACGGGCCGGTCATCTTCCCCGAGATAACGCCAACGTGCGAAGTGGCCGAATTGCGCAGCTCGGTTTCGAGGGGGTGATTGTCGAGTTTTCCCGCGCCGAATTCACCGGCGCTGCCAGGTTTCCCACCGCGTGGGTGACCAGGGGTGGCCGTGTCCCTGTTGATCTGCGACGATGCTCTACCGTCACGAGCCCTTCACCTCGCCAGCAAGGAGCGTCCGGTGGCCTCACGCCTGAATCCGTACATCAGCTTCTCCGACAACGCGCGGCAAGCCATGGAGTTCTACGAGAGCGTGTTCGGCGGCACGTTGACCCTGAACACGTTCGGGGACTTCGGCGGGCCGGAGGCCGCGGACAAGATCATGCACGCCATGCTGGAGACCGAAAAGGGATTCACCATCATGGCGGCCGACACCCCGCCCGGGATGGAACACAACCCCGGCACCAATATCTCCGTGAGCCTGAGCGGCGACGACGCCGGGGAATTGCGTGGCTACTGGGAAAAACTCTCCGAGGGCGGCACCGTCCCGGTTCCGCTGGAGAAACAGATGTGGGGCGACGAGTTCGGCATGTGCGTCGACAGGTTCGGTATTTCCTGGATGGTCAACATCAGCCAGCCCTCCTGACCGCGAAGGTCCGTGAATGCCTCATGAGGGACTCTGAGTCCCTCAATGAGGTTTTCTCAGTAGTGGCGGGTGGCCGTGGGGGTGTCGTGTCCTGAAGGGGCCCTTCGGGACGGTGAGCGTCTCCAAGGGAACCTTCGGGACATCAGGTCGGCGAAGCCCACGTCGCGAACGGAGCGTTCGGGACGTTGATCGTCCCCTACGACGCGTACGAGACATCCTCGCCCGGCCACACCACACCCTAGTGAGAAAACCCCAATGTGGCGTTCGCTGCGTTGGACGCACCCAATGCCACATTGGGGTTTTCTCACTGGGAGTGAGCTCTGGTGCCCGGGGTGCACTGAAGGCGTCCTTCAGTGCGGCCAACGCACTGAAAGCGTCCTTCAGTACACCGCTCACCCCACGCAAGGCCACCAGCATCACTCGCTGTCCCCGACGCTCCGCTCGGGACGCGGGCTTCGGCTGAGACGATGTCACGAATGCGACATTCGTGACGCTGAACGTCGCCAATGCGACATTCGTGACACCAGCACACCCCCAACCGCTACTGAGAAAACCTCAATGTGACATTCACGGACCCGGACGGCTACTCCGTGCCGAGTGAGATCGCGATCTCCTCCAGGACCCGCAGCTGCTCCTGCATGCCGACCTCCATGCCGGAGGCGAGGATCGCGTCGCGCAGTTCCCTGCCAGGGGCCAACGTCAGGATCGACAGCGTCGTGCGACCGTCCACTTCGGAAAAGGACCGCGTGGACGTCGAGTCCTTTCTCGGCGGTCACACCGGGAAAACGCGGCCGGGAAAACGCCGACCTCCGCTGATCAGTCCACTATGGACATCAGTGCCGGGCCGGCGGGCTGCCGAGCCCGGCGTCCCGTGCCCGGACGATGGCCTCCGCGCGGTCGGCCACGTGGAGCTTGCTGAACACGTTCGAGATGTGGTTGCGCACGGTTTTCGGGCTCAGGCACAGGGTGCTGGCGATGAAGGCGTTGCTGTGCCCGCTCGCGATGAGTTCGAGCACCTCGCGTTCGCGGGTGGTCAGCTCGGGGAACACCGGCTCGGTGCTGGGCAGCGGCTGGTTGAAGAAGCCGAGGACGCGGTTGGCGATGTCCGGCCCGAAAATGGCCTCGCGCCGGGCGACCGCCTGCACCGCGCGGATGATCTCGTCGGGCTCGGCGTCCTTGAGCAGGTAGCCCCGCGCGCCCGCGCGCATCGCGGCGAACACCGACTCGCTCTCGTCGGCCATCGTCAGCATGAGCACGCCGGCCTCCGGGCACTCGGCCACGATGTGCCGGGTCGCCTGGATACCGGACAGGTCGGGCAGGTGCAGGTCCATCACCACGACGTCGGGGTGCAGCGCGACGGCCGCGCTGACCGCCTGCGTCCCGTTCGCCGCCTCGCCGACGACCTCGATCGCCGGCTCGGCGGCGAGCAGGGTGCACACCCCGAAACGGAAGAGCGGATGGTCGTCCACGACGAGCACGCGAAGCCGGTCGGTCATGTGGTCTCCTTCGGCGCCGAAGATCAACCTCGCAAGGCCGGCGCCGGGAAGGCGGTCTCCGCCGTCCACACCGCACACCGCCCGGCCTGAATTAAACGCACGATGAGTATCGCGTGGCGGCGGCGGACGGCCCAAGCGGTTTACCGCACCGGCCAGGTGGGGAGCACCCGTTCGGGCCCGCGGAGGGGAGCGAGGGACCTTTGCTACCGCCCAGCGATAGTAAAGGTCCCTCGCTTCTCATGTACAGAGAGTCGCCACGCGCCGGGGAAACGCCGTCAAGGCCACCTTATGGGCGTCCGACGCCCGCAAGGCGGCCTTGACGGCACGACGGTGCGGAACGGTCAGCGGGGCAGGCGGGTGACCTGGTCGCTGTCGCGGCGGCGCTCGCCCAGCTCGTCCGGGAAGACCCACTTCTTGAATCCCCAGAACCGGAACACCATCGCGAGCAGCATGCCGATGATCGACCCGCTGGCGAAGTCCGCGATCTCCTGGACGAGCCGCGACACATGTGGCGTTTCCAGGTGGAAGACGTACCGCGACGCGTAGAGCGGGATCAGGTTCACCACCACGGCGACACCGCTGATCACGAAGAACAGCGCCGCCTCGTGGGTACGCTCCCGGCCGCCGCGGGTACGGAAGGACCATTCGCGGTTGAGGATGTAGGACACGATCGTCGCCACGATGATCGCGATCGCCTTCGCCGTCGTCGGCTTCGATTCCAGCACGCTCAGCTTCAGCAGGTACCAGACGCCGTTGTCGACCAGGAACGTCGTGCCGCCCACGATCGCGAACTTCAGGAGCTCCCGGTGTTTGATCAGCACCGAGCGCAGCGGCTCCGGCGTGCGGTTGAGCACGGATTCGACGACGGTCACCACCGCATTCTAGGAGAGAACGAGCAGGTGGATGGCTCAGGCGGCCATGCTGTCGTGAATGTCCGGATCCTTGGGCCCGTCCGCGGACCGCCCGCGCGGCCGGGCGTTCTCCTCGGGAAACACCCATTTCTTGAACGCCCACCAGCGGAACGCCGTGCCCAGCAGTGTCCCCAGCACGATCCCGCTCACGAAGTCGGCGATCTCCTGCCCGGCGAAGGTGACGTGCGGTACCTGCAGCTGGAGCACGTAGCGCGACACCGCGAGCGGGACCGCGTTCAGGCCCAGCGCGATCCCGCTGAACAGGAAGAACAGCGCGGCCTCGTGCCTGCGCTCCCGGCCGCCTCTGGTCCGGAACGACCATTCGCTGGTGGCGACGTAGGAAAAGATCGTCGCCACCAGTGTCGCGAAGATCTGCGCGGTCAGCGGCTGCGCGCGCAGCACGGTGAACTTGAGCCCGTAGTTGACCGCCAGCGTGATCACGAAGCTCAGTCCGCCCACCACGGCGAACCGGATCAGTTCGCGGTGCTTGCCCAGCAGTTCCCGCACCGCGCGGACGCTACTCCCGTGGCAGGCCGAAATGGTTGCCAGGGTGGCTCGGGCCGGTCGGTGTGGTGGACGTGCCCGGCTGCGGCGGCGCGCCCGTGGTCACCGGTGCCGAGGACTGCTTCGGCTGCGGCGTTTCGGACGTCGTCACCGGCGGGACGCCGCTGTGGCCCGGCGACTTCTTCGGCGTGCTCTTGCCGGGGCTCGTCGTGGCGGACGGCGCCACCGACGGGGTCGAGGGTGCCGTGGACGGGGCGAGATCCTTCGGCGGGCACCAGTCGAAGTACACCTCGACCGGCTTCGCCGTGGCGGTGCCGAGCCGTCCGCCGACGGTCACCGGCTGCCCGGCGGGCGGGCGCCCGCGCAGCTGGACCCACAGGTTGACGTGCTGCCCCGGCGCGAGCGCGCCGGTGGTCGTGCAGGTCATGCCCTCGGCGGTCGGGCGGCACGGGAAGCCGCGCAGGCTCCACCAGCTCGACAGCGCGTGGTCGAAGGTCACGGTGACCGGCTTCGTGGTCTTCCCGGTGTTGTGCACCCGCACGTAGATCCGCGGGTTGTGCCACCACGGGAGGGTGGACAGCCAGTCGCTCTCGGCCTCCAGTGCCACCGCGTCCGGCGGCGGCTTGACCGCGACCTTCACGCTCAGCGTGACGGTGATCCGCGCGCCCGAGGTGACCGAGCCGGTGACGGTGCTGCCGGGTTCGGCGGTGTCGTCGGCCTTCAGCAGGAAGGTCAGCACCGCGGACTGGCCCGGCTGCAGGCCGCTTCCGGTCCGGCAGGTGACCGTGCCCTCGCCACCGGGACAGCTGACGGCGATCGGGGCGTCGGCGGCCATGGCGTACCCGCGCGCGCCGGGGGCACCGCCACCACCGGCGGGCACCGCGTGCACGCCGGTGGGCAGGTTCAGGGTGGCCACGACCGGTTCGGACGGGCTCCCGCCGTCGTTACGCACCGTGATGGGCAGCTTCGCGGGCTGCTCACCCGGTTGCAGCGTGATGCCCTCGGGCGGCGTCGTCGCGCTCATCTTCGGCGGCGCCGGGAGGGTGGGCGGCGCGCTCGGCGGGGGCTGCTGGTTCGGCGGCGCGGCCGAGGGCGGCGGCACCGCGGGCGGCGCGGCGGCCGCCGGGGGAGGCGCCTGCGGCGGCGGGGGCGGTGGG
>NZ_BAABHG010000009.1:0-459130 GCF_039541975.1 Amycolatopsis samaneae
GGCCTACCCAAACGCCACATCATCCGCTGCCTCAAACGCTACGTCACCCGAGAGATCTACCACGCCCTCACCACAGACATAGCCAACCTCACAACCACCACTTGACATCTATAGGAGCATCCTTCAGCACAGCCGCCCGGGCTCACAAGTCCCCTGCGCCGAAAGCGTCCCTGGGTGCGTTGGGTGCGACGAGGGCGTCCCTGGGTGCGGCCAACGCACCGAAGGCGTCCCTCGGCACATCCAGCCACGGCCAGCACCCCGCACGCCCCGCAAGCAAACCCGAAAGTCCGTGAGGGCCTCCTTCACAGCGCTCAACGCTGTGAAGGAGGCCTTCACGGCACAGGCCGAAACCAAAAAGCAGAGATCAGCGCGGCGAGGGCGTCACCCGCGCGAGCGCGGCGATGAGCCGGTCGACGCCGTCCCCGCCCTTGGCGTCGTAGCAGCCGGAAAGTCCCTTGTACACCAAGGGAAGCAGCGCGTTGATCCGCAGCCCGTACTTCGTGCACGCGTGCATGATCTTCGGCTTCCCGATGATCTTCGCGAACACGTTCCCGAGCCGGTAGTACCCGCCCATCAGCTCCGCGACCGCCCGCGGATAGCCCTCCAGCGCACGCTCCCGCGAAGGCCCTTCCGCCCGCGCCAGCGCCTGCACCACGACCTCGGCCGCGAGCTGCGCCGACTCCATCGCCGCCGAGATGCCCTCGCCGTTGAACGGGCTGACCATGCCGCCCGCGTCGCCGAGCAGCAGCAGGCCGTCGCGGTAGTGCGGGGTGCGGTTGAAGCCCATCGGCAGCCCGGCGCCGCCGACCTTCCCGATCGCGTTCTCCTCGCGGTAGCCCCATTCCTCGGGCGTCCCGTCGAGCCACTGCCGCAGCAGCGCGCGGTAGTCGGTGTTGCGGAACGAGGCCGACGTGGACAGCATCCCGAGACCGACGTTCACCGTGCCGTCACCGAGCGGGAACGCCCAGCCGTACCCCGGCAGCAGCTTCGGATTCCGCGGGTCGGAGCGGTCCCACAGCTCCAGGTGCCCTTCGATGAACGGGTCGTCGTGACGCGGGCTCTTGTAGTAGCGGCGCACCGCGACGCCCATCGGGCGCTTCTCGTCCTTTTGGATGCCGACGCTCAGCGCGAGCCGCGCGGACACGCCGTCGCAGGCCAGCACCAGCGGCGCGCGGTAGGACACCGGCGTCCGCTCCGGGCCGACCTTCGCCTCGACGCCGATCACACGCCCGCCGGGACTGGTGATCGCGCCGGTCACCGAGGTCCGCTCGTAGAGCCGCGCCCCCGCCTTGACCGCGGTCTTCGCCAGCAGGTCGTCGAAGTCCTGGCGGGTACGGGAAACCCCGTACGGCGGGTAGCTGGTCAGGTCCGGCCAGTCCAGCTCCAGCGTCAGGTCGCCGGTGAGGATGCGCAGGCCGCGGCTGTGCACCCAGCCCGCCTCTTCGCTGGTGTCGAGACCGAGGTCGATGAGCTGCTTGACCCCGCGCGGGGTCAGCCCGTCACCGCAGACCTTTTCCCGGGGAAACTCGGTCTTCTCCAGCAGCAGCACGTCGACGCCCGCGCGGGCGAGGTACGTGGCGGCCGTGGACCCGGCCGGTCCGGCACCGACGACGATGACCTCGGCGTCATGCTCGGGACTGCGGCGGCGCGGAGAACTCATGCGTGCGAGTCTACGGCGGGCTTGCGGGCCCGATGGACGGCGACGACGCCGAAGGTGAGGTTCATCCACTCCACCTCGGTCCAGCCCGCGCCCGCGATGATCTCCCCCAGCCCGCGCTGGTCCGGCCAGGCGAGCATGGATTCGGCCAGGTAGGAGTACGCCTCGGGGTTGGAGGAGTTACGGCTGCCGAACCAGGTCAGCAGGCGCAGCACGAACTTCCGGTGGACGAAGCGGATCGGCGCGAATGTGGGCGTCGACACCTCGCAGATCACCAGCCGCCCACCGGGCCTGGTGACCCGGGCGATCTCGATCAGCGCGGCCTTGACGTCGACGAAGTTGCGCAGCGCCAGCGAGATCGTCACCGCGTCGAAGCTGTCGTCGGCGAAGGGCAGGTGCAACGCGTCCGCCGCGACCATCGGCACCTTCCGGTGCCTGCCCGCGCGGAGCATCCCGACGGAGAAGTCCGCGGCGAGGCACCAGGCGCCGCCCCGCGCGTACTCCACGGTGGACACGCCGGTCCCGGCGGCGAGGTCGAGGACCTTCTCCCCCGGCTTGGCGTCCAGCGCCCGCGCGGTGGTGGTGCGCCAGCGCCGGTCGAAGCCGAACGTCATGAACGAGTTCGCGCGGTCGTAGCCGGACGCGACGTCGTCGAACATGGCGGCGACGTCGTGCGGATCCTTGTCAAGACTCGCTCGGGACATAGCCGCAGAGTAGCTGTCGGGTGCTGAGAGCGGCGTCGCGCCGTCCCCCGGTCAGGGCAGGCGCGTGAGTGTCCTGACGCCCTCGTTCTCCTCACCGGCGAGGATGCGGCGTTCGAGTTCCCGCAACGCCGGGCCCGGTTCCACCCCGAGCCTGCCGACCGACGCGTGGCGGGCCCGGCGGTAGACGTCGAGCGCCTCGCCCCGGCGGCCGTCGCCACACAACGCGAGCATCAGCAGGTGATGCAGCCGCTCGCGCAGCGGATGCCGCCGGGCCAGCGCCGAGAGTCCGGCCGCCGCCGCGGCGTGCCGCCCGAGTTCCAGGTCCGCCGCGTGCAGTTCCTCCAGCAGGGACAGCCTGCGCTCGCTCAGCCGCGCCGCTTCACCGGCGAGCACGGGCACGTCGAAACCCTCGTAGGGAACGCCCTGCCACAGTGCGAGTGCCCGCCGGGCCAGCTCGGCGCGCTCGGCCGGATCGGCCATCCCCGGCGCCCGCGCCGCGGCCGTTTCGAAGCGCTCGGCGTCCAGTTCCGCGGGCAGCACGGCGAGGTGGTAGCCGCCGGGCCGCCAGGTGAGCCGTCCGGGTTCGGGCAGGTCCTGACGCAGCTTGTGCACGTGCCAGTGGAGTTTCCCCGGCGCTCTCGGATCGGGGCCGCACTCCCAGAGCGCGCCGGTCAGCACCTCGGCGCGGACGGTGGTGTTGGCGCCGGCCAGCAGCACGCCGAGCAGCGTGCGGCGCAGCCTGCCGTGGATCGGCGCCTGGCCCGCGCCGATGGTCCCGAGAACCTCGAACCTCATGGCACGAGGGTGCGGCGGCGTCATACAAAACCGGTACAAGGAGCGGTTTTGTCGGTGGTGTGTCCTACGGTGACCGCATGACTCGCCTGAGCCACGAACGCTACTGCGCCGAGATCGTCACGCAGACCGAATCGCTGGTCGCGCGGATCGCGGGCGCCGACCTCACCACCACGGTGCCGTCCTGCCCGGAGTGGAACGTGGGCCAGCTGCTGCGCCACCTCGGCGGGGTCCAGCGCTGGGCGGAGACGATCGTGCGCACCCGCGCCACCGAGCCGGTTCCCGAAGGAGGACGCGAACTCGACGATTACACCGAGGAGGACCCGGCCGTCGTCGGGCCCTGGCTCGCCGAGAGCGCCGAACGGCTGGCGGAAACCCTGCGCGCGGCGGGCCCCGGCACACCGGTGTGGACGCCGGTACCGGGCTACGGCACCACGGAGTTCTTCGTCCGCCGGTTCACCCACGAAGCGGCGATCCACCGCGCGGACGCGTTCCTGGCGCTGGGCGTGGACTACGAACTCGACAGGGAGGTGGCGATCGACGGTATCGACGAATGGCTGGAACTCGGCTCGCTGCCCCTGCACTTCGACGTCCATCCCTGGATGCGCGAGCTCCTCGGCCCCGGCCGCACCCTGCACTTCCACGCCACCGACACCCCACCGGAATCGAACGCGGAATGGGTCGTCGACCTCACCGGTGAGGTCATCACCTGGCGCCGCGCCCACGAAAAGGCCGCGGTCGCCGTGCGGGGGCCGGTCACCGGGCTCCTGCTCGCCATCTACAAACGACGCCCGATCACGGAAGGAGGATTCGAGGTCTTCGGCGACACCGAGCTGCTCGATTTCTGGCTGGACCGCGTCGACTTCGGCTGAGCCGGGCTACCCGAGCGCGGCCAGCATGCCGCGCACCGAAGCGGGCCACGCGAACTCTTCGGCGCGCGCCCGCGCCGCGGCGCGCCGCAGATCCTCGGGGTGCTCCAGCAGCCCGGTCACCGCGGAGGCGAAGGCGGGCGCGTGGTCCGACACCGCCTCGCCGCAGCCCGGCCGGACGATCTCCCGCAGCGCGCTCGACGCCGAGACCACCACCGGGGTCCCGGACGCGAGCGCCTCCAGCGCGGCGAGCCCGAACGTCTCGTGCGGGCCCGGCGCGAGGGAGACGTCCGCGCTGGCCAGCAGCCGTGCGACCTCGCCACGTCCGGACAGAAAACCGAGGAAGGTCACCGGCAGGCCCCGCGCCCGGCGCTCCAGCGCGCGCCGCCGCGGCCCGTCACCCGCCACCACCAACCGGACGCGGGCACCGGACTCGGTCAGCTCCGCGACGGTGTCCACGCTGCGCTCGACGTGCTTCTCCGGCGAAAGCCGTCCACAGTGGACGATGAGCGCGTCGGCGCCGCCGGCGAGGGTGTACCGCCAGCCGTCGTCGCGTCTCGCCGGGGTGAACGTCGCGAGGTCGACGCCGAGCGGCACGCGGCGCACGTTCGGCACCGCGATGCGGTCGAACTCCGCGCGGGCGAACGCGGTCGTGCAGACCACCGTGTCGTAGCTCGCGGCCATCCGGCGGTTCGCGGCGTCGGCCACGCGGCGGGCCATCGGCCCCGGCAGCAGGAACTGTTCGAGCAGCCGGTCCAGCCGCTCGTGCGAGATGACCGTGCTGGGCACGCCGTTGCGCCGCGCCCAGACGCCCATGCCGCGCAGGGTCAGCCGGTCGGACACCTCCAGGCGGTCCGGTTCCAGCCGCCGCAGCACCGCGCGCACCCGGTGCGGATCCACCGCGCGATAGCCGCCGGTGCCCGGGATCCGGGGCGCGGGAAGGGAAAACCGGCGGACCCC
Source organism: Amycolatopsis samaneae (assembly GCF_039541975.1). Lineage (NCBI taxonomy): Bacteria > Bacillati > Actinomycetota > Actinomycetes > Pseudonocardiales > Pseudonocardiaceae > Amycolatopsis > Amycolatopsis samaneae. The sequence continues at coordinate 4,983 of NZ_BAABHG010000009.1, forward strand.
GCTGGGCAGCGTCTCGTCGGCGTAGCGGTGACCGGGCACCACCAGCGTCACCCGGTGCCCGCAGGTCACGTATCCGGCGCCGAGGTGGTGCAGCGCGGTCCGCAACCCACCCGAGGCCGGTCCGTAGAAGTTGGCCAGCTGGACGATGTGCATCACGCGCCGCGCATGGTCAGGCGGCGCGCGCGGCCCGGCCCTGCACCGCTTCGTAGTGTGCCTCCAGCTCGCGGCACACGGCGGGCCAGGTGCGGCCCAGCACCACTTTCCGCGCCTTCTCCCCCAGCCGGGCCCGCAGCGCGGCGTCGCGCAGGTCGTCCACTTTGGACACCAGCGCCGGGCCGAACTCCGCGCGGCCGGCGGGGAGCAGATAGCCGGTCCGGCCCGGCAGCACGAGGTCCTTCGGGCCGCCCGCGTCCGGGGCGAGCACCGGCAGCCCGGACGCCATCGCCTCCTGGACGGCCTGGCAAAACGTCTCGTGCGGTCCGGTGTGCACGAAGACGTCGAGGCTCGCGTAGGCGGCCGACAGTTCCTCGTCGTACTTCGCGCCGAGGAAGGCCGCCCCCGGCAGGCGTTCCCGCAGCATCGGCAGCTCCGGACCGTCGCCCACCACGACGACCCGGATGCCGGGGACCCCGGCGAGCGCGGTCAGCCGGTCGACCTCCTTCTCCGGCGCGAGCCTGCCGACGAAGCCGACGAGCAGTTCCCCGTTCGGCGCCAGCTCGGCCCGCAGCGCGGGGTCGGCGTGGGCCGGGGAGAAGCGGGAGACGTCGACACCGCGTGCCCAGCGGTGTACCCGGGGGACGCCGTGCAGCCGCAGCTGGTCGACCGAGTCGGTGGACGGCGCGAGTGTGCGGTCGGCTCGCGAGTGCAGCCGCCGCACCCAGCGCCACGCCGCGCGGGCGGCGATGCCGAACCCGTACGCGGCGGCGAATCCGGCGATGTCGGTCTGGTACACCGCGATCGAGGGCACCCGGAGCCGGCGCGCGGCGGCGAGCCCGCGCGCGCCGACCACGAACGGCGACGCCAGGTGCACCACGTCCGGGCCGAAGGCGGCGAGCGCGGTCAGCACCGTCCTGGTCGGCACCCCGATCGGCAGGGAGTTCACGCCGGGGAACTCGAGCGCGGGAATCCGCACCACCGGCGCGCCGCGATAGCTGTCCGGACCGGGCCCCGGCGCGATGATCAGCACGTCGTGAGCGCGCTCGGCGAGATGCTCCACGACCCGCAGGACGGAGTTGGTCACGCCGTTCACCTGCGGCAGGAAACTTTCGGTGACGATGGCGACTCGCACACCGATCACTGTCGCACCCGATTCTGGCGAACCGGGCCAATCCCGCGTGACGCCCCGGCCAACGGCGGCCGAACACTACTTACGAGTACCCCGCGAGCACTATCCGTCGACAGATTGCGCAAGACATGTCATCTCCAGGTCGTGTCCCGGAAACCAGCGCGGCCCAGACTAAGAAGGCATGACCCTCCTTTCGTCGCGGCCGCCTCGGCCGGTAGAACCAGGGCTGCTGTCCAGAGCCCTCGAGGTGGCCGGGCGACTGGCCAACGACGCCACCGACGTGATCACCGCGACCGCGGGGCGGGGCGCGCACCCCGCCACCCTGGACTCACCGTTCGACTGGGTCACCGACACCGATCGCATCCTGGAACGGCACACCCGCCGGGTGCTGACCGCCGAGTTCCCCGGGATCCCGGTGGTCGGGCACGAGTTCGGCGCCGACCACGGCGCGGACATCGCCGAGTACCGCTGGGTCGTCGACTCGGTCGACGGCACCGCGAACTACGTCGCCGGGGTGCCGTGGTGCGCCTACAGCCTGGCGCTGATCGACGCCGCGGGCCCGGTGGTCGGCGTCGTGGCCGACCCGTACCGCGCGCAGATCTACGCCGCCGCGCGAGGGCGCGGTGCCCGCGCGAACGGCAAGCCGATCACCCTCGCCGACCGTCGCGGTACCGCGGGCGCGATCGTGTGCACCGAACTGGCGCGGACCGGGCCGTGGCCGGGGATGGGCGGGTTCATCGAACGGGCCGCCGCCGCGCACGCCGGGGTCCGGGTGCTCGGCTCGGCGGCGTTGTCGATCGCGCAGGTCGCGCTGGGGCACGCGGCCGCGGCGGTGCTGCACAGCTACCACGAATGGGACGTCGCGGGCTCGGTGGCGATGGCGATCGAGGCGGGCGCGGTCGTGCTGGACAAGCACGGTGAGGACACCACGCTGCCGACGGACGGGCTGCTGGTCGCCGCGCCCGGCGTCGCCGACGAGGTGCTGGGCTGGTGGCAGGAGACCGCCGCCGTCACCGGAGCTTCCTGAACACCGTTCAGGGTTCGCCGACGGTCATGCGCCCCAATGTGGCGTTCGGTGCGTTGAGCGCACCCAATGCCACATTGGGGCGCTCGTCCGCCTAATCCGAAACGGCGGGAGCGGCGGGCACGGGCGCGGCGGCCTGAGCGCGGCGCTTCTGGCGCCGGATCCACCACAGCAGCGGCGTCGCGACGAGCCAGGTGACCAGCACGGTCAGGCCGAGCGGGACCAGCGTCTCGGTCGCCGAACGCCCGGCGACCCTGGCGAGGTCGGGGTCCGTCGCGTCGTACTCGATGCGCACCAGCTGGCCCGCGGCCAGCCCGCGCGGGTAGAGCACCCCGTTCGACGGGCTGTGCACGACGCCGTCGGGGGTGGAGAACTGGATGATGGTGCGGTCGAACGCGACCGACTCGACCTGCGCGGTCGCCGTGCCCGGCTGGCCGGAGATCGCGTTGTCGTTGCGGATGGCGGCGAAGAGCAGCGCCACGCACATGACGGTGAGGAGCGAGGCGGCACCGAGGGTGACGTACCACCCGATGCGCCTCGCCCGCTCACCTTTGGTCATCACGCCGCGAGCATAGAGGTAAGACTCAGTGCGCGTGCTCGGCGTGGAGCAACTCGTGGGTCGCCTGGATCTGCGCGTACGACTTCGGTGCCTGCTTGACCGTCGCCGCCGAAGCCGCGAACGCCTTCGGGGTGGCGCCGTTCGGGCCGACCGCCGGCTTGCCCGAGGTGTAGAGCCAGGTCTGGAACAGGTCGTACAGCGGCTTCCCGGAGATCTTCTCGGCCAGCGCGATGAACTCCGTGATCCGCGCGGACTTCCCGGCCTTCTCCTTCTGCCAGGTCTGCAGGATCTTGAAGAACGACTCGTCGCCGACGGTCTTGCGCAGCGCGTGCACCGCGAGCGCGCCACGGTCGTAGACGGCGCCGTCGAACTGGTTGGCCGCGCCGGGGTCGGCGGGCAGCAGCTTCCACAGCTTGTCGTCGGCGGGGTGCGAGTCGTAGGTGTACTGCGCCAGCTCGTCCGCGGTGCCCTCACCGGTGTGCTCGGACCACAGGTACTGCGCGTAGGTCGCGAAGCCCTCGTTCAGCCAGATGTCGCTCCAGCGGCCGAGCGTGACGTTGTCACCGAACCACTGGTGCGCGTTCTCGTGCGCGATCAGCGAGGTGTTCGCGCCGGCGGCGAAGTTCCGCGCGCCGTAGACCGGGCGGGTCTGGTTCTCCAGCGAGAAGCTGATGCCGCTGGTGACCACGCCGCCCTGCGCCTCGAACGGGTAAGGCCCGAACTTCGACGCGAGGAACTCGTTGACCTCGGGAGTCCGCTCGACGCTGGCCTTCGCCGCGTCCAGCGACGGGCCGAGGTCCGCGCCGTAGGCGGTGATGAACGGCTTGCCGTCCGGCGTCGTCGACTGGGTGACCTCGAACCTGCCGACCTCCAGCGAGGTCAGGTACGTCGCCTGCGGCTGCGTGCTGCGCCAGTTCCAGCGCGTCCACCCCGCCCGCTTCTTGGTCTTGCTCACCAGCGTGCCGTTGGACAGCGCGGCGACGTCGTCGGGGACCTCGACCGAGACGTCGAAGGTGGCGCGGTCGGTCGGGTGGTCGTTCGACGGGAACCACCACGCGGCGCTCTGCGGCTCGTCGACGCCGAGCGCGCCGTCCGGGGTCTTCTTCCACCCGGCGACGCCGTCGATCTTCACCTGCGACGGCGTGTCCGCGTAGGCGACCACCACGGTGGCGGTCTGCCCCTTGGCCAGCGGCGTGGCCGGGGTGATCACCAGCTCGCCGTCGCCGGTGGAGTTGGTGAACTTCGCCGGGCGGTTGTTCACCAGGACGCTGCTGGCCTTGAGACCGAAGTCCAGGTCGAACCGGGACAGGTCCTGCGTCGCGGTGAGCTGGAGCGTGGTGGTGCCGGACAGCAGGTCGGTGGCGGGCTGGTAGGTCAGCCGGATGTCGTAGTGCCGGACGTCCGTGCCGCCGTTCCCGGCGTTCGGGTAGTACGGGTCCCCCACACCGGACGCGCCGGGCGAGGGCGCCGCGCCCGCGACTCCCGCGAGCAGCACCGAAGTGATTCCGGTGGCCAGCACACCCAACCCGGCGCGCGTTCTCTTCCTCATCTGCATCCTCCCAGGACGAATTCAGGCTCGTTGAACGTATTCAGCTACCGAATCCGGAGATACATCCGAAGGGAGGTTTCTTACCCGGTGAGAATGTGTCCCGCCACGCTTTGACGCGGCGTTGATCTTGGTCTAGACGGTGTCCCGCGGGACACCCGCACCCGATCGGCGCGACGAGCGGCTGCGCGATCGTAAGCTCGTCACGCCTCGTCCGAAACGGCCGAACGCACGACATCACGCAGCCGGGCGTGCAGATCGCGGTGCCGGGTGCGGTCGACACGGACCTCGACCACCCGCAGCCCGGGAGCCGGGCGCAGCGCGGCACGGAACTCGGTGAGCGTGTCCGCCACGACGTGCGGCACCCGGTATCCCGCGCACAGGGCGCCGAGATCCGCGCCGTGCGGGGTGCCGAAGACCCGCTCGAAACTCGCGTTGTGCTCCGGCGCGCCCTGCTCCAGCAGCGAAAAGATCCCGCCGCCGTCGTCGTTGAGCACCACGATCGTCAGGTCCGGCCGCTGCTCGGCGGGCCCGGTCAGCAGCCCGTTCGCGTCGTGCAGGAACGTCAGGTCGCCGATCAGCGCGTACGACGGCCCGCGGTGCACGGTGGCGGCGCCGATCGCGGTGGACACCGTGCCGTCGATCCCGGCGACGCCGCGGTTGCGGTGCACCAGGACGTCCGGGCGCAGCCGCCCGGCGAGCGCGACGTCCCGCGTCGGATTGGAGGAGCCGACGACCAGCAGCGAGCCCTCGGGCAGCGCGTCCACCAGCTCACTCGCCAGCCGCAGCCCGCTCGGCCACGGCTCGTCGGCCAGCAGCCCGTCGACGGCCGCGCGCGCGGCCGCGTCGGCTCGGCGCCAGCCGGCCAGCCACTCCGGGTCGGCGGGTTTGGTCGGCTCGTCGAACCACTGCCCGACCTGGCGGACGTTGTGCGCGGGCGCCGGCCAGTCGGAGTCGGGCCGGACCAGCAGCACCTCGACGTCCGGATCGGACAGCACACGCTGGACCTGCCGGAACACCGTCGGGCGGCCCAGGCACAGCACCTGCTCGGGCTTGTGCCGCGCGATGAAGTCCTCGACGCCGAGCAGCCACGTCCCCGACGAGATCGCCGTCGCGCCGGACAGGCCGAGCCCGCCGGTCTCGGACACCACGGGCCAGCCGTGCTGCTCGGCCCACTCGCTCGCCGCCTGCACGCCGGTGTCGCAGGCGATGACCAGGCCGTGCCGCGCCGAAGGCACGACGAACGAGGGCAGCGCGCCGAAGTCCGGCAGTTCGGTCCAGCGCTCGCCGCCGGGACGCCCTTCGAGTGATTCGTACCACTCGGGGACGTCGTCGCCGTCGTCGCCGACGTCGGGCACCAGGGGCTCGCGGAACGGGATGTTCAGGTGCACCGGCCCGCAGCGCCATTCGCCGTACGCGGCGTTCCACGCCCGGCAGATCTGGCTGCGCCAGTAGGAGTTCTGGCCGGCCCGGCGCTCCGCGACGGCCAGCTCGTCGAAGTAGCGGACGGCGTCGCCGTAGAGCTGGTGCTGGTCGATGACCTGGCTCGCGCCCGCCGCGCGCAGCTCCGGCGGCCGGTCGGCGGTGAGCACGATCAGCGGGACCCCGGCCCGGTCGGCCTCCAGCACCGCGGGGTGGAAGTTCGCGGCGGCGGTCCCGGAGGTGCACAGCACCGCGACCGGGCGGCCGGTGCGCGCGGCGATGCCGAGCGCGAGGAAGGCGGCGCCGCGCTCGTCGATGCGGACGTGCAGCTGGAGGCGCCCGGCCGCGGCCGCGTCGTAGAGCGCGATGGACAGCGGAGCGTTACGGGAGCCGGGGCAGAGCACGACGTGGGAAACCGTGTTGCGGACGAGTTCGTCGACGAGCACGCGGGCCTGCGCGGTGGACGGATTCACCGGCGGACCTCGCGACCTACGTCTTCACTCATAAGCACACGTCCTATTCTCCCAAACGTGGATGAAGCCCAAGTTTCCGAGCTGTTCGATCCCGCCGCGTGGACCCCGGTCGAGGGATTCGACTTCACTGACATCACTTACCACCGCTCGGCTGAGAACCGCGGTGGCAAGCGGGTCGCCCGCATCGCGTTCGACCGGCCGGAGGTCCGCAACGCCTTCCGGCCGCACACCGTCGACGAGCTGTACCGCGCGCTCGATCACGCCCGGCAGAGCCCGGACGTCGGCTGCGTCCTCCTCACCGGGAACGGACCGTCCCCCAAGGACGGTGGCTGGGCCTTTTGCTCCGGCGGTGACCAGCGTATTCGCGGACGCTCCGGGTATCAGTACGCGAGCGGGGAGACTTCGGACACGGTGGACCCGGCGCGGGCTGGACGGCTGCACATCCTCGAGTGTCAGCGCCTCATCCGATTCATGCCGAAACCGGTGATCGCGGTCGTCCCCGGCTGGGCGGCCGGCGGCGGGCACTCGCTGCACGTGGTGTGCGATCTCACCCTCGCCTCGGCCGAGCACGCCCGCTTCAAGCAGACCGACGCCGACGTCGGCTCGTTCGACGGCGGGTTCGGCTCGGCCTACCTCGCCCGGCAGGTCGGGCAGAAGTTCGCGCGGGAGATCTTCTTCCTCGGTCGCGAGTACACCGCCGAGCAGATGCACGCGATGGGCGCGGTCAACGCCGTCGTCCCGCACGCCTCGCTGGAGGCGGAGGCGCTGGACTGGGCGTGGACGATCATCGGCAAGTCCCCGACGGCGCAGCGCATGCTGAAGTACGCCTTCAACCAGATCGACGACGGCCTCGTCGGCCAGCAGCTCTTCGCCGGGGAAACCACCCGACTGGCTTACATGCAGGACGAGGCTGTCGAAGGCCGCGACGCCTTCCTCCAGAAGCGCGACCCCGACTTCTCCGACGTCCCGTACTACTACTGACCCGACGGTCCGTGGGGGCCTCCTTGAGGGACCTGGAGTCCCTCAAGGAGGCCCCCACGGACTTGAGTGCGCCCGGTCGTAGGGTGCGAAGGGGAAGCTTGGGAGGTTTCGTGCGGGAGGTGTGGCTCGACGGGTCACCGGACGCGGTGAGCGCGCTGACGCGGGCGGTGGCGGAGGCGCTCGACGGCGGACCGGCGGTGCTGCCGCTCAACGCCGGGGACCCGTCGGCGAAGACGCTGCGGGCGGCGATGGCCCCGGACGACCCCGTCGAGCCCGGCACCGCCGTGCTCATCGCGACGTCGGGATCCACCGGCGCGCCGAAGGGTGTGCTGCTGTCCGCGTCCGCGCTGCGCGCGTCCGCCACCGCGACCCACGCCCGGCTCGGCGGGCCCGGCCACTGGCTGCTCGCCACCCCCGCGCACTACATCGGCGGCCTCCAGGTGCTCGTCCGCGCGTTGCTGGCGGGCACCACCCCGGCGGTGCTGACCGGCGACGGTTTCCGCCCGGACGACTTCGCCGCGGCCGCCGCCACACTGTCGACCGCCGACGGTCCACGGTATACCGCGCTCGTGCCCACCCAGCTCGTCCGCCTGCTCGACTCCCCGGCGGGGCTGGCCGCGGCCCGGTCCTTCGACGCCATCGTGATCGGTGCCGCCGCGACCTCGGCGGGGCTACGTGAACGCGCGGCGGAGGCGGGCGTGCGGATCGTGCCCGCGTACGGGATGAGCGAGACGGCCAGCGGCTGTGTCTACGACGGCGTCCCGCTCGACGGCGTCCGGATCGAGCTGGACGACGACCGGATCCGGATCGCGGGCGACGTCCTCGCGCACGGCTACCGGCGGCAGCCGGAGCTGACGGCGGAGTCGTTCGGTGACGGCTGGTTCCGTACCTCCGACCGCGGCCGGTTCACCGAGGACGGGCGGCTCCGGGTTCTCGGCCGCGTGGACGACGTGATCAACACCGGCGGGGTGAAGGTCTCGGCCGCCGCGATCGAACGCGTCCTCGGCGCCCAGCCCGGCGTGCGCGAAGCGTGCGTGGTCGGCGTGCCCCATCCGGAATGGGGCGAGGCCGTCGTGGCCCTCGTGGTCCCCGGCGGCGCCTCCTGCGACGGCGGCGACCTGCGCGCCGCGGTGAAGTCCGAACTCGGCGCCGCGTGTGCCCCGAAACGGGTCGAATTCGCCCCCGAGCTTCCCCTGCGCGGACCCGGGAAAATAGACCGAATGGCCGTACGGGATCGGTTCCGGGCGGAAATGGCCCCCTGATTCACCCGGTTGTGTTGACAGGCCACGGACCGAACGGCTTGGCTGCTGTCCATGACGCGCCGGATACGTATCGCACTCGCCTGCACTCTCGCCGTGTTCGGGCTGGCCGTGCTCGCCGGTCCGGCTGTCGCGGACGAGACACCCCTGCGCGCACCGAACAGCGGTCAGCTCACCTGGAGTGTTCTGCACACCCCGTGACTTCGCGGGGTTTCTGACCAACGGGTGATCGTCATGGCGTTGAATGGACGTCATGGCGACAGTGAGTGAGTGGATCGAAGGCGCCCGGCCGCGGACGCTGCCCAACGCGATCGCGCCGGTGGTCGCCGGGACCGGCGCCGCGATCGCGCTCGACGCCTTCTCCTGGTGGCGCGCGCTGCTCGCCCTGCTGGTCGCGCTGTCCCTGATCATCGGCGTCAACTTCGCCAACGACTACTCCGACGGCGTCCGCGGCACCGACGAACACCGCGTCGGCCCGTTGCGGCTGGTGGGTTCCGGCACCGCCGCCCCGAAGAGCGTCCTCGCCGCCGCACTCGCCTGCCTCGGCCTCGCCGGCGTGCTCGGGCTGCTGCTCGTCGCGTTCACCGGGCACTGGTGGCTGCTCGCGATGGGCGGGCTGTGCATCCTCGGCGCGTGGTTCTACACCGGCGGCAGCAAACCGTACGGCTACTACGGCTTCGGCGAGATCGCGGTGTTCGTGTTCTTCGGCCTCGCCGGCGTGCTCGGCACGGTGTACGTGCAGGCCGGGCAGGTCAGCTGGGCCGGGCTCGGCTGCGCGGTCGCGGTCGGCTGCTTCTCCTCCGGCGTGCTCGTCGCGAACAACCTGCGGGACATCCCCACCGACATCGAAGCCGGAAAGCGCACCCTCGCCACCCGGCTCGGCGACCGCGGCACCCGGCGGCTCTACCTGTCGCTGGTGACGGTGCCGTACGTGCTCAGCGTCGTCCTCGGCGTGTTCCAGCCGTGGCTGCTGATCACCCTGGTCACCGCGCCGCTGCTGCGCTCCTCGGTGCGCGCGGTCGGCGGCGGCCAGACCGGCCGCGCGCTGATCCCGGCGCTGCGCGACACCGGTCTCGCGATGCTCGCCTGGGCCGTGCTGAGCGCCGTCGCCCTCGGCCTGAGCTAGTCCGGGAGCTCGTCCTCGGCGAACTTGCCCGTGGTCAGGAACTCCTCGAACTTCGCCTGGTACGGCGCGATGTCCAGGTTCTGCCCGGCCAGCCACTCGTCGCTGTAGTAGGTGTTCGCGTAGCGCTCGCCGCCGTCGCACAGCAACGTCACGACGCTGCCGGCCTGGCCCTCTTCGAGCATCCGCGCGATCAGCCGGAAAGCGCCGTACAGGTTGGTCCCGGTGGACCCGCCGGCCCAGTGCCCGGTGCGCTCGCGCAGCAGCCGGATCGCGGCCAGCGAACCGGCGTCCGGGACGCGGATCATCTCGTCGATCACGCCGGGGACGAACGAGGGCTCGACCCGCGGGCGGCCGATTCCCTCGATGCGCGAAGGCATTCCGGTGCCGTAGTCCAGCGCCCCGGTCTGCCAGGCGCCGTAGAACGAGGAGTTCTCCGGGTCGACGACCGCGATCTTGGTGGTGTGCCGCTTGTAACGGACGTACCGGCCGAACGTCGCGCTCGTGCCGCCGGTGCCCGCGCCGACCACGATCCAGGTCGGCACCGGATGCCGCTCGGACTTCATCTGCGCGAACACCGACTCGGCGATGTTGTTGTTGCCGCGCCAGTCCGTCGCGCGCTCGGCGTAGGTGAACTGGTCGAGGTAGTGCCCGTTGCACTCGGCCGCCAGCCGCTCGGCCTCCGGATACATGTCCGGCGCGCGGTCGACGTAGTGACATTCGCCGCCGTAGAACTCGATGAGCGCGATCTTTTCCTTGCTGGTCCTGCGCGGCACGACCGTGACGAACCGCAGGCCGAGCATGCGCGCGAAGTACGCCTCGGACACCGCCGTCGAGCCGCTGGAGGACTCGATGAGCACGGTGTCCGGCCCGATCTGACCGTTGACCAGCCCGTAGAGCAGCAGCGACCGGGCCAGCCGGTGCTTGAGCGAACCGGTGGGATGCACCGATTCGTCCTTCAGATAGAGGTCGATGCCCCAGTCCGCGGGCAACGGGAAGACGTGCAGATGGGTGTCGGCGCTGCGGTTCGCGTCGGCCTCGATGATCCGGACGGCCTCACGGACCCAGCTACGGCTGTGCAGCCTGCTCATGCGATGGCCTCGCTCCGCGAGACAGTGTTGGACTCTTTTTGGCGCATGACATCCATGATTCGCTCGCAAGCGTCGCTCATGCCGCGTCCGCCGCACTGTCCGAGGTGGTGTCGCCGCGCAGTTCGGCGCGCAGCTTCGCGCGGGCCCGCGCGCGCTGCTCGTTACGCCGGGCCAGCCCCGCGGTCACCCGCGCGTTGAGCGAACGGAACAGCAGCAGCCCCAGCGGCAGGCCGACGACCAGGCCGATCAGGACCGCGACCAGCAGCGGGACGCCGACCAGCGCCAGCACCACGGCCAACGCCGCGACCAGCACGAATCGCGCCAGCAGGTACACCGTCAGGTCACGCGCCAGATGCGGGACCGGAGTCTTGGCTGATGTCGGCGTCTCACTCACACTTCAGCAGGCTACGCCTTGCCCGCCGGCTCCTCGTCCAGGCCCGCGTTGTTCGGGCGCCCCTCGAAGCGGGTGGACAGCACGACGGTGGTGTTCGTGCGGCCGACCCCGGGGATGCGGCGCAGCCTGCCCAGACACCGTTCGAGCTCGTCGACGGTCGACACCCGGACCTTGACGACGAACGCCTCGTCGCCCGCGACCGCGTAGCAGCTCTCGACCTCGTCGAGACCGCCGAGCGCGTCCGCGACGTCCTCGTCGGTGGCGGTGTCGGTGGGATGGATGCCGACCAGCGCGGTCACCCCGAGCCCGACGGAGTTCGGGTCGACCATCGCGTGGTAGCCGGTGATCACCCCGGAGGCCTCGAGCTTGCCGACGCGCTCGTGCACCGAGGACGCCGAAAGCCCGACGGACCTCCCGAGGTCGGCGTAGGTCGCCCGGCCGTTTTCCCGCAGTGCCGCGATGATCTTCCTGTCGACGTGGTCCACGTGCTCACCCTAGGCCGCCTTCGTGAAGATCCCCGCGCGGCCGGGCGTTCGCTCCCGCTGAGACGCATCCCACATCGCGGGCGAGACCGCACCCGACCGGCGACGGTGAATCTTCCACCGAAAACCGCTCTCACCTCGTGATCAAGCATTACCTGCCGCCAGGCCAGCCGGTTCCACACCGTGAAACCCGCCGAAATGCCCTTTCACGGCACCCGGAAAGTCCCCTAACGTCGAAAGCGCCAGCGGGAAATCGAAAAAGCCCAGCTCAGTGACGCGCCCATCGATCAAGCCTTCCAGCGGGAAAACTCTCAAACATTACGCCCGCGCGCGTCGGATGTCCATAAGAAACATGTCTGTTTTGTCCTTTAAGGGCTCTTTACTCAAGGACAACCGTTCGAGTACCTGACGGGTGAAGTGCAACGATTGCCGTGTTGGCTACCCCGGCGCGACGGGCCCACCGGCCCAGGTCGTCTCCGGTATAGCAGTCAGGTCGTTAAGGAGGCGGAAAATGACCGCGACCATGGGAGGACGGTTGCTCACCCCCGGTGAAGTGGCCGCTCTGTTCCGAGTGGACCCGAAGACGGTGACCCGGTGGGCGACCGCCGGCCGGATCGGCTCCATCAGGACCCCGGGCGGGCACCGCCGATTCCGCGAGTCCGAGGTGAACGAGCTCCTGGCCGAGCTGACCACGGACGCGAGCGAACCGGCGCGGCACGCCTGAACCGTCCGTACGTGAGGGTCGTGAGTGGTACGGGGTGACCCAGTCACCCACCTGCCGGTCACGACCCTTCGTCACATCCGGGTACCGGTGTTCCGCCGGTACCCGGGCGAACCGGTTAACCTCATGGGGCTGGCAGCCTGCGACGGAAGGAACCGGGCATGCTCTATCTGCTCGCGGCGGTAGGTGCGCTCACCATCGCCGTGCTGTTGTGGCGGGCCTTCGGCGGCACCCAGCGGGTGGGTGTGCCGACACGCCGGGCGCCACTGGCTCCGGACGACGACCCCGACTTCCTCCGCCAGCTCGGCGAACAGCAGCAGCGCAAACGCGACGAGGAGTGACCGCCGCCTAGCGGTACTGCTGGTTCCCGAAGCCGTCGGCGACCGTCGCGGCCAGCTCCAGCAGGCTCAGCCGGGTGTCCGAGTTCAGCCGGTCCAGCTCGATCTCGGCGCCTTCCTCCAGGTGCGGGTCGAACGGGATGCGGCACACCGCGCGGACCTTCGCCCCGAAGTGCGCGGCCAGCTTGTCCAGATCGACCGAGCCGCCCTTCGGCCGCACCGAGTTGATCACCGCGACCGAGCGCTTGACCAGCTCCCCGTACCCGTGCGCCTCCAGCCAGTCCAGCGTCGCCGACGCGCTGCGCGCCCCGTCGACCGAACCGGACGACACCACGACCAGCGCGTCCGCGACGTCCAGGACGCCCTTCATCGCCGAGTGCATCAGCCCGGTCCCGCAGTCGGTGAGCACGATGTTGTAGAAGTGCTCCAGCAGGTTCACCGTGCGCCGGTAGTCCTCCTCGGAGAACGCCTCGGACACGGCCGGATCCTGTTCGCTGGCAAGGATTTCCAGCCTGCTCGACCCCTGCGAGGTGTACGAGCGGACGTCGCTGTAGCGGGTGATGCGATCCGCGTCGCGCAGCAGGTGCCGGACGGTCGCGGTGGTCTCGATCGCGATCTTCTGTGACAGCGTGCCGCGGTCCGGGTTCGCGTCGACGGCCACCACCCGGTCGCCGCGCAATGAGGCGAACGTCGAGCCCAGCGTGGTCGTCGCGGTGGTCTTGCCGACGCCGCCCTTGAGGCTCAGCATCGCGATCTTGTAGCACCCGCGCAGCGGCTGGTTGACCCGCGCGATCAGCTCGCGGCGCCGCACGTCGGCGGGGCTCTCACCCGGGTTGACCAGCTTCCCGGTGCCCTTGTACAGGACCTTGCGCCAGCCGGTCTGCGGCGGCCGCTTGACCTGCTTGACCAGGTGCGCGGTGGCCAGCTCGTCCACCGGGCCCGCCGCGTGCTTGCCGCCCTGCGGCTGCGGCAGCACCCCCGGCTGCGGCGCACCCGGCTGCGGCATCGGCTGCTGTTGCGGGGCCTGCTGCTGCGGGGCCTGCTGGGGCACGCCCTGCTGCGGCGCGGCCTGTGGATAGGGCTGCTGCGCCTGCTGTTGCTGTGCCGGATCGGTGTACTGCGGCTGCAGCGGCGGCAGGTGTGGGTCGTAGCCCGGGTACTGCGGCTGGGCCTGCGCCGACGGGGGCACCTGGTACGGCCCGGACACCGAGGGGTTGGGCGGCGAGACGGCCTGCGTCGGCTGCACGTCGTAGGCACCCGAATTCGGGTGCGGCGCCGAGTCGGTGCGATCCTCCGAGAACAACTGTTCGGCCGGTTTGGCCTGCTCAGAGGTGGCTGGAGCCGACTCTTCGCTGGATCCGGTCACCGGTGCGAACCTCCCACGAACGTCACTGCCTCTACGACACTCACTACCCCGCCGACGGCTACGACGGTAGTCGGCGACACGCTACAGGAGCGCCCTGCGGCCCGGTCCGCGTCAGCTGACTCCGGCGTACGAGTGCAATCCCACCGTGACCAGGTTGACGAAGAACAGGTTGAAGATCGTCGCCGCGAACCCGACGATGTTGATCACAGCCGCGCGCGTGCCGCGCCAGCCCGCGGTGGCCCGCGAGTGCAGGTACGCCGCGTAGACGACCCAGGCGATGAACGCGACGGTCTCCTTCGGGTCCCAGCCCCAGAACCGGCCCCACGCGGACTCCGCCCACACCGCGCCGCACAGCACGCCGAAGGTGAACACCGGGAACGCGAAGATCGTCGTCCGGTAGGCGATCCGGTCGAGGACGTCGGCGGCGGGCAGCTTCGGCGCGAACCGGGCGAACTTCGCCGGGTCCCGGTCGTGGGCCGACCGGAAGAGGTAGAGCACGCTCGCCACGCCGGGCACCAGGAACACGCCCGAGCCGATGATGGCCGCGGCGACGTGGATGACCAGCCAGTACGACTGCAACGCCGGCTGCACCGGGGCCGCCACCGTGTACAGCATCGTGCCGTTGACGAACATCAGGATCACGACGGGCAGCAGCAGGAACGGCGTCAGGTGCCGGACCGGGAACTTCCAGGTCACCACGAGCCACGCGACCACCGTGATGAAGGTGACCGCCATGCCGTACTCGTACATGTTGCCCCACGGCGCGCGGTGCGTGGCGAGCCCGCGCAGCACGATCGCGGACAGCTGGAGCAGCGCGCCCAGCACGAGCAGCGCGGCGCCCATCCGGCCGACACGCTCCGGCCTGCCGACCTCGCGGGGCGGCTCGGGCTCGGCCGGGGTCTCGGTGGTCACCGGCCCGCCCGCGCCGACCAGCTCGCGCACCCGCTGTTTGCTGCGTTCGGCCGCCTGCCTGCCCTTCGCCCCGAAGCCCTGCTCCACGAGGGTGAGCATCAACGCGATGACGTAGATCGCCACCGTGGTCGTGTACAGCCAGTTGCTGTACTGCGACAACGTCTCGTTGATCGGCATCTTCAGCTGCCCTTCTCGCCGGTGATCAGACGTTCACTGATGCGCTGGAACTCTTCGCCGTATCCGGCCTGATCGGTGCGCGCCAGTCCGGCGACCTCGATCACGGTACCGGCCTCGCCCTCGCCGCCGGGGCGCACCCGCACCCACAGCCGACGGCGCTTGACCAGCAGCGACGCGCCGAGACCGACGAACATCGCGATCGCGAAGCCGAGCACGTAGACCTGTGTCGGATCGTGCGAAACCTGGAGGCCCACCCACTGGCCGACGCCGTCGAACTTGACCTTCGTGCCGTCGTCGAGCGTGGTCACCTGGCCGACCTGCATGTTCAGCCGGGTCATCTTCTTCAGCCGTCCGTCGGCGACCCGCGACTGGTCGATCTCGAACAGCGACTGGCCGCGCCCGGCGTCCAGCCCGAGGTCACCGCGGTAGATGTCGACGGCGACCTGCGGGTTGTTCAGCTCCGGCCCGACCGAGGTCAGGATGCCGCCGTGCAGCTGTGGCGTCGGGGCGAGCAGGCCGGTGACGGCGAGCTGCCGGGTGCGGCGCTGCACCTCGTCGGTGATGCCCGGCTGGTCGAACTTCGTGGCGCCCTCGGCGGTCATCGTCGCCGGGACCGCGGTCCGCCACTGGGTGGCCATCGTGCGGACGCTGCCGTCGGGGAAGGTGACGGTGAACTTCGGGGTGTAGCCGTGGTCGAGCAGGTAGACCCGCACCCCGTCGACGCGCAGCGGCGAGTTGACCTCCAGGCCGTAGGGCCGCCACGTACCGCTCTTCAGGTCCTCGCCCGCCTGGTACTGGATGTTCGAGTGGAAGTAGTCGGCCTGCCCCGCCGCGGTGAAGCGCGCGTCGAAGTCGTCGACCTTCAGGCAGAACGGCGCCATTTCGGTGCCGTCGACGCGCAGGCCCGCGTTGAACGAGTCGTAGTTGTAGATGCCGCCGTTGCAGAACTGGCTGCCGTCGGCCTGCACGATGACC
The DNA here is from genome assembly GCF_039541975.1 of Amycolatopsis samaneae. Classification (NCBI taxonomy): domain Bacteria; kingdom Bacillati; phylum Actinomycetota; class Actinomycetes; order Pseudonocardiales; family Pseudonocardiaceae; genus Amycolatopsis; species Amycolatopsis samaneae. The sequence continues at coordinate 21,111 of NZ_BAABHG010000009.1, forward strand.
TGGCCCTCGTAGCTGAACAGCTTGCCGAGCGCGAAGAAGACGATCAGCCCGAGCATGCCGAAGTGGAACACCAGGTTGCCGGTCTCGCGCAGGTAGCCGCGCTCGGCGGAGATGCTGTGGACACCGTCACCCTCGTCGCGCTGGACCCGCCGCCAGCCGGAGAGCCGTGCGTTCGCCTCTTCGAGGACCTTTTCGACCGGGCGCTCGACCCCCGCGACGCGGTGGTGCGGCATCCGGGCCAGCTTGCGCGGGGTGAGCACCGGCTTGGCCCGCATCGCCTTGAAGTACTCGAAGCTGCGCGGCGTCAGGCAGCCGACGAGCGACACCATGAGCAGGAGGTAGATCGCGGAGAACCAGACGCTGCTGTAGACGTCGTAGAACTCCAGCTTGTCCAGCAGCGTGCCCCACCAGCCGTGTGCGGTGATGTACTCGTCGACCTTGGGGGCGTTGAGCCTGCGCTGCGGGAGCAGGGCTCCGGGCAGCGCGGCGAGCGCGAGCAGGAACAGCAGGACGAGCGCGGTGCGCATCGACGTCAGGCCACGCCAGGTGTTGCGCAGGAAGGCGAGGACGCGCTTGACCGGCGTCGTGTGGTTCGGCTTCTTCGGTGTTTCCGTGGTGGTCACAGCGGCAGCTCGAGGTTGTTCGCGAGGCTGTTGCGCAGCCAGCCCATCAGATCTCCCCACAGCCCGGTGACGAGCAGGATCCCGACGATCATCAGCAGCGCGCCACCGACGATCTGGACGCGGCGCCCGTTGCGGCGCAGCCAGTCGGTGGCACGCACGGCCCAGCGCGCGCCGAGCGCGATGAGCAGGAACGGCACGCCGAGGCCGAGGCAGTAGATCGCGATCAGCAGGTAGCCGCGCGCGGCGGCCCCGCCGGTGGCGCTGGCCATGCTGGTCACCGCCGACAGCGTCGGGCCGATGCACGGCGTCCAGCCGAGCCCGAAGACCGCGCCGAGCAGCGGCGCGCCCCAGATCCCACCGCGCGGCACGTGATGCGAACGGAACTCCCGCTGCAGGCCGGGGATCCAGCCGAGGAACACCAGCGCCATGGCGATCGTGAGCACGCCGCCGACGCGCTGCAGGACGTCCTGGTTGATCGTGATCGTGGCGGCGAGCCAGACCAGCGTGCCCAGCGTGGCGACGAAGACGACGGTGAACCCGAGCACGAAGAGGAGGGCCGCGCCGACGACGGCGTAGCGACCCTTCTTGCGCTCCTCCTCCGCGCTGACCGCGGGGGCGTCGGCGCCGACCAGCGCGGCGAGGTACGCGAGGTACCCCGGCACGAGCGGGACCACGCACGGGGACGCGAACGAGAGTGCCCCGGCGAGCAGCGCGACACCCGCGGCGAGCAGCAGCGGCCCGGAAAGCGCCAGCTCGGACACGGAGTTCACTCCGACGAGAGTAGGCAGTGAGCTTCGCGTGAACCCGCCGGGGCCGCCTCACAGGACGTACGTCACGGCGAAACAGGACCAAGGTCCCAGTCCGCGTCGTCGGGGACGTCCGAGGTCCCCGACGGGGCTTTCGGGACGTCGGTGTGGCTCTCGTGGCTGTGTGTGTGGGTGTGCCGAGGGACGCCTTCGGTGCGTCGGCCGCACCGAGGGACGCCCCGGTCGCGCCCAATGCACCAAGGGCGTCCCTCGGCACCCACCCGGCCAAGACCCACCTCGGGAGTTGTCCACAACCGCCCGCGTTGTCCACAGATTCACCGAGCACCCCATTTTCGCAGGTCAACCGCGATATGCTGGTTGCAGGGGTGCCCCCGGGAGGGTGGGGGAACGCCCTGGGGAAGGGGCGTCCTGGTGAGTGGGGCGTCCTGGCGGGTGGGGGTCAGGCCGCGGGGCGGGCGGGCAGGAACTGGTCGAGGGCGGCCACGCTGTACTCGACGGCTCGGGCGCCGTAGTCGAACATCGCCGTCTCGTAGGCGTCGACGGCGCCGAGCAGGTCCGCGCGCGGTTCCACCAGCAGGTCACGCAGGCGCCGCGCGTCGTACAGCGCGGTGTTCGCGCCGTTGCCGCCGCTGGGCGAGGTCGCGTGGATGGCGTCCCCCAGCAGGGTCACCGGCCCCAGCGGCCAGCGCGCGCCGGGCCGGACGACCCGGATCGCGAGCCGCGACGTGTGCCGGGGATCCGCGGCCTCGACGAGTGCCCGCAGGTCGGGATGCCAGCCGTCGATCGCGGCGAGCACGGTGTCCCGGGGCGGCCGGTCCTCGTGGTCCGGCACCGGCATCAGTACCCAGCGGACGTAGTCGCCGACGTCCGGCAGCGGCACGCCCAGCTCCGCGCCCGCCTCCCGCGGCGCCCGCCGGAACCGCATCAGGCCGATCATCAGCATCACCTCGCCGTCACTGACCCCGGCGCCGAAACCGGGGACCAGCGCGGCGAAACGATCGGTCAGCGGGGTACGCCCGATGACACAGCGGACGCCGGTGTCCTCGGGTTCCGTGTCCGGGTCGAGCTGGGCACGCACCGCCGAGTTGATGCCGTCGGCGCCGACGAGCAGATCGGCCTCGGTGACCGAACCGTCGGCGAAACCGGCGCGCACCCGGCCGTCGCCGAGCACGCGATAGCCGCTCAGCCGCTTGCCGAACCGCACGTCGATCCCGGTGAGCAGCAGCTGACGCAGCACCTGCCGGTCGACCGTGGTCGCCGACATCGGCGGCCTCGAATCCCGTAACTCCAGGTCCGGTCCGTAGTTCTCCCTGCTCCCGCTCAGCGTGCCGGTCGTCGCGGCGAACAGCTCGCGCAACCGCTCGGGAAGACAGCTGAGCATCGCGTCACACCCCAGGTCACCCAGTCCGATCCGATACCCCTGGAAACGCCCACTGACATCCGGATCCCGCTCGTACACCTCGACCTCCACGCCCGCACCACGCAAGCCCTGCGCCAGGCACAGCCCGCCGAGCCCCGCCCCGATCACCGCCACCTTCACGACACCCTCCTGAACACCGCTCAATTGAACAGTGCTCAAGATACCTGAACAGTGCTCAATCCGTCCGGCGTGGTGAACTGGACACCGGAGATCGGAGGGGTGGATGCCGCTGAACCAGGCCACGGTGCTCGACGCCGCGATGGCACTGCTCGACGAAACGGGCCTGGACGAGCTGTCGACCCGGAAGCTGGCCGAGCGCCTCGGCGTCCGTGTCGGCGCTCTCTACTGGCACTACGCGAGCAAACAGGCACTGCTGGACGCGATCGCCGAACGCATCCTCACCCGCGCCATGGCGGACGTCGCGAAAACCAAGGCCGCCTGCCCCACCGGAGCCTGGCAGGACGACGTGATCTGCTTCGCGCACGCGCATCGCGACGCGATGCTGGCCCATCCCGACGGCGCCCGGATCATCGCGACGATGAGCGCCCCCGGCACGATCGCTCTCGCGTTCATCGGAGAGCTCACCGCCGCGCTCGGCGCCGCCGGCATGTCCGGCCTGGACGCCGACGCCTGCGCGGACGTCGTGACCAGTTACGTGAACGGGTTCACGATCGAAGAACAGGCCCGCCGCACGTCGGTGTCCCGCGCGCTGCGGGACGCCGCGTTCACGACGGGCCTGTCCGTCGTGGTGGACGGCCTCGCCGTACGCACCACCCGTTGACCGGCGGAAGGCCGCCTCAGCCGAAGAGTTCCTCGCGCGTCACCGAGCCCGCCTCCTCGGCCGGCATCGAGACGTAACAGTCGGCGTAGAGATCTCCCTCGCTTTCGAACCCGGCGGGGTCCTTGCCGAGCGCCGCCAGATTCGACAGCGTCTGCGCACGTTCCGTTTCACTCGTGATCGCGCGTTGTTTCACCGGACGCACCGAACTCGATGTCACATATCCGCGCTCGCCGAAGAACCGCTCGAACGAAGAATAATCGAGAGTCCGCAACGCGGAAGTGGCAATCCACGGCAATCTTCCGGTATTGGCGTCGAGCAACCGGGCAAACGTTTTCACGGTGACATATCCGACGCAACCGGTCGAGATGATCAGATCGACGTCCGCCAATCCGGCGGGCAACTCCGGCGATTCCGCCGCCTCCAGATCGAGTGCCGCACCCTGATCGATCAGCCCGGCACTCGTCGCGTACCCGATGGCGAACGCGGCCCTGTCGACCCCGTGTACCCGGTGCCCGAACGGCGTTTTCCGCGTCGCGAAGAACTTCCGGTCGATCTCGGCGGGTTCCCGCCCGGGGTCGCCTTCACGCTGCTCAGCGCACCCGTAGAGATCATCGAGGGTCAGTTCGTAGTTGAGCAGCGCGCCGTTGATGCCGTACGAGCACCCGACGTCGAGGATCGTCAGCGAGGCGCCACCCCGTACTCTTCGCACCGCTTCGATCACCCGCAGAAACGACGGCATGACATTCTCCGGAAGCCGGTAGCCGACTCTTTTCATGGCCGCGAAGTACTCTCGCGGATCCGGCTGGTCATACACGTCGTTGAAATCGGCTTTGGCGGCATTGAACGCGGTATTGCTCGTCAGCACGACGACTCCTCGCATCGAAAGAAATCACATCGTGACAGCCATGGCAAAACGGAGATACACCGATTCCGGCCTGATCGACGGCCTCGGGTCGAAAAACCACCGGAATGGACGCGTTTCTAATTCTCCGAATCCACTCAAGCAGGTTGCGAAGACCCCCGTCAATGGTCCATTGGAGTGACGGGGGCCCGCGTTCCGGTTACCGGATCACACGTTTTCGCAGGTCAGGAAGGTTCGGCGGCGAGGCGCTGCACCAGGGGCAACAGGTCGGCCGCGAGCACTGTCCGTAGATAAACCGCCGCGACGCGGTGCTGTTTGTCCAGCACGAGAGTCGACGGGATGATGTTGCGCGGATAGCCCGAAAGCTCCAGCAGCGTGCGTCCGGACGGGTCATAGATCGACGGATAGGTCAGCTTCCGGTCACGCACGAAATCCTGTGCCGCCTGCCGCGAGGGATCCCGCACGTCGAGCCCGACCAGCTGGACTCCGAACGGCTTCGCCTGCTCGGACAGCTTCTCCAGCTCCGGTGCCTCCGACCGGCACGGGCCGCACCACTGGCCCCACAGGTTCAGCACGATGACCTTGCCGGGGAAGTCCGCGAGCGAGAGCTGTTTGCCCTCGTTCATCAGGTCGTCCCCCGCCAGCACCGGCGCGGTCTGCCGCTGGGCGAGGTCGTAGGTGATGTCGAGCTTGCCACCGGGGGAAACGAAGGTGAAGCTGCTCCCCTGCACGACCGCGTCCTTCCCGGTCGAACAGCCCGTGACCAGCAGGGCCGCGCCCAGCGCGAGCGCGCCCAAGCGCCGCTTCACGCGCCCGTCACCTTCGGATCGGTCGAGCCCGCGGGTTCGCTGTAGACGATCTCGCGCAGCTCGCCGCGGTCGAAGACCAGGCTGGTCAACGACGCGAGCGAACACTGTCGCTTGCGCGGATCGTGCCACAGCCGTTTCGCTTCGAGAAAACGCCGCAGTGTCCAAATCGGCAACTGGTGCGAAACACACAGCGCCTCGTGCCCCTCGGCCACCTCGGCCGCCCGGTGGACGGCGCCGAGCATGCGGTGCGCGATCTCCACGTACGGCTCGCCCCACGACGGCGTGAACGGGTCACGCAACTTCGGCCAGTGCTTCGGCTGGCGCAGCGCGCCGTCACCGACGGCGACCCGCTCGCCCTCGAACAGGTTCGCCGCCTCGATCAGCCGCTCGTCGGTGGCGATGTCGAGCCGGTGCGCCGCCGCGATCGGCGCCGCGGTCTCCTGCGCGCGCTGCAACGGCGACGCCACGACGTGGACGAGGTCGTGCCCCGCGACCGCCTCCGCGACGGTCAGCGCCTGCTGCCTGCCGCGGTCGGAAAGCCGGTAACCGGGCAGACGGCCATACAGGACCTTCTCGGGATTATGGACCTCGCCGTGCCGCAGCAGGTGCACGATCGTCGTCACGGCTTGACCGCCTCGGCGGCCGCACGCGCGGCGCGCGGCAGGGCCGCCTCGATCACCGAGAACGCCTCGTCGTCCATGGCGGCGTTGACGAACCACACCTCGAACGCGCTCGGCGGCGGATAGACCCCGGCCTCCAGCAGCGCGTGGAAGAACGGCGGGAAACGCCAGGTCTGGGCGGCCTGCGCGCCCGGGTAGTCCCGCACCGGCGTTTCGCTGAAGAACACGCTGACCAGGTTCCCCGCGTACTGCACGGAATGCGCCACGCCCGCCTCGCTCAGCGCCGCGCCGAACAGGCCGCCGAGCCGCTTCGCGTTCGCGTCCAGCGCCGCGTACACCGCGTCGTCGGCCGCGCGCAGCGCCGCCAGGCCCGAGGCCACCGCGACCGGGTTCCCGGACAACGTCCCGGCCTGGTAGACCGGGCCGCCGGGAGCGAGCTTCGCCATCACGTCGGCACGCCCGCCGAACGCCGCGGCGGGCAGCCCGCCGGACATCACCTTGCCGAAGGTGTAGAGGTCACCGGCGACGCCTTCGAGGCCGTACCAGCCCGCGCTCGACACGCGGAAACCCGTCATCACCTCGTCCATGACGAGCAGTGCGCCGTGCTCGTGCGCGAGGTCGCGCAGCGCCGCGTTGAAACCCTCGTCCGGCGCGACCGCGCCCATGTTCCCCGCCGCCGCCTCGGTGATGATCGCCGCGATCGAGTCCGGATTGTCCACAAAGGACTTCCGAACGGCGTCGAGGTCGTTGTAGGGCAGCACCAGGGTGTCCGCGGCCTGCGCGCCGGTCACACCGGGCGACGTGGGGAGACCAAGCGTGGCCACCCCGGAACCGGCTTCGGCGAGCAGCGCGTCCACGTGCCCGTGGTAGCAGCCGGCGAACTTGATGATCTTCGAGCGGCCGGTGAACCCGCGGGCCAGCCGGACGGCGCTCATCGTCGCCTCGGTGCCGGAGTTGACCAGCCGCACCTGCTCGACCGGGGCGACCCTGGTGATGATCTCCTCGGCGAGCTCGACCTCGCCCACCGTCGGGGTGCCGAAGCTGAGCCCGTTCGCGGCGGCGCCGCGAGCGGCCTCGACGACCCCGGGATGTGCGTGGCCGAGGATCATCGGCCCCCAGGAGGACACCAGGTCGACGTACCGGTTGCCGTCGACATCCCACAGGTAGGGCCCCTGGCCCTTGACCATGAACCGCGGGGTGCCGCCGACCGAGTTGAACGCGCGGACCGGCGAATTCACCCCGCCGGGGACCGCCGCCTTCGCGCGGGCGAACCATGCCTTGGACTGCTCGGTTCCAGAAGTCACCCGCCCAGTCTCGCAAATCCCGCGCGCGGCTCCCCGCGGCCCCCGTCACCTGCTTCTTTCCTCTTCTTTCCCCTGGCACCTAGGATCGGGGCATGCCGGTGACCACGACCACACCACGCCGCAACCCGTGGCTGGCGCTGCTCGGGTTCGTCACGGTGGTCGCCGTGGTGGGCCTGGTCGGCGCGCTGGCCGCGACCTCGGCGCGGGAGATCTACGGACGCCTGCACCAGCCGTCGTGGGCCGCGCCCGCCGAGCTGTTCGGTCCGATGTGGACGGTGATGTACCTGCTGATCGCGTTCGCGGGCTGGTGGTACTGGCGCACGGACGGGGAGACCGGCGCGTACGCGGCCTACGGCATCGGGCTGCTGCTGAACCTCCTGTGGACACCGCTGTTCTTCGCCGGTCGGTCGACGACGCTCGCGCTGATCGACGTCGTGGCGCTGGACTTCGTGGTGTTCGTGACCGTCGTGCTCTTCGCGCGCCGGTCGCGGGTGGCGGCGGTGCTGCTGGTGCCCTATCTGGGCTGGCTGGCGTACGCGACGGCGCTGAACTCCGCGGTGGTCGTGCTGAACTGAACTTCGCTTCGTGCTCGCTCGAAGCGGCGTGCCCGGTGGCGGGATTTCCGACGGTGTCCCGAACGCGGCGTCGGGGACGCTGAGCGAGGATGTTGCCTTGCTCGGGCCGGGCCGGGCCGGGCCGGGCGGGGCGGGGCGGGGCGGGGCGGGGCGGGGCGGGGCGGGGTGCCGAGGGACGCCCTGGGTGCGTTGGGTGCGACGAGGGCGTCCCTCGGTGCGTCGAGCGCACCGAAGGCGTCCCTCGGCATCTCCCACCGCCGGCGTCAACCACCAGCACCGTCGAGCGTCGTGAACGGAGCGTTCGCGAGGCGAGGATGGGGGCCGTTTCCGAGTTGTCCACAGCTCCACCGGTTATCCACAGATTCCCGCGACCTCGGGGTTTGCCCTGCTCCGGCGGTAGGATGGTTGCAGGGACGCCCCCCACGGGGCGGGAGGGGGATGGGGTTCGGCGGGGCGGCCGGAGTGGTCAGCGTGGTGGCTGTTCGGTGATCGCCTGGGCGGTCACGGCGCCGGTGGAGTCGGGCTGGCCCTGCACGGTCACGGTGGCACCGGGCTTGAGATCGGCCAGGGTGCCCGGCTGGGTGCGGCCGATCTTCGTCGAGTCCGTTGTGGACACGGTGATTTCGTTGCCCTGCGGGGTTTTCAGGGTCAGGGTGGCGCCCTCGACCTTCTCGACAGTGCCGCTGGTGCCCCGGCCGCCCGTGCCCCGCGTGCCGCCCTGCCCGCCTGGCCCCGCGCCCGTACCCTGGCCGCGTCCACCGGTGCCGTCCTGGCCCTGACCACGGCCGCCACCGGCACCGGGAGCCGCGTTCGACGCGGGGGCGAACGCCGCGTGCGTCCACGCACCGGCACCGAACGCGACCGCGAACACCAGCAGCGCCACGAGAACGAACGTCGGCTTCCCGAAGGGTGCCGCCACCCGCTTGAGCTCCCGGTCGAGGTCACCCTCGACGGCGGGAGCGGCGACGACCGATTCCGGCGGCGCGGCGGGGAGTTCGGCCGTCGGTTCCTCGGCGGGCGGGCCGGACGTGGTGGTCGAAGACATCGCGAAGAACTCCTACTCGTGCCGCAGAGCGTCGATGGGGCGCAGTTTCGCGGCCCGGTTCGCCGGGAAACTGCCGAAGAACAGGCCGATCAGCGCGGAAACCGCGAAGGCGAGCGCGATCGAGGACGGCACCACCACCGGGGTGATCCCGGCGACGGTGAACTGGCTGCCGACGACACCGATCACCACGCCCAGCAGCCCGCCGAACAGGCTCAGCATCGTCGCCTCGGCGAGGAACTGGCCGAGGATCGCCGAGCGCGGCGCCCCGATCGCCTTGCGGATCCCGATCTCCCGGATCCGCTCGGTCACCGTCACCAGCATGATGTTCGTGACGCCGATCCCGCCGACCAGCAGGGAGATCGCCGCGACCGCCGCCAGCAGCACGGTGAACGTCTGGGTGGCCGAGGTCCGGGTCGCCAGCAACTGCTCGGAGTTCTGGATCTGGTAGTCCGCCGGCGCGCCGGCGCGGATCCCGTGCCGCGCGTCGAGGATCGCGGTGATCTCCGCCTGCGCCAGGGCAACGGAGTCCGCCGATCCCGCCTGCACCACGATCTGGTTGAGGCTCCCGTACCCGCTCAGCGAGTTCTGCACCGCGCTCAACGGCGCGACCGCGACGTCGTCGGCGTTCTGCAGCCCGGTGCTCCCCTTGGCCTGCAACACCCCGAGCACGGTGAACTGGATGCTGTTGAGCAGCACATTCTTCCCCACCGCCGACTCGGCGGTCCCGAACAACGCCTGCGCGGTCGTCGGCCCCAGCACCACCACCTTGCGCGCCGAAGCCACGTCCTCGTCGCCGAACAGCGCGCCGTCGGCGATCGCGCGGTTCGTCGTCGTGAAGTACGCCGCCTCGGTCCCGGCCACGGTCGGGACCGCGTACGAGGTCTGCCCGTAGGTGGCGGTCGCCGTCGTGTTCACCACCGGCGACGCCGCCCGGACGTCCGGCGCGCCCACCGGATCGACCAGCGCGTGCGCGTCCTGCACCGTCAGCGGCCGCGCGCCCGCGCCCTGCCCGCCCCGCATCGGCGACACGTTGACCACGTTCGTGCCAAGGCCCTGGATGCTCGCCGCGATCGCCGCCGACGCGCCGTTGCCCACCGCGACCAGCAGGATGACCGCCGCCACCCCGATCGTGATGCCGAGGGTCGTCAACGCGGACCGCAGCTTGTTCGCGGTCAGCCCGCGCACCGCGAACCGCAGGATCTCCAGCAGATTCACGTCAACGCCCCTACCGTCCGCCGCGTCTCGTCCGAGACGATCAGGCCGTCGTCCACCCGCACCACGCGGTGCGCGTGCGCGGCCACCTCGTCCTCGTGCGTGATCACCACGACGGTCCGGCCCAGCGCGTTGAGCCGGTCGAACACCCCTAGCACGTCCGCCGTACTGGCCCGGTCGAGGTTCCCGGTCGGCTCGTCGGCCAGCAGCAACGCCGGGCCCGTCACCAGTGCGCGCGCCACCGCGACGCGCTGCTGCTGCCCGCCGGACAGCTCACTGGGCAGGTGCCGCGCGCGTTCGGTGAGACCCACCATTTCCAGCGCCGCCAGCGCCCTGCGCCGCCGCTCCGCCCTGCGGAGTCCACTGTAGACCAATGGTAGTTCCACATTGGACAATGCAGAGGTGCGGGGCACGAGGTTGAAGGACTGGAAGATGAAACCGATCTTCCGGTTGCGCAGCAGGGCCAGCTGACGCTCGTTGAGGTCGGCCACGCTGAACCCGTCGAGCAGGTATCGCCCCGCCGTCGGCACATCCAGACAGCCGAGCATGTTCAGCAGCGTCGACTTCCCCGATCCGGACGCGCCCATGATCGCGACGTACTCCCCCGGCCGGACGACGAGGTCGACCCCGCGCAGCGCGTGCACGGCGGTTTCCCCGCCGCCGTAGGTCTTCCGCAGCCCGGAGACCGCGATCACCGGCTTCATCCGCGTCCCCCGCCGCCGAACCCGCGCTGACCGCCGTTGCCACCCTGCCCACCGGTGCCGGGGAACCCGCCACGCTGACCGCCGTTGCCGGTCGTCGCGCTGGGCGCGGCGGCGGTGAGCACGACGCTGTCGCCCTCCTTCAGGCCGGAGGTGATCTGCACGGTCGACTCGCCGCGGATGCCGAGCTGGACCTGCCGCGGCACGCTCTGCCCGTTCTGCTGGACCGTGACGACGGTGGTGTTCCCCACCGTGCGCACCGCCGCGGCGGGCACGCTGAGCGCGTTGTCCGCCTGGGCGACGGTGATCACCACACTCGCCGACTGTCCCGGCCGCAGCCCCTCCGGCGGGCCGCTCATGCTCAGCTGCGCGCCGTAGGAGACGACGTTCCCGCTCGCGGTCGGGGTGAGGTCGACCTTCGTCACGCTGGCCTGGATCGCCTTGTCCGGCTGCGCGTTGAGCGTCACCGTGGCCTTCTGGCCCGCCTTCACCTTGCTGACGTCGATCTCGGCGACCGAGGTGTTCACCACCAGCCCGCTCATGTTCGTGATGACGACGAACCCGCTCGCCGACGAAGCCGCGCTCGCGGACTGGCCGCTCTGGCTGTTCTGTCCGTTACCGCCCGATCCCGAGCCCGAGGCAGCCGACGACGACGGAGACGAGGACGACTGGCCGCTGCCCGAAGCGCCGACCTGCTGCCCCACCACGCCGTTGATCGCGGTGACCGTCCCGGCGCCCGGCGCGGACAGCACCGTCGCGTTGACCGCGGTCTGCGCGTTGTCGACGTCGAGCTGCGCCTGGTCCACTTTGGCCTGCAACGAGGTCAGGCTGCTCGTCTGCGTCGCCTGGTTCTGGGTGGCCGTCGTGCCCTTCGAGCTGGTGGGCGCGGGCGCCGTCTGGCCCGCGGTCAGCGCGTCCTGTGCGGCCTGGAGATTCGCCTGCGCGACCTGAAGTTGCTTGTTCGCCTGCGTACTGTCCAAAGTGGCCAATTTCTGACCGGCGGTCACGACGTCGCCGACATTCACCGCGATCGCGGAAACCCTGCCCGCGGTGGTGAAATTCGCCGCGCCGGTGTAGCTGCTGGCGAGGGTGCCCGCCGCGGACACCGTCTGCGTCACCGTCGCCAGCCGAGCCGGGGTGGTGCGCGTCTGTGCCTGCGCGGTGCCGCTCGACGGCGTGAAAGCTTGATATATCCCGAAAGCCGCGCCGCCGAGCAGCACGACCAGTACACCGTTGATGACCCATGTCCGGGTGATGCGCCGCCGCGTCATGCGGAAACACTGCGGGCGCCGGTTATCAGCCAGCTAGGGGTTTCCTGTGCCGGACCTGTGTATCGGGCGGCTCAGTCCGTCTTCTCGCGATGCCGCGCACGGACCGCGAGCAACAGCTGACGAACCGCGTCCACCAGCAGGAGAGCCGCCAGCGTGCCGAGCCCGATCGCGCCGGCGAGCGGCCCGCCGAAGTACCGTTGCGACACCAGGACCGCGCCGTCCCCCGCGGTCGTCGACACCGTCATGACGCCCGCGTCCCAGCACGCGAAGGCGCCCCAGACGGCAAGCGCGGCCAGCAGCACCTCGACGAGGGCGACCACGGCCCGCCATGGTTTGTTCAGCCGCGCGGCGGGCGCGGCCTCCGCCCGCGGCCAGAGTTCCGCTCCGGTGGGCTGTGGCAGCTCGATCACGGTGTGCAGCCTCTCACGACTCTCCGGTACCGGTGCTGTCGGTGTCGACGGTTCGAGTGTCGACGTCTTCGGTGTCAGTGGTCTCGCTGGGACGGCCGGTAAGCCGGGACAGCGCGTCGCGCAACGCGCTCGCGTCCCGTGCCCACGCGAGGACGACGGTGCCGTCGGCGAGCTTGACCGGCAGCTCCTCGTACTTGCGCGGCACCGCCCAGCCGCCGCCGAGCACGCGCGCGCCCGCCGGGGCACCGACCTCGGTGACCTCGGCGATGTCCGCCGCCGCGACGGTCTCGCGGCCCTGCCGGTAACCGGCGGTGGTGACTTCGAGGGAGAGGAAACGCCGCCGGGCGTACACCCAGGGCGCGGTGATCGCGCACAGCGCGACACCGGCCAGAATCCAGGCGAAGGTGTGCACCGGCCCGCCGAGCACCAGTTCGGACAGCGCGCCCAGCACGGCGAACAGCGGCCCCCACAGCACGGCGATCCAGCCGACGCCGGGTTCGTGGTACAGCACGCGTTCGCTCACGCCTCAATTCACCTTCTTACCGACCTTCGGGAAGTACGTCGCCACGCTCGGCAAGTACATCAGAATCAGGGCGATGACCGCGAGCAACAGGCTCACCAGGAGGAACGCGTTGAGCCCGCCCCGGAAGAACACCAGCTCGAACACCGCTTCGAGAATGGCGAGCCCGGTGAGCACAGACCGCGCCGACCGCGTCCCCTGGCGCGCTTTGTAGGCGAACAACGCCACCAGCAACGCGAACACCACCGCGCCGACGAACAGCGTCCACACCAGCGTCGTGGTGCCCGCGGCGATGTCCGCGGGGCTCGGCTTCGGCCCGGGCGCCGTCGACTCGTTGGTGGTCTTGACGATGGCGTCGATCAGCTGCTGCTTGACCACGAGCAGCGCGATCTGCCCGGCGATCAGCACGGCACCCGAGGCGATCCACAGCACGACCGAGACGGTGACCGGGGTCGGCACCTGGTACTTCGGCTTCTGCTGCCCCGGCAGCACCGGATCGGGCGCGCGGCCTCGTTTGCGGAGTTCGTCGTCGGTCAGCCCGGCGAGGTCGTCGGGGGCGTTTTCGGATGCGCTGTCCTTCTCGGCCACCCCGTGGACTCTAGCCCAGCCGCTCCCGGCGGTGCCGGACCCGCGAACTCAGTCCAGCCAGGCGGCGGCCTCGGCGGCCCAGTAGGTGAGAATCAGGTCGGCGCCCGCGCGCCGGATCGAGGTCAGTACCTCCAGGACGGTGCGCTCGCGGTCGAGCCAGCCGTTCGCCGCCGCGGCCTCGACCATCGCGTACTCACCGGAGATGTTGTACGCCGCGACCGGCACCGGGGAGATCTCCGCCGCCGCCTTCACGATGTCCAAATAGGACAGTGCGGGCTTCACCATGACCATGTCGGCGCCCTCGGCGAGATCCAGCTCGATCTCCCGCAGCGCCTCGCGCGCGTTGCCGCTGTCCTGCTGGTACGTCTTGCGGTCGCCCTTGAGCTGCGAGTCCACCGCTTCGCGGAACGGTCCGTAGAACGCGCTGGCGTACTTCGCCGAGTAGGCGAGAATCCCGGTCGAGCTGAGCCCGACCTCGTCCAGCGCGCGGCGGATGACGCCGATCTGGCCGTCCATCATCCCGCTCGGCCCGAGCACGTGCGCCCCGGCCTCGGCCTGCGCGATCGCCATCTCCGCGTAGACCCGCAGCGTGGCGTCGTTGTCGACCGCGCCGTCGGCGTCCAGGACACCGCAGTGACCGTGATCGGTGAACTCGTCGAGGCAGGTGTCGGCCATCAGCACGGTCGCGTCGCCGAGCTCGGACCGCAGGTCCCGCAACGCGACGTTGAGAATGCCGTCCGGGTCGACCGCGCCGGAGCCCGCCGCGTCGCGCGTCTTCGGGATGCCGAACAGCATCAGCCCGCCGACCCCGGCGTTGACCGCGTCGACGGCGGCCTTGCGCAGCGATTCACGGGTGTGCTGGACCACGCCGGGCATGCTCGCGATCGGCCGCGGCGCGTCGGCGCCTTCGGCCACGAACATCGGGAGGATCAGCTGACGTGGCCGCAGCGTGGTCTCGCCGACCAGCCTGCGCATGGCCGGGGTCGTACGGAGCCTGCGGGGTCGATGCTCTGGGAACACGTCTTCCACGGTACTCCGGTCGATCGGGCCGGTGGGGCGCGGGCGGGTAAGTGAGCCATCCTCAGTAAGCCGAGCTTTTCCCGGCACACCAACGAAAATCTCGTTCTCGAAGTGACAACGCGTCAGCTCCCGTGAGCGCGCCCGGCCCGGAAACTCAGTGTTCCCAGGTACGGACGACGTGCGCCGGCTCGTCGAGCCACAACGTCTGCGAGCCCCCGGTGTGACCGTGAGGCCGAGACGCACGGGGCCGGGACGGTCGTTTTCGTACCACCAGTCGTAGGCAGTGACCGCCTCGTCCCAGAGCCGCCGCGGCCCGAGTTGCCGGACGACGAACGGCGCCGGGTCGGTGACGTCGGCCTCGACGCGGGCGAACGAGTGTGTGGTGAGGTCGTCGAGTTCGATGACGTGGCGGCCCGGGCCGTGGTGGTCCCACTGCTCGACGAGAGAGACGTCGACAAGGCGGGCGCCTATCGCGAACCGACCGTGGTCAGGGTTGAACATCAGGTCCAGGTCCTTGCCGCGACAGTCGATCGTGCTGACGTCGGCCCCGGCGATGATGTCCTCGTCGGTCTCCCAGCCGAACAGGCCGCGCCGATGACCGCGTAGCCGCATGAAGGCGAGGTTTCCGGCGAACCGGCCGGTCGCACCACCCTTACGGTCGCTGTCGAGAGTGAGCACGGCGCCGTTGCCGTAGTCAGTCCTCCAGGGAATGACGAGCCTGCCGCCCGGGCGCAGCTGGGCGAGCCACGCGGCCGGTATGACCTCGCGAACGGACGCCGTGGCGATGACCCGGTCGTACGGTGCCCCGGAGCGGTGACCGACAGCGCCGTCGCCGGTCAAGAGGCGCAACCGGTGATACCCGGCGGTGGCCAGCGCCCCGCGCGCCGCCGCCGCGACCGCCGGATCGACCTCAATGGTGGTGACCTGTCCGGATTCGCCGACTCGGCAGGCGAGCAGGGCGGCGTTCCACCCGGTTCCCGTGCCGATCTCCAGCACAGTGTCCCCGGGCTGTGGATCGAGCGCGTCGAGCATCTCGGCGACGATGCTGGGCTGGCTGCTCGAACTGGACGGGAAGCTTCCGCGCTCGCCGGGCCGGACTTCGCCAAGGTCCACCTGTGTGATCACGGGCGCGTCGGCGGCCACCGCCTCGGTCCAGCGATCCGGCTCGTCGTGTTTGGACAGGGCGACGAAGTCGTCTCCGTCGCGCACCCAGATGACATCCGGGATGAAGAGTGCACGCGGCACCTCATCCAGCAAGAAGCCACCTCTCTCGCACGACGCTCGCGTCCACCGTGACGGCGCCGGGTCACCCGCACAAGAAGCGCGGGGCGAGTTAACCCGATCAGGCCGACAAGACCCACGAACGCCGAAGGGGGCCTCCCTCGCGTCACACACGAGAAAAGCCCCCTTCGGTCAACGACCTCAGCTGCGCCGGGTGCGCTTGGCCTTGCGCGGCGGCGGCAGCGCGCCCTCGGCGCGCAGTTTCGCGGCGTGCGCGGCGAGCGCGTCGACCAGGTGCGGGACGTCGGCCTTCTCCGGCTGGACGTCGACCCGCAGCCCGAACTCCACGGCGGTCTCCGCGGTCTTCGGGCCGATGCACGCGACGAGGGTGCGCGCGTGCGGCTTGCCCGCGATGCCGACCAGGTTCCGGACGGTCGAGGACGAGGTGAAACACACCGCGTCGAACCCGCCGGTCTTGATCATCTCGCGGGTCTCGGCGGGCGGCGGGGCGGCGCGGACGGTCCGGTAGGCCGTCACGTCGTCGATCTCCCAGCCGCGGTCGCGCAGACCCGCGGACAGCGTCTCGGTGGCGATGTCGGCCCGCGGCAGCAGCACGCGGTCGACCGGGTCGAGCACGTCGTCATACGGCGGGAACTCGGCGAGCAGGCCTTCGCTGGACTGCTCGCCCTCGGGCACCAGCTCGGGGATGATGCCGAACGAACGCACCTTCGCCGCGGTCGACTCGCCGACACAGGCGATCTTCACTCCGGAGAACGCGCGGGCGTCCAGGCCGAACTCCTCGAACTTCTCCCACACCGCGCGGACGGCGTTGGTCGAGGTGAACACGATCCACTGGTAGCGGCCGTCGACGAGGCCCTTGACCGAGCGCTCCATCTGGGCCGGGCTGCGCGGCGGCTCGACCGAGATGGTCGGCACCTCGTGCGAGGTCGCGCCGTGGCCGCGCAGGCGCTCGGCCATCTCGCCCGCCTGCTCCTTGGTGCGCGGCACCAGGACCTTCCAGCCGTACAGCGCGCGCGACTCCCACCACGACAGCTTCGAGCGCTGCCCGGCGGCCTGGCCGATCGTGACGATCAGCGGGCCGACCAGCTCACCGGCGTCGGCGGCGAGCTTCTCAAGGGTGGTGTCCAGCGTGCGCTGGGTGTTGATGGTGCCGTTCGCGGTGACCGCGACGGTGGTGCTCGCCGGCAGTCCCTTCTCGACCAGCGCGGACGCGGCCTCGGCCAGGTGGCTCGACGACGCGTGCAGCACGAGCGGGCCGGGCGCGGCGGCCAGCGCGCCCCAGTCGACGTCCCCTCGGACGTCGACCTCGGTGTGCGTGCCGCCCAGCGCGATCCCCGCGTACGCCGGGACGGCGGCGCTCGGCGAGACGCCGGGGATGACGTCGAACACCGCGCTGGTGCGCGCGACGGCCTGGACCTCGGCCACGACGGCCGGGCTGGTCAGCGGGTCGCCGGCGATCAGGCGCAGGACCAGCCGTCCCGCCTTCGCCTCGGTGGTCAGGTCCTTGGCGACGTCGGCCGCCTCGCCGACGGCGGGACGTACCTCGGCGCCTTCGGCGGCGATGGCCAGCACACCGGCCGGGACGTCGGGGTCGGTCACCACGACCTCGGCCTTGGCCAGCAGTTCCTGGGCCCGGACGGTGAGCAGTCCTGCGTCACCGGGGCCCGAGCCCACGAAGGCGACGCGCCCGGTGGTCTTACGCGCGGGGGTCATCTGTGCGTTTTCTCCTCATTGGACGGCCGTGCGTGGTCCGGCACGGCCGCAGTTCTCCAGTACAGCTGGTCGTCGTTCTCTCTCGGGTCAGTGCGCGGTGCCGCGCAGCGCTCCGGCACCCAGGTCCAGCAGTTCGGCCGCCAGCGTCCGGCCCAGTTGCGCGGCCTCGGCCTTGTCGCCGAGCACCGAGGCGCGCAGCATGTCCACCGACCCGTTCTCGCCCTCGACGGCCGCGGTGCCGCGCAGCGAGATCCGTTCCACGACCGCGCCCTCACCGTCGAGGTCCTCGACGATCTCGGCGAGCGCACCCACCGGAGCGGTGCACCCGGCCTCGAGCGCGGCCAGCATGGCCCGTTCGGCCGTCACCGCGGCCCGCGTGCCCTCATCGTCCACTGTGGACGAAAGCAGCCGCTCGACGTCCACGTCACCGTCCCGGCACTCCACCGCCAGCGCCCCCTGCGCGGGGGCGGGCAGCATCTGGATCGGATCGAGGGTCTCGGTGATCGCCTCGCCCCGCCCGATACGCACCAGGCCGGCACGCGCGAGCACCACGGCATCGAGCTCGCCGTCGGTGACCTTGCGCATGCGGGTGTCGATATTGCCTCGGATCGGCACGATTTCCAAACCGAGGCCGAGCGCGCGCAGCTGCGCGGTGCGCCGCGGCGCGCCGGTGCCGACCGTCGAACCGGGCGGAAGCTCACCGAGAGTGAGCCCGTCGCGGGCGATCAGCGCGTCACGCGGGTCCTCGCGCGGCGGCACCGCGGCCAGGGTGATGCCGGGCTCGGGCGTGGTGGGCAGGTCCTTGCAGGAGTGCACGATGACGTCGACCTCTTCGCGCAGCAGCGCTTCGCGCAGCGCGGAGGTGAACACGCCGACGCCGATCTGCGGGATCGGTGCCGAGGACTGGTCACCGGGCGTGGTGACGGTGACGATTTCGACCTCGGCGCCTGCCGCACGCAGCGTGTCGGCGACGGTCCCGGTCTGCGCGAGCGCCAGCTTGCTGCCGCGCGTCCCGATGCGGATGACTCTGGTCACTTACTGGTTCTTCCCTGGTGGTTGCTGCGCCGTCGGGCTGGCCACCGCCGCAGGGGCCTGCGGGTCGAGGCAGAACAGCTCGCGCAGCGCGTTGGCGTAGTCGGTGTCGGCCGTCTCGGCGGCCAGCTGCTTGACCCGCACCGTCGGCGCGTGCAGCAGCTTGTCGACCACGCGGCGAACCGTGCGGCCGACCTCCTCACGAACACCCGAATCGAGGTCGGGCAGCCGGTGGTCCAGCCGCAGCAGTTCCGCGTCGACGACCTCGGCCGCGCGGCGGCGCAGCGCCGTCACGGTCGGGGTGACCTCGGCGCTGCGCTGCCCGGCGAGGTAGTCACGCACCTCGTCGAGCACGATGCCGTTGGCCTTGGCGGTCTGCTTCTCGGTGGTCGGGGTCCCCGCCTCGCGCATCCGGCGCTGGATGGTCTCCAGATCCACCACGGTGACCGCGGCCAGCTCGCCGACCGCGGCGTCGACGTCCCTCGGCAGGCCGAGGTCGCACACGACCAGCGCGCGGCCCTCGCGCGGAGAAACGTGCGCGGGGGTGAACACGGCGTCCTGCGCGCCGGTGCAGCAGACGACGACGTCGGCGCGCGCGGTGGCGGCGGCGAGGTCGGCCAGCGGCACCGAACGGGCCTGGACACCGGACTCGGTGACCGACGCGGCCAGCCGCGTGGCGTTGGCCTCGGTGCGGTTGGCCACGGTGATCTCGCCGATCCCGGCCTTGCGCAGCTGGGACGCGGTGAGCGCGCCCATCGACCCGGCGCCGACGATCAGCGCGTGCTTGCCCGCGATCTCGCCCGCGGCGGCCAGTGCCTCCGAGACCACCGACGCGCCCAGCGCGTCCAGGCCGGTCTCGCTGTGCACGCGCTTCCCGACCCGCAGTGTGGTCTGGACCAATTCGTGGAGGACGCGGCCGACGGTGCCCGCCTCGCGCGCGGTGGCGTACGACGAGCGGACCTGGCCGAGGATCTGCGTCTCGCCGACGACCATCGAGTCCAGCCCGGAAGCCACCGAGAAGACGTGCTCGATCGCGGCGCCCGCGTAATGCACGTACAGGCTGTCGTAGAGGTCGGCCGGCTCCATGCCCGCCTGCCTGGCCAGCACGTCGGAGATGTCGTTGAGGCCGCCGTGGAACGTTTCGACGACCGCGTAGACCTCGATCCGGTTGCACGTCGAGACCAGCATCGCCTCGCTGACGTGCTCGGCCTGCTGCAGCTCGTGCAGGACCTTGACCACCTCGTGCGCGGGCACCGCGGCCCGTTCGAGGGTGCTCAGTTCCGCGCTGCGATGGGAAAGCCCGACTGCCAACACGCTCATTTCAGCGCACCACCATTCCCCGCCCGCCGTCCGTACCGGCGCGCCCATTGCCCGAAGCACTCTTCCCCTTCGAGAGTGCACCAGCCTTGCCATTGTCGGCACTGGGGTGCGCCCCCGCGTCTCCGTTGCGGTGCTCACCCCCGTTCGTGCCGTTGTCGGCCCGCCGGGCCACGTGGAAGGAGAGGATCTGCAGTTCGACCGCGAGGTCGACCTTGCGGACCTCGATGTGCGCCGGCACCTGCAGCACCACCGGCGCGAAGTTCAGGATGCACTGGACACCACCGGCGACCAGCAGATCGCACACCGACTGCGCGGCGGTCGGCGGCGTCGCGATCACGCCGATGGAGATCTGGCGCTCCGCGCAGACCAGCGGGATCTCGTCCAGGTGCGACACCGGCAGCCCGCCGACCGGCACGCCGATCAGGTCGGGGTCGAGGTCGAACAGCGCCTCCACCGGGAAGCCGCGGCCGGGGAACCCGCCGTAGTTGGCCAGCGCGTGGCCGAGGTTACCGATGCCGACGACGGCGACGCGGTGCTTGCGCGTCAGGCCGAGGATGCGCTCGATCTGGCTCACCAGGACCTGCACGTCGTAGCCGACGCCGCGGGTGCCGTAGGAGCCGAGGTAGGACAGGTCCTTGCGCAGCTTCGCGGAGTTGACCCCGGCGGCCTGGGAGAGTTCCTCGCTGGACACCGTCGTCGCGCCCTGCTCGGCCAGTCCGGAAAGGACCCGCAGGTACACCGCGAGCCGCGCGACCGCGGCCTCGGGGATCGACTTGGCCCTGACCTCGCTCCCGTCGCCGCCGGTGCCGTTGGTGCCGGTGGGCACGGCGGGCATCTCCGCGGTGGGGGCGTTGTCGGCGTCGGGCGCTTCGCGGGTGTTGCGGCCGTCCCGTCGGCGAGACGTCCGGGGTGGCGGGGACGTGGAGGCGTCGCCCTTGCCCCGCTGTGTCACCACGCTGGCACTCCTGTTCACCGCGATTTCCGACCGCGCGTCCGGTACCGCCCGGTCATCGCCACAACCGTACGAAAAACTGGCTCTTGACCCGGCGGCGGGAGTCCGGTTTGATGCCGGGCCGCGCGGAGGCGATGGGACCACGGTAGTCCACTTGTGAACGCAGGCACAAAGTCACAGGTAGGAGACATGACCAGTCCCACATACGGAGTCTTGACGGCCCGGCGGGTAGTGCGAGCGGTCCGGGGTGCTGGCGCGGCTCACGAGCTGAAGGACGCCTTCAGTGCGTTGGGCGAGCTGAAGGACGCCTTCGGTGCATCCAGCGCACTGAAGGACACCTTCAGCGCATCGGGCCCGCACCGAGGGACGCCTTCGGTGCATTGAGCGCGCCGAAGGACGCCCTCGTCGCAGCCACCGCACCAGGGGCGTCCCTCGGTGCCCACGACGTGCCCCCCGCACCCGGCGGACCCCGCCACAAAGCCGTGAAGGCCTCCTTCACAGCGCTCAGCGCTGTGAAGGAGGCCTTCACGGACCTTCGAGCAGAGCGGGTCTCAGTTCCCGGCGGAGCCCGGGGTGAGGACCTTGTCGATCACGAACACGGTCGCGTTCTTGGTCGCGATGTTCCCGCACAGGATCTTCGCGCCGTTCACGGTCAGCTTGTCGCCGCTGCCCGCGAAGGTCAGCTGCCCGCCCTCGGTGTCGAGCGTGGCGGAGTTCTTCGCGGCTTCGAGGCCCTTGACGTCGAGGCGCTTGCCGACGACGTGGAAGTTCAGCAGCGACGTCAGCTCGGCGCCCTTGAGCTGGCCGAACTTCGCCTCGCCGTAAGCCTTGACGGCGTCGTCGGACGGCGCGAACACGGTCACGCCGGGGGCACTGTTCAGCGAGTCCGTCAGGTTCGCGCTCTTGATCGCGGCCGAGAGCTTGGTCAGCAGCGGGTTCGCCGCCGCGGCGGCGGCCACCGTCTGCTGCCCCATCGCGGTGACGCCGCCCGCCTCGCTGCCGTGCGGGAGCGTCTCGCACGCGGCACCGAAGACCGCCGAGCCACCACCCTCGGCGGGGGCGTGCGCGGTGCTCACCGGCGCCGACGACGGCGCCGCGGGCGCGGGCGGCGTCGCGGACTTGTACTGCTCGGCCTTGCCGCTGTACGCGGTGTCGTCCGGGTTGCAGGCCGTCAGGGCCAGCACGGCCACGGCCGCGATGCCGGCTCCGGCGACGCCGCGAAGCTTCACCACAACGATCACTCCCTGTTCGGTCCGGGAACGCCACGACAAGACCGTCTCGTCACCCGGAGCAGTCCGGGTCGCCACCCAAGGTTTTACTGTGCCGGTAGATACCAAACCGACCGAAAGTAAGCGGCTACTCCTGAGTACACCCGGTTTTCTTGTCAGCTTACTTTCGATCTCATTGGTATGCCGGAGCACCCCGCCCGAACCGTGGAAGGGGTGGTCAGCGTGCGTCCAGTGTCACCGAATGCCACCCGGTCGCGCCGTCCGGGACCGGATCGGCGCGGGCCTCGGTCTGGGTGTACCCGGACCGGTCGGTGGCGCGGACGAAGACCTGGTGCGAGCCCGGCGGGACATCGAGTTCGGCCCACCACATGCGCCAGGTGTCCCGGTTGACCTCGGCCGACAGGGTCGTCTCCCGCCACGGCCCCTGGTCCAGCCGCACCTCGACCTTCGTGATCCCGGTGTGCTGCGCCCACGCCGTCCCGGCGACCCGCAGCCTCCCCGCGGTGACCCGCGCGAACCCGCCGGGCGTGTCGATGCGGGACTCCGTCTTGATCGGCGCCTCGCGGGCCCAGCCACGGCCGAGCCAGTACGCCTGGCGCGCGTCCCAGGTCGTCACCTCCAGATCGGTGACCCACTTCGTCGCGGAGACGTAGCCGTACAACCCGGGGATCACGATCCGCGCCGGGAAGCCGTGCTCGACCGGCAGCGGTTCGCCGTTGAGCCCGATCGCCAGCATCGCGCCGCGCGCCGGGTCCAGCGCCGCGCCGATCGGGGTACCGCACGTCCAGCCGTCGGCGCTGGTCGCGGCCAGCTGCTCGGCACCGGGCCGCACGCCCGCCCCGCGCAGCAGGCCGGCGAGATCGACGCCCAGGAAGCGGCCGGTGGAGATGAGCGGCCCGCCGACCTCGTTCGACACGCAGGTCAGCGTCACCAGCCGCTCGACGAGCGGGCGCGAGCGGATGTCGGCGTAGGAGAAGGTGAGCTCGCGATCGACCATGCCGTGGATCCGCAGGCGCCACTTCTCGCTGCGCAGCTGCGGGACGACCAGCGCGGTGTCGATGCGGTAGAAGTCGGCGGCCGGGGTGAGGAACGGCGGCGTGCCGAGCTTGGCGAAGTCGGCGTCCGGCGGGATCGGCGGCGCGGTTCGGGCCGGCACGAGTGGCCCGATCGCCTCGCGCGAGCCCTCGGCGTTCGTGCTGGTCCCGATGAGCTGTCCGCCCAGCCCGGCGACTCCCGCGCCCGCCGCGACACCGACGCCGGTGACCAGGAACTTCCGGCGCGACTCGCCGTCGTACGACCGCGGTGGCACCGGCGGCGCGAGCCGGTGCAGCCCGGTGAACGCGGCGAGCCCGGCGACCAGCGCGGCCACCGGGGCGAGCAGCGCGAGCTGGCCGAGGTCGGTGCGGACGTAGACCGCGGCGATCCCGGCGGCGCCGAGCAGGACGACGAGTACCTGGCCCGCCAGCGGCCTGCGCCGCGAAAGCTGCCCGGCGGCCAGCGCGAACAGCACCAGGACCACGCCGAGACCGATCTTGAGGACGAGCTTGTCCGCGGTGCCGAGAGTGCGTTCGGCCCACTTCACCAGCGCCTGCGGGCTGTGGTCGATCACGAACGTCGCCACCGCGACGAACGGTGAGGCGGCGTACCCGACGAACGCCGCGACCAGGTGCCCGGCACCGAGCGCGGCGGCCAGCGCGAGCACCCCGACCAGCGCGGCGACCGGGAGCGAAAGCCGTCGCTGTTCCTCTTGAACCTCTTGCGCGTCCACGTCTCCATCTTCGACGCGGGACGCGCGTCCGGCTCGACTCCGGGCCTTACCGAGCTGTTACGTCCCAGGCTGTCACGCCAGCGCGGCGCGGAGCCGGTCCTCCTCGACCTTCCAGTACCCGTGCTCGGCGCCGTCGACGAGGATCACCGGGACGCGGTCGCCGTACTCGGCCCGCCACTCCGGGTCGGTGTCGACGTCGGCGGCCTCCCACGGCACCCCGAGCTCGCCGCAGATGCGCTCGACCTCGGCCTCGGCCGTCACACACGACGGGCAGCCGACCCTTGTCATCACCGTCACCCGATGCGCCATGACCCCATCCTCCCCGAAGGTCTCTGAAGGCCACCTTGAGGGACTTGAGTTCCCTGAAGGTGGCCTTCAGAGACCACTAACGGAGCCGGAGGCGGCGCAGCTTGCCGGTGGCCGAATGCGGCAGCGATTCGGTGAACTCGACGGCGTGCGGCACCTTGTACCCCGCGAGCCGCGCGGCGCAGTGCTCGACGACCTGCTGCTCGGACAGCGAGGCACCCTCCGCGGGCACCACGAAGGCCTTGACCGCCTCGCCGCTGCGCTCGTCGACCACCCCGACGACCGCCGCCTCGGCGACCTCCGGCAGGCGCCCGATGACCTCTTCGACCTCGCGCGGGAAGACGTTGAAACCGTTCACGATGATCAGGTCGTTGGCCCGGTCCACCAGGTGCAGATCGCCCTCGCTGTCGAGATAGCCGACGTCGCCGGTGCGGTACCAGCCGTCCTCGCCCGGTCCGGACGTCCCGTCCGGCCAGTACCCGGAGAACAGGTTCGCGCCGCGGACCGACACCAGCCCGGTGCCGCCCTCAGCGTCCAAAACGTCGAACACGTCGTCGGGGTCGTCCGGGTCCAGCGGCGGTTCGCCGGCGGCGCCGTCGCTGTCCACCAGCCGCAGCTCGACGCCGGGCAGCGGGCGGCCGACCGAACCCGGCTTCGGGTACCCGGTGACCAGCGTGGAGGTCACCACCGGCGCGCACTCGGTGAGCCCGTAGCCCTCGTAGACGTCGAGGCCGGTGGCCTGCCGGATCGCGGTGAGCACCTTCGGGTGCAGCGGCGCGGCGCCCGAGTTCATCCGCCGGACGGTGGCCAGCCCCCGCCCGAGCGCCTCGGCGCCGAGCGCGGCGAACTCCGCGTACATCACTGGCACCCCGGTGATCGAGGTGACCCGGTGCTCGACGCACAGTTCGAGCGTCCGCACCGCCTCGAACCGCTCGGACAGGACCGCGGTCGCGCCGACGGCGGCCGCCTGGAGCAGGCCGGGGCCGAGCCCGTAGACGTGGAACAGCGGGATCGTGATCAGCACCCGGTCGGTGGCCTGGAGCGCCCCCTGGACCTGGCTCAACTGCGCCAGGTTCGCCAGCAGCGCGCGGTGCGAAAGCATCACGCCGCGCGGCGGCCCGGTCGTGCCGGAGGTGTAGGAGATGACGGCGATGTCCTCGCCGCCCCGCACGACGTCGACGGGTTCGGCGGGCGCGCCGCCGGCCCTCGGCGGCAACGCCACGACGTCCTCGGGCAGGTCGTCCCCGGCGGTTCGCTGGAGCACGACGAGCGCGCCGCTGTGGTCGAGCAGCCGGTGCAGCTCCGGCGCCGGGGCCTGCGGGGAGATCGGGACCACGATCGCGCCCGCGCGCAGCGCCGCGAAGAGCCCGACCACGAAGTCCGCGGAGGTCGGCAGCCGCAGCGCGACCCGGTCACCGGGGGTGACGCCGGCCTCGGCGAGCCTGGCCGCCTGCGCGGCCGCGGCGGCGTCCAGCCCGGCCCAGGTGAGCACCTCGCCACTGTCCGTGTCCCGTATCGCGACACCGCTCGGCCGGTCGGCCGCGGCCGTTCCGAGCAGCGCGGCTACTCCTTCCGGCGCACCGTCCTCGGCAGTCACGCGCACCCCACTTTCCTCGTCGGAAACCGTTGCCAGTCTGTCATCTCGTCCCCCGTCACGGGGATACCCGGCGTTCGTCGCACTTCCGCAACCTCGATACCCCTACCTACTTCGCGGTAACAACACGTATGCTGCACTGCGTCGCCGGGTGGTGTTGATCACTTCCGGCGGCCGAGCAAGAGGGAGCCGCCGTGACGAACTTGCCTGCCCACGAGGTCGTGGGGCACGCGGGAAGGCGTGTTCCCGTGCGCGGAAACAGTGTCGTCAGCAGGGGTACCGGGGGCAGCGCAGACGCCGGAGGTGCCATCCGATGACCGTGCCGACCGCCGCCGCCCACCGGCCGGTGGCGATGTTCACCGAGCGCGTCCTCGGCGGCGTTCCCCTGAACCGGCGCGCCGGGGACACCACCGCGGACACCCGCGAGAGCGAACGCGCCGAGGCCGCCAAGGCCGAGGCGTGGGAGCTGGTCCGCGCCGCGCAGGGCGGGGACGCCTCCGCGTTCGGCAGGCTCTACGACCGCTACGTCGACGTCGTCTACCGGTACGTCCTGTTCCGGCTGGGCGACCGCGACCTCGCCGAGGACGTCACGAGCGAGACCTTCCTGCGCGCGCTGCGCCGCATCACCTCGGTCAGCTACCAGGGCCGGGACGTCGGGGCCTGGTTCGTCACCATCGCCCGCAACCTGGTGCTCGACCACGTGAAGTCCAGCCGGTACCGGCTGGAGGTCGTCACGGACGAGGTCAGCGAGCCGGGCGGCGCGCACACCCCCGGTGTCGGCGGCCCGGTGCCCGCCGGGCCGGAGCAGCAGGCGATCGCCCACGCCACCCGCGCCGAGCTGCTGCGCTGCGTCGCCGCGCTGGGCGACGACCAGCGTGAGTGCATCATCCTGCGCTTCCTGCAGGGGCTGTCGGTGGCCGAGACGGCGCAGATCATGAACCGCAACGAAGGAGCCATCAAGGCGCTCCAGCACCGCGCGGTACGACGTCTGGCACAACTTCTGCCCACCGGTTTGCGCTGAACTTCGTAACTTCGTGCTCATTGCCCGGAATCCGTAACTCTCCCGCGCGCTGAATCGTTTTTCCTGCCAGACCGGCAGTCAGGGGCCGGTGATGCGGGACGGAGCAAGACCGTGGGCGTGCCCGGGTGGCAGTCGCGGGAGCGAGCCGAGCGTGAGCGGTTCGCTCGCGCCCTCGAACCTTCGCCGGAGCGGCGGGGCGACGAGTTCGCCGACGAGCTGGCCGTCGTCGGCGCGCTGCGCGCGCTCGGCGGCACCGGCTCGCCGGACCTTCGGACGCGACAGCGGATCCACGCGGAGATCGCGGGACGGCTGGCCGCGGCCGAAGACGCGCCTTCGCGTCGTCGTGTCCGCGTGGCCAACCTGGCGGCCGCCGCGGCCGCGACGTTCCTGACCCTCGCGGGGCTCGGGCTGGTGCTGTCGAAGGACGCCCTTCCCGGCGACACGCTGTACGGGGTGAAGCGGGCCGGGGAGTCGGCGTCGCTCGGGCTGGCGTTCGGCGAGCGGGCCAAGGCCGAGAAGCACCTCGAATTCGCCGGGCACCGGGTCACCGAGCTCGGCGAGCTGACCCCGGCGACCCGGGCCGAGGTGTACCGGCGTACGCTCGGCGACTTCGGTTCCGAGGTGCGCGCGGGCGTCGCGGGCATCACCACGGTCGCGATCGGCGGTGCCGGGCAGCAGCAGCTGACCGAGCTGCGGACCTGGGCGCTGGAGCAGTCGGCGCTGCTGGCCACGCAGGAGACCAAGGCCCCCGCCGACACGCTGACCGCGTTCACCGAGGCACGGGGACTGCTCGACCGGGTACGGCAGCGCTCGGCCGATCTGGTCTCGCGGCTGGGCTGCTACCGGATCACCACCGGCTCGGCGGACGAGCTGGGCGCGCTCCCGGCGCGCGGCGAGTGCGCGGCGCTCCCGGCACCGTCGACGGGCGGCGGCCTCGCGCCCCCGCCCGTGGAACCCGTCACACCGCCGGCCACCGGGGAGACCACGCCGCCCCCGGCGCAGCTCGTGGTTTCGCCCGGTTCGGAGCCGGCCGCGACCGCTCCGTCCTCGCCCGCCCCGACGCACAGCACGACGCCACCACCCGTATACGCGCCACCGATTCCCACGCCGAGCCAGCCGCGCCTGCCGACGCCGACCTCGCCCCCGCCGCCCCGGCTTTCGCTGCCGCCACTGCTGCCCGGCCTGCCGCCGATCATCGTTCCGTGACGGAGGCCATACCCCGGACGGGGAAGGTGGGCGCTCGCTACGCTGTGCTCAGGCATCCCGGACGTTCCGGGCCGCCTGGGCGGTAGCTGGACCTGGAGGCGGTGTGCGTGTCCGCTTGGCGTAGCAAGGACAAGACCCAGGAACTCGAACGCCGCGCCGCGCTGGCGGGCGAGGCGTCGGCCGAGGCTGCCACCACGATCGCCGAACCGCCCGCGCCACCCGCCCCGCCGGATCTGACCGCGGCGGCCTTCTTCGACGTGGACAACACGATGATGATGGGCGCGTCGATCTTCTACTTCGCCCGCGGGCTCGCCGCGCGCAAGTTCTTCACCACCTCGGATCTCGCCGGTTTCGTGTGGGGCCAGGTGAAGTTCCGCCTCGGCGGGCGGGAGAACAAGGAGGACATCAAGACCCACCGCGAGCGCGCACTGTCCTTTGTGGCTGGTCGGACGGTGGCCGAGCTGACCGCGATCAGCGAGGAGATCTACGACGAGCTGATGGCGGACAAGATCTGGTCCGGCACCCGCGCGCTCGCGCAGATGCACCTCGACGCCGGGCAGCGGGTGTGGCTGGTCACCGCGACGCCGATCGAGCTGGCCGCCATCATCGCCCGGCGGCTCGGGCTCACCGGCGCGCTCGGCACGGTCGCCGAGACCCGCGACGGTGTCTACACCGGACGGTTGGTCGGCGACATGCTGCACGGCCGCGCGAAGGCGCACGCGGTGCGCGCGCTGGCCTCCCGCGAGGGCCTGAACCTCAAGCGCTGCACGGCGTACTCGGATTCGCAGAACGACGTCCCGATGCTCTCCACGGTCGGCACGGCGGTGGCGATCAACCCCGACGGCGGCCTGCGCGAGGTCGCCCGCGCCCGCGGCTGGGAGATCCGCGACTTCCGCACCGGCCGCAAGGCCGCGAAGATCGGCGTCCCCTCGGTGCTGGGCGCCGGCGCGCTGGCCGGTGCCGTCGCCGCCGGACTGGCCTACCGCAAACGCTGACCCCGTACGCGGAGCATCCCCCCGGGCGCCGCGCCGGAACACCCGCCCCCAACCAGGGCCCCACTTCCGGCCCTGGGCTCCTCCATCCACCAGGTATCCCCCCGCCCTCTCCGGGGGACGGCCCCAGCAACATTCTATCGCCGGGGTACGACGGGGCCCGGAAAACGAGGCGTGGGGGCGGGAGTTGTCCACAATCACCTGGGGCTGTGGACAAGCGGCGGGAACGCGGCGGGCGGGCCCGGACATGTCGCGAACGTGGCGGTGGGGACGTCGAGTGTCCCGAACGCGTCTTTCGGGACAGCGGTCCGGAAAGGCCGGACACGCCACCATGTCCCGAACGCCTCGTTGCCGACGCTGAACGTCCCGAACGCGCCGTTCGGGACACGCGCCCACCGGACACGAGCACACCGGCCGCAAAAGCGCTGAAGGACGCCTTCAGTGCGTTGGCGGTGCTGAAGGACGCCTTCAGCGCATCGAGCGCACCGATGGCGTCCTTCAGCACATCGCCGAGCAGCACATCGCCGAGCACACCGACCCGAACGAGCTCAGCCGCGGAAGACGCTCTTCCGCTGTGACAGCCGCCGGTACAACGTCTGCTGGATCGACTCGCGCACCTGGTCGGTCAGGGTGAACACCAGCATCGGGTCGTCCACCGCGTCCGGCGCGTACGCGTCGGTCGGGATCGGCTCGCCGAACTCGATGCTCCACTTCGTTGGCAGCGGGATCGCGCCGAGCGGGCCGAGCAGCGGGAAGAACGGCGTCACCGGGAAGTACGGCAGGCCCAGCATCCGGGCCAGCAGCCGGATGTCGCCGAGCTTCGGGTAGATCTCCTCGGCTCCCACGATCGACACCGGGATGATCGGCACCCCGGCCCGCAACGCCGCGGACACGAACCCACCACGCCCGAACCGCTGCAGCTTGTACCGCGCGGAGAACGGCTTCCCGATGCCCTTGAAGCCCTCCGGCCAGACACCGACCAGCTCACCCTTGCGCAGCAGGCGTTCCGCGTCCTCGGCGCAGGCCAGCGTCTGCCCGGACTTGCGGGCGAACGAGCCGACCAGCGGCACCCGGAACACCAGGTCAGCGCCGAGGCCGCGCAGGTGCCGCGACCCCGGAGTCTCGTCGTGCACGGCCACCGCGGTCATCAGCGCGTCCAGCGGCACCGTGCCGGAGTGGTTGCACACCAGCAGCGCGCCGCCCTCGGCGGGCAGGTTGTCCGCGCCGAAGGTACTGACGCGGAACCACTTCCGGTACAGCGCGCGCAGCGGCGGCAGGACCACCGCTTCGGTCAGCCCGGCGTCGAAGCCGAACTCGTCGACGGTGTAGTCGCCGGTCAGCCGGTCACGCAGGAACTCCAGCGCGGACAACAGCGACGCCGGCAGCACGTCGGTGTCCGACGGCTCGGGTGCCGCGTGGCCGCCGCTCCCGGGGAAGGCCACCACCGGGGCATCGTGGCGTGCCCGGTCCTGGTTCGCCGCGTCGGCCTCGCGCGGGTCGCGGTCGGCCGGGGGCGCCGCGGCCTTTTCCCGGCCGGGACCGTGCAGGGGAATGATCTGTGCCTCGGCACCGCTCACGGTGTCCGCCTCGCCTTCGAAGTCCGTTGCCCGGCTCACCGTTTCGCCGCCTGCCCGGTCGCGGCGGCGACGAGCACCTTGCCGGCGAGCCCGGCGAGCTTGCCGCCGTCGACCACCGGGCGCAGCCCGCGGCCGGTGATGTAGTCGTCGAACGCCTCGCGCGTGGTCCAGCGGGGCGTGTAGCCGAATTCCTGCTTGAGCTTCGTGATGTCGACCACCCTGCCGAAGTTGAGCAGCCGGACCTGATCGGCCGAGAAGTCGACCACCCTGGCGCCGCGCAGCACCTTGCCCACCGAGGGCACCACCATGCGCGGCATCGGCAGCCCGACCCGCCCCGCCCGGCGGATCGCCTGCGACAGCGTCAGCACGCCGTCCGAACCGACGTTGAACACGCCGGGCTTGTCCTCCAGCGTCGCCCGTTCCAGCACCGACAGCGCGTCGGACGCGTGCAGCAGTTGCAGGCGCGCGTCGTAGCCGAAGACCGTCGGCACCACCGGCAGCGCGAAATACCGCGAGAGAACCGTGTCGACCTCGGGACCGATGACGTTCGCGAACCGGCAGAGCGTCACGGTGATGTCGGGGCGGCGGCGGACGAGACCCCGCACGTAGCCCTCCATCTCCACGGCGTCCTTCGCGTACCCGGCCGACGAGGCCGGGATCAGCTCGGAGTCCTCGGTGAACACAGCCTGGGAGCGTGCCCCCGCGCCGTAAACGGCCGCGGTCGACTTCACCACCAGCTTGCGCACCCGCGGTGAACGCTGGCACGCGGCCAGCAGGCGCATGGTGCCGATGACGTTGACTTCCTTGATCGCCGTCCGGCGCCCCGGCCCCGCCGGATGGGCCGTGCAGGAGGCGTGCACCACGGTGTCGACCTTCGCGGTGCTGATGACCTTCGCGATCAGCGGGTTGCGGATGTCCGCGCGGACGAACTCCGCGTGCCCCATCCGCTGCAGCACCGCCTTGTCCGGCGGCACGGTGTCGACGCCGATCACACGCTCGAACTCGGGGTTGGTGCCGAGGCGGGCGAGCAGCTTCCCGCCGAGTTCCCCGGCCACCCCGGTGACGAGCACGATGTTCGACGGCATGAGACTCCCTGCGGCGTAGGGCGGTGACGGGCGGATGATCACCCAAGGTGCGCGAACCTGCACTCACTGGAAGCATCGCGCGGACGCGTCACCGATGCTACCGCCCCGCGGAGGCACCTCTACCAGGTCTTACATGCTCTTAACCACGATCGCGTGGAAAGCGATCCACGCCTCACTCGAATGGGCGGACCGACCCAGAACATGGACGTGGCCCGTCCAGAAGCTGGACGGGCCACGGTCACGACCGGGGAAAACCGGCGATCACTTACCGGCTTTCCTGCGCTGCACGCGCGTGCGGCGCAGCAGCTTGCGGTGCTTCTTCTTGGACATACGCTTGCGGCGCTTCTTGATCACAGAGCCCATGAGCGCTCCTTTCCTCGTCGTTGGTCACGCTGCCCGGCGCAGCGTCCAACGCGTGGAGCGCACAGGCACGAGCGGTCTACCAGGTTACCCGTGTGGGTTCGCGGGCCGGTCGGCGGGCACGTCGAGCGTGCCCGCGACCGGTCAGCCCACGTCGAAGTAGGCACCCTGGAGATACTCGTGCACCGCCTTCTCCGGCACCCGGAACGACTTGCCCACCCGCACCGCGGGCAGCTCCCCGGAATGCACCAGGCGATAGACGGTCATCTTCGAGACCCGCATCAGCGTGGCCACTTCGGCGACCGTCAGGAACTGGACCTGCCCTACGGAAGGCAGTTCCTCCTTCTTGTTCGGCGACATGATTACCGCGTCCTTCGACACGTGTCGCGCCACGAGGCTTCCCCACCTGTGGTATCGACACGCACGTGCTCCTTCGAGGGTAGCGGGACAGGTGGGGCTAAAGCGACGTCAGACCGGGTTCAATCTCAGGCCCCGGGTGCCGCCTTACCAGCGGGCTCGTCACGCTGTGAAGTCGCACGTTCGGCTGAACGGCGCCTTCCCGCTCATCCTTCGTGGGCTTTGCCCAGGTCGACGGAGCGATCCCGCGCGGCCTCGATCGCGGCCAGCAACGCGGCGCGGACGCCGTGCTTCTCCAACTCGCGGATCGCGTTGATGGTCGTGCCCGCCGGGGACGTCACGGCCTCGCGCAGCAGCACCGGGTGTTCCTCGGACTCGGCGAGCATCTTCGCCGCGCCCACCGCCGACTGGATGATCAGCTGCCCGGCGAGCGCGCGCGGCAGGCCGAGCAGGATCCCGGCGTCGATCATGGCCTCGACCAGGTAGAAGAAGTAGGCCGGACCGGACCCGGACAGCGCGGTCACCGCGTCCTGCTGGCCCTCCGGCACCTCGACGACCTCGCCGACGTGCGCGAGCAGGTCCTTCACCAGCGCGACGTGCTCCGGGGTCGCGTACCTGCCCGCGGACACCGCGCTCATCGCCGCGCCGACCAGCATCGGCGTGTTCGGCATGACCCGCACCACCGGCACGCCCTCGGCCAGCCGCCGCTCGTACAGCGCCGTCGGCAGGCCCGCGCACAGCGACACCACCAGCGACTCCGTGCCCAGCAGCGGCGCCAGCTCGGTCAGCACCGGGTCGATGTCCTGCGGCTTGACGGCCACCACGAGCACGTCCGCCCGCTTCGCGGCGTCGGCGACCTCGACGCCGCGGACCCCGTAGCGCTCGGTCAGCTCGGCCGCCCGCGCCGGGTACCGCTCGGTGAAGAGCAGGTCCTCGGGCCGGTGCCCGCCGTGCAGCAGCCCCGACAGCAGGGCCTCCCCGATCTTGCCCGCGCCCAGTACCGCGATCACAGTCATGCGGACCAGCGTGCCAAACCGGCACCGGGTGTCAGGAGCTGGGTGTCGGGGCGAGCGCGAGCTGCCTGGCCTGGCAGACGAGCCGTCCCTGGGAGTCCACCACCGTCGCGTCGGAGTCGAACCAGGACTCGTGCACCGCGCGGGCCTCGACGATCACCCGCAGCCAGCCCGGCGCCGGACGGGTACGCAGCAACGCGGTCAGCTGCACGGTCGGCGCCCAGCCGACGCGGCCGAGATTGGCCACGACCGGCGGATTGATGTCACCGGCGAGCAGCGCGAAGTACGGGTCGGCGAGGCCGTGACGCGGCCGTACCCACAGCCGCATGCGCGGGGGTTCGCCGACGCGGCCGGACAGGTAGCCCGCGGTCGCCGGGTCGACCCGCACGTCGCACGCCTTGCCGAGGCCGAACACGCCTTCGGAGGTCTCCCCGGTGATCGACGGCGACCCCGGCGGCGGCTCGGCGGGCATCATCGGGACGTCGGACCATTCCGGGCGGCGCATCGGCAGCCGCCCGGTCGTCACCCGCGCCTCGACGCAGCTGCGGCCACGCTGCTCCAGCCGGACCGCCACCACGGTCGCGCGGCGGCCGACCTTGCGCAGATCGGCGCGCAGGAGCACCGGGCCGAGCGCGGGCGCGTGCAGGAACTCGGCGCTGATCGCGAGCGGTTCGGCCGGTGGCTCGCCGCGTTCGTGCAGGCTGGCTATCGCGGTCCTGGCCAGCAGCGCGAGCAGGAAGCCGCCGTGTGGGTGGGCGCCGATCGACCATTCCGCGCGCAGCACCGCGGTGAACGAGCCGTCCCCCATCGAGCGGATCGCGCAGGCGGCGTCGAGCGACGCGCCGCCGGGGTCCGTCGCGCTCACGAACGGCCGATCCCGGCCCCCGGAAGGCCCGGGCCCTCCGACCCCGGCGGGCCTGTCGGATCCGTACCGGCGGCGGGGTGCAGCGTACGCAGCGGGTTCACGGTCGGAACTTTACGTGTTCACAAGCGGGAAAAGCAGGTACCTGTGATCGTGTCCGGAAAAGATGATCTTGCTACTGGCCCAGGTGCAGCCGGGCGAACAGCAGCGCCTCGGCGAGATCGCGGGCCCGCCGGGCGGCGTTCGGCGCGTGCCGGGTGTTGATCTCCAGCACGACCTGCCCGGCGAAATCGCCGCTGACCAGCTTCTCCAGCAGTTCGGCGCACGGCTGGTTCCCCCGCCCAGGCACCAGGTGCTCGTCCTTCGGGACCCCGGTGCCGTCGGCGAGGTGGACGTGCCCGAGCCCGGCCCCCATCCGGTCGGCGAGCGCCAGCGCGTCCATCCGCGCCGCCGCGGTGTGCGACAGGTCCAGGGTGTAGTGCCGGAATCCGACCTCGGTCGGATCGATGGACGGGCGGAAAGCCGACACCCGCGCGTTGCGCGAGCCGCCCGGCGGCCGCACCTTGAACATGTTCTCGACCGCGACCTCGATGCCGCTCTCGTCCTCCAGCTCGCGGACGAGACCGGGGAACGCGTCGCCGTAGCGGCGCTGCCAGCGGAACGGCGGGTGCACCACGACGGTGCGGGCGCCCAGCTCCACGGCGGCCTCCACGGACCGGCGCAGTCGCACCTCCGGATCCGGGGACCACACGCGCTGGGTGATCAGCAGCGACGGCGAGTGGATCGACAGCACGGGCACGCCGGTGCGCCGCGACCAGCGCCGCAGCGCCGCGACGTCCTGGCTGACCGCGTCGGCCCACACCATCACCTCGACGCCGTCGAAGCCGAGTTCGGCGGCCAGCTCGAACGCGGCGCCGGCGCCGAGCGGCCAGACCGAGGCCGTTGACAGCCCGACGGGGACATGCGCCGAGGATTCGCTCACGCCGCCCATCCTGCCCGCTGCCCCCTCCGCCGCCCCGCCCGGTCACGTCACGCCGCGGCCGAACACCCCAATGTGGCATTCCGAACGCCACATTGGGTGCGTCCAACGCACCGAACGCCACATTGGGGCGCTTGGGCCACCCCGAAAGCGCGCGGTCGGACAAGCCTGGAAGTGATCCGGGGCCTGAACGCTAACGAGATACCAGGAGCAGGGCGGCCGGGGACACCGTGACGACCAGGCCGACCAGCACCGCGAGGACCGTGGTCTGCAGGTCCTCGGCGCGGCGGATCTTCCGCACGATCCAGACCAGTGCGACGACCACGACGAGCGCGGCGACGAGCGCGGCGGCCGGGATGTTGACCCACAGCCAGTTGAAGCCCAGCCAGACCCCGGCGCCGCCGACCACGCCGAGGGCGAGCTGACCGGCGAGCACCAGCCACTGTCTGCCCGGCGAACCCTGCGGCTCGGGCTCGGCGGCGACGGCTTCCGCCTCCGCCGGCGCGTCCTGCTCGTACTCGTCCTCGTACTCGCCCTGCTGGTCGTAGCCGTAGTCGTCGCGGTCGAAGTCGGGACCGTCCGGGTAGGACTGCCCGTCGAACTCGCGCTCGTACTCGTCGAGGTTGTCCGGCGGGTCCTCCCGGCCGGGCGCGAACGGCATCGGCGCGGGGTGGCCCATGGTGGGCGGGCCCCCGTCGTCGTAGCTGTCGTCCGCCGGGTACGGCTCCGGCTCGGGGCCGGCCTCCGGCGGCACTGGCGGGACGACCGGCATGACCCCGATCTCGGTGTCCTCCAGCTGTTCCTTCTGCCGCCGCTTGCGCCAGCCCGCCAGGCCCGCGGGCGGGGCGTCGGCGGCGGGCGGTGGTGGCGGCGCGGGTGCCTCCACCTCGTCGGCGACGGCCGCGAACTCCTCGGTGTGCGGCTCCGCCTTGGGCGCCGGGCGCCGGGCGGGTCCCCGGCGGGGACGGCGCGACGGCGCCTCGGGGGGCGGGACGGCGAAGGCGCCGCTCGCCATCGGCGCGGGCGGCACGTCGGCGTCCGGCTCGCCGTCGAGACCGTCCAGCCGGGACGACAGCTCACCGGGCGGCGGCGGGGGGACCTGACCGGGGCGGCGGATCGGCTGGACCTGCTCGCGGGTCTCCTCGGCCGAAGACGGTATCGGTGCCTGACGCGGCGGACGGCGCGGCGGGACCGGCATCTGGCCGGACTCCTGCGGACGCGCGAACTGGCCCGGCTCCTGCGGCGGCCGGACGAACTGGCTCGACTCCTGCGGCCGGACGAACTGCCCCGACTCCTGGGGAGGACGCCCGAACTGGCCCGATTCCTGCGGCGGCCGGACGTAACCGGACTCCTGCGGGCCGGGCCGGGCCGGGGGCGGCGGCACGTTCGGCCGCGGCAGCGGCTGCGAGTCCTGTGGGACCGGCCGCGGGGCGGGCGGGGTGTCCCCCGACGGCGCCCGCCGCGGCGGGCGCCCCGCGGGCGGGGCCGGTGGGGCGGGCGGCGCGACGGGCGGCGGGCTGTCCGCCGTGACCCGGTCGATGATGGCCTGCGGAGCGGTGTCGCTCACGCTCGACCGCCGCCGGGTACCGGGTTCCGGGGCCGCGGGCTCGTCGTCGTCCGCGGCACGCCTGCGGCGACGCCGTGACCCCTCGACCTGCCCGCCGTGTTGGGCGAGCAGCTCGGCCACGGTCTTCTGCGGCTGGTCGCCTCCGGTCTGATCCGTCATACCGTGCAGTCCCAAGCGCGCTCGGGGTTTACGGCACCGGGTGAGGCGGAGGCCGACGCGAGCGACAATCGCGAAGCTGCTCGTGTTGGCCGACCGGGTGCGGGTGTCCCGCACAACTCAGTACCCGACGGGTCGCCGGCGGCGCCGCGCGCGCTGAACACCGTCCTCTGCATCTCCGTCACCTCTTCACCGTGCCCGTTTTCCGTCAGCGAAGTCCAGTCCGCTGCTGTCACCGGTCTTCTCCCGCGCCGAAGCGCCGGGTGAGACCGGCCCCAGTGTCGTCCGCGCCGTTGGAATGGTCCAGCCGCCGCAGAATGACACCCTCTCGCAGAGCCCATGGGCAGATCTCGAGTTCCCCGAGAGAAAGCGCTCGCATGGCGCCCTGCGCCACCAGCGCCCCCGCCACCAGCTGGTGGGACCGGCTCGCGCTGACCCCCTCCAGGTGCGCCAGCTCGCCCGAAGGCATCCGCGAAATGAAGGCGAGCAGCTGACGCAGTGCGGTGTCGGTGAGGGTACGGCGGACGCGGGGACCACTCGCCGAGGGGGCGGCCCCGGTGAGCCTGGCCAGCGAACGGAACGTCTTCGACGTCGCGACGACCCGGTCCGGTTCACCCCATTTGGCGACCTTCCTGGCGAGCCCGGCGAGCTGGTCCTCCAGCCAGGCCGACGTCGCGACGAGCTCCGACCGCGTCGGCGGGTCGTGCCGGAAGCGGGTCCGGGTGATCCGGCCGGCGCCGAGCGGCAGGGACTCGGCGAGCTGCGGTTCCTCGTCGACGCCCATCGCGACCTCCAGCGAGCCGCCGCCGATGTCGAGGACCAGCAGGTTGCCCGCCGACCAGCCGAACCAGCGGCGGACCGCGAGGAAGGTCAGCCGCGCCTCGTCCACGCCGGAGAGGACCTTGAGCTCGACCCCGGTCTGCTCGGCGACCCTGGCCAGCACCTTCGCGGAGTTGCCCGCCTCGCGCACGGCCGAGGTGGCGAAGGCCATGACCTCCTCGCAGCCGAGCCGGACGGCGGCGGCCTTCGCCGATTCCACCGCCCCGACCAGCTCGTCGGCGCCCTGCCTGCTGAGGTCGCCGGAGCGGGTGATCTGCTCGGCGAGCCGCAGCACCGACTTTTCGGAATGCATGGGCGTCGGGTGGGCGCCGCGATGGGCGTCGACCACGAGGAGATGGACGGTGTTGGAACCGACGTCGAGTACCCCTAGGCGCACGAGGGTCCAGCGTACCGGCCGCGCGGCCAGGTCACGAAATCGTAACCAAGACCACAGCTTTTCGTGCGGTTTCGGTTGCCCGTCAGGACTCGAACTTGTAGCCCAGTCCGCGCACGGTGACCAGGTGGCGAGGCGATCCCGGGTCCGGCTCGATCTTCGAGCGCAGCCGCTTGACGTGGACATCGAGCGTCTTGGTGTCACCGACGTAGTCCGCGCCCCACACCCGGTCGATGAGCTGACCGCGGGTGAGCACCCGGCCGACGTTGCGCAGCAGGTACTCCAGCAGGTCGAACTCCTTGAGCGGCAGGGAGACCTCGGCACCGTCCACGGTGACGACGTGGCGCTCGACGTCCATCCGGACCGGTCCGGCCGCGAGCACCAGCGGCGCCAGCGTGTCCCCGGCGTCGCCCTCGCCGCCGCGCCGCAGCACCGCCCGGACCCGCGCGATCAGCTCCCGCGCGGAGTAGGGCTTGGTGACGTAGTCGTCGGCGCCGAGTTCCAGTCCGACGACCTTGTCGATCTCGCTGTCCCGCGCGGTCACCATGATCACCGGCACCGCGGAGCGCTGGCGCAGCTGCTTGCACACGTCGGTCCCGCTCATCCCGGGCAGCATGAGGTCGAGCAGCACGATGTCGGCGCCGTTGCGGTCGAACTCTTCCAGCGCCTGCTGGCCGGTGCCCGCGACGGCGGCGGTGAAGCCCTCCTTGCGGAGCAGGAACGCGAGCGGGTCGGCGAACGACTCTTCGTCCTCGACGATCAGAACCCTCGTCACAGGTTTCCTCCATGATCCGGGCTGTCCTGCCCTGTGGCCACGAGCCGGGGTGTCCGCTCGGGGGTCTTCTCCTGCCGCGCCGGGGGAACCGCGGCGCGCGCGGGTTCGGGTGCGGGTTCGCCGGAGTGCGCGGGAATGCGCAGGGTGAACGTCGACCCGGTGCCGGGGCGGCTCCAGAGCCCGACGGAGCCGCCGTGGTTGGCGGCGACGTGCTTGACGATCGCCAGGCCGAGGCCGGTGCCGCCGGTGGCACGCGAGCGCGCCTTGTCCGCGCGGTAGAACCGCTCGAACACCCGCTGCTGGTCCTCCTCGGCGATGCCGATGCCGCGGTCGGTGACGGCGATCTCCACCATGTCGTCGCGCAGCCGCCTGCTGATCGACACCGGGCTGCCCGGCTGCGAGTACGCGACGGCGTTTTCCAGCAGGTTCGACAGCGCGGTGACCAGCAGCGTCCGGTCCCCCTCGACGAGCAGGCCGCTGGCCGCGTCGGTGGTCACGGTGATCTCGGCGGATTCGGCGGAGATCGAGGCCCGGCCCAGCGCCTCGCGGACGACGGCGTCGACCTCGACGACGTTGAGGTCGGGCAGGCGTTCCGCGCCCTGGAGGCGGGAGAGCGCGATCAGCTCGGTGACGAGCTGGCCGAGCCGGGTGGACTCGCGGAGGATCTTGCCGCCGAAGCGGCGGACCTCCTCGGTGTCCTCGGCGGCGTCGAGCACGGCCTCGGTGAGCAGCGCGATCGCCCCGACCGGCGTCTTGAGTTCGTGGCTGACGTTCGCGACGAAGTCGCGGCGGACCGCTTCGAGCCGGATGGCCTCGGAGTGGTCGACGGCCTCGACCACGGTGAACCCGTCGCCGAGGGGGCGGACCAGGCCGAGCACCGCCTCGGGCTGGCGGCCGCGTGCCTCCAGCGGCGAGACGTCGATCTCCATCGGTTCGTCGGTCTCGACGACCTGCTCGGCGGCCTTGCGGGCGCGCGGGTCGGCCTGGTTGACCTTCACCAGGCCCAGTTCGTAGGCACGCGGGTTGTGCAGCACCAGGTCGCCGAACCTGTTGAGGACGACGACGCCGTTGTTGGAGGAGCGGATGAGCCGGGCCAGCAGTTCGGCCACGGTGGGGCCGGCGGGGCGCCGGGCTTCCTCCCGTCGGGCGCGGATTTTGGCCGCGAGGAAGCCGACAACCACGCCGACCACCAATGCGCCGATGGCCAGTGCGAGTGAAGCAGGCGTGGTCACGGGGGAATCGTAAGCATCGAAGTGGCCTTCCGGCCTAGTCCTGGACGCCCTGTCGTGAGGACCGTGACACCTCCAGGCGACAAGTTCGCCCCGCTGTCAGGACTCGTTCACGTTTCGGACGCCGAGTCGAGACCTTCGATAGACCGCAAGTCCTCTTCGGACAATTTCACCCCACCGGCGGCGATATTCTGGTCGAGATGACCAATGTCGCCCGTTCCGGGGATGGCCAGCACGTTCGGTGATCGGCGCAGGGTCCACGCGAGCCGGATCTGCGCGGCGGTGACCCCATGGTGTCGCGCGACCGCTTCGACCCGTTCGTCCGTCGCGGCCTGCCCGCTCGCGACGGCGAAGAACGGCACGCCCCCGGGTACAGCGGCGGACGAGGTCGTCCTCCTCGCGTCGCGCGGTCAGCCTGGGTTCCGCACGCGGACCACCGGCGCGATGACCTGGGCCTCGGCGAGGTGTTCCGGCCCGGCGTTCGAGATGCCGAGCTCGCGAGTCAGCCCGGCCTCGCGGCTCGGGAGCGGTCGACCGACGGGCCGACGCCGCGTTCGGGCTGCTCGCCGGGCCGCGGGTTGAGGACGGGTGGCGACCGTTGTCCCGAACGCGCCGTTCGGGACGGCGGCCCGGCCGTTCGGAGACCTCCCGGTGTCGCGAAAGCTCCGTTCGGGACGTTCGACGTCCGCACCGCGTCGTTCGGGACGGGATGGGCGGCCGGGCCGGGCTGGGCCGGATGCCGTGAAGGGGTCCTTACCGGCGCTGAGTGCCGGTAAGGACCCCTTCACGGACCTCTGGTTCACGGTCCCTGTCCACAGCCCCTGGCCGTTGTGGACAACTTCGGCCTCGGCTGCTCGTTTTCGGGGTTTTGTCGTACCCCGCCGATAGAATGTTGTTGGGGTCGCCCCCCCGGAGAGGGCGGGGGATACCCACCCAGTGCCAAGGGGCTGGGCGGTCCTCGGCGGCGGTGTGGCAGTGCGGCCAGCAGGTCCGGGCGAAGGGGTCAGCGGCCCTGGTTGGCGACGGCGGCCGCGGCTTCCTTGGCGGCGTCGGGGTCGAGGTACTCGCCGCCCGGCTTGACCGGCTTCAGGTCCTCGGTGAGGTCGTAGCGCAGCGGGATGCCGGTCGGGATGTTCAGGCCCGCGATGTTCGCGTCCGAGATGCCGTCCAGGTGCTTCACCAGCGCGCGCAGGGAGTTGCCGTGCGCGGCGACGAGCACGGTGCGGCCCGCCCGCAGGTCCGGCACGATCGCCGACTCCCAGTACGGCAGCAGCCGCGCCACGACGTCCTGGAGGCACTCGGTCAGCGGAGCGGCGTCGCCGAGGTCGGCGTACCGCGGGTCGCCCGCCTGGCTGAACTCGTCCGACGGGTCGATCGCCGGCGGCGGCGTGTCGTAGGAGCGGCGCCAGAGCATGAACTGCTCCTCGCCGAACTCGTCCAGGGTCTGCTTCTTGTTCTTGCCCTGCAACGCGCCGTAGTGCCGCTCGTTGAGGCGCCAGTCGCGCTTGACCGGGATCCAGTGCCGGTCGGCGGCGTCGAGCGCGAGGTTCGCGGTCGAGATCGCGCGGCGCAGCAGCGAGGTGTGCACGACGTCCGGCAGCAGCCCGGACCCGGCCAGCAGCCCACCGCCCCGGCGCGCCTCGTCCTCGCCCTGGTCCGACAGCGGCACATCGACCCAGCCGGTGAACAGGTTTTCCGCGTTCCACGTGCTCTGCCCGTGCCGCAGCAGCACCAGCGTCCCAAGTTCGGCCATGGCCACAGCCTGCCAGAACCCCTCCGCGCACACGCCGCGAGGCCGGGTTGCCGGGCAGGCTTGAACGGTGTTCTACGGAGAGTGCGATACCGATGGGTAACACCTTCACCCGACAAGACGTCCGACCGTCAACAAGCACGAAAAAAGGTGCAAGGAACTCCACTCCGTTATCCCCCGTAGGAAAATTCACACGAATGGAGTAACCAGTAGTCTTGTGATTACTGGTCGATATCTGACAGGTTTGGCTACGTCCCACTCAGCCGGATTCCACGCACTCCCCGGCAGAGTCGGGTAAGCCCGCGGCTCGTCTCCCCCCTGCCGAGCCGCGGCCCGCCGGCCCCGTTGGCATCCCCCTCGTCACCGGGTCCGCAGAGGCGGGAACTTCAGCGGAGCGGCCCGAGATCGCGACTCCCCCCTCCCTCGGGCCGTTCCGCTCCTCCGCTGCTGTAGTCGGGGGCCTGGCGGCCCCCTCCCTCAGCCTTGTCCCCCCGTGGGGGCGAGCCCCCACACCCCCACGGTGCGTCCGGTTGCCGACCCGGCGTGGTCACCCCAAGTGCGCCCCAGCGTGGTCGCCTCAGGTGCCCGGGGCCTCTGCCTCGGCGGTGGTCGGGGGCTTCGACTCGCGGCGTTTGCGGAGCCAGAGGAACACGGCGGTGGCGGGGATCGCGAGGGCCAGCAGGAAGGGCGCCATCGCGCCGAGGACGGTCAGCAGACCACCGCCGAAGACCAGGAACGCGTGCCAGCCGTCCACGAGGCCACCGAGAAAACCGCCCGGCCCCTCCGCGGCCGGCGGCGGCGCGCCCTCCGAGACCGTCAGCGTGATCGTGGCCATCGCGACGCTGCCCGCCAGCGACTCGCGACGCCGCTGCAACGACTCCAGATCCGCCTCGCGGCGCGTCAGCTCGTTCTCCACCGACGAGACCTCCGAGACCGACCCCGCCTTCGCCAGCAACGCCCGCATCCGGTCGACACTCGCCCGCTGCGTCGCGAGCCGGGCAT
The DNA here is from genome assembly GCF_039541975.1 of Amycolatopsis samaneae. Classification (NCBI taxonomy): domain Bacteria; kingdom Bacillati; phylum Actinomycetota; class Actinomycetes; order Pseudonocardiales; family Pseudonocardiaceae; genus Amycolatopsis; species Amycolatopsis samaneae. The sequence continues at coordinate 63,939 of NZ_BAABHG010000009.1, forward strand.
CGACGTCGACGACCTGCTCCGTGACGTCCTGGGCGTTCAGCTCGCGCTTCACCGTCTTCCCCAGCCCGGCCAGCTCGTCCAGCACCCCGTCCAGCTTTTCGGCGGGCACGGCGAGGCTCAGCGTCGCGGACCTGCCCCCGCTGCTCTCCTGCCCGGTGTAGCCACCCGCGGCCCGCGCCACCGCACGCCCCCGCCCGACGACGTCGGCCACGGTCGAGGTGCTCAGCTCCAGGCGCGCGGTGCGCACCAGCTTCCGGTCCGTCACTCCCGGCTGTCCGGCAGGCACCGGCGCCGTGCCCTTGCCCTTGTCCTGTTGCGGCGCCGCCGCCCGGCCCGCCTCGGCCGACGCGGCGCTGCCAGGGCCCGCGCTGTCGGCGCGCATCGGCGCCGCGCTTTCCTGCGCCCCTTCGGTACAGCCCGCGAGCACCAGCGCCAGCCCGGCCACCGCCAGCGCCCATCTCCACCGACTCCGCATTCGTTCGTTCCCACCAGTCATGGCGGGAGGACGAATCCGGCGATCAGCGCGGTTGCACGCGCTTGGTCACGAGTCGGTCAAGCCCGGCTCGTGCGGTGTCGCGGGCTCGACCAGGTGCCGGAACGCCTGGAGGTTCGCCAGCGACTCGCCCCGCGAGACCCGCCAGTCCCACTCGCGTTTGATCGACGTCGCGAAACCGATCTCCAGCAGGACGTTGAAATCGCCGTCGGCGGCCTCGACGACCTGCCCGAGGATCTTGTCCAGTTCGGACTCGGTGATCGTCCCGATGCCGAACCTGCCGACCAGGTAGATGTCCCCCATACCGTCCACTGTGTAGTGAACGCCGTACAGCCTTGCGTTGCGCTGCAACAAAAACCGGTAAACGTCCTCATGCGACTCGTCGGGACGACGGCAGACGAACGCCTCCACCGAGAACGCGTGGTCCCCCTCGACGAGCCAGCAGTTCGTCTGGAGTTTCTTGGTACCCGGCAGGGTCACGAAGTACTTTCCCGGCCCGCGCCGGTCGTACTTCAGGTCCGCTGCGTCCAAAGTGGACTTGATGACGGCGTCGAGCATCAGACGGCAACCTCCGAACGTAGTTCCAGCGCCCGCCGGAACGCGGTGGTGGCCTGAGCATAGATGTCCAGCAGCGAGTCCGTGGTGCGCTGCCAGGAGAACCGCCGCGCGTGCGTGACCGCGTTCGCCGCCAGCTCGGCCCGGCGCCCCGGCCGCAACGCGACCGACGCCAGCGCGTCCGCCCACTCCGCCGCGGCGTGCGAGGGCACCAGCAGCCCGGACACCCCGTGCGGCACCGCGACCGGCAGCCCGCCGACCTCGGCGGCCACCACCGGCGTTCCGCAGGCCTGCGCCTCCAGCGCCACCAGCCCGAACGACTCGTTGTAGCTCGGCACCGCGACGACGTCCGCCGCGCGGAAGACGTCCGCCAGCGCCTGCCCCGGCTGCGGCGGCAGGAACCGGACCTGTCGCTCGATCCCCAGCGAGACGGCCAGCTCACGCAGGGCCTGTGGCTGCTCCAGCCCGGTCCCCGACGGCCCGCCGACGATCAGCACGAGCAGCCGCGACGCCGCCTCCGGCCGTTTCCGCAGCAGCTCCGCCGCCGCGTGCAGAAGAACGTCCGGCGCCTTGAGCGGCTGGATGCGCCCGGCGAACGCCAGCACGACGGCGTCCTGCGGCAGCCCCAGCGCGGCACGGGCCGCGTACTGCGAGCCCGGCGTGAAACGGTCGAGGTCCACCCCCGGCGGCACCGCGTGCACGGCGTCGGCCGGCGCGTCGTACAGCTCGATCAGCTGCCGCGCCTCGACCTGGGTGTTGGCCACCAGCCGGTCGGCCTCGGCCACGACCTGCTCCTCGCCGATCACCCGCGTCCTCGGCTCCGGCGTGTCCCCCTCGGCGAGCGCGGCGTTCTTGACCTTCGCGAGCGTGTGCGCGGTGTGCACGAGCGGGACGCCCCAGCGGTCCCGCGCCAGCCACCCGACCTGACCGGACAGCCAGTAGTGCGAGTGGATGAGGTCGTAGTAGCCGGGCTCGTGGAACGCCTCCGCCCGCAGCACGCCGGAGGTGAACGCGCACAGCTGCGCGGGCAGTTCGTCCCGGCCGAGCGGCTCGAACGGCCCCGCCGGGACGTGCCGCACGGTGACGCCCGGCGCCAGCTCGGCCAGCGGCGGCTGATCCGAGGACGTTGCCCTGGTGAACACCTCCACCTCGACCCCGCGGCGGGCCATCTCGGTGGCGGTCTGGCTGACGTAGACGTTCATCCCGCCGGCGTCGCCCGTCCCGGGCTGTTCCAGCGGAGACGTGTGCACGGACATGACCGCGATCCGGCGCGGCGCAGCACGGAACCCCTGCAGGGAGATGCTCACCTGTCAACTCCTGTGTCTACTTCGGCTGTTCCCCGGAGAACTGCCGAAGCACGGAGTTGAACTCCTCCGCGGACTCGACGAACGGCAGATGCCCCGCGTCAACGAACCAACGCAGAACGGCCCCCGGAATCTTCCCCGCCGCGTACTCCGCGGCGGCGGGGGCGACCACCCGGTCGTTCGTCCCGTGCACGATCAGGCAGGGTTTGTCGATCGCGGCGAGCACCTCCGCGGACTCGACGTCGCGGCGGAACATCGCGGACCGGACCGAGGGCGGCACGCTCAGGCAGCTGCCGAGCAGGGCCTGCGCCAGTGGCCCGGGGACCGGCTTCGCCGCCATCGCCGTGCTGAACTCGGTCAGCGCGGGCACCGCGACCTCGGGATCCGCCGACAGCGCCGCCGGGATCGCCGCGCGCATCGCGTCGCCGATCCGGCCGCCCTCGCGGCCCTTGCCGATCTCGGTGAGCGCCCCGGCGAGCACGATGCCGCCGATGTGTGCGGAACCGTGCACCCGCAGGTAGTCGGTGAGGACGAGCCCGCCGTAGGACCAGGCGACCACGATCGGGTCCGGTCCGGCGAACTCCAGCACCGCGGCCAGGTCGTCGGCCCAGATCCGCGAGTCGTCGTATCCCCCGGCCGGCGCGTCCGAGGCGCCGTGCCCGCGCAGGTCCATCGCGATGAGCCGGAACCGCCCGGCCAGCGCGGGGTCGGCGAACTGGGCGGCCCAGACGTGGGACGACTGCGCCCAGCCGTGCACGAGGACCAGCGGCCGCGCGTGCCGCGCGCCGCCGACGGACAGGCTGATCTCGGCGCCACCGGCGCCGACGACTTCGGCACGCACTTACTTGACCGCCGAGAGGGTCTTCCAGGTGCCCCAGTCGTAGAGCCAGTCCTTGACGTCGGACTGCGTCTGCTTCCCGAGCTTCGAGCCGGTGACCTCGACCGGGTCCCCGATCAGCGCGGAGGAGAAGTACGCCTTGGCGTCCGCGTCGAGCAGGTTCACGCAGCCATGCGAGTTGTTGGTCTTGCCGATCGCGGCGGCGTTGTCCTGGTTCTCGTGAATGAACTCGCCGTGGTTGGAGAACCGGCACGCCCACTTCTTGTTGACGTTCGTGTAGCCGTAGCGGGCGTTGTCGAAGACGGCGTGTTCCTTCTTCTCCATGATCATGTACGTGCCGACCGGGGTGTTGCGCTCGACGTCCGAGTCCAGCCCGTTGCTGCACGGGTAGCTCGCGACCTTGGCCCCGTCGCGGTAGACGTGCATCTGGTGGTCCGGGGTGTTGATCTTGACGACCTGGTTGCGGCCGACCTTGAACTTGGTGGTGACGTCGGACTTGCCGTACACGCCGCCGCCGAGGTCGACGCCGTACAGCTTCGCCTCGACGCTGACGGTGATGTTGGCCGGCCAGTACTCCTTGGGCCGGTAGTCGACCTGGGTGTCCGAAAGCCAGCCCCAGGCGCCCTCGACGTTCTTGTCCGTCTTGACGGAAAGCGCCTTCTCGACCGCGGCCCTGTCCTTCACCGGGGAATCGAACTTGACGCTGATCGGCATCGCGACGCCGACCTGCGCGTCGTCGATCGGGTTGAGCGTCGCGCGGTTCTGGCTCGCCGGTTTGAGCGTGGTGAACGAGCCCTTGAGCTCGACGGGCTTGTTGTCGCTGCCGGTGGCCTTCGCGGTGTAGGTGTAGGTCTTGCCGTAGCCGAGCGGCTCGCCGCTGGTCCAGCTCAGCCCGTCGGCGGCGAGCTCACCCTTGACCTGCTTGCCGCTGTCGCCGGCGAGCGAGACCTCGGTGAGTTTTCCGTCGGTGACCTTCACCACAACCGGCTTCGCGACCGGTGCGTCCTTGGCGTCGAGGGCGGGTTCGGCGGTGATCTTCGCCTTCGGTGGTGTGTCCGCGGCGGGCTGCCCGTTGCTGCCCCCGCTGCCGCCACTGCCCTCGCTCGAACAGGCGGCGACGACGACCGTGGCCCCCGCGGCCAGTGCGGCCTTGAACACCATGCGCCGATCCACTACTCACAACCTCCCGCTTGCCCCCTCGACGACCGGCAGCCTCCACGCTCTCAACGTCGCCGACGGGTTCGACGTTACCTGTCTGCCTGGCAACTCACCCAGGCCCACTACCTGTGACGACGCCCGGGGCGGGAGCGGGTTGCCGGGGTGCGGCACACACCACTCGAAGAGCGCAGCCCCTCAGAGCGCGCAGTTGATGAGCAACGGTTCCGGGTGCAGGGTGACGCCGAAGCGGTCGCGGACGCCATCGCGGACTTCACGCGCCAGCGCGAGCAGATCCGCCGTGCTGGCATCGCCGCGGTTGGTGAGCGCGAGCGTGTGCTTGGTCGAAAGCGACACGCGCCCGCCCGGACCCGGATGTCCCTTGGCGAACCCGGCGCGTTCGATCAGCCAGGCCGCCGACAGCTTGACGCCGCCGTCCGCGGGGTAGCGCGGGATCTTCACGTCGGCGCCCACGACGCCGCCGATCCGGGCCAGCACGGCGTCGGACTCGGCGGCCGGGACGATCGGGTTGGTGAAGAACGAGCCCGCGCTCCACGTGTCGTGATCGGCAGGGTCGAGCACCATTCCCTTGCCACGCCGCAGTTCCAGCACCGCATCACGCGCGTCGGCGGCCGGGACGAGAGCACCAGTCTCGACGTCGAGCACCCGCGCCAGTTCGGCGTAGCGGATGGGCGCGGAAAGGCCGTCCTCGCGGACCTCGAAGCGGACGGAGAGCACCACGCCGGAGTCGGTGCCCTTGAGCACGCTGGTGCGGTAGGCGAACCCGAGCTCGTCGGCGCCGACCGTGCGGATCTCGCGGGTGGCCCGGTCGTAGAGGTCGACGGACACGATCGATTCGGCGACCTCGCAGCCGTAGGCGCCGACGTTCTGGATCGGCGTCGCGCCGACCGAGCCGGGGATGCCGGACAGGCATTCGAGACCGCCGAGGCCCTCGGCGACGAGGCCGGCCATGAACTCGTCCCAGTTCTGCCCGGCGGCGACCTCGACAATCTTTCCGTCCCGATGCCAGCCGGTGGTGGCGATCCCGACGAGCGTGCCCGCGAACCCGGCGTCGCCGACCACGAGGTTGGACCCGCCACCGAGCAGCAGGACCGGCTCGCCCCCGGTGTCGGCCTCCCGGACGGCCTCGACGAGGTCGGCGCTGGTCGCGGCGGTGACGTACCGGCGGGCGGGTCCGCCGAGGCGCAGCGTGGTGTGGGCGGCGAGACGCGTCGCGGCGGGAGTTTCGGCAGGCTTCACGCTCCCAAACGGTACTGTCCGGCTCATGGGATCTCGGATCGAGCACCGCGCGGAGTTCTCCGGCGACGTCGCCGACGTGCTGGCGGCGGTCGCCGGGGAGGACGCGCTGGCGGCACGGCTGGAGCGGCTCGGCGGCGACGGCGCGGCGCTGCTGAAGTACTCGTGGTCGGACGACGACGAGATCTTCGTCGAGCTGCGCCAGGGCATCAGCGCGGAGCGGCTGCCGCAGGCGGTGCGGGCGCTGCACAAGGGCGATCTGGTGGTGCACCGGACCCAGACCTGGCGGCCCGAGGGCGAGGGCTACACCGGCGAGGCGACCGTCGAGGTCGGCGGCGTGCCGGGTGAGATCACGGCGCGGACCTCGCTCACGGCGGACGGCGACCGGGTCGTGCTCGCGACCCATGGCGAAGTGACGGTACGGATCCCGCTGTTCGGCGGGAAGCTGGAGACCGTGATCGCCGAGCAGGTGACGAAGCTGCTCGAACGCGAGGGTGAATTCACCGCGAAGTGGCTGGCCGACCACTGAAGCCCGGCGCGCTCGTCGGCGCGCCGACCCGGGGCACCACGAACCCGAACCGCCTGCGGCGCGTCGACCGCTGGCTCGCCGGTGATCCGTCGGTGGCGGCTTCGCTGCGCCGCGCGCCGGACCCGCTCGTCGTCGATCTCGGCTATGGCGCTTCGCCGGTGACGACCGTCGAGCTGACGCGATGGCTGCGGACGGTGCGTCCCGACGTCCGGGTGCTCGGACTGGAACTGGATCCCGCGCGGGTGGCTTTCGCACAGGGAGCGGCCGATCCGCCGTGGCTGGAGTTCCGGCGGGGCGGGTTCGAGCTGGCAGGGACGCGGCCGGTGCTGGTGCGTGCCTTCAACGTGCTGCGGCAGTACGCGGAGGAGGAGGTCCCGGACGCCTGGTCGCTGATGCTCTCGCGGCTCGCCCCCGGCGGCCTGCTGGTCGAGGGCACCTGCGACGAGATCGGGCGGCTGGCCACCTGGGTCACCCTCGACGCCTCGGGGCCGCGCTCGCTCACCCTGTCACTGCGCCTCGCCGAACTGGAACATCCGTCCACAGTGGCCGAACGACTGCCGAAGATCCTCATCCACCGCAACGTTCCCGGCGAGCGGGTACACGCCTTTTTGTCCACTTTGGACGAGTGCTGGGCGGCAGCGGCGCCACAGCGGTCGTTCGGGGTGCGGGCGCGCTGGCTGGCGACGGTGCGGATGTTCGCGGAGCGGGGCTGGCCGGTGTCCGGCCGCCCCGCGCGGCGCCTCGGCGAGTTGACCGTCCCGTGGGACAGCGTCGCCCCCGCCTGAAACCGCCGAACCCGGAGAGTCGGCTCGCGTACCTGGAGCGTCGGCTCACGTACGCGAAGGGTCGGCTCGCGTACCCAGGGGGTCGGCCGGTGAGCCGACCGTCCGGGTACGCCAGCCGACCGTTCCGGTACGGGTGTCAGCCGATCACGCCGGCGATCCACTCGGCGACCACGTCCACGCGGGACGTCGTCTCCGGGGTGGTGTGCGGGCAGTCCGGGCCGTCGCTCTCGATCGACACGAGCATGCCTTCCTTGGTGCCCTTCGGCACGAAGTACGGGGCGCCGGAGTCGTAGGTGCACGCGCTGGTGTCGGCCGCGGGCGCGACGCCGACGACGTTCACCGTCGAGGGCGCGAGACCGCTCACCTTGAGCGTGCCCAGGTTCAGGTGCGTGGACGGGGTGGGGTTGACCGAGGAGGTGGCGCCCCATCCGGCGAGGGTCACCTTCTGGTCGACGACCGGGACGTCCTTGCCGACCGCGAGCGGCTGGATGTCGGTGACCGGGCTCGCGAGCTTGCCGAGCGAGATGTCGTTCACGTCACTCTGGTGCACCTCGACGACGTCGAGGACGTGACCGCCGTTGTCGGCGAGGTCGACCTTGCCCAGCGCCGCCGTGGTCGGGTACGGCACCGGACCGCTCACCCTGGTGCCGTTCACGTCGTGGAAGCAGTGCCCCGCGGTGATGACCCACTGCGGCGCGATCAGCGCGCCCGAACAGGCACTGTCGCGCGTGCCGCCGTCCGGCTTCGGGATGTTCGTCATGGTGAACTTGACGCTGAACGGGTACGTCCCGGCGGTCGCCGGTGTCCCGTTCGCGACCGCGTTGGCCGGCGACGCGGCCAGCATCCCGGCGGCCGCCACGACGGCGCCGACGGAAAGGGCTTTCTTCACGAGAGTGCGCATGCGTTCTTCTTCCCCGAATAGACAAAGAGCTCCGGCGCGCCGGAAGCGGACAGCTTCCCGGCGGCATCTCCAGGCGGTCCGAACCTAGGGCAGGTTCTCGTTGTCGATCAAGCGTTTTCGGCTCGGCCTGCCCGCACGTCGAACGCGCATTGCCCCCAAGGCCGGAAAGTGCTGTTCACCCGGTGCACCCCGATGCGTCACCCGGCGGCGACCTGGAGTGATCAGGATGGGCGGGTGGACCTGCTCGCCCAGCTCACCGAACTACTGCGCGGCGCTCTCGGCTCGCCGTGGCTGTGGGTGCTGGTGTTCGCCGTGTCCGCGCTGGACGCGCTGCTGCCGTTCATGCCGAGCGAGGCCACGGTGATCACCGTCGCGGTGCTCATCGGCCCCGATCCGGGGCGGCTGGCCGCGCTCGCGCTCGTCGCGGCGGCCGGGGCGTGGGCGGGCGACTGCCTCGGGTACGTCGTGGGCCGTGCCGCGGGCCCGCACGTCATCGCGCGGCTGCAACGCGGACCGTCCGGCCGCCGCCGCTACACCTGGGCACGCGTGCAGGTCCGGCGGCACGGGGTGCTGCTGATCATGGCCGCCCGCTACCTGCCCGGCGGACGCGTGGCGAGCGCGCTGGCCAACGGCAGCCTCGGGTACCCGTTCGCCCGGTTCGCCGCGCTCGACGCCGCCGGGGCGGTGCTCTGGGCGATCTACAGCGCGTTGATCGGCGCCGTCGGCGGCACGACGTTCGCCGACGAGCCCGCCAAGGGACTGTTGCTCTCCTTCGGCATCGGACTGGGCCTGGTCGCCGCGATCGAAGGCGGGCGGCGCCTGCGGCTGCGCGCGCGGCGACCGGCGCACGCGCCCGCCCGGAGCGGCGCCTCCGGCCGGGCCGCCGAAGTGTCCGAAGTGGACGGTCCGGATCCCGGCGATTCCGGTGACGGCGCGCTCGCCGGATACCGCTGCGATCGCGAGCCATAGCCATAGCCACGCGCTTCCCGGGCCACGCGGCCGGACCACCGCGCCGCTGACGCTCCGGACCGATCCACTGGACGGGCATCCCCCGCCCTCTCCGGGGGCGTCCCCAACAACATTCTATCGCCGGGGTACGACGAGAACTCGAAGATCGGGGCTGCGCGCCGAAGTTGTCCACAACAGCGAACTCCCTGTGGACAGGTGGCGGGAACGTCTGCGTGGCAAGGGAAAACGCGAGGACCGAAGCACCGGACGGACCCGCCGAACCGGCCGCCCGAACGTCGTAGAAACCACCGGCGGCCATCGGCGAGGTCACACCTCACCGAGCCCCGCACAGCGCCGTGACCAGCACCGGAGACAATGGACGCGTGCCCGCTCCCGAACGCCGCTACGTCATCACCTTCGGCTGCCCCGACCGCACCGGAATCATCGCCCGGATCTCCGGTTTCCTCGCCGAGCACGGCGGCTGGATCGTCGAGGCCGCCTACCACACCGACCCCGACACGGGCTGGTTCTTCACCCGCCAGGTCGTCCGCGCGGATTCGCTGCCCTTCGACGCCGCCGAGCTGCGCGCGCGCTTCGGCGAGGTCGCCGCGTCACTGTCCGCGGAGTCGAGCTGGCAGGTCAGCGACACCGGCGAACGCCGCCGCGCGGTCGTGCTCGTCTCGAAGGCCGGGCACTGCCTGTACGACCTGCTCGGCCGCGTCGCCTCCGGCGAGCTGGACGTCGACATCGCCGCCGTGATCGGCAACCACGACTCGCTCGCCGACATCACCCGCGCGCACGGCATCCCGTTCCACCACGTCCCGTTCCCCGCCGGTGGCAAGGCCGAAGCGTTCGCGACGGTCCGCGAGCTGGTGGCCGAACACGAGCCGCACGCGGTGGTGCTGGCCCGGTTCATGCAGATCCTGCCCGCGGACCTCTGTCGCGAATGGGCCGGTCGCGCCATCAACATCCACCACAGCTTCCTGCCGTCGTTCATCGGCGCGAAGCCCTACCACCAGGCCCACACCCGTGGCGTGAAGCTGGTGGGCGCGACCTGCCACTACGTCACGGCGGACCTCGACGCGGGCCCGATCATCGAGCAGGACGTCATCCGCGTGGACCACGGCGACTCGGTCGGGGACATGGTCCGCAAGGGCCGTGACATCGAGAAGGTGACGCTGGCCAAGGGCCTGCGCTGGCACCTGGAGAACCGCGTGCTGGTGCACGGCAACCGGACAGTGGTGTTCTGACCGGTCGCCGTGCCCGGGATCACGCCCCGATGGTCGAGGCGTCGATGACGAACCGGTAGCGCACGTCGGAGTTCTCGACGCGCTCGTAGGCCTCGTTGACCTTGTCGGCCGAGATGGTCTCGATCTCCGCGCCGATGCCGTGCTCGGCGCAGAAGTCCAGCATCTCCTGGGTTTCGGCGATCCCGCCGATCATCGACCCGGCGAGCACCTTGTTGCCGCCGAGCAGCGAGAACGCGTTGTACGACAGCGGCTCGCCGGGCGCGCCGACGTTCACCATCGCGCCGCCGACCTTCAGCAGGCCGAGGTAGGCGTCGATCGGCAGCTTGGCCGACACGGTGTTGAGGATGACGTCGAACCTGCCGCGCAGGACGTCGAACGTCGCTTCGTCGCTGGTGGCGAAGTAGTCCGTGGCGCCGAGCTTCAGCCCGTCCTCCTGCTTCTTGAGGCTCTGGCTGAGGACCGTCACCTCGGCGCCCATCGCGGCGGCGATCTTGACCGCCATGTGCCCGAGCCCGCCGAGGCCGATGATCGCGACCTTCCTGCCCGGCCCGGCGCCCCACTGGCGCAGCGGCGAGTAGGTGGTGATGCCCGCGCACAGCAGCGGCGCGGCGACGTCCAGGTCGATGCCCTCCGGGATCCGGCAGACGAAGGCGTCCTTCACGACGATCTGGTTGCTGTAGCCGCCGTAGGTGTTCTCGCCGTCGAAGCCGACGCCGTTGTACGTCTGGATGTTGCCCTTGACGCAGAACTGCTCGGTGCCGGCCAGGCAGTACTCGCACTCGCCGCAGGAGTCGACCATGCAGCCGACGCCGACGCGGTCGCCGACCCGGTACTTCGTGACGTCGGAGCCCACCGCGGCGACGACGCCGGCGATCTCGTGTCCGGGCACCATCGGGAAGATCGCCTGTCCCCAGTCCTCCTTGGCCTGGTGGATGTCGCTGTGGCAGATCCCGGCGTAGGCGATGTCGATCAGCACGTCGTCCGGCCGCAGGTCCCGGCGCTCGATCGTCGTCGGCGCGAGCGGCGCGCCCGGCGCCGGGGCGGCGATGGCGTGCGTGGTCGTGCTCATGGAACCCTCCAAGATAGGTATCGTTGCCACCGGGCCCGTTGTAAGAGGCCTCTTACATGCATGACGTGAGAGGGCTCTTACATATTCCGATCGAGAGATGTGATCCAGCACATGGGCGGGAAGTACCACCACGGCGACCTTCGCGCCGAACTCGTGCGCGTCTCGCTCGACCTCATCGCCGAACAGGGCCTGGAGGGCTTCTCGGTGGCGAAGGTGGCGAAGCGCGCGAAGGTCAGCCCCGGCGCGCCTTACCGCCACTTCCCGACCCGTGAAAGCCTGCTCGCCGAGGTCGCCTGCCACATCGCCTGCCAGCTGGCCGACCGCGTCGCCGAGGCGATCGCGGCCCACGACGACCCGGTGGACGCGCTGGCCGCCGCCGCGGGCGCGTACACGCGGTACCTGATCGAACGCCGGGGCGGGATGCAGATCCTCTACGCCGACGGGCTGCACGATCCCGGTACCGAGGAACTCCAGGACCAGACCCGGCGGCTGACCGATCAGTTCCTGCTGCTGTGCCTGACCGTCGCCGCCAGCCCGCCGGTGGCGCTGGAGCTGATGGAGCAGCTGTTCACCCAGGCCCACGGCTACGGCGTGTTCCACCTCGACGGCGTCTTCGTGAAGCACGGCTATTCGGTGGACCTGACGGTGCGGAAGTCCACCGCAGCGGCGCGGATCGCAATCATGGGACGAACCGGGGGTGACGCGCGTTAACTTGAGAGGATGGGGCCTACGAACGCGACACTCGACACCACGGTCATCGACTCCCTCGACGCGCTGCGCGAACTGCTCGGCGAAGCGAAGGAAACCTCGCAGCGCAAGATCATCGACCGGATCGACGAGCACGCCAGGACGCTGATCGCGCACTCGCCGTTCGTGCTGCTCGCGACCTCGGCGCCGGACGGCAGCTGCGACGTCTCCCCCCGTGGCGACCCGGCGGGATCGGTGCTGGTGCTGGACGAGAAGACGCTGGTGCTCGCGGACCGGCCCGGCAACCGGCTGCTCGACAGCTTCCAGAACATCATCGCCAACCCCCACGCCGGGCTGCTGTTCCTCATCCCCGGCATGAACGAGACGCTGCGCGTCAACGGCCGCGCCACGCTGGTGTCCGACGCGCCGTTCTTCGACGACCTCGTCGTCCAGGGAAAGCGCCCGAAGCTGGCCGTGGTGATCGACGTCGAGCAGCTGTACATGCACTGCGCCAAGGCGTTCCTGCGGTCGTCGCTGTGGAAGCCGGAAACCTGGCCCGAGCGCTCGGATCTGCCGACCATGGGCGCCGTCCTGCGGGACCACGCGAAGCTGGACGAATCGGTGGAGAGCCTCGACGAGGGCCTCAACCACCGCGCCATCCGCGACCAGTACTGATCGCTCACCTCCCCGGGTGGCCCATGCGCCCCAATGTGGCGTTCGGTGCGTCCAACGCACCGAACGCCACATTGGGCGCGTCCAACGCACCCAATGCCACATTGGGGCGCTCGACCACGGGGGCGGCTCAGTCGGCGATCCGGACCAGCATCTTGCCGGTGTTGGCGCCGGAAAGCAGGCCAAGGAAGGCGTCGGGGGCGTTGCGGATCCCGTCCACAAAGGTCTCCGAGTACCTGACCTCACCGGCGGCGACCAGCGGCGCGACCTCGGCGACGAAGCGCTCCCGCAGCCCGAAGTGGTCCAGCACCAGCAGGCCGCGCATGGTGAACCGCTTGGCGATGATCTGTGCGAGGTTGCGCGGCGCCGGGGCCGGCTCGGTCGCGTTGTACTGCGAGATCATCCCGCACACCGCGATGCGCCCGTGCAGGTTGATGACGTCGATCGCGGCCTCCAGGTGCTCACCGCCGACGTTGTCGAAGTAGACGTCGATGCCCTCCGGCGCCGCGGCGCGCAGCTGCTCGACGACCGGGCCGTCCTTGTAGTTGAACGCGGCGTCGAAGCCCAGCTCCTCGACGAGATAGCGGACCTTCTCCGCGGAACCGGCGGAACCGATGACCCGCTTGGCGCCCTTGAGCTTCGCGAGCTGGCCGACCAGCGAGCCGACGGCGCCCGCCGCGCCGGACACGAACACCGTGTCCCCGGCCCGGAACTCCGCGGACTCCAGCAGCCCCGCGTACGCCGTCAGGCCGGGCATGCCCAGCACGCCGAGGTACGTCGACAGCGGCGCGGCCGACGCGTCCACCTTCACCGCGTGCTTGGCGTCCACGACCGCGTGCGTGCGCCAGCCGTACTGGTGCAACACGTGGTCGCCGGGGGCAAAATCCTCCACAGTGGACTCGACGACCTCGCCGACGGCGCCGCCGGTCATCGCCTCGCCGACCACGAAGGGCGGCGCGTAGGACTTCACGTCCCGCATCCGGCCCCGCATCGCCGGGTCGACGCTCATCACGAGGTTGCGCACCAGGAGCTGTCCCTCGCCGGGAGACGGGATCGCGGTGTCCACGATCTCGAAGTTCTCGGCCGTGGGAAAACCGTGCGGGCGCGAAGCGAGCCGGATCTCGGTCGCCGTGGTCGGAGCGTTCACCGTCGAACTCCTCAAAGGACTCGGTCAAGCGGGGCGGACGCCCCGATTACTTCCGGTCCAACGAGCGAAGCGGGGCGCGCATTCCGATTGTGGCGACCGCTACACGATCTCGGCGAGCTTCGCGAGCACGCCGTCGTAGATGCGCTGAAGGCCGCCCGGCGCGAACGTCTTCTCGAAGAAGCCGCCGATGCCACCGGCGCCGTCCCAGCTGGTCTGGATGCGCACGACGCTGCGCTCGCCCGCCTCGCTGACCGTCCAGGTGGTGACCATGCTGGAGTTCGCGTCGGTCTCGACCAGCGTGCCGGGCTTCGGCTCGGTCACCGTCGCGGCGACGTTCCGCACGCGCTTCGACGTCGCCTGCAGCTTCCAGCTCGCCTGGGTGCCCGCGCCGACGCCGCCTTCGGTGACCTCGTAGTCGCGGTAGTGCTCGGTGAGCAGCTTCGGGCGTGTTTCGGCGTAGTCCGCGACGAGCTCGCGCACCTTCTCCACCGGCGCGTCGATCGTCCGTTCCGCGGTGGCCGTGACCTTACCCATCGCACTCCTCACTCCGTGTTTACAACGCAGGTTTTACGGCGCTGACCCGGTCACCCTTGCACACGTGTGCCAAAACGCGATGAACGGACCGTTCATCGTGAAATTCACGACGAACGGCCCGTTCATTTTCCGTGAGCGAGGCCACTTTCGCAGCGGCTAGAGCCCCTGCTTCGCCAGCCAGTCCTTCGCGACGTCGCCCGCCTGTTCGCCGTCGGCGTCGACGCGCTTGTTCAGTTCGCGCATGACGTCGGTGCTGAGCTTCGCGCTGACCGCGTTGACGACGTTCGCGAAATCGGCGCCGCGCTCGTCGAGCACCTTCTTGTTCACCGCGGGCACGACGTTCTCCGTCGGCACGATGGTCAGATCGTCCTTCAGCGCCACGAACTGCGGGTCACCCACGAGCGGGCTCACCGAGTCGACCGGGATCACTGTGACAGCGCCCGATTTGAGCTGTTCGACCCGGGGACCGGCTTCCTGCACGGTCTGGAAGGTCGCGTTCAGCTTGTAGGTCTCGGTGAAACCGCGGAAGCACGGCAGCCGCTTCTCGCACTCCGGCGGACCGGCCAGGACGACCTTGTCCAGCTTCTTCAGGTCGCTGATGGTCGCGACGCCCTTCGACTTCGCGACGTCGGCCTTCACGATGTAGGTGTTCTTGTTCTCCGCGGGCGCGTAGTTCAGCAGCTTGACGCCCGAGGGCTCGAACAGCTTCGCGAGCTGTTCGTGCTCGGCCTGGGAATCCTTGGCCGCGGTCTCGCCGAACCCGGTGGAGATCGCCGCGCCCTGGTACTCCGGGACGAACTGCAGCTCGCCGGACTTCAGCGCCGGGTAGATCAGCTCCCGCGAACCCAGGTTGAGCTTGCGGGACACCGGATAGCCCTTGGCCTCCAGCGCGTGGGCGTAGATTTCCGACAGCACCTGGCTGTCGGTGAAGTTGAAGGACGCGACGACGATCGGCGCGCCGCCCTTGCTCGGTGCGGACGGCTGGTCGCTGCCACCCCCACAGGCGGTCACGCCGAGCGCGGCGGTGGCCAGCACCGCGGCTACTCGAACTACTCGTGTCCAGCGCACGTACACACTCCTCATCACTCGAACAGAGGAATTGAACCTAGCTCCGAACCCCGACAGAAACCACATACTGGGAGCGCTGGCGGGAGAATTCTCACGAAGCGGAATTTCCCGACCCGAACGGGGTAAGGTCGGCCGGTGCCCGTGTCTTCCGTCGCCCCGTTCCTGGCCGAGAGCGGGCGGCCGATCTTCGAATGGCGCTGGGTCGAGCGCAACGCGGACGCCATCGTCACGCGCCTCGGCGAACACGTCTCGCTGACCGCCGCCGCGCTCGGCATCGGACTGGCCGCCTCCCTCGCGCTTTCCGTGCTGTCGTTGCGTTACCGCTGGTTCTACTCGGTGACGCTCGGTACCGCGGGCGCGCTGTACGTGATCCCCAGCCTCGGCGCCTTCGCGGTTCTGGCGCCGTTGTTCGGGATCACGTCGTACGCCACCGTGGTGATCCCGCTCGCGACGTACACACTGCTGATCCTCGTCCGCAACATCGTGACCGGCGTCGACCAGGTACCCCGAGACGTCCGCGAAGCCGCTGTCGGCATGGGATTCACCCGATCCCGGCTGCTGTGGCAGGTGGAACTCCCGCTCGCGTTGCCGGTGGTGATCGCCGGGCTGCGCGTCGCCGCGGTGACGACGATCGGGCTCGTCACCGTCACCTCCATCCTCGGCAGGGGCGGGCTCGGCTACTTCATCCTCGCCGGGATCAGGACGACGATCCCGAACCCGACGCCGATCGTCGTCGGCATCGTCCTGTCGGTGGCACTCGCGGTCACCGTCGATCTGCTGCTGTGGCTGAGCGAACGCGCGCTCGCGCCGTGGGCGCGGAAGGCGCGGGCCCGATGACCATCCTCGACCAGCTGGGCCAGTGGCTCGCCGAACCGGACCGCTGGAGCTGGACGCTCCCCGCCGGGATCCCGTACCGCACCCTGGAACACCTCCGTTTCTCCCTGCTGGCACTGGCGATCGCCGCCGTGCTCACGATTCCGCTCGGCGGCTGGCTCGCGCACCACCGGCGTGCCCCGTTCCTGGCGACCAGCGCGATGAACATCAGCCGCGCGATCCCCAGTTTCGGGCTCATCATCCTGTTCTGGTTCCTCGCGAGCCGCTGGGGCGCGGACACCCGGTTCTGGCCGCTGCTGCTCGCGCTCGTCGCGCTGGCGCTGCCCCCGTTGTTCACCAACACCTACGCGGGTGTCGTGGCACTGGAGCAGGACGTCGTGGACGCCGCGCGCGGCACGGGCCACCGCGAGTGGCAGATCATGCTGCGCCTGGAACTCCCGCTGGCGTCGCCGGTCATCCTCGCCGGCGCGCGGGTGTCGTTCCTCCAGCTGATCGCGACCGTCGCCATCGGCGCCATCGTGAACGACGGCGGCGGGCTCGGCCGGTACATTGTGGACGGTTTCGCGCAGGGTGTGCCCGGACGCGGTGAGATCCTCGGCGGCGCGCTCGCCGTCATCGTGCTCGCGCTGCTCTGCGAAGGCGTCTTCTCACTGCTTCAGCGCTGGGCCACTCCGCGCGGTCTCGCGCTCCAGAACGCCGCGCGGTCCGAGAGCTGACGGGTGGTCTCTGAAGGCCACCTTGAGGGCGTTCAGGTCCCTCAAGGTGGCCTTCAGAGACCTTCCTACTTGAGGACCCAGACCCAGTACTGGTCACCCTGGAGGATGTGGTTCTCCGCGACGAAGCGGTCCACGCGGTCGGTGAACTCCTTGTTGTCGGCGGTGAGAACCGGCTTCACGGCGTACGAAGCGCCGTCCGGCGTGCCCGGCGGCGACTGGTTCGCGCCGTCGATCGTGCCATTGAACGGGTACACCGCGCAGTCGTTGGTCTGCCCGTCCGGCCTGGTCCGGTAGCCCGCGCCCCAGCGCGCGACGCAGGACTGCTCGGCCCGCGCCTGGTTGGCGTCCGTGGCGGCCTGGTCGTAGTACCGCCGCGTCAGCGGGTAGTTCCGCGCGGCGCTGTTCGGCCCCTTGTTCCCCGGGACGAACCGGCCTTCGAGCGGACCGGGATAGGTCGTCGAGAAGTTGTTCATCGCCGCGTCGACCAGCAACGCCGAATCGTGGATCTTCGGATCCCTCGTGTCCACCACGAACGAATGCGTCGTCGGGAACACGCAGTCACTGCCGCGCGCGTACCGGGAGTCCCGGAGCCGCGCGACGTCGCACCGCACGCCGATGACGACCGGCGGCGCCTCCAGCCGCGCGTTGTCCGAGGGAGAATCCTCGAAGTAAAGATACCGCCCCTGGCTGTACCAGGTCCGTTTTTCGGCCTGCACCTGCGGGATGTCCGTCGCGGACGGCAGATCCTCGCCGCGCATGGTGAACACCTGGAGGTCGGTCGGTTCCGCCTTCCACTCCGCGATGCTCTTCGCGACCTTGATCTCCGGCACGTCACACGCCGCGGTTCCGGTCGGGTACTGGGGAAGGCAGGTCATCCCGATCCCGAAGCGCGTGGTCTCCGGCAGGTTGTCGACGCGCCAGTTGACCACCTGGTGCCCGACCACCACCCGGCGCTGGTCGGGCTGCGCGTTCCGGATGACGATCACCCGCGCGCTCGCGGACGCGACCACCGGGCAACTCGCCTCCGGGCAGGCGTAACGCTGATAGCGCAGATCGGTGAGCTGACAGGCGGCGAGGGGATTCTTGACGATGTACGCGTACGGGTCGCGATGGTTCGGATAGCACTCGTCGAACGTCATCGGCGCCGGCGTGTTCACATCCGGCAGTGCGGCGGTATTCGCCTGCCGCGGAACCAAAGTACGCGGCTCCGGCATCGTCACCGGTATCGTGGCGGGAATTTTCCGGAGATCCGGGATATCGGAAAGCGCCGAACCGACGGGTATTTCGCGGAACGCTTCGAGTGGGGCCGGGCCGGCGGATGGTGCCGCCTGGGCGGTCCCGATGGACGAGAGCGTGGTGAAGGCGATGAGGGACAGGCTGAGCGCGACGCGCACGGGTCTTCGAATCTTCATTGACTCCCCTAGGTTTCGCCGTCAGCTGCGGCACATGCACGCTATCCGCCCGTTTTGCACTGGTCGATCCGGCGAGCGGGTGGACAAAAATGCCGTCACCATTCGCCGTTTCCCCTGGCCCGGATGGTCCGTGAAGGACTCCTTGCCGGCGCTGAGCGTCGGTAAGGAGTCCTTCAAGGAACGACCTAGTTGAGCGGCAGGAGCCAGTACCTGTCGCCGTCCAGGATGTGGTTGTCGATGGTGAAGCGGTCCACGGCGGCGTTGAAGCGCATCGAGACGTCGGAGAGAATCGGCTGAACGGCGTATCCCGCGCCGTGCGGCGTGTTCGGCGGCTTCGCGTTCGCGCCGTCCACGGTGCTGTCGAACGGATACACGAAGCAGTCGTTGGTCCTGCCGTCCGGCCGGTCGCGATAGCCAGGGCCCCAGTGCTCGACGCAGGACCGCTCGGCCCGCGCGCGGTTGGCGTCCTGCGCGGCCGTGTCGTGATACAGCCGCGTCAGCGGGGGCTTCATGATCCCGCTGTTCGTGGAAAAGCGGCCTGGCACGAAGTCGCCCTGCGAGAGCCCGGGATAGGTCGACCGGTAGTTGCTCATCGCCTGGCTGATGAAGGCGGCCGCCTCCCCGGTCGCGGGTTCCTTGGTGTCGAGCAGGAACTTCGCGATCACCGGGAAGACGCAGTCGCTGCCCAGCACGTACGAGGAGGACAGCTTCCGCGCGATGTCACACCGGAGGGTGACGTCGACGGGGAGGGCCTCGGCGCGGCCGGAGGCGCCGGGGTCCACGACGTAGAGCTTCCGGGTGTGGAGGTACGACGTGCGTTTCTCGGCCTGGATCCGCGGACTGTCCGCGGGTTTCGGCGTGTCTTCGCCGTGCAGCGTGAGCACCTGGAAGTCGACCGGTTCGTCCTTCCACTCCGCGATGCTCTTGTCCCGGCTCGTCTTGGACGCGTCGCAGTGGGCCGTTCCCGGATTCACCGCGCCGCAGGTCGTTTCGATACCGAATCGGATACTGTCCGGAACGCCCCGGAAATGCATGTCGTAGAACTTGTGCTGCACCACGGCGCGACGCTGTTCCGGCTGCATGTTGAAGATCCCGGTGACCCGCGCGCTCGCGTCGCCGATGATCGGGCAGTCCGCCTCCGGACAGGCGTAACGCTGGTAGCGCAGATCGGTCATCTTGCACGCGGCGAGGCGGTTTTTCACCACGTATCCCTTACCGGCACGCGGATCGGGATGACACTCGTCGAACGTCACCGGTTCCGGCTTGTTCGACTGCCAGCCCATGAGCACCGGGTCGTCGGCTGCGTCCGGCCGGGCTCCCAGTGTGGCGGGCAGCCTGCGCAGGTCCTGGCCCAGCGGAATCGCCATCCCCGCCGGGAATTCCCGGAGAATGCCGACGGGATGGCCCGTCCTTCCGGGAGCGGCATGGGCGAGACCGGTGAGCGAGAACGTCGTGAGTATCGCGAAGGAAAGGCTGAGGGCGGCGCACATCCGTCTTCGAAAACGCATTGTTTCCCCGTTCACGCCATGAAAACGTGCTTCCAACCCCGTCACGTTATCGGCCGGGCGCGCCGGGGTCACTCCGGCGAGTGGCCGGACGGCGTTGGTGCTCGCGGCTCGACGGGACGGTCAGAATCCCACTTGTCGTTGCCACACCTACGATCCGTGCGCGAACAGGTTCGAGGGGTGACCGACGGTGAGGAACAGGCCCGCTCCGCGAAAGTGGCTGCCTCCGCGGTTTCGGCGCCATGCGGTTTACGAAAGTGCACGAGGTCAAGCTTGCTAGGCTGGTTATCAACCACCTTATGGATGTGGCCTTCGACGAGGATTACTCGCTCCGGCCGATCCGGCGGGTGATCACCGAGATGTGCTGCGGGGTGGCGAGCCGTGAACCTGCTCGAAGTTCAATGGTGCGAGAGCGGCGACGGCGACCGCGTCGAGGTCGTACTGTGATCCGCGATATCGAACCCCTCGCCCACGCGGTGGCCCAGCTCGACTCGGCCGATCCCGCCGAACGGCTCACGGCCGTCCACGCCATCGCGGCACTCACCGAAGAACACGTCGGCGAAGGACGCGAAGCCGTTCTCGATCACCTTCGCGCCTACCTCCGCCGCCCACCCGGCCCCACCTCCGACCAGCCCGCCCGCGACGCCGCCGCCCGCTACCTCAACGGTCCGTGAATGCCACATTGAGGGACTCTGAGTCCCTCAATGTGGCATTCACGGACCACGAAAACCGGTGGCTCCCCGCGCGCGGACACCGCAGGATGGCTGCCATGCGACGAAGCTTCACCGGGGCCACCGATCTCCGCGCCATGCAGGAGCTGACCCGGCGCGTCTGGTCGCCGGAAAGCTCGGTTCACATCGGCGACCTCGCCTGGCAGCGCTACCAGCACACCGGCCGCGAAGCCGAATGGCCGACGGCGCTGTGGATCGAGGACGGCGAAGTCCTCGCCTGGGGCTGGACGTTCCTCCCCGGCGAGCTCATGCTCCAGGTCGACCCGGCCCGGCCCGATCTCGCCGCGGCGGTCCTCGCCTGGTTCGCCGAGGTCGCCACGGCACCTGCCCTGACCGTCACGATCGTCGGTGCCGAGAAGCACCTGAGCGCCGCTCTCGAAGCGGACGGGTACTCTCGCGAAGAGCGGACGGTGTTGTCGTCCTACCATGGGCACGATCTCGAGAACCTGCCGGAACCCGTTGTTCCCCAAGGATTTCGAGCCCGAACGAGCACCGATGACGATCTCGCGGCCCGCGTCGGGATCCACCGCGCCGCCTGGCATCCGTCCCGGGTGACCGAGGAGAGCTACCGGAACGTCACGCGCGCCTGGCCGTACCGCGCGGAGCTGGACTGGGTGATCGAGACACCCAACGGCGATTTCGCCGCGCAGTGCCTGATCTGGTTCGACGAGCACAACGGCGTCGGCGAACTCGAACCCGTCGGCACCGACCCCCGATATCGCCGCCAGGGCCTCGGCCGCGCGGTCTGCCTCGCCGCGCTGCACGCGCTGCGCGCGGCGGGTGCCCACCGGGCCGTGGTCTACCCGGTGCTCGGGGATCCGAGGTCGGTGGGCGCCGCGCCGCTCTACCGTTCGCTGGGCTTCACGCCTTACGCCCGTTCGGAAACCTGGGTCAGGCGCCGGTTGACCGCCCCGTAGTCAACGCCGCCGACGGTGCTTTCGTACGTGCCCTCGGTGAGCAGTTCCGTGGTGGCGCGCGCCGCGAGGGCGTACGCCGCCTGCGCGATCGCCCCGCCGAGGCTGACCCGCACCGCGCCCGCCCCGGCGAAGTCCGCGACCGAGGGCGCCCCGGGGAAGGCCATCACCGCCACCGGCAACGGGCCGCCGGCGAGCTTGGCGATCGCGTCGAGATCCACCAGCCCTGGCACGAACAGGCTGTTCGCCCCCGCTTCGGCGTACCGGGACGCACGCACCAGCGCCGCGTCGACCCTGGCGTCGACGGGTCCTTGTCCGGCAAGGAAAAGGTCGGTACGGGCGTTGATCCACAACGGGATCCCGAGCCGGTCGGCGGCGGCGCGGGCGGCGGCGAGCCGGGCGGCCTGCTCGGCGGGTTCGAGGATGGTGGCGCCGATGCGGTCCTCGATGTTCACGCCGACTGCGCCCGCCTCGACGACGGCGGCGGTGGTCGCGGCGAGATCCTCGGGCGTGGGCCCGTATCCGGCCTCGACGTCGGCGGAGACCGGGATCCCGGCCACGGCCGCGACGCGTTCGACCACCCCGGCGGCACGCGCCCGTCCGAGGTCGGCGCCGTCGGGCACGCCGAGCGACCAGGCGACTCCGGCGCTGGTGGTCGCGATCGCCGGGGCACCGGCGTCGGCGATGACGACCGCCGAGGCGGCGTCCCACGCGTTCGCCAGCCGCAGCGGCTCGCCGCGCCGGTGCAGTGCCGCGAAGGTTTCGGCGTGGCGGGTCTGGGTTTCGAGGTCCATGTCCGGTTCTTTCGACGTGTGAGCGGGAAAAGCTCACCGGCACCCCCAGTGCCGGTGACCGCGTCCAGCATTCCCCGCGCGCCGCGCCGAGTCCGGCCGTATCCGGACACGGGAGGCCGGGTTTTGTCGGTGGTGCCGCGTATGAAGGAGCCGTGACCACCTACTCCGCCGTCGTCACCACCGGGATCTACTGCCGTCCTGGCTGCGGGTCGAAACCGCTGGCGCGCAACCTGCGGGCCTTCGGGCACGCCGCCGCGGCGGAGGCCGCCGGGTTCCGTGCCTGCCTGCGCTGCCGTCCGTACCGGGTGGCGGGGCCGATCGGTTCCGACGCGCCGGAGCTGGTGTGCCGGGCGGTCCGGATGATCATCGGCGGCGCCCTCGACCACGGCGGCACCGAAGCCGCTCTCGCCGAGCGAGTCGGCCTCTCGGCACGGCATCTGCGCCGGCTTTTCCAGCAGCACCTCGGTGCCAGCCCGGATCAGCTGGCGCGCTCCCGCCGCGCGCACTTCGCCCGGCGGCTGCTCGACGACAGCGACCTCACGGTGCTCGACATCGCGTTCGCGTCCGGTTTCGGCAGCCTGCGTCAGTTCAACCGGACGATGCGGGAGGTGTTCCACGCGTCGCCGACCGATCTGCGCGAGCGGCGCCGCAAGGCCGACCGGCTCGTCGCGGACGGCGGCCTGGCGCTGCGGCTGCCGGTCCTGCCCGGCTACGACTGGGACGCGGCCCGCGCGTTCCTCGCCGTCCGCGCGGTGCCCGGCGTCGAGTCGGTGGCGGGCGAGGTCTACCGGCGCACGGTCACCGTCGAGGGCGCGCCGGGGCTGCTGGAAATCCTGCCGGGCGGCACGGATCACCTGCTGCTGCGGGCACATCTGCCTTACTGGGAGGGGCTGATCCACGTCGTCGACCGCGCCGGTCAGCTGCTCGGCCTCGACACCGACCACACCGCCGCGGCCACCGCACTGCGCGGCGACGCGGATCTCGGCGGGCTCGTGCGGCACCGCCCCGGGCTGGCGGTGCCGGGCGCGTGGAGCGCGTTCGAGATCGCCGCGCGCGCCGTCCTGAGCCGGGGCCGCGAGGCGGGCGAGGTGACGTCGTGGCTGGGCCGGATCGCGCGCGAACTGGGCACTCCGGTGCCCGGCCTGCCCGGCGGGCTGAGCCACCTGTTCCCCGAACCGGCCACCGTCGAGGCCGCCGGGCCCGCCCGCCTCGGCCTCCCGGCGCGCGAGGCCGCCGCGATCGTGGCCGTCGCGGGTGCCGCCCACGGCGAGGACACCCCGCTGCGGTACGGCGCCCGCGCCGAAGAGCTGGTGGGTGTCGCCGGTCTCGACACCGAGCTCGCCCAGCTGATCGCCTACCGCCTCGGCGACGGCACGGCGTTCCCGGGCGGCGATCCGGCGCTCGCCGCCGCGCTCGAGGACCTCGGCATCACGCGGGAGGACCGCTGGCGGCCGTGGTCGGCGCTCGCGGCGACCCATCTGATCTGCCACGGTGACACACTCGCCCGATCGGCGGTGAGTCCATTGTAGACACTAGGTCGCCCGGCGGAACCAGCCGCGTCCCTGCGGAGCCTGGGTTTTCCTGGCCACGGTGTAGGTGATCGGCCCGGTCAGTCGCGAGGCCGGTCCGGTGCGGGGCGCGGCGGTGATGAGCAGTTCCCGCCGGCCAAGCCCGGGGCTGTCCACGCGCAGGCCACGGGTGCGGTTCAGCGCGCCAGGGCTCACCGTGCCGTCGAGTTCGCACGCGGCCAGCACCAGGTCGCCCGGTTCGGTGTCGAGGTCGGACTCCCGCGACGTCACCCGGATGCCCGCGAAGTCCTGCCAGGTGCACGCCAGGTCGAGCAGCCGGGTGATCTCGCCGATCCCGGTCGGCTCGCCCTCCCACCGGATCGCCACGTGCTCGATCTTCTCGGTGTGCCGGTTGGCGGGCAGGCCGCGCGGACGGCCCGTCGGCAGGACCGGCACCCCGAGCGCGCCGGCGCAGCCCTCCTCCGGACAACGGCTGTCGGCGGGCGTGAAACAGTCCCGGCACAGCGAGTACCGGCACGAGTCGCACTGGCTGCCGATCGGGTTGGTCACCGCCATCCGGTGCTCCCGCACGAGAACGTGGCCGGAGTACCAGAACGCCTGGCAGCGCGCGCATTCCGTCGCGATGGGCGCGAAGTAGGGATTGGCGCGTTGCGCGTCGGTGACCGGCTCGACGAGGTTCGCGTCCGCGGTCCGGGTGGCCCGCAGGAGCGGCAATGCCAGCCGGAACGCCGCCGCCGAGCGCCCGTAGGTCCGGAGAAAGCGCAGCAGTACGTCGACGGCCGTGCCGAAGCGGCCCTGATCCCACAGCTGGTCGACCTCCACGGTCAGGCCGGGGATCGGCACGACGTCCTCGGGGAACCGGAACGCCTCCACGTCGTTCTGCGCCACGCCCGGCACGGTAGGCCCGGCCCGCCGGGACGGGTCCCGCTCAGGTCAGCGTGCTGAGGTCGGTGAAGTACGCCTCGCGCAGGTGCCCGACCAGCGTCGTGACATCCGGGCCGAGCGACCGGTCTACGAGCGCGGGCGGGACGATCCCGGACAGCCACGCGTACGCCGCGCGCAACCCGAGCGGTGCGGGCGTCCCACGGAGATGATGCGCCTGCACACCGGCGATCAGTTCACACGCGGTGATCGCGAACAGGTGGTCCGCAGCCGCGCGCACCTGCTCCCCCGCCGCCCACGCAAACGCTTGCACGTCCTCCTGCCCGGCCGAGGTGTCCAGTGACCCGAGCGTCGCCGGGGTCGTCAGCCTGCGCAGCGCGTGCAGTTCCCCGACGGCCCGTTTGTGCAGGGGCACCAGGCCGGTCCTTGGCCCGGGGTCGACGGCGAGCTGGGCAGGCAGACCGCTGAACCGCTCGTCCAGCACCCGGTTCATCCGCTGCGCGGACACCTCGCCGAGATGCGCCAGCGCGGCCGACACGGCGTCCATTCGCAGGCCGAGGTCGACGGCGTGGAACCCGGTCGTCGACACGAAATCGCCGTCGAGGAACGCTGGCGAGTCGACCGGATCTTCGCGCCAGCGCTGGAGCACGGCGAACAGATCACCGTTGACGCGGTCCGCGTGGGCGATCGCGCGCGGGCCGACCCGCACCGACACCGGCGCCTGCACCACGCCCGCTCGTACCGAGGAACCCGCGACCAGCATGTCCAGCTCGTGCAGCAGCGTGTACAGGTGATCGTCACCCCGGGCGAGTTCGGGCCGGTAGACCGCGCGGGGCGCGCCGAAGACGTCGATCGCGATCGCCGCGGCCAAGGTCTGGAGGTCGACAAGTTGCTGAGTCTCCCGCCACGCCCGCGACGCGTGGGCGACCGCGAGCGGCGAACCCTGGATCAGGGAAGCGCCTTCCTTCGGCCCCAGTACGTACGGTTCGGCGCCGCGGCGCGCGAGCGCTTCGGCCGCCGGGGTCTCGGCACCGTCCTCCAGCACCGTGCCGATACCGAGAAACGTCTGAAAGGCATGGGAAAGCGGGATGATCTCGCCCGCGCTGCCGAGGCCGGAACGCGGCACCGCCGGGACGAACCGGTCGTTGATCCGGTCGACCAGGAACCGCGCCAGCTCCGGGCTCGCCCCGGTGTCCGGGCGGAGCAGATCGCGCAGCCGCGCCAGCAGCAGCATCCGGACGTCGCCCTCCGGCAGCCACGGCGGGCCGCCGACCGCACGGCCGATCAGCAGATTTCGTTGGTGTTCCGCTTGTTGTGCCGGTGACAATTTGTGAGTGGCGAGCCGCCCCATGCCGGTGTTCACGCCGTAGACGGGCCCCGGCGCGGACTCCAGTGCGGCCAGCATCCGCGCCCGGTTCCCCGCCATCGCCCGCAGCAGTTCGGGCGCGAGCTCGATCCGCTCGTCGAGATCGAGCGGGAACGGATCATCGTGTCCCGTGATGATCATCGGCACGACAGCACCACCTACGCGACCGGGCGGCCCAGTCCCTCGATCACCTCGGCACCGGGCAACGTGGCGAGCACCGGGCCGGGAATCAGCAGCTTGCCACCCCGGACGCCGCTGCCGATGATCAGCTCCGGCGCTTCGGCGACGGCCTTGTCGACCAGGATCGGCCAGTCCGAGGGGAGGCCGACCGGGGTGATCCCGCCGTAGGCCATGCCGGTGAGCTCGACGGCCTCGTCCATCGGCGCGAACGACGCCTTGCGGACGTCGAGGCGGCGCTTGATCGTGCCGTTGACGTCGGCGCGGGTGGTGGCGAGCACGAGCGCGGCGGCGAAGCGGACCTCACCGGCGCGCTTGCCCGCGACGACGACGCAGTTCGCGGAGGCGTCGAGCGGGGAACCGTACGCCTCGCAGAAGGCGGCGGTGTCGGCCAGCTCGGGGTCGATCTCGACGACGCCGAGCGCGTCCGGGTCGGGCAGCGCGGCGAGCGCCTTCGCGACGGGTTCGGCGAGCAGGTCGGTACGGGTGGAGGCGGGAGCGACGGTCAGGCTCCCGGCGATGGTCCAAGTCGTCACGCTTCGAATGTAGCCGCGCCGCGCGGTGTCCGCGCCGAGGGTGTTACCAGTTCCGGCCGCCGCGCTGGACCTCGATGAGCCGGGGCCGCACGTCCACGAGGTAGACGAGCGTGGCGGCCATCGCGGGCACCCAGAAGATCATCCCCGGGCCCATGACACTGAACAGCGCCATGGCCAGCGTGCTGCCACCGGTGATGAGCATCCAGATCGGCTTGGTCTTGCGATCAGCGGCCGAGTACGCGTCGGCTCGTTGGAGGAGCGCGTGGATGAAGGCGAAGAGCCCGGTCAAAGCGCTGCCCCAGTGGACGACGAACATGATCCAGGAGGCGACTAGCACCGCTTCAGCTTACGGCAAACCACCCGAACAGCTCGGGTCCCGGCGCCCTTTCAGGCACCGGGACCCGAGCCGGAGCGGGCTCGTTACTTGTCGGCCTTCGGGGTGGCCGGCTTCTTGGCCGCCGCGCTCGTGGGGGTGCGACGGGTGGTGCTGGCCGGGCGCGGGGCGGTCTTGTTCGCGACCTTGCGGGTCACCGAGCGGGTCTCGTGGGCGACGTCGTCACCCAGGTCCTCGACGGCCTCGGCGGTCTCGGTGGCGACCTTCTTCACCGTGCGGGCGGTCTTCTCCCCGGCCGAGCGGGTGCGCTTGGTGACCTTGGAGAGCACCTCGTCGACGCGCTCGCGAGCCTCGGAGGTGGCGCCCTCGACGCGCTCCTGAGCGGTGCTCAAGGCGTCTTCGAGCTGCTCGAAGGCCTTCTTGACCTGCGGCTGCGCGGTCAGCTTGTCCCAGGCCTCCTCGCCGGACTCGGCCAGCTTGTTGTACAGCTTGAGGGCGGCCTCGGTGTACTCGTCGATGATCTTGCGCAGTTCGGCCGGGTCGACCTTCTCGCGGAAGCTCTCGACGTCGGTCGGCAGCTCGGAAAGGTTCTTGCGGGCGGTCTCGCTGCCCTCGGTCACCTTCTCCTTGGCCTTGGACACGGCGTCCGAGACGGCCTGGGTGGCGAGGTTGCCGGCGCCGAGCGCGGCGAGCAGCGGCGTGCGGACCTGGTCGATGGCGCTGTTGAGGGCCTTGCGGACGTCCTCGGTCTTGGGGGCGGTCATGCTGACTCCTTGGTGGTGTCTTCAGGGTCTTCGGCGCCTGGCGCCGTGGTCTTGGGGGTCGCGGCGGACTCGGCGACTGGCCGGGAAGCCGAGTTTTCGCGACGGAAGGACTCGTAGACGTCGAGCAGGACCTGCTTCTGGCGTTCGGTCAGCTCGGCGTCGGCCCGGATCGCGTCGCCGACCGGGCCGCCCGTCGGCAGGTCGAGGATTCCCGCCTGCACGTAGAGCGCTTCGGCCGAGATACGCAGGCCCTTGGCGATCTGCTGGAGGATCTCCGCGCTGGGCTTGCGGACCCCGCGCTCGATCTGGCTCAGGTACGGATTGGACACGCCGGCGAGCTTCGACAGCTGGCGCAGCGAGATCTTCGCGTTGCTCCGTTGCTGGCGGATGTACTCGCCGATGTCGGAAGCGATGTCCGCGACCTTCTCCATCGGGCCGCCCGAACCGGGCTGGGTCCCACCGGTTTCTGCCATCCGGTCACCTCCTCGCGACGTTTCCCACGCTACGCGCCAGTGCTAGCTATTGCAAGCACTCTGCTTGCATCGATCGGGTGTGTTCGCGCTCACCCGCTACCGTGGTCCCATGACGGGCATGGCGCGCCTGCGACGCCGCCTCGTCGAGCGGCTGCTCGCCGAGGGAGTACTGCACGACCCGCACTGGATCGCCGCCTTCCGCGCGGTGCCGCGGCACGCCTTCCTGCCGCGGTTCTTCGTCCCGGTGGAAGGCGGCTGGCGAGCCGTCGAACGCGGCGATCCCGGCTGGCGCGAACGCGTCTACTCCACCGACGTCCTGGTGACCCAGCTGAACGACGATCCCGGCCGATGGGAGAAGGCGCGCGGATCGGGGGCACTGTCCGGGACGCCGACGAGTTCGTCGAGTATGCCCTCGATCATGGCGATCATGCTGGAGGAGCTGCGACTGGACGACGGGCAGCGGGTGCTGGAGATCGGCACCGGGACGGGATACAACGCCGCCCTGCTGTGCCACCGCGTCGGTGCCGGCCTGGTGTCCACAGTGGACATCGACGGCACGCTCGTCGCGGCGGCGAGGTCCCGGCTGGCCGAATGCGGCTACGCGCCGTCGTGCGCGACCGCCGACGGCGCCGAGGGGTTCCCGGCCGGGGTGCTCTACGACCGGATCCTGTGCACCTGCGCGGTGTCGGTGATCCCGCCCGCCTGGCTGGCCCAGACCGTGCCCGGCGGCATGATCGTCACGACGCTGAACCGGCCGATCGGGGCCGGGCTGGTCCGGATCGTCGCGGACGAGGGCGCGACCGGGCGCGGCGAGGTGCTCGCGCGGGACGGGCGTTTCATGCCGCTGCGGGCGCACCGGCGCGAACTACCGCCGCCCCCGTCGCCGGACGCGAGCGGTTGGCGGCCCGCCCGGCTGCCGCTGTCGATGGTGCTCCAGCCACAGAACCGGTTCGAGTTCTTCGCCGGGCTCGCGCTGGAAGGCGTCGGCACGATCCGCGAAGACACCGCCGCGTTCGACCCGCGGCCCGGCGTCGACGGCACGACGAGCGGCCTCGTCCTCGTCCATCCCGACGGCTCGTGGGCCCGATACCGCGAAACCGGCGACGTACGCGAGGTGGCCCAGGGCGGGCCGCGGGCACTGTGGGACATCGTCGAGCACGCCTACGGCGAATGGTGCGAGCTGGGCAAACCGGAGCGGGACCGGTTCGGGCTGACTCTCGACGGCGACCGTCAGGAGTTCTGGCTGGACTCCCCGGACGGCCGCCGCTGGCCGCTGCGGTAGGAACTCGCGGGTTCCGCGGTCAGAGCCCGCCGCCGGCGCCGATGCCCCGGAGCAGGGTGTCGACCACGAGCGTGGCGAGCGCGTCGGTGTCCGCGGGCTCGGGCCGCAAGGTCGCTTCGTGGATGAGCGCGTAGTAGACGCGGCGGGCCCAGTCCAGATCGGCGTCGGCCCGGATCACCCCGGCGTCGCGTGCCCTGACGAAGAGCCGGTCACACCGCTCGCGCACCCCGGTGTGCACCTCGGCCACCTGCGGATCACCCGAGAAGGCACGGTCCATCGCGAATCCCCAGCCGATCTTGACCTCCAGCACGTTCGCGGTCACCTGGTACAGCGCGACGAGGGGCGGCGCGGTCTCCGGCCGGGCCCGGTCCACGGCGTCACCGAACCGCTGGGCCGCCCACCCGGTCAGCTCGTCGATCAACGCGTCGCGCGTGGCGAACCGCCGGTGGACGGTGGTCCTGGCCACCCCGGCCGCCGCGGCGATCTGCTCCATGGACGCGGCGGGATCGGCGCTCAGCACCCGCTCGGCCGCTTCGAGAATCGTCCGCACGGTGCGCTCGGCGTCGGCCCGGCGCGGGCGCCGGGCCGACGGCGCCTGCTCCTGCTGTGTCACCGCTACCTCCTCGCTCGCGCAAAACACTACAAGAGAGTCCCTTGCGTCCGCCTAGTTGCAACACTACTGTCGCAACTAGGCGTTCAATCGAATCTCTGTTGACACACTTCGAGAGGCGTAAGTCATGGATTTGCAGCTGACCGGCAAAACCGCACTGGTGACCGGCGCCAGCCGGGGCATCGGCCTGGCCGTCGTCACCGCGCTGCTCGGCGAGGGCATGCGCGTGGTCGCGGGCTCGCGCACGACCACGCCGGAGCTGGCCGCGTCCGGCGCGATCGCGGTACCCGGCGATCTCTCCGGCGCCGAGGGGCCCGCCCGGCTCGTCGAGCGGGCCCTGACCGAGCTGGGGGAAATCGACCTGCTGGTCAACAACGTCGGTGGCGGCGACGGCGGTCAGACCGGCGGTTTCGCCACCTTCGACGACGAACAGTGGCACCGGACGTTCGAGCTGAACTTCTTCAGCGCGGTCCGCGCCACTCGCGCCGCGCTGCCCAGCCTGCTGCGCACGAAGGGGACCGTCGTGAACATCTCGTCCAACGGCGCCCGGATGCCCCACGCCGGCCCGATGCCCTACACCACGGCGAAGGCGGCCTTGACCGCGTTCGGCAAGGCGCTCACCGAGGAGGTCAGCCCGCTGGGCGTCCGGGTGAACACCGTTTCGCCGGGCCCGGTGCGCACCTCCCTGTGGGAGTCCCCGGACGGCTACGGCGCGGACCTCGCGCGCTCAATGGGCGTGCCGCACGCACAGCTACTGGCACACCTGCCGACCAGCATGGGCGTCACCACCGGCCGTTTCGTGGAATCCGCCGAAGTCGCCACCCTCGTCAGCTACCTGGCTTCACCGCTGGCGGGCAGCTTCACCGGAGCGGACCACGTCATCGATGGCGGCGCGATCAAGACCGCCTGAGGAGCGCGGGCGTGTGCACGCCTCGCGCCCGATCCGCCAGGAGACGCCGCACCCATGACTCGGCGTGGGTGACGGCGGCGTCGAGCGGAACGTCGGTGGTGTCGAACAACTCGACGTCGAGCGCCTTGGCGTTGTCGCGGAGCCAGCCGGTGAACTCCAGCATCTCCTCGATGCGCGGCTCGTCCCACTCGCGCCATTCCGGCCGGGCACGCAGCCTGCGACGCAGGACCTCGTCGTCGGCGACCAGCGCGAGGTAGTGGACGTCGTCGAAGAAGGCGCGTTCCGGCAGCGGTTCCAGCTCCGGCGGCGCGACGGTGCCGCACAACACGACCGGGCGTCCGTTCTGGTGCAGCATCGCGGCCATCCGCAGCCAGGCCGCGCGGAACGACGGGACGTCACCCCGCAGCGCGCCGGTCCACAGCACGTCCTGTTCCAGCACGACGACGTCGGGCGCGAGCCGCCGCGCCAGCTCGGGGCCGACGGTCGATTTCCCCGCGCCGCTCGGGCCGGTCAGCGCGAACAGCGGAAGCCTGCGAAACGGCCACCTGTGCCCGCAACGGGCACAGGTGAGCGTTTCGCCCTCGACGATCGGGCGTTCGGCGCGGTCCCCGCAGGCCGGGCAGATCCTGAGGTCGAGAACCACCTAGTCGAAAAGGTTCTCGAGGAAACTGCGCTTGCGGTGCCCGTGCCCGTACGGCCGCGGCGAGTCGGCGTGGCCACCGTGACCGCCGTGCCGGTACGGCTTCGGCGAATCGGCGTGACCGCCGCGATACGGCTTGGGCGAATCCCCGTAGTGACCTCGGTACGGCTTGGGCGAATCCGGCCTGCCGTAGTGCGCGGTCCGCGGCGGGCCGGACTGGTACGGCGGCGGCGCCTGGTTGTAGTAGGTGCTCTCCGCGCCGATGATCGCTTCCAGCTCCCCGCGGTCGAGAAAGATGCCGCGGCAGCCGTCGCACTGGTCGATGTGCACACCGTTCTTGTCGACGGTCCGCATCTGATTCTGACACTTCGGACAAATCACATAGAGCAGCGTACGCATCTTTCGCCCGGCGCGTCAGCCACGCGTGCGCGGACGCGCGCCGATCAGCAAGCGCACAGGCAGAACGGGTGCCCCACGGGGTCGGCGTACACGCGGAACGTCCGCGGCGAGTCGTCCAGCAGTTTCGCGCCGATCTTCAGCACCCGTTCGTGCGCGGCCTCCATGTCGGTGACGTCGAGATCGAGGTGCGCCTGCTGGGGACTGTCCTGCGAGGGCCAGGCCGGTGCCCGGAACCCCTCGACACGTTGGAACGACAGCCGCGCGCCACCCTGGGGATTGGTCAGCGTCGCCCACTGGCCGTCGTGCTTGACCTCGGCGGCTTCCCAGCCCAGCAGTTCGCGGTAGAACCCGGCCAGCGCGGCCGGATCCGGGCAATCCAGCGCCACTGCCCCGAACGTCGGCACCGCACCCATCCGTCTCCCCTTTCGTCAGCTGTAACCGATGTTTGAAGTATGGTGGTTAGGCGGGCAGGTCGCAACCAGTACCGCCCGTACACTGAGCGGGTGCACACCGACGCTTCCCTGGTGGTGGCCTTTCTCAACACCGTCAACGTCGAACATGGCGACGACCTGCTCGACGATCCCGAACGCTGGCGCCACTGGGCCGCCGACCACGGCGTCTCCCCGAATCCGGTGACCGCGGCCCGCGCCGCGCGCGACAAACTGCGTGCCGCGGTCGGGGATCCCCGGCTACCGGGCGGCGCCCTCGACGTCGCCGCCCAGATCTCGCTGACCGACGAGGGCCCGGTGCTGGTCGCGGGTGACGCCGTCGGCGCGGTGCTCGCGGCCTCGGCGCGCCTGGCGGTGCGAGGCGACTGGATCCGGCTGAAGATCTGCCCCGCGGACGACTGCCTGTGGGCCTTCTACGACGAATCGCGCAACCGTTCGCGCCAGTGGTGCTCGATGCGGGTCTGCGGCAACCGCGAGAAGGCCCGCTCGTGGCGGGCCCGGGCGGCGGAAGTCCACACCTGACCCCATCGGGCGACTGTGGACAACTCCCTCCACTGCCCCCACATATCGGCACGCCGACTATCCACACCCCCACACGTTGTGGACACCCACTACTCCATCACCGTGAAAAACTGTGGATAACCCGGGGGATAACTCAGCTTCCTGTGGACAACTGGTTTCGAGGTCCCAGAAGTGTGGTATAGCGTCCGCGGCCGCCGTTCGCGGGGTCGGATACTGCTTTGGGGACAAGCGCTACGACAGCCGGGCGACCGGCCGCTACGCGCTGCTCGGCGCTGCGGCTCGGCATTTCGACGACCCGGTTGCTCGGCGGCCTGGACGCTTCCGCGACTCGAAGCCGAGCACGACGCTTAGTCAGCCCGCCACCCGTGCGGATCGGCGGCTGCCCCAGCCGCGGCGAGTTCGCGGCCTCCAGAATCATGAAGGACGCCTTCAGTGCGTTGGCCGCTCTGAAGGACGCCTTCAGTGCGCCCAGTGCACTGAAGGCGTCCTTCAGCACTTCTAGTCACCACGGCCACCAGCTCGTAAGGCCGTGAAGGACTCCTTCACAGCGCTCAGTGCCGGTAAGGCCCCCTTCACAGCACGTTTTCCCTTGCCACGCCGAACTTTCCACAGCCCGCCCCCCGTTGTGGACAACTCGGGCCGCCGACGGCTTTCGCCCGGGTTTCGTCGGACCGGAGCGATAGACTGTTGCAGGGCCGTCCCCCAGGGAAGGGTGGGGGAGGGTCCGTTGCCGGGAGCGGGATCCACGAGCTGAGCCGGGGCTCGGAGGCGGGTCGTGGCGCGGGGAGCGCCCGTGCCCGGAGCGTGCCGGAAATGGCGCGGGGTCAGAAGATCAGCTGTGCCACCGTGTAGATGACGAGCCCGGCCAGTGCGCCCACCACGGTGCCGTTGATGCGGATGAACTGCAGGTCCCGTCCTACCTGGAGTTCGATCTTGCGCGAGGTTTCCTCCGCGTCCCAGCGTTCCACGGTGTCGGTGATGATCGTGGTGATCTCCTTGGCGTAGTTGCGCACCAGGTACGCCGCGGCACCCTCCACCCAATCGTCCACTTTGGACCGCAGCTGATCGTCCGTGACCAGCCGCTCGCCCAGCGAGCGAAGTCCTTCGCGCACTCGCCGCCGCAGTTCGCTCGACGGGTCCTCGGCGGCGTTGAGCAGCATCTCCTTCGTCGAGGACCACGCGGTGCCGATCAGCTTCTGGACCTCTTGGTGCTCCAGCACCTGCGACTTGACCTGTTCGGCCCTGGCCATGGTGTCCGGGTCGGTCTGCAGATCCTGCGCGAACTCGCCGAGGAACTTGTCCAGCGTCAGCCGCATCGGGTGGTTGACGTCGGTCTTCACCGCCCACGCGAACGAGAGCACCTCGCCGTAGACCTTGTCCGCGAGCATCTCGTCGACGAACTTCGGCGACCAGCTCGGCGCCCGGTCGGACACCACGCGCAGCATCGACGTGTGGTTGTCGCGGACCCATTCGTAGGCGCGGTCGCACATCAGGTCCACGAGCTTGTGGTGCGCGCCGTCGGCGAACACCCCGGCCAGGATCTGCCCGATCGGCGGCCCCCACGGCTTCGCCATGACCCGCTTGACCACGGCCTGTTCCATGACCGCCTGGACGTCCTCGTCGCGGAGCACCTTCACCGCGCCACGCACCGCCGTCGCCAGCTCCGCGGTGACCCGTTCGGCGTTCTCCGGCTGCGCGAGCCAGGCGCCGAGCCGCTTCGACAGCTCCACCCGGCGCAGCTTGTCGCGGATGACCTCCTCGGAGAGGAAGTTCGTGGACACGAAGTCGCCGAGGCTCGACCCGAGCGCGTCCTTCTTGTTCGGGATGATCGCGGTGTGCGGGATCTTCAGCCGCAGCGGATGGCGGAACAGCGCCGTCACGGCGAACCAGTCTGCCAGCGCGCCGACCATGCCCGCCTCGGCCGCGGCCCGCACGTAGCCGACCCAGGCAGGCCAGCCCGCGGCCTCGGCCCAGCTGGTCAGCAGGAAGATCACGGTCGCGCCGAGCAGGAAGGAAAGCGCGACCCGCTTCATCTTGCGCAGGCCACGCCGCTTCTCCGCCTCGCCCGCGGCGCCGCCGGGCGGATCGGCCGGGGTCGCCTTCGCGGGAATCAGTTGCTCCACGACGCCATTGTCCGTGAGGATGGCTCTTCGTGCGCGAACCTGTTCTC
This sequence comes from Amycolatopsis samaneae, assembly GCF_039541975.1. NCBI lineage: Bacteria > Bacillati > Actinomycetota > Actinomycetes > Pseudonocardiales > Pseudonocardiaceae > Amycolatopsis > Amycolatopsis samaneae. The sequence continues at coordinate 99,080 of NZ_BAABHG010000009.1, forward strand.
GTCCCCCGGCTCCAGCCGTTCACCTCGACCATCTTCGCCGAGATGACGGCGCTGGCCGTCAAGCACGAGGCGATCAACCTCGGCCAGGGCTTCCCCGACACCGACGGCCCCGCCGCCATGCTCGACGCGGCCAGGGACGCCCTGTACGGCGGCGCCAACCAGTACCCGCCCGGCCCCGGCAGGCCCGAGCTGCGCGCGGCCATCGCGCGGCACCGGTCGCGGTACGGCACCGAGTACGACCCGGACACCGAGATCCTCGTCACGGCCGGCGCCACCGAGGCCATCGCCGCGACACTCCTCGCGCTCACCCAGCCCGGCGACGAGGTGATCGTCATCGAGCCCTACTACGACTCGTACGCGGCCGCGGTCGCGCTGGCCGGCGCCGAGCGGCGGGTCGTCGGGCTCGCCGAAGGCCCCGACGGCCGCTTCGGTCTCGACGCCGACGCGCTGCGCGCCGCGGTCACCCCCCGCACTCGCGCGATCCTGGTCAACTCGCCGCACAACCCGACCGGCACCGTGTTCACCCGCGCGGAGCTGGCGGCGGTGGCGGCGCTGTGTGTCGAGCACGACCTGATCGCGATCACCGACGAGGTGTACGAGCACCTGGTCTTCGACGACACCGAGCACATCCCGCTGGTCACCCTGCCTGGCATGCGGTCGAGGACGGTGAGCATCTCGAGCGCGGGCAAGACGTTCAACTGCACCGGCTGGAAGATCGGCTGGGTCTGCGCCACCCCCGAGCTGGTCGCGGCGGTGAAAGCCGCGAAGCAGTTCATCACGTTCGTGTCCGGTGGCCCGCTGCAACCGGCCGTCGCGCACGCGCTGGACCACGAGCTGACCTGGGTGGACGGCCTCCGCGACAGCCTCCAAGAGAAACGCGACCGGCTGGCCGCGGGTCTCGCCGACGCCGGGTTCGCGGTGCGCCGGACCGCGGGGACGTACTTCGTCTGCGTCGACGTCCGGCCGCTCGGGTTCACCGACGCGGCGGAGCTGGCCTGGGAACTGCCCGGGCGGGCCGGGGTCGCGGCCGTCCCGGTCAAGGTGTTCACAGATCACCCGGAAGAGTGGAAACACCTGCTGCGTTTCGCGTTCTGCAAGCGCAACGAGGTCATCGACGAGGCCATCACCCGGTTACGGAAACTGGGCTGACGCCGACCGGCGGACTCGTCCGATCACTGTCCGTCAGAAGCCCTCGGCCCGCAGTCGCCGCCGGACCCGTGCGCAGCACCGGCGCCTCAGCGTGGCGACGCTCGCCGGGCTGACGCCCAGTTCGGCGGCGACCTGGGCGATCGACAGCTCCGGCCGGTGCGCCAGCAGGTACAGCAGCCGCCGGTACCGGTCGGGCAGGTCGCCGACCACGCTCCACAGCCGCTGATCACGTTCCGCGAGCACGACCCGCGCTTCGGGCGAAGGCTCCGGAGAGCGTGGCACCACCCCGTCTCCCCGCGCCCGCCTGGCGATCATGCGGGCCGCCCGGCGCCGCGCGATGGTGCACAGCCACGCCTCCAGCCGATCGCGATCACGCAGCGCGCACGGATTCCGGAGCAGGACGAGCCACGCCTCCTGGCACGCGTCCTGCGCGTCGGCCTCGGTCAGCCGCCACGCCACCAGCCGCCGGACCACGGCGGGGAAAAGTCTGCGCACCGCGTCGTCCCATTCCTCGTCCCACCACACGGCCGGTCCCTTCCGCCTTGCCCGGCGAACCGCCGGACTTGAACACCGAACGCGACTTCGACGGCACGCTCCGCAGCACGGATCCGGGAAACATCAGGTCAACCGGCATTTGAGTACTTTTCCTCAGCCGCCCGGACGGCCGCCCCGACCCGGTGAAATTCACACTGAGAGTGATCAACTTCGGACAACCGGCCACTGATACCGGTACGCCCGTTCCGCCTTACGGGGTGGATACAACGCCGAAGAGATGAAAGACTCGCCAGCGGTGCTAGAAAGAGGGCAAGCACCGGGGGAACTGCGACCTGGCCGGAAGAGACCCCAGCAAGATCAGCCTTGAGCGGTGTACCGCTTGAGCTTCAGGCGCGGACGGTGGTGGTGGCGATGACCGGCATGGCGGAAGTTCCTCGCCGCGCTGGCGCGCTCGCACCGGCGCACCCGACACCCCCGGCACCCGCCTCCCGCGTGCACGGGCCCCGCCCGTGGGCGGCCCCGCTGCCTCGCCCCGCCGCGCGGATCCTGCTCGCCGGTGGCCTCACCGTGGCGGGCTGGCTGCTCGGCGCGGCGCTCTCGCACTCCACCGCCTCCGCCGACGAGCTCCCGGCCCCCTCCGGTGACGCCACGGTCACGGCCGCCCACCCGGCGGCGAAGCGGGCCCACGGCGAGCACCGCTCCTCTCCGTCCACAACGGACTCTCCGCGCCAAGAAAGCGGTTCCGGGAAGTCGGACACGACCAGGAGCGTGAGTTCCCACGCGACGGTGACCGCGCAGCGGAACAGCGTCGAGGCACCCGTTCCACCGCCTCCCGCCGCGCCCACGACACCGGTACCGGTCGCGACGGCGCCGCCGACGACGACACCGGCTTCCCACTCACCGCGGGTGACCGAGCCGGAACCCGGCGCACCGGGTCCGGCCGTGCGGGAAGACCCGGCGGCCGCGGCGCCGGAAGCGGACGGCTCCGAGCCCGAGGACACCCCGAGTGTCCAGTCGCGACAGGGGCCCGGCCTGCTCGGCGGGCTCGTCGGTGGCCTGGTCGGCATCGTCCGCGACACGCTGGGCGGCGTGGTCGGCACGCTCACCGGAACCACCGGCGCGGTGCTCGCACCGCCGGCGCTCATGCCGCCGTCCTGCCCGTCCGGCCCGATCGCCCGGCCGCCGCTCGGTGACATCCTCGACCCGGTGTTCTCCGGGGGCGGGACGTCCGGCAGCGGCGAGGTCGTCGCCATCAAGCCGGACCTCCGGCTCACCGTTCCCGGGGTGCCGCTTCCGCTCGCCCCGCAGCCCGTACCCGCGCCCGCCCCGGTGTCGTCGGCGACCCCGGCGGCCGTCCCGTCGAAGCACCCGGCGCCGCTCACCCCGGCGCCGCAGGCGTCCGAGTGGCATCCGGCCACCCCGGAAACCGCTCCGGCCGCGCCGGACCGGCCACGTGACCATGGCACCCACGCCAGAACCGACGGCGGTGGCGGAGGTGGCGGCGGGCTGCCCGGCACGCCGAACGCCCCGGTGCTCGCGCCCTCGGCCGGTGTCAGCACCAGCCACGACAACTCCGGCGCCCGTCAGCCGCTGGCCGTGCACCCCCACGAGGCGACTGTCACACAGCTCCGGCTGATCGGCGTCAGCCGCGATCACGCGGCCGACGGCGCGGGCCGGGAAGCCGCCCTTCCCGCGACGTCCCCCGACTGACCGCCGAACCGGGTCGCCGGGGAGAAGAACGCCCAAAACAAGATCAACTCATGGGCGTCGGTCACGTTTTTCCGTGGCGTATCCCCTGATACAGCGCATTATCCGTGATTCCTTCACCTTTTGCTCTGTCCCCTCGCCCAGCGACAAGGGGCGCTTGACCCATCAGCTTCCCGACCGGCCGACCGCGCCCGGCTGGATCGGGTCCTGGTCCCGGCGCCGCGCTGCCCCCGCGGCGCCGGGACCCACACCGGGTGTGGCTCCGGAGGTTCCCGTTCACCGCGCCGAACGGGAACCGTCAAGGCCCGGAGCGCATCCGAACCGCCGGCGCGCTTCCCGGCACGTCGAGGGGCTGTGCCGGGAAGCCGCCGCGGTACCCGCGCCGGCTGACACCGAAGCGGGAAAGAACAGCCGGTGCGCTGGATGCCCATCGACGCCGCCCTCCCTGGAGCGGCCGGACCGGACCCCATCCAGCGCACCGGCTGTTCTGTGTCCACGGCAGGGAACGCGCCGTTCAGGCGATGGGGACCTCGGCCCCGACGGGGGCGGTGCCGCGGACCGACGCGGAAGCCGCGCTGAGCCTGCGGACGGCCTCGTAGAGCCGGTCCGGCGGCTGCGCGAACGGCAGCCGCAGCCAGCGTTCCAGCCCGCCGTGCACCCCGAACCGCGACGCGGGCGCCACCTGCACACCGTGCCCGGAAGCGGCCACCGCGAGACGCGTGCTCATCGCTTCCGGCAGGCGGCACCACAGCGACAGGCCGCCCGGTGGTCGCGCGCACGTCCAGTCCGGGCAGTACCAGCTCAGCGCCTCGATCACCCGGTCCCGGCGTTCGGCCAGCTCCGCGCGGCGCTCGGCCAGCCTGGCGAAGCCGTCCTCGGTGAGCAGTTCCGCCAGCGCGACCTGTTCGAACACCGGTGAACCGAGATCCACCGCGAACCGCGAGGCGACCAGCCTGCCGAGCATCTCCTCCGACGCCCGGATCCAGCCCAGCCGCAGCCCGCCCCAGTGCGACTTCGACGCCGAGCCGACGGTGATCGCCAGATCCCCCGCCGAAGCGGCCAGCGGCGGCGGGCCGTCCAGCGGATCCCCCTCGTAGTCCAGCTCGACCAGGGTTTCGTCGACGACCACCGGTGTCCTGGCCCTGGTCAGCACCGCGCCCAGCCGCTCCCGGCCCTCCGCGTCCAGCCGCAGGCCGGTCGGGTTGTGGAAGTCGACCACGAGATAGGCCAGCCGGGGTGCCGCCTGGCGCACCGCGGCGTCGATCCCGGCGATGTCCCAGCCCCGCGCGCCCGCCGGGTCCAGCGCGACCGGCACCGGGATGGCGTGCGCGGACCGGATGGCTTCCAGCGCGTTCGGGTAGGTCGGCTGCTCGACCAGTACCCGGTCCCCCGGCCCGGTGAGCATGCGCAGGACCAGCACGAACGCGTGATGCGCGCCGTTGGTGACCATCACCTGCGACGCCGAGGTGGACAGCCCGCGGTCGGTGTAGCGCTGCGCGATGCGTTCCCGCAGCGCCAGCAGCCCCCGCTGGTAGTAGCCGTGCTCACCGAGGTGCTCGCAGAGCGCCCGGCGGGCGATGTCGAGCACCCCGGACATGCCGGGCAGCGCGGCGGGTGCCGCGTGCGCGAGGTCGATCAGGTCACCGCCGCCGACGGGCCGCAGCGCACCACCGCGCACCTTCCCCGGCGCCGAGACCCAGGAACCGGCGCCCCGGCGGCTGGCCACGATGCCACCCTCCCGGAGCCGGTCGAGCGCCGCGCCGATCAGCGTCCGGCTGGCCCCCAACGCCTCGGCGAGCTCCCGCTCGGCCGGCAGCCGGGTACCGAGCGGGAGCTGGCCGTCCAGAACCTGCAACTCGATGGCGGCCGCGAGGTCGGCGGCCCCGTGCCGCGAGCCGGTACGCCGCCAAGAGCCCAATAGGACAGCCAATCGAACGCCGGATATCCGTCCACCTAGCGGGACACGTGACTCCATAAAGACCAATTATGCCGGATTGGATCTGGTCTTCAATGCCACTTACGCCGGATAGTGGCACCGTGGCTCAACTCGATCTCCGCACCATCCGCGTCACCCACGCCCCCGTCCGGCGCGGCGCGCAACTGCTCGCCGGAGTCGCCCTCTACGGCGCGAGCATGGCGATGATGACCAGGGCGCACCTCGGTCTCGCGCCATGGGACGTGCTCAGCGACGGGCTCAACAAGCTCACCGGGCTGAGTTTCGGCACGCTCACCGCCCTCGTCTCCGTCGTCGTGCTCGCACTGTGGATCCCGCTGCGACAGCGTCCCGGCATCGGGACCGTCGCCAACATCGTGGTCATCTCCATCGTCGTCGACCTGGTCCGTGCCGTGTTACCGGACCAGCACGCCCTCGGCTGGCAGATCACCCTGCTGGCGAGCGGCATCGTGCTCAACGGCGTCGCGACCGCGGTCTACGTCGGCACCCGCCTCGGCCCCGGCCCCCGGGACGGGCTGATGACCGGTCTCGCGGCACGCACCGGCTGGTCGGTCCGGCTGGTGCGCACCGGGATCGAGGTGACCGTGCTCGCCACGGGCTGGCTGCTCGGCGGGTCGGCCTGGATCGGCACGGTGTGTTACGCGCTGGCGATCGGCCCGCTCACCCAGGCCCTGCTGCCACTGGTGACCTGGCGCACCCCCGCGGCCGCCCGCGCGAAGGACCTGCCAGAGCAGGAACCGGACCGACGGTGCCCAGACGGCGCACACTAGCCCGCCTCGCGTTCCCGCATCGCCCGGCGCAGCGTCAGGTAGTCGGCGCCGTGCCGGGCGAGCAGGTCGGCGGCGACCCCCTGCTGCGCCGCCAGCGCGAGCAGGAGGTGATCCTGCCCGAGGACCTTGTCCCCGTTCTCCATCGCCTGCCGGATACTTCCTTCGATCACCTTCTTCGTCGCGGTCGCGAACGGGAGGTGCGACCGCTTGCCCCGGCGGGCCCGCCCCTGGCCCGGCCCGGCCAGTGCGCCGGGACCGTGGGCCTGCTCGATCCGCTCGACGATCTGCTCGACGTCGATGCCCAGCTCCGTGAGCGCCTCGGCGTCGGTGTCGGTGATCCCGCCGCGACGACGGAACCGGTCGAGCTCCCCGGCGATGTCGTCCCGCGACACGCCGAGCCGGGCGAGCAACCGGGAGGTGTCGCTGTCGCCACTGCGGACCAGTTCGGCCAGCAGATGGAGCGGCTCGATTTCCAGTGACCCCATCTCGAGCGCGAGACGCTGCGCGTCGACGACGGCGAAGCGCGCGTCGGGCGTGAACCGTTCGAACATCAGTGCCTCCCGTGCTTCTTGTGGACCGCCTGCCTGCTGACCCCCAGCTCGGCGGCGATCTCCTGCCACGACCAGCCGTGCACCCGCGCACTGCGGACCTGCACGGCCTCCAGTTGCTCCAGCAGCCGCCGGAGCGCGGCGACGGCGCGCAGCCCCACCCGGGGATCGCGATCGCCCGCTCGCGCGGCCAGGTCCGTTGCCTCAGTCATGATGTCAACTTACGTTGACATCGCCGAGCATGTCAACCTTGGTTGACGTCGTACTACAGTCGCGGGATGCCCGACATCGCGATCGCCGAACGGGCCGGAGTCGGCACGGACGGCGCCGACCGCCCCACCGAAGACCACGTCGTAGTGCTGGACAACGCGGTTCTGCTGCTGGACGGCGCCACCTCGCCGCACCCCGACCTGCCACCCGGCGGCTGGTACGCCGGACTGCTCGCCGCCCGGCTCGCCGACGGCCTGCGCGCCGAGCCGGACGCGGACCTGGCGGACGTGCTCGCCGCCTCGATCGCCGACGTCGCCGCGGCGCACGGGCTGCGCCCGGGGCACGCGCCGTCGAGCACGGTCGCGATGCTGCGCTGGCAACCCGGACTCGTCGAAGCGCTCGTCCTCGCCGACAGTCCGGTCATCGCCTTCGGCCGCTTCGGCGGCGACGCGCTGGACGTGGTGTCGGACGACCGGCTCGTCACGCTACGAGACGACGGCAAGCTCCAGACCGGCGCGGACGTCCGGCGCAGGCGCAACGCCGAGGACGGCTTCTGGGTCGCCGAGGCGGACCCCGGCGCCGCCGCGAAGGCGGTGCGGCGCACGTGGCCGAGGGACGCGGTGGACGTCGCGCTGCTGGCCACCGACGGGGTCTCGATCGGCGTCGACGAATATCACCTGTTCGACTGGCCCGAGGCGCTGCGCCTGGCCCGCGAAGGCGGTCCGGACGCGGTGCTCGACGCCGTCCGCACCGCCGAGAAGCAGGATCCGGACCGCGTGCGCTGGCCCCGCGCGAAACGGCACGACGACCAGGCCTTCGTTGTGGTGGACTTCACCGCCTGTGCGCAAGCTTCCGGGGGAATTCAGGGTCTTCCCTGATCACGGAGGCGCGGCGAACAAGCACCCTGGACACATGGGGATTCAGGAGGAGAGGGGTGAGGCGCCGCGGTCGAGACCGTGGCGCCTCGTCGCACTCGCGGGGATCGGCTGGAGTCTGTTCACCATCACGACACTGCACGTGATCAGCTCGCACAGCCCCGTCTACGACACGCTGTCCAGTTACGCCTACACCGACCGGGGGACCGGCATGCTCGCGGCGAGCGTGCTGTCGCTGGCCATCGGATCGCTGGCGACGCTCGGCGCGCTGCACACCGCCGGGATCCGGCTGTCCAGGACGACCCGGCTGCTGCTGGTGCTCTGGGCGCTCGGCCTGGCCACGGCCGCGGCCTTCCCGGCGAGCTACCCGGCCTTCCCCGACCCGGTCAGCGGCGAGATCCACCTCTACTCGTGCCTCGTCGCGTTCCTCAGTCTGCCGGGCGCGGTCTACTCGATGCTGGACACGCTGCGCGGGCACCCGGAGCGGGCGCTGATCGTCCGCAGGCTGTGGGTGACCGCCGCCGGCTTCGGCCTGTTCGGGCTCAGCTTCGTCCTCGTGCGCCTGGACGAGGCCTACCACGGGGTCTTCCACGTGCTGGCCAACAGCCTGCCGATCGGGATCACGCAGAAGCTGCTGCTCGTGACCGACGTCTTCCTGCTGTGGGGCCTACTGCGGGTCGCCCGCGCCGCCGAGGTCCGCGAGGTCGCCACCGGCCTCGACCGCGGCGGCGAATTCGGGCGCGTAGCCGTACAGGCCGGGCAGGCCGCCGGTGTGCAGGAACACGACGTGGTCCGTGCGGTCGAACCGGCCCCGCGCCGCCCATTCGACCAGCGCGGCGCCCACCTTGCCGGTGTAGACCGGGTCCAGCACGACGCCCTCGGTCCGGCCGAAAAGCCGTAGTGCGGCCCACGTCTCGTCGGTCGGGACGCCGTAGCCGGGGCCGATCGTGGTGTCGCTCATCCACACGTGGTCGAGCGCGGGCGGCGCGACGTCCAGGAGCGCGGCGCCCCCGGCGACCAGCTGGGCCAGGTTCTCGGCGGCTTCGTCGAGCGGATGGCTGACACAGGCGACGTCGGCGTCGAGGCCGCCGAGCAGCGCGCCGCCCAGCGCGACCCCGGCCGCCGTGGCGCCGCTGGCGTGCGGGGTGACGACGCGGGCGCGCTCGATCCCGAGGTCGGCGAGCTGACCGGCCAGCTCCCTGGCCGCCGCGACGTAGCCGAGGGTGCCGAGCGCGTCGGAACCGCCGACCGGGACCGTCGCGACCACGCGTCCCTCGTCGGCGGCTTCGGCGATCAGCCGGTCGTAGACACGGCCGGTCTCCTCGCCGTCGGCGCAGCGGTGCACCCTGGCGCCGAAGAGGCGGTCCAGCGCGAGGTTCCCGGAGCGTTCGTAGGCCTCGCCCGAACGCGGGACCTTCGCGGTGAGGACGAGTTCGCAGCGCAGCCCGAGTTTCGCGCAGGCCGCGGCGGTCTGGCGACCGTGGTTGGTCTGCAGCGCGCCGAACGTGACGACCGTGTCGGCGCCCGCCGCGAGCGCGGCGCCGAGGTGGAACTCCAGCTTGCGAAGCTTGTTGCCGCCCACGCCGAGCGGGTGCACGTCGTCCCGTTTGAGCAGCAGGCTCGGCAGGCCGAGGGCGGCGCCGAGACGCGGGGCGGGGACCAGCGGCGTCGGCAGGCCACCGAGGTCCGCGCGGGGCACGGCGTCGAGCGCGGCGCCCGGGAAACGGTCCAGGTCGAACGTCATCACGCCTCCGCGATCTCGGTGTCCGTCGCGTTCACGGTAGCGACGCCGTCATGCGCCCCAATGTGACGTTCGGTGCGTTGGATGCACCCAATGCCGCATTGGGCGCTCGACCCCGGACGTCACGCGAGCGAACAGCGCGTGAACGGTGGTATTGTTCGTTCGAGCGAACGAGACGGGAGCCGCCATGACCGCCACCCCGCACACCGGCGTCGCGTTCGCCGGGCTCGCCGAGCAGGCACGCCGACTCGCCGAGGGAGCGGTCACCTCCGCCGAGCTCACCGCGGCGGCGCTCGACCGCGCGAAGGCCAGCCAGCCCGTGCTCAACGCCTTCCGCCACCTCCGCGAGGACGAAGCGACGCGCGAAGCCGCCGAGGCCGATCGCCGGCTGGCCGCCGGTGAGCGCGCCCCGCTGCTCGGCGTGCCTATCGCGATCAAGGACGACGTCGACATCGCCGGCCTGCCGACGGCGTTCGGCTGCCCCGGCGAGTTCCCCGCCGCCGTCGCCGACTCCCCCGTCGTCACCCAGCTCAGGAACGCGGGCGCGGTGATCATCGGCAAGACGAACACGCCCGAGCTGGGCCAGTGGCCGTTCACCGAGGGCCCGGCCTTCGGCGCCACCCGCAACCCGTGGCACACCGGGCACACGCCGGGTGGTTCGTCCGGCGGCTCGGCGGCCGCGGTCGCCGCGGGCGTGGTGCCCGCCGCGCTGGGCTCGGACGGCGCGGGGTCGATCCGCATCCCGGCGGCGTGGACCGGGCTGGTCGGGATCAAGCCCCAGCGCGGCCGTATCCGGACCGACGGCGAGCTGTTCCACGGGCTGACCGTGCTCGGCCCGCTGGCCAGGACGGTCGCCGACGCCGCGCTCCTGCTCGACGTCGCGGCGGGGACACGGGAGAAGTTCCTGGCCGCGGCGCACCGCGCGCCGGGCACCCTGCGCGTCGGGCTGTCCACCCGGATCCCCTTCACCGCCACGAAAACCCGGCTCGACCCGGCGGTCAACGCGGCGACGAGGCGGATCGCCGAGACCCTCGCCGAACTTGGCCACGAAATCGTCGAGATCGAGCCGGACTACCGGCTGATCGGGCTGAGCTTCCTGCCCCGCTCGCTCGCCGGGGTGCGCGACTGGACCACCCGCGTCCCCGACCGCGCACTGCTCGACCCCCGCACGCGCGACAACGCGCGTCAGGGCTCCCTGCTCGGCGGGCTGCCGCTGCGGCTCGCGCGCGGCGTGGAACCGGTGCTGCACCGGAAGATCGGCTCGGTGTTCGGCCGCGTCGACGTCCTGCTCACCCCGACCACCGCGACACCGCCGCCCGCGATCGGGCGTTTCGACGGGCTCTCCAACTGGCAGACCGATCAGGCGATCACCGCGGCCTGCCCGTACGCGTGGCCGTGGAACATCCTGGGCTGGCCGGGGATCAACGTCCCGGCCGGGCTCACCCCCGGCGGGCTGCCCGTCGGGGCCCAGCTGCTCGGGCCGTCCCATGCCGAGGAGCGGCTGATTTCCCTTGCCGCGCAACTGGAAGAGGTCGAACGGTGGTCCGAGCGGCAGCCCGCGACGGCGTGGTGAGCACCCGGGACGCCATCCTGCGCGCCACCCTTTCCGTGGTCGGCGAACGTGGCGTCGGGGGCCTCACCAACCGCCGGATCGTCGCCGAGGCCGGGGTTTCGCTCGGCACGCTCACCTACCACTTCCCCAGCCAGACCGCGTTGCTGCGCGAGGCGATGCTGCTGTTCGCCGAGGAGGAGACGGCGAAGCTGGCCGGGCTCGTCGCGGGGTATCACGAGGCGGGGCTGAGCGTCGCGGAGGCGGCCGTGGTCGTCGAGCACGTCATCGCGGAGCTTCCGTTCGGCACCCAGGAACTGGCGCCGCACGAGCTGTATCTCCAGGCGGCGCGGGACCCCGGCCTGCGCGAGGCGTCGGAGCGGTGTTTCGCGGCCTACGACGAGCTGGCGGTGACGATCCTGCGCGCGCTCGACGTACCGGACGCCGAGCGCCTGGCCGGCCCGGTGGTCGCGCTGATCGCCGGACTGCAACTGCGCCGCCTCGCGACCGGCGCCACCGCGGTGCCCGCCGCGGAGCCGCTGATGATGCTCCTGCGCGGCGCGCGGGGCACCGGGTAGATGGCGGCCCCGATCCGCCGGGGCACGGCGGCCTGGCGGTACTTCGGCGACACCCGCGACGCCCTGCTGATGGGCCAGGTCCTGCTGTTGCAGGTCGCGCATCCGGTCGTCGCGGCGGGGGTGCGGGACCACTCGAACTACACCGAGGATCCCTGGACGCGGCTGATGCGCACGGTCGCGTCGCTGTCGATCTACGTCTACGGCGGCGAAGAAGGGGCCCGGTTCGAGGCGGACCGCCTGCGTGAACTGCACCGGAGGTTCACCGGGGTCGACGACGGCCGCCGCTACAGCGCGCTGGACCCGCACGCCTACGCCTGGGTGCACGCGACGCTGGTCAAGGCTCCCGTCGACGCGCAACGGTTCTTCGGCCGTCCACTTTCACCGTCCGAATTGGACGAATACTACGCGCAGATGTGCGACGTGGGGCGGATCCTCGGCGTGCGGGAGCGGGACCTGCCACCGGACTGGGCGGCGTTCGAGCGGTACTACGCGGAGATGGTCGCCGGGTTCACCGGCAACCACGCCATCGACACCCTGCTGGACACCTTCCGCACCGCGCGGAAACCGGCGCGACGACTGCCGGACAGGTGGTGGATTCCCTTGCAGCGCAAGCATCACCACGCGCAGCTGTTCCTGGTCCGCGCCACCCTGCCGCCGGAGTTCCGCGCACGACTGGGTCTACAGTGGACACTCAACGACCAGCGGCGGTTCGAGCGTTTCGCCGCCGTGGTGCGGATCATCGGCACTCTGGTCCCGGTTTCGCTGCGGTCGATCCCGATGCGCGCGGTCGGGCGGCTCAACGTCTGGCTGCGCGCGCATCCACGCGCCTACCGGCTCCTCGTGCGCGCGTAGTGCGCCCTGGCCTTCGCGCGGTTGCCGCAGCGGGCCATCGAACACCACTGCCGGGTCCGGCGGGGTGAGGCGTCACAGAACCGCAGGCCACAGTCGTCGGCGGCGCAGACCCGCACGTCGGCGCCCCCGGTGGCCAGCTCGATCGCGTCGAGGGCCAGCACCGCGAACGCGGCGGCGACCGGATCGGGCGGGGGCGGGGTCTCCCGGCACACCCCGCCGCTCCGGTCGATCCGCAGGCGTGGGGGCAGCGGCGGCGCGGCAGCGGCGGCCTCGTTGACCAGCTGGACGTCGGCGGGAGGCGGCATCGCTTCGCCCGCCACCGCCAGCAGCACCCGGTCGACCGCTTCCCGCAGCGCCCGCGCGGCGATCACCTGGCCGCCGGTCACCGCGGCCGGGCCGAGGGTGAGCCCGGCGAGTTCGAGCCACGCGGCGAGCGCGTCCGGGCCGGTCAGCAGCTCGACGCCGCCGAGGTGCCGCGAGCGGCGGGTGTTGACCAGGTCGAGGCAGGGCCTGCCGCCGTCGAAGACCCACTCGGTGTCCGGGCTGCGCATCGTCACATCCTAACCCTTGCCGCCGGTTAGGAACCGCCCTACTCTCTAACCCCATGAACAGGTTAGAACCAGCCGCCGCGATGGCGACCGCCAACGGACTCCGCATGCACTATCTGCGCGCGGGCGAGGGACCGCCGCTGTTCCTGCTGCACGGCTGGCCGCAGACCTCGCACTGCTGGCACCGCGTGTTCGGCGCCCTCGCCGAGACCCACACCGTGATCGCGCCGGACCTGCGCGGCTACGGCCGCACCGACAAACCACGCGACGGCTACGACAAGCGCACCATGGCCGCCGACGTCGCGGCGCTCGCGGAGGGGCTGGGCTTCGACCGGGTCGCCGTCGCCGGGCACGACCGGGGCGGCCGGGTCGCCCACCGCTGGGCGCTGGACCGGCCCGGCCAGGTCGACCGGCTCGCGGTGCTCGACATCATCCCGACCCGCGAGATGTGGCGGCGCCTCGACAGCGAGCTCGGCCCCGGCTACTGGCACTGGCTGTTCCATCTCCAGCCGGACCTGCCCGAACTGCTCGCCGGGCAGAACGTCGCGGCCTACCTCGGCTACTTCTTCGAGCGCTGGACCCACCAGCGTCAGGGCCTGCGCCCCGAGGACGTCGACGAGTACGTCCGCGCCTTCTCCGCGCCCGGCGCGCTGCGCGCGGGTTTCGACGACTACCGCGCGTCGTTCCCGGCCGACGCCATCGACGACGACGCCGACTTCGAGGCGGGCCACCGGCTCGGCATGCCGCTGCTCGCGCTGTGGGGCGCGAACGGGCTCACCGCCAAGCTGCCAGTGCTCGACATCTGGCGTGCCTACGCCCCGGCCGCCACCGGTTCGGCGATCCCCGAGTGCGGGCACTTCCTCCCCGAGGAACGCCCCGACGAGGTCGTGAAGCACCTCCACGCGTTCCTGATGGACTAAGGGCACGTCCCCCGGACAGATCAGGGGCGGAGATCCCCCGGACTGGGGACAGCGCTTCCCCCGCCGCCGTGACGATTCCCGGCCGGGGTCCCGGTTGACTGATCCGGCAATGGGGACAATACGAAGCCGGCCGCGCGCGGCACTGCTGATCCTGTTGTGCGCACTGGGATTCACACTGGGCGGCGGCGGCGCGCACGCCGACGGCGCGCCCGTCGGCAACGACGTCCAGATCGCGCAGACACTGGGCGAACGCGACCTGACCGTCGTGATCCGGCGCGTCGACACGACACCCGGACCACTGCACGTCGACGTCGTCACGCACGTGGGCAGCGCCGCGGGCACACTGCGCCTGCGCGCTTCCGCGGCGGGCGCGGTGCGGTCGGAGACCGACGTCCGGCTCGGCGCGGAAACCGGGGTGTACAGCGGACTGCTGCGTGTCGAGCAGCCCGGCCCGTGGGAACTCGCGATCGGCGACGAAACCGGCCACACCGCGACGATCCCGTTCATCGTGGCGGCCAGGGTCGTCCCGCCGTGGGAGAAGGCGGCCTACGGCGGGTTCGTCGCCGCGGGCGCGTTCCTCCTGCTCGCGCTGGTGCTGGCGGTCCGTTCGCGACGGACCGGGTACGCACTGGTCCCGGCGGGCGGGATGATCGCCGCACTGGCCGTCGCGGTGACCGGCGCGCTGCTCTCGTCCGGCACGCCGCCGCCACCCGCGCCCGGCACCCGGCTCGACCCGACGCTGGAGAACGTCACCGACCCGTACGCCGACGCCGCCAACGCCCAGCTGTCCACAATGGACTACTCGCGGCCGCCGGTGAACTTCACGGCGCGCGCGGAAGGCACCGTGTCCGGACGAGCGGCGGAACTGCGGCTCGCGTTCACCGACGGGTCGACCGGCCGCCCTGCCGACGACCTGCTCGTGCACGACGACGCCCTGGTCCACCTCGTGGTGATCTCGCCGTCCGGGCGCCTGTGGCACCTGCACCCGGTCCGCGTCGCGCCCGGTGACTACCGGGTCCGGTTCACCCCGCCGGAGGGCGGCACCTACGCCGTCGCCGCGGAAATCGCCAGAAGAGGCGGCGGCGTCCAGCTCGTCCGGTCCACTGTGGACGTCGCGGCCGGGGAAAGCCCCGTCCCCGCACCGATTCCGGACGGGCCGGGCAAACGCGTCGTGGACGGCACCCCGGTCGAGGTCACCACGACCACGGTCACCCCGGGTGTCCCGGTCACGGTCACCGCGCGGTTCGGCACCGCGGATCTCCAGCCCTGGCTGGGCATGCTCGGGCACCTGATCGTCGTCGGACCGCTGCCGGGACCGGATCGGATCGGCGCGGCCGCCGCGACCGCGCCGACCTGGGCGCATGTGCACGCGATGCCACCGTTCGTGCCGGGCATGACGGGAAAGCCGGACGAGACCGTCGCCGCGTACGGGCCGGACGTGCCGTTCACCTACACCTTCGCCGCGCCCGGCCGGTACCGGATCTGGGCGCAGGCCGAACGCGGGTACTCGGTGCTCACCGTGCCCGTCGTGCTCGACGTCCCGGCCGCCGCGCCGGGCACCGGAGGAGGCCGACGATGACCGCCACGAGCACCACCCCGGCCCCGGCCCGGCGACGTCCGGTCGTGCTGATCGCGCTCGTCGCGCTGATCGTCGCCGGCGTCCTCGCCTGGCTGTTCTGGGGCGGGAGCCCGGCCGCGCCGGTGTCCGCCCAGACGACGTCGGGGCCCTACACCGTGCGGCTCACCGGCGCGCAGCCCCGGATCGGCGGCAACGACTTCACCGTCGAGGTCACCGGGCCGGGCGCGGACACGGTGACCGTCGAACCGGTGATGCCGCAGATGGGGCACGCGCTCGCCCCGGTGCCCGCCGGGGCGAGCGGTCCCGGTCGCTACCGCGCCGACGTCGGGCTGCCGATGGCGGGCCAATGGGAGCTCACCGTGTCACTGCGTGGTCCCGCCGGGCCCGCGCAGGTCGTATTTCCCTTGCTGGTCAAGTAGAAGGAGGTCGGGGGATGGATCTCACCGCGCCGGGGGCCGGGGTGGCCACGACGGCACATCGGGCACGCACCGGGCTCGCACCGGCGAGCACGGTGCTCGGGGGTTCGGTGATCTCGCTGGTCGGGCTCACCTGGGACATCCAGTGGCACAGCGACGTCGGACCGGACACGTTCTTCACGCTGCCCCACCTGTTCCTGTACGCGGGCAGCGCGATCGTCGGCCTGGCGAGCCTCGCGGTCGTACTGCTGACGACCGCCGCGCGCCGGGCCGGGCGGCCGGTCGACCCGCGCGTCGGCGGGCGCGCGATCAACGTGTTCGGCCGGACGTTCGCCGCGCCGCTCGGCTACCTCGTCTCCGGGGCGGGGGCGGCGTCGTTCCTGCTCTACGGCCTGTGGGATCAGTGGTGGCACGGACTGTACGGCTTCGACGCGGTCATCGACTCGCCGCCGCACATCGGGCTGCTGCTGTCGATCACGATCTCGATCATCGGGACCGTGATGGTGTTCGCCTCGGCCCGCGAACACCGGTGGGGCGCGCTCGGGGCGCTCGGTTCGCTGTCGGTGCTGCTCGCGTTCAGCACGGTGACCGTGCTCGGGCTGCAGGGGGTCGCGCTCGAACCGGTCGAGGTCGTCCGGGCCGCCACCGCGTTGCTGTCGGTCCTGTTCGTCATGATCGCGGCGGGTTTCCTGCGCCGCACCGGCGCCGTGCTCGGGACCGCGGCGGGGCTCGCGGTGCTGCAGGCGGTGTTCTGGTGGTTCTCGCCGTGGGCTGCCCGCGCGTACGCGGACATGGTCGGCCTCCCGGTGCGGGACTACGTCAGCGGCATCCCCGAGATGCCTTCGCTGATGCCGATGGCACTGCTGCCGGTCGCGGCCGTGCTCGAAGTACTGCTCCTGCTCGGCCGGAAACGCGGCTGGCACACCGGACGGGTGCCGGTCGTCGCGGGCGGCGTCGGCGGGCTGCTGCTCGGGCTGACGCTGATGCTCCAGGCCGGCTGGATCTATCCGATGTTCCACCCGGACACCACGACCGTGCTGGCGACCGGCGCCGCGAGTGGCGTGCTGGGACTGCTCGGCGGGTTCGCCGGGTGGCGGTTCGGCGGGATGCTGCGGCTGCTGGCGCCCGCCACGAAGGGGGAGGACGCGCATGCGTAGGTCACTCACACGAGTACTGGCGGCGCTGGGCACCGTGGCCGGTCTGCTGTTCCTGTCGGCCGCCCCGGCGGGTGCCTACGAGCCGGTGAACATCGTGCACACCGAGCATGTCCAGGCCGGGCCGTACGGGATGACCGTCGGGTTCAGCACCTGGCCGCTACGCGCGATGCAGTCGCTGGACTTCACCTTCATCCCCGACGGCGGTATCGCCGACAAGTCCGGGACGCTGTCGCTGCGGGATCCCGAGATGGACCACTTCTACCGGCCGGCGCCGCTGGCCCGGCATCCCCGCAAGCTCGACGTGTGGGGCCTGGACATCCAGTCACTGCCCTCGCAGGGTGACTGGACGTTCAGGTTCACGATCACCGGCCCGGCGGGCACCGCCACCGGCGAGTTGCCCGGGCTTCGCGTGCTGGAACAACCCGGCCCGCCGATGGGCGTCAGCTGGACGATCAGCACCATCCCGCTGCTCGTGCTCGCCGCGCTGGTGGTGCTCGCCTGGCGCCGGACCCGCTCCCGGCTGCGCGGTGGCGGGCTGCCCGCCACCGTCTGATCGCCGGTACCCGTGAGGGCCGTCCCGGACGTCCGAGACGGCCCTCACGGCTGTCCACCGGCCGAATTCGGGCAGGAGTGACGAACGTCACCCGATTGGTGTAGACCAGGAGGCGTCAGGCGGCGGGCAGGTCGAACTGCCCGGCCTTGACGGCGACGAGGAAGGCCGCCCACTCCCCCGCGTCGAACACGAAGACCGGACTCCCCTCGATCTTGGTGTCCCGCACTCCGACCAGGCCCTCCCTACCCAGGTTGACCTCGACGCAGTTCCCGCCGTTGGGTTCGCTGACGAACGACTTCTCCCAGGCGGACTCGTCAAACAGGGACACGGCCGTGTTCGGATCGTAATCCGCTACCGACGGATAATCCGCCATGGGTCGTACCTCCGGGCTTCGATGGGGGCGCGGTCGTCGCTTCGATCAAAGCCGCACGTCCCCGGGTATTTCTTCAGCTCTATGGACTAGTCCGCGCGGCCAAGCGGGTGATCAACTCGACTTGACCTCGACATGAAGATTATTCCAGTTGTAGGATTAATCGCAGCGGCCGGGGCGACGATAGTTCGTGAATCGCCAGCAACTCGTAGCTCGCCGGCAACGAGCGACGAGAGTCCTTGACCGCGACCCAGCCACCGCCGACCTCATGGGGGAGGATCAGCGTGATCATCCAGGACAGCGCGCCACCGGGCGCGCTGGTTGTGGGCAGGCTCGCACGAGGAACCGCGGGCGAATCCCGCCGAGTAGTGCACGTTTTCCCTGCTGACGCCGTCGCGGACACCGGCGAGCTGATCACCGGACGCTGCGGGGAAGCGCTTACCCGCGCCGACGTCGAGTGGGTCCGGCCGGGGACCGGGATGCCCTGCGAAGGCTGTCTCGGCTTGCAGGGCACCGGGATGGCCCGGTACCCGCGACCAGAAGTGGGGGTGTGATCCGATGGCTGTCCGGCTTACTTCGCTGTTCCGCCGTGAGCAGGAACACACACGGACCGGACGCCGGGCGATCGCCCACGAACTCCGCAACCGTTTCGGTTTCAGCCTGATCCAGGCGCCGCTGCGCAGGCAGCCGACGCTGAGCACGGAGCTCGACCTGCCGGAGCCGCGCGTGCCCCGGCACGACCCGATCCGCACCACGCGCCCGCTCGAAACCCAGCTCGACCTGACCCACCTGCTGCCGAGGCACATCGGCACCCACGTCTGACCGCCCCACCACACAAGTGAGCCCCGGGTACCTCCGGACCCGGGGCTCCTTGCTGTCCTCGTGCGGGTTCGCGGCTCAGGGTTTGCGGCCGAGGCCGCCGATCAGGCCGGAGAAGGTGGGGTCGGGAGCGAGCCGCTTGCTGGCCTTCGATTCGGCCTCGTCCAGGTGCCACTCCGGCAGCCAGGCGATCCCGGGTTCGACGAGGTCCAGACCTTCGAAGAACTCCGAGAACTCCGCGCGGCTACGCAGGTGGAAGGGCGTGCTGGACTCCTTGTACTGCTCGCGGATGCGTTCGCGGCTTTCGGCGTCGTTGGTCGGGACGCCGTCGCCGGTCAGGTGCGAGGACAGGAAGTACGAGCCCGACGGCAGCAGCGAGAGGTACTGCCGCACGATCTGCTGCGCCGGTTCGTCCGGGCCGAGGAAGTAGAGGACACCGACCATGATCAGGCCGACCGGACGGTTCGGGTCCAGCACGCCGGTGTCCAGCGCGCGGCGCCAGATGTCCGACGGGTTCCGCAGGTCGCCCTGCAGCACCGCGTGCCGCGAGGCGACGCCCTCGCGCTCGAGCAGGATCTGCGAATGCGCGACCGCGACCGGTTCGATGTCGACGTACACGCAGCGCGCGTTCGGGTTCACCGACGCCGCGACCTGGTGCACATTGCCCACCGTCGGCACGCCGGACCCCAGGTCGAGGAACTGCTCGACGCCGTTGCGCGCCAGGTAGCGCACCCCGCGGCCGAGGAAGTCACGGCCGACCCGCGCCACCGTCTTGATCATCGGGAACGTCTGCACGGCGCGCTCGCCGAACTCGCGGTCGATGGCCCAGTTCGCGTCGCCGCCGAGGAACCAGTCGTAGATGCGGGCGGCGTTCGGGCGTTCGAGGTCGACGCCCTCGGGGGCGTCCGGCTCCGGTACCTGTGTCATGCCCGGGGTTCCCTTCGGCAGACGGGGAAAGCGCAGGGCGTCACCCTACAAGAAACGCTTTCACCTTCTGCCCCGGGCGCGGGGCTACATCTGGCCTCGATAGACCTCGGCGAGGTCCTTGAGGAACTGCCGGGTCTCCTGCCGCTCCAGCGCGGCGCCGCGCAGCCTGTCCCAGGAGTCGACGAAGATGTTGAAGTCCTTGACGTCGTCCAGGTACAACCCGCCCGCGGAGTGCTCGATGTAGACGAAGTCCCGCGTGCGGTCCGGGAAGCGCATGATCGTGAAGTCGTTCGGCACCGACGCCAGCCGCGCGCCGAAGGGCAGCACGTGGATGTACACCCGAGGATGCCGCTCCATGCCCAGCAGGTACTCGACCTGGTCCAGCATCACCGCGGGCGCGTGGCCGCCCGGTGCCCGGCGCAGCGCGCCCTCGCTGATGATGAACCGGTAGTAGGGCGGCTGCTGCTGTTCGAACACCGACTTGCGGTCGAGCCGGTTGCGCACCAGCGACGTCACGTCGGTGGCGCCGAACTCGGTGAACTGCTTGAGCATGTAGTGCTCGGACTGCAACGGCCCCGGGATCCGTTCACCGTGCCAGGTCAGGATCTCCGCGGCCGCGGGCTCCAGATCGGTGAACGTGCGGAACCAGTGCGGCACCACCGACCGGTAGCCGGACCAGTGCCCTCGTTGCCCGGCCGCGGCGCGGGCCAGGTTCATCAGCGTGTCGGCCTCTTCGCCGTTGATCCCGAACGCGTTCAGCATCGACCGCACATCTCCGAGCTTCACCCCGACCGCTCCGGACTCGATCTTGTTGACCTTGCCCTGGGTGCAGCCGAGTACCTCGGCGACCTGCTGCTGCGTCATCCGCGCCGCGTTACGAGCATGCCGGAGCTCGTTGCCGAGCTGCTTCCGGCGCGAGGTGACGGTGCTGGCCATCGCCTTGCTCTCCCGGACTAGAACGAGGACGGAGGCGTGTGCCGCCGTCCCTGCGCGAACTTCGAATCACCCAGGCTAGTACTTCACCTTGCGGGGTTCGATGATGACACCGGGCAGCGTTCCAGGAAACGACGCGGAACGCCAGTCACCCCAGGTGTCACTCGCCTGGACCAGCATGTATCGGTCTTTTCGGGCAAAGCGACGCCTTCGGCGTTCCGGCATAGTGGCCGGGTGAACGATCGGTCCCCCTCCGCCGCGTCCGTCCAGCAGCTCGCCGAAGGCGCTTACGGCTACGTCCAGCCGGACGGCTCCTGGTACATCAACAACTGTGGTTTCGTCAGTGGCGGCGACCACACCGTGCTGATCGACACCTGCGCGACCGAGCGCCGGACCCGCGCGCTGCTCGCCGCCGTCGAGACCACCACGGGCGGGCGGGCGGCCACCGTGATCAACACCCATCACCACGGCGACCACACGAACGGCAACTACCTCACCGGCGGCGCGACGATCATCGGGCACCGCCGGACGCGCGAGGAGCTGCTCGCCACCGGCATCCAGACCTACGACGGCCTCTTCACCGGCAGCGACTGGGGCCACCTGGAACTGCGGGTGCCCGACGTGGTCTTCGACGACCGGCTGACCGTGTACGCCGGGGACGTCGAGCTCCAGCTCATCCACCCCGGGCACGCCGCGCACACCACCAACGACGTGCTCGTCTGGCTGCCCGCGCAGCGCGTCCTCTACTGCGGCGACCTGGTGTTCAACGGCGGCAGCCCGTTCGCGGTGATGGGCTCGGTGGCGGGCTGGCTGGCCGCGCTCGACCTCGTGCGCGAGCTCGAACCGCTGACCATCCTCCCCGGGCACGGACCGGTGTGCGGGCTGGAGCAGGTCGAGGTCGTCGCGCGGTATCTCCGGTTCGTCCAGGAGACCGCCGAGCGGGGCCGCTCCGCCGGGCTGACGCCGCTGGAGCTGGTGCGGGAAACCGACCTCGGCGAGTTCGCCGTGCTGGCCGAACAGGAACGCCTGGTGGGGAACCTGCACCGCGCGTACGCCGAACTCGACGGCGGGGCTGTCCTTGGCGCGCCGATCGACCTGGCCGCCGCGTTCACCGACATGGTGATCTTCAACGGCGGCGCGCCCATCCGCTGCTTCTCCTGAGCGCGGGAGCCGCCGGATCCGGCCAGGACTAGTGTCTGAATCGAGAGAGACGAGTGTTCTCGAAGGGGCTGTGCGAATGAGCAAGAAAGCGAGCATCGGGGTCACCGGGCTGGCGGTCATGGGCCGGAACCTGGCACGCAACCTGGCCCGGCACGGGCACACGGTCGCCCTGCACAACCGGTCGGAAGCGCGGACCCGCGCACTGGTGGACCGGTTCGGCGACGAGGGCGAATTCATCCCCGCGTACTCCGCGCAGGAGTTCGTCGACGCGCTGGAGCGGCCGAGGCAGGTCGTGATCATGGTCAAGGCGGGTGCGCCGACCGACGCGGTGATCGAGGAGTTCGCCCCGCTGCTGGAACCGGGCGACGTCATCGTCGACGCGGGCAACGCGCACTTCGCCGACACCCGGCGCCGCGAGGCGTCGCTGCGCGAGCGGGGCCTGCACTTCGTCGGCACCGGTGTCTCCGGTGGCGAGGAGGGCGCGCTGCACGGGCCGAGCATCATGCCCGGCGGGTCGCCGGAGTCCTACGCGTCGCTGGGGCCGCTGTTCGAGGACATCTCGGCGAAGGTCGACGGCGAGGCGTGCTGCACGCACGTCGGGGCGGACGGCGCCGGGCACTTCGTGAAGATGGTGCACAACGGCATCGAGTACGCCGACATGCAGCTCATCGCGGAGTCGTTCGACCTGCTGCGCGGCGCGGGCGGCTACTCCCCCGCCGAGATCGCGTCGGTCTTCCGGACGTGGAACACCGGGCGGCTGGAGTCCTACCTGATCGAGATCACCTCCGAGGTGCTGGCGCACGTCGACCCCGGCAGCGGCAAGCCGTTCGTCGACGTGGTCGAGGACGCCGCGGAACAGAAGGGCACCGGGCGCTGGACCGTCCAGATCGGACTCGACCTCGGGGTCCCGATCTCCGGGATCGCCGAAGCGGTGTTCGCGCGTTCGCTGTCCGGTTCGACTTCGCTGCGTTCCGCCGCTCGCGGTCTCGGCGGGCCTTCGCGGTCGCCGCTGTCCGGGGCCGCCCTGGACCGCTTCGCGGACGACGTCGAGCAGGCGCTGTACGCGTCGAAGGTGGTGGCGTACGCGCAGGGGTTCAACCAGATCCAGGCCGGGGCGACCGAGTACGGCTGGGACATCGACCTCGGCCGCGTCGCGGCGATCTGGCGTGGTGGCTGCATCATCCGGGCGAAGTTCCTGAACGACATCACCTCCGCCTACGCCGCCGAGCCCGCGCTGCCGACGCTGCTGACCTCGGGTGGCTTCCGCAAGGCCGTCGAGGACGCCCAGGACTCCTGGCGCTCGGTGATCTCGACGGCGGTGTCGCTGGGCATCCCGACCCCGGGCTTCTCGACCGCGCTGGCCTACTACGACGGCCTGCGCGCGGACCGGCTCCCGGCCGCGCTGGTGCAGGGGCAGCGGGACTTCTTCGGCGCGCACACCTACCGCCGGGTGGACATGGCCGGCTCGTTCCACACCGCGTGGGCCGCCGACGGACGCCCCGAATCCCCCGCCTGAGCCGAAGCTGGCCGCTGGGCCACCGAGGGACGCCTTCGGTGCGCTCAACGCAGCGAGGGACGCCCTTGGTGCATCCAACGCACCAAGGGCGTCCCTCGGTTTCAGCGCAACACTCCGACCACAGGCCGCGGCCGGGTGGCAGCGGCCCGGTAGGCCGCCCGCAGCTCGGCCACCACGGCATCGGGTTCCGCCCGCAACCGCGTCGGCAACGTTTGGAGCACGACGATCCCCGCCGCGGCATAACGACCGTTCCGCGCCAAGGTCTTCGCGTAACCCTCGGGGCCAAGGTGGAAGGCGAGAGAATCGATCTCCCACGCCAGGCCGACCTCGTCGAACCAGGCATCCGGCTTGGCGACGAAAACGCCGTTGCGATCCAGCAGTCGCGGATTCCACAGTGGAACCGGCAACTCGCTTCGCCGCCACAGCCGTTCCGCGTCGATCTCCGCGATCGACTCCGCACCACTCATCAGCTCCGCGAGGATCTTTCGAGGAATCGCACTTCCCCGGCTACTTCCCTCCTCAAGTTCAGCTGAAAGCGCCGAGACCGAGGCGAAGCCTCGTTGAACACATTCCGAAAGCAGCGCCCGAGCCGGTCGCAGTTCGGTCATCCGGCGTACGGTATCGAGGACAGCGCGGGCGGCGGGTGCGACCGGCACACCCGCCCGGCTGATCGGCCGCGGCATACGACGGGTGCGTTCGATCAGCACGAAACCGCTACTTTGCACCTTGCATCCGTGTGGGCTGAGCAAATGTACGGTGTCGCCTCGGGGTACCGAACGCAGCCTGTGTGCGCGACAGGCCTCCGTACCGGTCACGACTGCCCCCGGCCCGGCGTAAAGTTCCGCCGCCGCCACCATTTGCGCCCGGCTCGGCGCCGCGTTGTACAGCGAAACCACTCCGGGCAGCAGGCGTGACCACGGACCGTCGGGCTGGCATCTTCGATAGGTGGTGTATCGCGGAACGCCCAGCTCCGTCAGCCTTCCGACTCTGATCACACCGTGCTTGCTGTTGTCGAAAAGGTGTTCGGGGTCGACTCCCCACAACCCACGTTTCATGTCGCAATCGTGAATCTCGGACCAGCCGGACGCCAGAGGCGATTCCCGATCTGTTGATAACCGCCGCGGTTGTGGATAAACCGAGGGACGCCTTCGGTGCGCTCGACGCAGCGAGGGACGCCCTTGGTGCATCCAACGCACCAAGGGCGTCCCTCGGTTCCGCCAGGTACGCGTCATACCCCCAGCGCATGGCGCCAAAGTTCATTCCGAGCGCGCGGCCACGATTTCCGCGAGGGTTTCCACGATTTTCGTCTCGACCGCGTCCTTCCGGATGCCGAGGCCGTCGAGGACCTCGAACCCGCTTCCCTCGCCCTGTTCCAGCAGCGCCAGGAGGATGTGCTCGGTCCCGATGTAGTTGTGGCCGAGCCGCAGCCCCTCGCGCAGC
The DNA here is from genome assembly GCF_039541975.1 of Amycolatopsis samaneae. NCBI lineage: Bacteria > Bacillati > Actinomycetota > Actinomycetes > Pseudonocardiales > Pseudonocardiaceae > Amycolatopsis > Amycolatopsis samaneae. Next base: position 123,847 of record NZ_BAABHG010000009.1, read on the forward strand.
GTCAGTTCGAGCGCCTTCTTGGACCCGGCGCCGAACGGCACCTTGAACGGCACCGGATCGACCGGTTCGGGCAGTCGTGCTTCGGCCGCCTCGCGGACGGCTTCGAGCGTGACGCCCTGCGCCAGGATCGCACCCGCCGCCAGCGCCGCGGGTTCCGAGAGCAGGCCGAGCACCAGGTGCACGGTCTCGATGCTGCCGTTCGCCGCGTCGCTGGCGGCCTTCTCGGAAGCCACGATCACGTGCCGGGCCCGGTCGGTGTAGCGGCCGAAGACGTGCTGGATCTTGCCGCCCTGGCTGCCGTCGGCGTCGTCCTTCGGCACGAAGCGCTTCTGCGCGGCCTGCTTCGAAACGCCCATGCTCTTGCCGATGTCGGTCCACGAGGCACCGGATCGCCGCGCCTGGTCGACGAAGTGGCCGATCAGGTGGTCGGCCACTTCGCCGAGGTGTTCGCCCATGTAGACCGCGTCGGACAGCTGGCCGAGGACGTCCTTGTCGTTGTTGCTCTTGATCGCGCTGATCAGGTCGTCGAGCCTGATCGGATTGGGTAACGTCATGCCGTCAACTGTAGGTTGACGCACCCTCGTGCGTCAACCACGAGTTGACGATTATCAGGCGAAGGGCAGTCCGACGTAGTTCTCGGCCAGGCTCGTCGCCGCGGCGCGCGAAGACGCGGTGTACCGCAGCTGCGAGAGCTGCAAACGCCGCGCGAAGCCGTCGGCGTCCGGATCGGTGTGCAGCATCGTGGTCATGAACCAGGAGAAGTGCTCCGCGCGCCACACCCGCCGCAGGCAGGTGTCCGAATAGGACTCCGCGGGCGCCGGATCCCCCTTCAGCAGGGCCTTGAGCGCGCGGGAGAGCACCCGCACGTCGGCGACCGCGAGGTTCATCCCCTTGGCCCCGGTCGGCGGGACGATGTGCGCGGCGTCCCCCGCGAGGAACAGCCGCCCGTGCCGCATCGGCTCGGCGACGAAGCTCCGCATCGGGGTGATGCCCTTGTCCAGGATCGGCCCCTCCCGCAGCACGAAGTCGCCGTCGACCGCCAGCCGCGTGGTCAGCTCGGACCAGATCCGGTCGTCGGACCAGTTCGCGAGATCCTCGGCCGGGTCGACCTGGAGGTACAACCGGGTGATCTCCGGCGACCGCATGCTGTGCAGCGCGAAGCCCCGCTCGTGGTGGGCGTAGATCAGCTCCTCGTCCGAGGGCGGCGTCCGCGCGAGCACTCCGAGCCAGGCGAAGGGGTAATCCCGCGTGAACGTCTTCAGCACACTGTCCGGAATGGACGGACGACTGACGCCGTGGAACCCGTCGCAGCCCGCGATGACGTCGCATTCCAGTGTGTGCGCGACCCCGTCGGCGTCGCGGTAGCGCACCACCGGGTGCTCGGTGTCCACACCAGACAGTTCGACCCCGGACACCTCGAACTCGACGGGAAGACCACGGGCCTCGTGCGCGTCGATGAGGTCCTTGACGATCTCCTGCTGCCCGTAGACGGTGATCGACTTCCCGGTCAGCTCGGTGAGCGCGATCCGGTGATCGGCACGGTCGAAGCGCAGCGAGAAACCCTCGTGTGGCAGGCCTTCGACGTCCAGCCGAGCACCGAGCCCGATTTCGCGGAGCAGCTCAACGGTCGGCTGTTCACACACCCCGGCGCGCACCCGCTGCCGGACGTACTCGCGGTCGCGAGTCTCCAGCACGACGGCGTCGATCCCCTCCAGGTGGAGCAGATAGGACAACAGCAGTCCGGCGGGGCCGGCACCGATGACGGCGACCTGGGTGCGCAAAGACGTTACCTCCTGGTACTTCTCAAGCCGCGGACAGCGACTTCACATGAGCCTTGAGATCGAAACCACTCGCTTCGAGCTCCACATAGGACGGACGGGGGCGCGCGGTGAACAGGCGTCGCGCGGCGATGTGCGCCGGCGGCTGGTTCACCGACTCGACGGCGATCAGCACACCGTCGCGAAAGGACAGTACGGAGAACTTCCCCGCCGCCCGGTCCCCGGTCAGCACCGTCCGGTCGGCGTCGGCGAGGATCCCGGCGATCTGGAGCTTCGCGCCCGACTGGTCGGTCCAGAACCACGGCAGGCTGTCGTAGGGCAGTTCCTCGCCCGCGATCACCGCCGCGACGCAGCGGCCCTGATCGACGGCGTTCTGCACGGATTCGAGCCGCGTCGCCGCCGTTCCCGCCTGCACACAGGGAAAGTTCGCGCAGTCGCCGATGGCGAAGATCTTCTCGTCGCTGGTGCGCAGCCGCGCGTCGACGACGATCCCGTTGGCCACCTCGAGCCCGGCCGCCTCGGCGAGCGAGGTCTCCGGCAGCACGCCGACGGCGACCACCGCCAGATCGGCGGGCAACCGCCTGCCGTCGGTCAGCTCGACCGACTCGACGCGTCCGGTGCCGTGCAGCGCCGCGACACCGACGCCCAGCAGCACCGTGTGCCCGGACTTTTCGTGCAGTTCGGCGAAATACCCGGAGATCTCGGGGGAGGCCACCCTGGCGAGCAGCCGGTCCTGCGCCTCGACGATCGTCACCGGCCGTCCCGCGTGCGCGGCGAACTCCAGGCCGATGAACCCGCCGCCGATCACGACGACGTCCTTCGCGCGCTCCAGTTCCTCGCGCAGCCGGTCGGCGTCCTCCCGCGTCCGCAGCGCCAGCACACCGGCGAGTTCCGCGCCCGGCACGGGCAACTCGCGGTTCCGCGCACCGGTGGCCAGGACGAGGTGGTCGTAACCGAGCGAACTCCCGTCGTCGAGGAGGACGGCCGAGCCCGCGCGATCGATCCCGGTGACGCGCCCGCACACCAGCTCGATGTCCTTCTCCGCGAAGAAGTCCTCCGGCCGCAGCCGCAGCTGCTCCGGGCCGGCGACACCGGTCAGGTACGCCTTCGACAGCGGCGGACGCTGGTACGGCACGCCGGACTCGTCGCCGACGAGCACCACGCGGCCGGGGAACCCCTTGTCCCGCAAGGAGGCCGCGGCCTGGAAACCGCTCTGCCCCGCGCCCGCCACGACGACCGTGGACTGCTCCGAACCCATCGTTTCTCCCGTCTGCTCAAGCCCTTCAGAACCCATCTGAGCACATCGGGCTGGTGCCGTCGAGGTACGCGGGAACGCGCTCAGCTTGCGACAGGCGAACGCCCCGACGCAGCCGGGCTTCCACCGAGTGGAAGCATTCAGTGTGTCTCGCGCCGGGCGTCACCCGACACCCGCAGGGCCCGCGGCGCGCCGAGCACCCGGGAGATGCCCCGCGCCGCGGCCACCACCGCGGGCACGAGCGTGCGTGGTTCGGCACCCTCGACGGGAACGACCACCGAGATCGCCGCGAGCACCGCGTCGTCCCGCCCGTACACGGGCGCTGCCACCGACACCGCGTCCGGCTCGATCTGCCGGTCGCTGATCGCGTAGCCGTCACGCCGGACGTCGGCGAGCACCCGGCGCAGCCGGTCCGCCGAGGCGATCGTGTGCGCCGAGTACCGCTTGAGCGGCGCCGCGAGGGCCTCCTCCTGGACCTCGGCGGGCGCGTGCGCGAGCAGCACCAGGCCGACACCGGTGGCGTGCACCGGAAGCCGCCCGCCCGGCCGCGAACGGATGCCGACCGCGCCCCGGCCGGAGATCCGCTCGACGTACACCACCTCGGGCGCGTCGAGCACCGCGAGCTGCACGTTCTGGTGCGTGGCCTCGTACAGGTCCTCCAGGAACGGCATGGCGGACTCCCGCAGTTCCGCGTCGTGCGGGGCGAGCGAGGCCACCTCCCACAGCCACAGCCCGACCCGGAACCGGCCGTGCTCGTCGCGCGCGAGCGCGCCGCGCCGGACGAGTTCCCCGGCGATCCGGTGCGTGGTGGACAGGGGCAGCCCGGCCCGGCGGCTCAGCTCCGAGAGGGTGAGCTCCGGCCGTTCCGCGGTGAACGCGCCCAGCACGTCGAGCACCCGCTCCACCACCGACGGGGGCTGCCGTGCGTTGTGCCGCATGCGGACATTCAAGCGTGCGCGGGTACCCGCGTACACACCTCACCCCACCGGACCGTCCGAAAGGGACATTCCGGCCGGGCTCAGCCGACGTGGACCATCGGACGGCGCTCCGGATCCGGTTCCGCGCGGCGCAGCACCTCGCGGGTGACCGGCGGGACGTCACCGTCACCGAAGAACAGGTACCGCCCGATGAACTTGAACGGGTTGCCCTCGGTCCAGGCGAAGTACACGTGCGGTCGTTTCCCGGTCTCGTCGCGGATGTGCAGCAGGATAGCCGCGATGGCGTTCGCGATGGAGGGACTCCTGACCCGCAGGATGCGGTAGCCGTACCGCTTCTCCCCGCGTACCCGCAACGTCGTCTCGAAGTCCGAGGCGTCGCTGATGGTCACCTCCAGGAAAAGCAGCGCCGAATCGTTCGGGATGTTGTTGTCCTCGCGGGCTTCCCGCTCCTTCTCGCGGTACTCGTCGGCGTCCCGCGCGTCGGGCTCGTTGGCGATGATCCGGATCTCGCCGCTGCGCACGGCCTTGTCGAGGATCCGCTGGGCGGCGGTGTCGAAGTCGACCTCCTCGACACGCAGTTCCAGCGACCGGGTCGCCCGTGAGATCAGCGACGTCAGCACGATCGCGACGATGAAGAACGCCGCGATCTTCACGCCGTCGGGACGTTCGATGATGTTGACGACGGTCGTGTAGGCGAAGATGACCGTGATGACCAGGTAGGCGAGGAACGCCTTCCGCTGCCGTGCCCGCCGCGCGGACAGCGTCACCGCGACGGCCGCCGACGAGATCAGCACCAGCACCCCGGTCGCGTACGCGCCGCCCTGTGCCTCGACGCTCGCGTCGAAGAGCCAGGTGATGACGAACGCGATCACGCTGACCACGATCACCAGCGGCCTGCTCGCGCGGGCCCAGTCCGGCGCCATGCCGTAGCGCGGCAGGTACCGCGGCACGATGTTGAGCAGCCCGGCCATCGCGGAGGCGCCGGCGAACCACAGGATCGCGATCGTGCTGATGTCGTAGAACGTGCCGAAGACGTCGCCGAGGTAGTCGTGCGCGAGGTAGGCCAGCGCACGGCCGTTCGCCGGGCCGCCCGCTTCGAACGCCTGGTGCGGGATCAGCACCGTGGTGGCGAAGCTGCTGGTGATCAGGAACGCGCTCATGATCAGCGCGGCGGTGACCAGCAGGCGGCGGGTGTTGCGGACGCGTCCGGCGGGATTGTCGTGGGTGTCCCCCGGCAGGCCCTTGACCAGCGGCATCACCGAAACGCCCGTTTCGAAGCCGGACAGGCCGAGCGCCAGCTTCGGGAACACGATCAGCGCGACGCCGATCATGAGCCACGGGTTCGGGTGCTTCGCGACCAGCAGGTCCTGCCAGCTCACGATCAAGTCCGGGCTCGCGAAGACGTGCCAGAGCGCGACGGCCACCACGACGACGTTGAGCGTGAGGTAGACACCGACGAGCGTCACGGCGACGCCGATCGCCTCGGCGAATCCCTTGAGGAACACGCCGCCCAGCAGAGCGATGAGCAGCGTGGTGATCAGCACTTCCTTGCCGTGGAAGAAGGACGGGACGAACGGGTTCTCCGTCACGTGCGCGGTGGCGTCGGCGGCCGAGAGCGTGATGGTGATGACGAAGTCCGTCGCGACGAAGCCGAGCAGTACCAGCACGAGCAGCTTGCCGCTCCACCACGACATCAGCTTTTCCAGCATCGCGATCGAGCCCTGGCCGTACGGGCTTTCCTTCGCCACCCGGCGGTAGATCGGCAGCGCACCGCCGAGTGTCAGCAGCACCAGCACGATCGTGGCGAGCGGCGACAGCACTCCCGCGGCCAGCGCCGCGATCCCCGGCTGGTAACCGAGCGTGGAGAAATAGTCCACCCCGGTCAGGCACATGACCTTCCACCACGGATGTTCGTGGCTTTTGACGGTCTCGCGTTTACCACCCTTGAGCTGCTGTGCGCGCTTCGCCGAACCTTCCAGCAGCCAGGCACGCAGGCGCGGGCCCGGCGGCGTTTCCACTGTCACCGTCCGTGTCCTCCCGGTAGGCACGAGGCGGTATTCCCCGCGTCGGCGTCCATCATGTGCGGCGGTCAGCAGAACGGCCACAGGATGGGACAGGGCTCCGGCTCCGAGGTGCGGGTCGTGGGCGTCGTGGGATGGGTGGGCGGCGCCGGCCGGGTCGTCGTACCGGTGCCGCTCACCGGCGGCGGATCGTCCCTCGGCGTCGCGCCCGCGGTGGTCGGCCCCGGGGTGGTCGCGCCGGTCCAGGTCGTCGTGCCACTGGTGGGCGCGGAGGTGGTCCGCCGAGAGCCCGACGTCGTCGTTTCGACGCTCCCGCCACCGGTGCCGCCCTCGGTGGTTTCGGGGACGTTGCTCTCGTCGGCGCCGCCCGCCCCGGACGTCCGGTGCGGCATGTCGATGACGCCGATCTGGTCGGTTTCCTTGGCGTTGTTGTGTTTCGGGCCGTTGAAGGCGACCAGTACCGCGGCCGTGCCGCAGCCGATGACGACGGCGAGCATGACCGCGACGACGCGCCAGCGCGATCCGGGCGACGGGGGCACGCGTTCGCCCCATCCCTCGCGTTCGAGCAGCTCGGTGACCGAAACCTCGTGCCTCACCCTGGGCCCCTCAACCATGAATGTGGTGGCCTTCCTACCGGAAAAAGCACCCGAACGGGTGAGTATTGCCAAAAATTATCACTCCGGACCGTGCCCGGTTCCGTCCGGATCACACAGCCGATTCACAGCTGAGCGTTGGAGTACTCCCAGAAACACCGGCGAAGCTGGCCTCATGCTGATGCGTGCCGGAGGGCCGGTCCCCGCCCGCGCCGCCTGGCGCGCGCTCGCCCGGCTCGTCCCGTCACCGCGGTCGACGCCGTTCACCTTCGGCTACCTGACGCTGTTGCTCGGCACCACCCTGCTGGTCAGGTTCGGCGATCCGAAGCTGATCGGCAGGCTGCTCACCTTCTCCAGCACCGACGCGCACAACCTCTGGCGCCGCCCCCTGGTCTCCCTGTTCGCCAGCGCGCTGTGGCTTTCCGACGGCGGCTGGATCGCCTACGCGGCCATCTTCGCCGTCGCCGTCGCCCCGCTGGAACGCCGGTTCGGGGCGGCCCGCACCGCGATCGTGTTCTTCAGCGGCCACGTACTGGCCACCCTGGCCACCGAACTACCGGTGATGGCGCTCATCCAGAGCGGGGCGCTGCCCTACTCCGCCGGGCGCTGGCTCGACATCGGCGTCAGCTACGGGTTCTTCACCACCGCGGGCGCGCTGGTGTTCCTGTGCCGGGGCCGGCTGCGGATCGCGGCCCTGGTGACGATGGAGCTGTTCCTGGCCGCCGTCTGCCTCACCGACGCCCCGGCGAGCCTGAACTCGGTCATCACCCTGCTCGGCCACGCCGTCGCCGCACACTTCGGACTGCTGTTCTGGGGCCGGCGGTTCGGCACCCCCACACCGCCCTCCTCTCCCGGTGAGCGGGACCTCGCGCCGCTCCGGCCCACGTCGGGCCGGGTGCTGGTCCGCGGCTGAGGAAACCCGGCGGAACACCCCGGTGACGACCGAAGTCCGGAAGCGGAATCCAATGGATATACAGCGGGATCGGTCGGTGGTGTAATCGACGGGCCACAGCGCCAGTAGATACCAAACCGACCGAAAGCAAGCGGTTCAGGCAAGTCGACAGGTTTCGCGGGCCTGCTTGCTTTCCGTCTCATCGGTATGCCGACCAGGGGAGACCGGGCACACTATGGAGGCAGACTCACGCGGGGTGACCGCCATGGGTGCGCCGGCGGTCCCCACCGCGCGGAGCGAAGCCGGGCACGACCTGATCGCCGATCTGGTCGCCGCCGCCGGGTCCGGGGTGATCTTCTCCTTCGATCTCGCCGCGTCCACTCTGACCTGGATGCCCGGCCTCGACGCGGTGCTCGGGATGGCGGGCGCGGCCGCCGACGAGGTCTGCGGGCGGCTGACCAGGCTGCTCGAACCGCTCGCCCTCGGCGCGGGGGAAACGCCGCCGGGCCGGGACTTCGAGCTGGAGCAGCCGATCGAGGGCGCCGGTGACCGGCCGCGCCGGGTCCGGCTGCGCGTGCGCACCGTCGGTCACGGCGACCGGACCGCCGGGCTGCTCGGCGTGGCCTGCGCGGTCGCCGCCGACCGCGCGCCGGGCGAGGACCTGGTCGATCTCGCCGAGCGTTACCGGGTCATGGTGGAGCTGAGCCCCGACGCCATCTGTGTGCACGAGGACGGTGTCCTCACCTACGCCAACCGCGCGGCGCTCGACCTGCTCGGCGCGGACGAGGCGCACCAGCTCGCCGGGCGGCCGTTCACCGACTTCGTCACCGAACAACCCCGCGACGAGCCCGCGCCGCCCACCGGGCCCCCGGCGACGATCGGGCCGGTGGAGGCGGTGCTGAAACGTCTCGACGGCAGCACGGTCGCGGCGGAACTGGTCGCGGTGCGCACCCACAACGCCGGGAAACCCACCTTCCAGGTCGTCCTGCGCGACATCACGGCGCGCAAGGCCGCCGCCGAGGCGCTGCGCTCCCGGGCCGCGCTGGTGAGCCGGGTCAGCGACGCGATCATCACCACCACCCCCGGCGGGCTCGTGACCGGCTGGAACCCGGCGGCCGAGGCGGTCTACGGCTGGACCGCGGACGAGGCACTCGGCAGACCGGTCGCGGAGCTGCTCGGGGCACCGGCCGACCTGGCGGAGATGTGCCGGTCCGGCGGGCTGGTCGAGGCGGCGCACCGGCGCCGGGACGGCGCCACCCTCACCGTGCGGGTCTCCGCGGCCGAACTGGCCGGGAGCTACGTGTTGGTGTGCGCGGACGAGACCGAGCGGCGGCGGGCAGAACAGCACTACCGCACGGTGGTCGCCGCGCTCGACGAGGGCGTGCTGGTGACCGGGCCGGACGGCCTGGTCGAGTCGGTGAACCCGGCGGGCTGCCGCATCCTCGGCGTCAACGCGGCGGACCTCGTCGGGCTGCCTTCGCACACGCTCATGCTGTTCGACGAGGACGGGGCGCGGATCTCCGCCGAGGACACGCCGTCGGTCCGCACGCTGCGGACCGGGATCACCCAGAACGGCAAGGTGGTGCGGCTGCGCAGGCCGGACGGCAGGGACGTCTGGGTGTCGCTGACCTCGCGGCTGCTCAGCCCGGAGGACCCGGCACGGCGGTCGGTGGTCACCTCGTTCACCGACATCACCGAGCGGCGCGCGATCAGCGCCCGGCTCGCCCACGACGCCACGCACGACCCGCTGACCCGGCTGGCGAACCGGACGCTGGTGCTCGACCGGCTCGACCGCCGCGCCCACGACCGGCCGACCTCGGTCCTGTTCCTCGACCTGGACAAGTTCAAGGTCATCAACGACTCGCTCGGGCATTCGGTCGGTGACCAGGTCCTGCGCATCGTCGGCGAACGGCTGCGGCGGTGCACCGGCGGCGACACCGTCGTCGGGCGGCTCGGCGGCGACGAGTTCGTGCTCGTCACCGGCGAGGTGACCGGCCAGGACGAGGTCCGCGCGCTGGCCGAGCACGTCCGGGTGGTGCTGAACGAGCCGATCGGCGTGCACGGGCGGCAGCTGCACCTCGACGCCAGCATCGGCGTCGTGCTCTCCGCCGGTGACGACCGGCGCAGCGCGGAAGACCTGCTGCGCGACGCCGACGTCGCGATGTACCAGGCCAAAACGCTCGGTCGCGGCCGCTTCGAGTTCTTCGACGTCGCGCTGCGCGAACGGCTGCAGCGGCGGCTGCGCATGGAGCAGGACCTGCGGGACGCGGTGCAGAACGGCCAGCTGTGGCCCGCCTACCAGCCGGTGGTCGACCTGCGGTCCGGCGAGATGGTCGCGGTCGAGGCGCTGCTGCGCTGGACGCATCCCACGCACGGCGCGATCCCGCCCGGCGAGTTCATCCCGCTGGCCGAGGAGAGCGAGCTGATCAACGTCATCGGCAAGCACGTCCTGAAGGCCACCACCCGCGAGCTGGCCGGGCGACGGTCGGCACACGGCCTCGACCTGCACCTCAAGGTGAACCTCTCGGTACGCCAGCTCGACGACCCGCAGCTGGTGGCCGCGGTGCAGGACACCCTGCTCGCGACCGGGCTGCCGCCCGGCGCGCTGTGCCTGGAGGTGACCGAAAGCGCGTTGATGCGGGATCACACCGCGGCCGCCGAGGTGCTGACCTCGCTGCGGGAGCTGGGCGTGCTGCTCGCGATCGACGACTTCGGCACCGGCTACTCGTCACTGGCCCAGCTGCGGCGGCTGACGCTGGACACGCTCAAGATCGACCGCTCGTTCATCACCGGCATCGCGGAGTCACGCGACGCGGCGGCGATCGTGGCGAGCATCATCGCGATGGCGCACGCCGTCGGCCTGACCGTGGTCGCCGAGGGCGTCGAGACCGCCGATCAGCTGGATCTGCTGCGCGAGCTGGGCTGCGACCAGGCGCAGGGCTTCCACCTCGGCAGGCCCAGCGCGGCCACCGAACTGTTCGGGGCCGCGCTGTAAACCCGGATGACACTCAGGCGAAATCGGCAGTGTGCGCGGCCGCCCACGCGGCGAAGGTCGTGCCGGGGCGGCCGGTGATCTCCTCGACGGATCCGGTCGGCAGCACCGGGTCCTCGGTGAACCCGCCCAGCACGCTCTCGACGTACCAGGCCGCGGCCTCCCCCATCGTCGGTTTCATCGCCTCGACCGTCTCCTCCGGCGAAACCGTGAGGAACGGGATTTCCCGGCCCAGCGCCACGCCGAGCTGCCGGACGAGTTCGGCGCGGGTCAGTTTCTCCGGCCCGCCCAGCGGATACGCCTTGCCGGCGTGCCCGTCCTCCAGCAGCGCCGTCGCCGCGACCCTGGCGATGTCGTCCATCGCGATCGGCGCGCTGGCGGTGTCCGGGTAGGGCTCCCGGATCGCGCCGGTGCGCCGGAGCTGCTCCGCCCACATCGTCGAGTTCTCCATGAAGTCGGCGGGCCACAGGTGCGTCCGGGCGAGCCCGCTCGCGTCGACCGCCCTGGTGACGTCGCCCCACCAGCCCTCCGGTTCGCCGGACAGGGCGACGACGTGCCGGACACCGGCGGCGCGCGCCAGCTTCAGCACTTCGACCACCGTGTCCGGCGTCGGCGCCAGGTAGAGGCGGTCCACGCCTTCGAGCGCCGCGGGCAGCGTCTCGACCTTCCGTAGATAGCCCTTCGCCACCTCGACGCCGTCCGGCAGCGCGGCCTTGCGAGGGTTGCTCGTCAACGCCCGGATACCGGACGCCCCCATCCCCAGTAGCTGATCGACAACCTTGCGTCCGATGTTCGCGGTGGCTCCGGTCACCAGAATCGTCATGGAACCACTGTGCCAGCGATCAGTAGCGTTCGAGCAGGGCCGCCAGCTCTTCCGCCGTCAGCTCGACGTCGAGCTGACGCAGCGTCGCGCCGAGTTCGCCGGGAGCCACCGGGGTTTTCTCCTCGGTACCGTCCGGACGCCGGACGACCAGGTCGTGCCCGACCAGCTGCCTGCTCAGGCCCGGCTCCAGCCGCATCACCACGAGCTGCCCGGTGAACGGCGAGCGCGGATGCGTGGAGGTGTAGTGGTGGTAGACCTCGTAGTCGATCGGGCTGCTCGCGCTCGGCGTGAACGCGTGCAGGTCCTCCCAGCCGTCGCCGTCCTGCTTCTGCAGTGTCCACCAGCCCTCGCGGTGCGTGAGCCGGTGCGGCCAGCCCGCCTGGTCGACGACGGCACCGTCGACCAGCGGCATCGGCCGCAGCATCCCCGCGCCGAACCCGACGTCGACCAGGTGCCACACGCCCTCGGCCGCGACGAGCAGCGACATGTGCGTGTACGGCCCCGGGCGCCGCGGCTGCACCCGCGCCACGATCCGGCGCACCGGGAAGCCGAGACGTTCGGCGGCCGCGGCGAACAGGTGGGCGTGCTCGTAGCAGTAGCCGCCGCGCTTCCTGCCGACCAGCTTCTCCTGGACGACGTCGAGCGAGATCCCGCGATGCCTGCCAAGCAGGACGTCGACGTTCTCGAACGGGATCGCCAGCACGTGTGCCGTCGCGAGATCCCGCAGGGCCCGCGCGTCCGGCACCCGGGGCCGGTCGGTTCCCAGCCGCGCGAGGTAGGCGTCGACGTCGACCTTGTCGATGTGCCAGTCGGGTTCGGTGGTCCGCTCAGCGAGTGTGCTCATGACACCACTCTCATACCTCGAGTTGACTGGAGATCAAGCCCGATTTCGTCAACGTATGCGTTGACAGCCCGTGCGTCAACGCATACGTTGACACCATGACGGACGGCGCTCCCGAAGAAGATGACGTGACCACCGCGTTGCTCGCCCGGCACCTGCACCACCGGCGCAGCGGTTTCATCGACGAGCTGGTGGTCGCGGCGAGATCCGTTCTCCCGCCCGCGAAACGGCCCAGCGGCGACGAAGTGACCACCGAGGACGCGACGGGCGCGCTGCGACTGGTCCCCGACGTCCGCCGCGACCTCGACCGGGCCGAGGTGGCGCTGATCGAATCGGTCCTTGACCGCGGCTGGACCTGGGAACAGCTGGGCGTGGCCTACGGCGACCGGTCGAAACAGGCCATGCAGCAGCACTACCGACGGCGAGGCGGGAAACGGACCTGGCCCGCGGGCGAACGGCCGCCCCGCGTCACCCCAGAGGAATCCCCGCACCGCCTCACCTCCGGCGAACTGGACCCCGCGGACGTGGCGGCGGTGCACGCGGCCATCGCCGCGCTGTTGTCCACCGCACACGACGTGGCGGAGGAGCACACCGTCGACGGCGCATGGGTCGCGTTCGACCCGGACGGGGACCTCGTCGAGCAGTTCGCGACAATCGGCCTGGACGCCCTGCCCCGCTTGGAAGTCGCGTGCCGCACGGCGGCCGAGGCGATCACCGGCATGGTGCAGGCGGGCTGGAACCGCCGCGATCCCGGGCGGGAGGCGCGCCGGCTGCGGTCGTGGACCGAACGGCTCCGCGACGAGAACCGCGATCTGGCTTCGTGGCTGGACCGGGTGCCGGACGGGCTGCTACTGCCCCGGGTCGACCGCCCGCTGGTGGTCGGGCAGCGCCGCCGGGTCCACCCGGACAGTGTCGAAATCGGACCGGACGACGTCGATCGCGTACGCGCCTCGATCGCTCAGGCCCTGGCCCGGATGGAACAGCATCAGTCGACCACCGACCAGATCGTCGAAGAACTCCGCCGCCGCCAAGCCGAACTGGGAGACGCGTGAGCGCCTCTCCGTCACACGCCTCTCGCCCACGTCTGTCCATATAGGACTCCAAGTCCCCGACCGCCGGAGACATCCCGTGCCCGAGCACGCCGCCACGCTGCCGACGTCGTTCCGCGCCGACGTCGAAACGCTGTGGGACTACCACAACCTGCACCACAAGATCGGCCGGTCGGATGTCGGTATCGGCCTGGGAAGTCATGACCTGGGTGTCGCGACCCGCGCCGCGGATCTCTTCCGGCGCAACGCTTTTCCCTTGGTCGTGTTCACCGGCGCGAACGCCCCGACCACGGTCGAGCGCTTCCCTCGCGGCGAAGCCGTCCACTACCGCGAGCACGCCGTCTCACTCGGGGTGCCAGCGGACTCGATCCTCGTCGAACCCCGCGCGAGGAACACGGGCGAGAACATCAGCCTCACCCGACAGCTACTCGCCGAGCAGGGCACCGAAGTCGGCTCGGTCACGCTGATCTCACGGCCATACCAACAGCGACGTGCCTACGCGACCTGCAAGAAGCTGTGGCCGGAAGTAGAAGTCACCTGCGCCTCGGCCGAACTACCGCTGGACGAGTACGTGAAGAGCATCGGCGACGCGACCCGCGTGATCTCCATGCTGGTAGGCGACACCCAACGCATCACCCTCTACGCCAACCGAGGCTTCGCGATCCCGCAACCCCTCCCCAGCACCGTCGAGTCCGCCTACCACCGCTTAATTTCAGCGGGCTACACCACCCGCCTGCTCTGACAAGAACCAGCGACGGTCAGGAGCCAAACCACAAGAGGGGACCCGACGTGGGGGGTTCGGGGGGCGAAGCCCTCCCGAGCGGGGTGTGGGGGTTGCACCCCCCACAAAACACACCACCCGAGGCAAGGCCTGTGCTTTCCACAGGCATACCTCGGGTGACGAAGGGTGGCCAGGGCCGGGGTCGAACCGGCGACCTTCCGCTTTTCAGGCGGACGCTCGTACCAACTGAGCTACCTGGCCGGGAACGCCGGCAAGGAGCCGAACGATCTTGCGACCCTGACGGGACTCGAACCCGCGACCTTCGCCGTGACAGGGCGACGCGCTAACCAACTGCGCCACAGGGCCTTGCGACTTCACCGAGGTGAAGGGTACTGCTGCCTAACTGTACTGCGTACTCCCAACGGGATTCGAACCCGCGTTGCCGCCTTGAAAGGGCGGAGTCCTAGGCCGCTGGACGATGGGAGCCCGGCCGGTTTCGGCGAACCGACCGACCGCGCTCTCAGGTCCCCCCGGGAGCGAACATAAGCATAGGGCACGCCGAACCCTGCTCGCACAGGGGGTTCCCTAAGTGCACCGCAGGGCTGGGACCTGCGGGAACGGTGTCCATCGTGCCCGAACGGCCGGATGCGCGCCGAGGGCGGCCGCGCGCCGCGAGTTCGCCGCTCGACACGTCGACGTCTTCCACGCCCCGTCCTCCCGGGTAGCTCCATCGAGCGAAACGGGCCGTCGGCGTCCGGATACACCCGAACGAGGGCCACGTGATCAGCGGCTGATGACTCGGCGTAGGCGCGCCCCGATTCGGGCGCGAAGAGCGCCGTCTCCGCGGACGGCGAGACGAGTCCGGCGAACCGGCTCGGAAAGATCTCGGGCAGCTCCGCGGCCACCCTCGACGGCATGCCACCGGCCACCGTCACGACCCCGCGGTGACACGGCGGCGAACCACGCTCACGCCGTCGCCGCCGGTCGCCCACGCCATCGGCCGGAGCCCGGGGGCGCCGGCTCGAATGTCCCGTCGCCGGTACCCGGGTCCAGCCCTTCGGCACCGCGAAAGAACGACTTACGAAACGATCATCGGGGAACTCCCGCCAGCGCGGGATCGGTAAAACACTTTCAGGAACCCGCCGCAAGCAGCGGGTTTCCCACCACAAGCCGCCGGACCGTCAGCTCACCGCTGCACCGGCGCCTGGCCGTCGTCATCCAACGTCAGCCCCAGCATGTCCAGCAGCATCACGCAGTCCTCCACGCCGAGCGCACCGTGCGCCACCGCGAGACGCGCCCGCCGGACCTGATCATCCGACACCCGCTGCGCCTCCGCGCCACCACTGCGCTGCGCCGGCAGACCACCGGCAAACGTCGCGTTTCCCCCATCGGCACCTTCGTACCGGAGGAGGAACTGCCGCACTTCCGCAGACCCGCCCATTGCTCCTCCATCGGCTCACATCGACCTGGCCGCGAGGCTAACCAGCGCCGGCCGCCACACACAGCCCCCCGGAGAGTGAACCTGAGGCCACACTCCGCTCAACGCTGCGCAACCAGCACGGCAGGAGAACCCCGGACCCGCAAATGAACAACACACCACGTCGAAGTGACACCAGCAACGGAATTTTCCCGGCTTCCACTCGCCCAACCCCGGAAGTCGTGCAACACTAGAGGTGCTGACACACCCCCGGTCAGCGCCTGTGGAGATCCCCTCCGACCCCCGCGTTCCTCCCCCTGGCGCGGGGGTCTCTCCATGTTTGCTCGGGCTCGTTCCTCGCCCTTCGCAAACTGTCCCCCGCGCGTACTACCCGGGGGGCCGAGCCCCCCGGACCCCCACGGTGCGGCCGGTTCCTGAACCAGCGTGGTCGCCCTTCACCTTTGCTTGTTCGCTTCGGGCCTGGCGGCCCTGGCGAACCTTGTGGGCACCTTGATTCCGAGTGTTCCGTTGCGAGAGTCGGCGGGCGCCGGGTTGGTTGTGTGTGGTTGCTAAGGGTTAGGGGTGTGGGGCGTTTGGGGGGTGAGAGGGGGAGCGGTTGGGCTATTCGCGTTACGGCGTTGGGTGTGTTGTGGCTCACAGTGGTTTGGTTTCCGAGACCTCGCCGTTATCGTTGCGGCGTGCCTCTTCCATCGTTTGGTCGTCTCGGAACCCGTACCAACCTCAAGGCGGTGTCGTCCGGTCGTCACCGCGACGCCGCCAAGGCGGCGGCTGGGGAGGCGGGCGAGGTCGAAGACAAGGAACTCACCAGCTACCTCGCCGCGCTCGCGCCGGAGTCCGCCCCGGAAAGCACCGGGACCGGCAAGCGCTTCGGCGAGGCGCAGGTCTACCAGCTGCGCATGAACCTCATCGCCAGCCAGCAACTCAAGGACATCGCCCAGGAGCGCAACATCTCCCCGCAGGCGCTCGCCCAGGAGTGGATCCTCGAGCGGCTCTCCTGGGAAAGCCAGTCCTCGTCCGTCCAGGACCGCAGGCAGTCCGACGTCGACACCGCGATGACCGACGAGTTCCACTTCCCCGCCGACGCCTTCGACGAGCCCGTGGCGGGACGGCGCTGACCCGGCGCACTCCCCGCGAGAACCGTCCCACAGCACGAGAAAAGGCCCCCGGTTCGGAAACCGGGGGCCTTTTCTCAGGCCTGGATTAACGCCGAGGGCCTGACTCAGATCGCGCGGACCTTCTGGGCCTGCGGACCCTTCTGCCCCTGGCCGACTTCGAACTCCACTCGCTGGTTCTCCTCAAGGGTGCGGAAGCCGCGACCCTCGATCTCCGAGTAGTGCACGAAAACGTCGCCTTCGCCGCCGTCCTGCGCGATGAAGCCGAAGCCCTTCTCCGCGTTGAACCACTTCACAGTGCCTTGCGCCACCGCTGTACTCCTCGTTACAGATTCCGCTTCGAATGCCACCGAAGCGGCACCCCGACCGTCCCGGGCGGTTCCAACGAGACGAGCGAAGAGCGTGTCGGCTCCGCGGCTCGCGTCAGAAGTTCCGCGAGTGTGAAGCCACTAACACGCAAAACGACGGCCTGAGAGCAGCCTACCGGGATCTGGCCAAATCTGAACCCCGTGATCGAGCGGATGGACCAACGATCCCCGGAGCCACCACCGCGGCGCACCGCGCGCGACTGATCTTGTCGGGGGTACCGGCTAGTCTGGACGTCGCACCCCGAAGCCGGTGATCACCGGATACGGCACGAAGTCGCTCATGTCTTGTGCGTGAAGGAAAACCCGCCAACTGTGACACTCGTCACTTCACGCGGGATCAACGTCGGAGTCGGGCCAGGCGTCTCGGTGGGTGGGGCAGTACAAAGGGGAGATTGGGGATCGGTGTGACATTCAGGAACTCCGCGCACCGCCGGGCAGCGGGCGCGGTGCTGGGGCTGGTGGCCGTGCTGACGCTCGGGGCGTGCAGCAGTGAGCCGACCGTGACGGCCAGCGGCACCACCGGTGGGGGCCCGACGCAGTCCGCGCCCGCGGCGCTGCCGGCGAAGGTGACCGTCCAGCCCGCCGCGGGCGCGCAGGACGTGCCGCCCGGCGAGCCGATCACGGTCAGCGTCACCGACGGCACCCTCGATTCGGTCGTGCTGACCAATCCGGAGGGCAAACAGGTCGCCGGTCAGCCCGCACCGGACAAGAAGAGCTGGAAGACCACCGAAGAACTCGGTTTCGGCAAGACCTACACCTGGTCCGGCCAGGCCGTCGGCACCGACGGCAAACCCGCGCCGATCAACGGTTCCTTCACCACCGTCAAGCCGAGGCGGCAGATGTCGGGCAGCCTCAACGTCGGCGACGGCATCACCTACGGCATCGCCATGCCGATCACCCTGACCTTCCCGAGCCGGGTCACCGACAAGGCCTCCGTCGAGAAGGCGCTTTCCGTGGAGACCACCCCGAAGACCGAAGGCGCCTGGGGCTGGACCGACGGGGACACCTCGGTGCACTGGCGGCCGAAGGAGTACTTCAAGCCCAACACCGACGTGAAGGTCAACGCGAAGATCTACGGCGTCAAGATGGGTGACGGCGTCTACGGCCAGCAGGACGTCTCCGCCAGCTTCAAGATCGGGCGCTCCCAGATCGTCAAGGGCAATCCCCAGACCCACCGCATGCAGGTCATCCGGGACGGCCAGCAGGTCGCCGACTACCCGGTCAGCTACGGGCTCGACTCCGACCCCGGCCGGGTCACCAACAGCGGTGTGCACGTCGTGATGTCCAAGCACGCCACGTATTCCATGAGCAACCCGCGTTACGGCTACACCGACGTGAACGTGCCGTGGGCGGTGCGGATCTCCAACAACGGCGAGTTCATCCACGGCCTCGCCTCGTCGATCTGGGCGCAGGGCAAGCAGAACATCTCGCACGGCTGCCTGAACCTGTCCCCGGCGAACGCCAAGGAGTACTACGACGGCGTGCTCACCGGCGACCCGGTCGAGATCGAGGGCAGCACCCAGCAGCTCGGTCCCAAGGACGGCGACTACAGCGACTGGACCTACAAGTGGGCCGACTGGCAGAAGCTGTCGGCACTCGCGAGCTGAACATCCGGCGGAACACCGGGCGGCCAGGATTCCCCACGGGTTTCCTGGCCGTTCGTGTCTTCGCCGGAAATCCGATGCAACCCCGGGGGAACGCGGCGGCATGAGTTACCGCGAAGGGCGCCGCTGATCCGACGCGGCGCCAGGACCGAGGAGTTCGACTTGCGTATTCGTATGGCTCTCACCGTGGGCGCGCTGCTGCTGGCGGGTGGCGCCGTCACCGCCGGGACCGCGCTGGCCACCGACCAGCCGACCATCTCCCCCTCCCCGGCCCCGACCGACCGGCCGACCTCCGAGTCGCCCGCTGCCACCCCTGGCCCCGCCGCGACCGACCGGCAGACGACCAAGGCCCCGGCCCCGGCGCCCGCCGGATCCAGGCCGACGGAAAACCGTGTGCCCAAGGCCATTCCGGCCGGGCCGGTCGGCGCCACCTGGCTGCCTGCCATCGGGGAGGTCAAGTAGCCCGGTGACACCCCGCTCTCGTCCGGAGGACCGGCCGGGCTCGCCGTGGGACGGCGAGTTCGCCCGGTACTTCGGCGAGCGCGCGCACAGCCTGCGGGCGACGGCGTTCCTGCTCTGCGGCGACTGGCACCAGGCCGAGGACCTCACGCAGGCCGCGCTGCTGAAGCTGTACCTGGCGTGGCCGCGGCTGGCGCGGCACGACACGCTGGACGCCTACGCCCGCAAGGTCGTGCTGCGCACGTTCCTCGCCGAGCACCGCAAGGTCCGCTGGAAACGCGAGCGGCTCACCGGCGAACCACCCGAGGTCCCGGTCGAGCGGGCCGGGACCGAGCAGGACGAACTGGTGCGGCACGCACTGGGTGTCCTGGCGCCAAGACAACGCGCCGTGCTGGTGCTGCGGTACTTCGACGATCTGAGCGTCGAGGAGACGGCCGCGGCGCTCGGCTGCAGCACCGGCACGGTGAAGAGCCAGGCGGCACGCGCGCTGGCGACCCTGCGGAAACGACTCGGCCCGCACTTCGGGTCGCTGTCGTTCAGCACCGGAGGTCTCGATGGGAGGTGACGAGATGGACGAGAACGACGACATCAGGACCGTGCTCTCCTCGGCGGCGAGCGGGCCGCCGATGCGCTTCGACGCGGGCGACGTCATCGCGCGCGGCGGCCGGATCCGGCGGCGGCGCAAGCGCTGGACGATGGCGGGCAGTTCCGCCGCGACGGCGGTGATCCTCGTGGTGGCCGGGTTCCTGGCCGGTCAGCACGGCGGCACCGATCCGGCGCCGGTCCAGCCCGCGGGTCCCGGTCTGTCCACGGTCCCCTCCTCCCCCTCGGCGCCCTCCAAGCCGGCTCCGGAACCCTCGGCAGGCGCGGGTGAGTCGCATCCGCCGCCGGAGGTGCCGACCGCCAAAACCGGCACCTCGCAGCGAGTGCCGAGTGCCACGTCGGTGCCGAGGACCATCCCGGAGCGACGTCCGGGGACGGCGCCGACGAGCGAGGCACCGGGTGACCGGCAGACGGTGCCGACCGCCGCGCCCGGCACCGATCGCACCACTCGTTGAGACGTGGAAACCGCCGATTCACCGGGCGTTTCACGTGCGCACAGCGCTGTGGCCGAGATCACCGTTTGAACCGCTGTCACCATGAAATACCTGGGCTTACCGTGGCGATATGCCCTGTGGCGGCACGTTCCGCCGCCGACAAACTACTCAGCCGGCTCAGTCTCGCCGGCCCGAGAACCCGAGGAGGAAGCCATGGTCTTCGTTGCCCTGTTGATCGAAACCGGTGTCGCAGTAACGGTTGCAAGTGCGCTGGCCGTTTGGTCGCAGAAGCGCTTCGCTCCTCGTGCGCAGGTGGCCGAAGCCACCCGCTGACCGCGACCACGAACAGGGCCCCCGTCCACAGTGGACGGGGGCCCTGTCGTGTCCGGCCGGGACCGGGGTCAGCGCTTGGCGCCGACCAGCGAACCACCGGTGTCCGCGGTGTCGATCTGTTCGATCGGCACCTGGGAGGTCTCCGGGATCTTGAGGATCGGCACGATCGCGATCAGCGCCGCGATGATGAGGTAGTACGCCGGCCAGTCGGCGTTGCCGGTGCTCTTGATCAACGCGGTCACGATGACACCGCAGGTACCACCGAAGATCGACGTCGAGACGTTGTACCCGATCGCGAACGAGCCGTACCGCACGCGGGTCGGGAACATCGCCGGGAAGGTCGACCCGATCACCGCGAGCATGAACACCAGCAGCACCGCCACGATCAGGAAGCCGACCACCAGCCACAGGATGCTGCCGGACTGCATCAGCTTGATCGAGGGCCAGCTCAGCACCGCGAACCCGATCGCCGCGGTGAGCAGCAACGGTTTCCGCCCGATCCGGTCGGACAGCGCGCCGAGCGGCAGGATGATCGCCATCTGCACCAGCTCCACCCCGATGATGATCAACGTCGAGGTGTTGTCGTTGATCTTGAGGGTGTCGGTGAAATAGGTCGGCATGGTCGTCAGGAGCATGTAGTCGGCGATGTTGAGCAGGAGCACGATCCCGATCAGGTTCAGGATCATCCGCCAGTTGCGGGTCAGCGTCTCCCGCAGCGGCGCCTTCTCCGGCTTCTTCCCGGTCGCCTCCAGCCGGCGGAACTCCGGGGTGTCCTCCAGCTTCGACCGCAGGTAGAGGCCGATCAGGCCCAGCGGGAGCGCCACGAAGAACGGGATCCGCCAGCCCCATGCCTCGACCTGTTCGTGCGAGAGCGACAGGGTCACGGCCAGCACGACCACGTTGCCCAGCACGTACCCGGCGAGCGTGCCCATCTCCAGGAAACTGCCGAAGAACCCCCGGCGTTTGGTCGGCGCGTACTCGGCGATGAACGTCGCCGCGCCGCCGTATTCACCACCGGTGGAGAAACCCTGGATCAGCCGGAGCAGCAGGACGGCGACCGGTGCCGCGATGCCGATGCTGTACGGACCGGCGTAGGTCGGCAGGCAGCCGACCAGGAAGGTGCACCCGGACATCAGCAGGATCGTGATCGCCAGGACCTTCTGCCTGCCGAGCTTGTCCCCCAGCGGTCCGAAGAACGCGCCGCCGAACGGCCGCACGACGAAACCGACCGCGACGAGCGCGAGCGATTTCAGGACCGCGTTCCCCTCGCCGGGGAAGAACACCGTGCCGATGCTCGTGGCGATCGCGCCCGAGGTGAAGACGCCGTAGTCGTACCACTCCGTGGCGTTCCCCATCGCGGACGCGATGACCGCCCGCCGGACCGTTCTCTGGTCCACCTCCGGCTTTTCCGCAGCTGCGTCACTCATCCCCGCGACGACCTCCTCCGCGTGCAACGGTTCCCATCGAACTCATCGACCCAGTCTTCCGCGACGGAGCCGGGTCGGCAGAGCGAATCGGAAATCATCTACGGTTCGGCAATTTCCGACTACGGAGCGCTCACAGCGCAGGCCCACAGGGGTGGGCCGCATGCGGCGAGTGACCACTCCGGGGTTAACGTCGATTCATGAGTCGTGTTTCTCAACCCTGGCCGCCGGTGCCGGTGGAGCCCGCCGAGGCCCATCCGAAGGCACCGCCCGCCGGCACGGAGCTGGGTGTGCACTTCGGTGAGTGCTTCGGCTGCGGCGACGAGGTGGAGTCCGGTCTGCACCTGCGGTCGCGGGTCGGCGAGGGACAGACGGTGCACTCGAAGTTCACCGTGACCGCCGCGCACCAGGGCGCGCCGGGGCTGGCCCACGGCGGACTGCTGGCCTGCGCGTTCGACGAGGCCCTCGGCTCCACGGTGGGGAACCTGCTGCGCAGGCCCGCGGTGACCGGGAAGCTCGAAACCGACTTCCGGCGGCCGGTGCCGGTCGGGTCGACGCTGTACATCGCGACGAGGCTCGACGGCATCGCGGGGCGCAAGATCTACGTCAGCGCAGACGGGCACCTCGACGCCGAGGACGGCCCGATCGCGGTCAGCGCGCGGGCGCTGTTCGTCGTCGTCGGCTTCGAGCACTTCAGCAACCACGGCGACCCGCAGGCGCTGGAGAAACTGGCCGCCGCGCACGAGAAGGCGAAACGCGCTCGCGAACAGCGCGAATGGGAGATCAATCCCTGATCCGGGCAGAGCCGGACAAACCAGGAGGGCGGCACCCGGTGTCCGGGGCCGCCCTCACGCCGTTCCGGCGCGTGACGCCGCTCAGCCGAACTGGCCGGGCTGGTAGTCGCCCGCGGGCAGCTGGTTGATGACGTTCAGCCGGTTGTAGGCGTTGATGAGGGCGATCAGCGCCATCAGCGCGAGGAGCTGTTCCTCGTCGTAGTGCTTGGCGGCGTTCGCCCACACCTCGTCGGAGACACCGCCCGCCGCGTCCGCGATGCGGGTGCCCTCCTCGGTCAGTTCCAGTGCCGCGCGCTCGGCCTCGGTGAAGACCGTGGCCTCGCGCCAGGCCGCGATCATGGCGAGACGCACCGGCGTCTCCCCCGCGGCCGCGGCGTCCTTGGTGTGCATGTCGAGGCAGAAGCCGCAGCCGTTGATCTGGCTGGCCCGGATCTTCACCAGTTCCTGCGTCGCGGCGGGCAGGCCCGAATCCGTGACGACCTTGCCCGCGGACGCGAAGTACCGCTGGATCTTGGCCGCGGCCGGGCTGCCGAAGATGTCCAACCGAGCTTCCATGATGCGCTCCCAGTGCTGTTCCGTTGGTTTCACAGCACTGACGGGACGGCGCGGCCCGATGTGACAGCGCCGGGTATGACCTACGTCTCCTGCCCGACGACGACAGTCCAGACGCCGCCTACGTGAGGGTCCTCGGCCGGATGGCGTTGGCGCGGTCGACCAGGTCGACCCGCTCCTTCGTGGTTCCGGCCAGCCTGGCCAGCGTGCGGTAGCACCGCTCCAGGCCGAAGCGCAGCTCCCGCTCCTCCAGCGCGCAGCCCAGCACCCTGGCACCCGCCGACGGCGCGCCCTGCCGGGGCGCGCGCAGCCAGCTGTGCGCGGCCTCCAGGACCTCGGCGGACAGCCGGGTGCGGCGCTCGGCGTCCAGGTTCAGCCGTTCGAGCCTGCCCGACGCGTCGACGAGGTCGCGCTCGGAGACACCGGCGGGCTCCTTGCCACCGCCGTTGACCCTCGTCTTGATCTTGATGGCGGCGACCTGCGCGTCGACGTAGTGCGTCGAGGACGGCGGCACCGCCTCCAGCACCTCGATCGCGCTCGCCCGCGCGCCCTGCGCCAGGTACACCCTGGCGAGCCCGAAGGCGGCGCTCACGTACGAACGGTCCGTTCGCCACACCAGCTCGTAGAACCGCGCGGCACCGAAGTAGTCCCCGACGCCCTCGGCGCTGACCGCCAGCGCGAGCTTCGGCGCGATCTCGCCGGGCAGGTCGTCGTACACCGCGTCGAAGGCGACGTGCGCGACACGCGGACGACCGCCAGCCAGCTCGATGAGGCCGCGGTACCAGTCGATCCGCCAGTCGTGCGGGAAACCCGCCCTGATCGCCAGGTACTGCGCGGCCTGCAGCTGCCGCTGCGCCTCGACCAGCTCGCCCAGCTCGATCCGGGCCCGGACGATGCGCAACCGCACCTCGATCGACTCGCGCGGAGCGCCGGCGAGGGCCTCGATCGCGCCCTTGGGATCGAGCGCGGTGGTCGTGGCCAGCACACCGGCCGCCGGGTCGTCCGTGTCGACCTGCGGGATCGGCAGGCCGGAGACCACCTCGACCGGCTCGGGCAGCGGCACGCTCGCGCCCGGCTCAGGGACGACCATGTCCACCCCGAAGGTGCGGCTCTCCGGCCCGAACACCGTCGACGCGCCGGGCCGCTGTTTCCCGGTGCCCATCGCCATGATCTCGCGCAGCACACCGGTCAGCTGGTCGGACATCTCCTCGGCGGAGACGAACCGCCGTTCCGGGTCGGCGTGCGTCGCGCGCTTGAGGAACCGGTGGTACGAACCGAACAACGCGAACAGCGGGACCGCGTCCGCGCCGGGCAGCGTCGACTTGAACTTCGTGGTGTACCCGGCGAACTCGAAGCTGAGCACCGCCAGCGTCCGGCCGACGGTGTAGAGGTCCGAGGCGATCGACGCGCCCTGCTTCGCCAGCTCGGGCGCGCTGTAGCCGGTGGTGAAGAACAGCGGGCTCTCGTAATCGTCCATCCGGCGCACCGCGCCGAGGTCGATCAGCTTCAGCTGCTCGTGGGTCTGGATGACGTTGTCCGGCTTGAGGTCGCAGTAGAGCAGGTTCTGCGAGTGCAGGTAGCCGATGGCGGGGAGGATCTCCAGCCCGTACGCGATGACCTGGCCGATCGGCAGCGGCTCCGGCCGCCTGGTCTCGCGGTGGTGCGCGAGCGCGAGCTGCCGCAGGGACTGCCCGCCGACGTACTCCATCACGATGTAGCCGACGGAATTCCCGGTCCGCGGGTCCGGATGCTGCACGAAGTTGTGGATCTTGACGATGTTCGGGTGCTCGACCTCGGCCAGGAAGCGCTCTTCGTTGGCCGCCGCCGCCATCGCGGTCGCGTCCC
Source organism: Amycolatopsis samaneae (assembly GCF_039541975.1). Taxonomy (NCBI): domain Bacteria; kingdom Bacillati; phylum Actinomycetota; class Actinomycetes; order Pseudonocardiales; family Pseudonocardiaceae; genus Amycolatopsis; species Amycolatopsis samaneae. The sequence continues at coordinate 148,716 of NZ_BAABHG010000009.1, forward strand.
CGGTGTCGATCAGTCCTTTGAGGACGACCCACCGGTCGCTGACGTTGTGGTCCTGCGCGAGGTAGATCCAGCCGAGCCCGCCGTACGCGATCGCGCCGAGCACCTCGTACTGCCCGCCGACCAGCTCGTGCGGTTTCAGCTTGGGCACGAAGGAAAACGGCGTGCCGCAGTTCGCGCAGGTGCCCTCCGGAGAGCCGGGCTCGCCGTTCTCGCCGCGGCCGACCTTCGCGTTGCAGCTACCGCAGAACCGCTTCTCCTCCGACACCACCGGGTTTTCGAGCACGGCCGTCGACGGGTCGCGGTAGGGCACCGGCGGCACCTCGACCAGCCCGGCGCCGAGCCTGCCCCGCCGCGCCCGGCGCGCGGTGCGCGACGAGGTCCGCCGCGACGTCCCGGGGAACGAGCCGGTGCCCGTCCCGGTCCCGGTGCCCGTCCCCGTGCCGCGGCTCCCGGTCCCCTGGCTTCCGGTGCCGGTCACCCGGCCCTCGCTGGGCCGTTCGGGAAGGACGCTCTCGGTGCCGGGATCCGGCAGCGGTCCGGCCCCGGTGTCCGCGCGCGGCGCGGGCGGCATGATGCTCTGCGTTTCCGGCGTCGGCGCGGCGAGCACGCTCGTCGGCTGCGCGACGTCCGGTGCCGGTGCGCCGGGACGCGCCGGGTCCGGCCGCGCGGCCGGACCGTTCGCGGCCGGGGGCCGCGGCTGGGGCGGGCGCGGCGGCTGGGCCGCCTGGGGTGGCGGTGCCTGCGGCTGACCGCGCGGCGGGGTCGCCGGGCGTTGCACGGGCGCGTGGAAGACGGTCTCCGCGTCGGGCCCGGACGGACTCGACGCCGGACGCCGCGCGGGCTGTTCCTCCGGCGTGCCGTCGAGACGGCCGGAGATCGAGGGCTCCGGGGTATCCCAGCGCACCGGCGCGGGCGGCGTCCAGCCGGGGGCACCCGAGGACCCGGCGTGTTCTTCCGGCTCGTCCGGTGCCGCGTGCCGGGGACGGCGTGGCTCCTCCGACACTGCTACCTCCCGTGTTCACCGCGACGAAGTCCGCCGCCGATCCTAGTGGGGCACGAACGGTCCCGTGGTGTCCGCCGTGCGCGTGACCGGGCCGTTCGCGACACCGGAAGTGCGGTCACTGGTACTGCGGGTTGGGCGGGCTGGCCGGGCCCAGCGGGACCCCGACCCACTTCTGGTAGCTCGCCTGCCACGCGCTCTTGCGGACGTCCTCCAGCACGGCGTTGACGAACCGCACCATGTCCTCGGCGTCCTTCGGGATGCCGACGCCGTAGTTCTCGGTGGTGAACCGGTCGCCGACCACCGCCAGCGCCGGATCCTGCTCGGCCATCCCGGCGAGGATGGTGTCGTCGGTCGAGACAGCCTCCACCTGGCCCTGCTGGAGCATCACCAGGCAGTCCGACCAGTTGTCCACCGAGACCGGCACGACCTTCGCCGGGTCGGTGGTGATCTTCGTCAGCGGGGTCGACTTCTTCGCCGCGCAGACGCGCTTGCCCGACAGGTCGGCGAGCGTGCTGACCTTCTTCTCCTTGGGCACCAGGATCCGCTGCCCCGCGACGTAGTACACCGACGAGAAGTTGACCTTCTTCTTGCGCTCGCAGGTGATGCTGTAGGTCCGCACGACGATGTCGACGTCGTGGCCGATCAGCACGTCCTCGCGCTGGCTGGAGGTGATCGCGCGGAACTGGACCTTGCCCTCGTGGCCGCCGAAGATCGCGTCGGCGATCTTGTTGACCATGTCGATGTCGAAGCCTTCGAGGTTGCCGGTGGTGGGATTGCGCGACCCGAACAGGTAAGTGGTCTGGTCGACCCCGGCGATCAGCTTCCCGCGTTCCCGGATCTTCGCCATCGTCGATCCGGCCGGGATCGCGGTGCCCCCGGTCGGGGCGAGGCTGGCGAGCGGGTTGCAGCTGGTGTCCGAGGAGCCGCCCGCACCCGACTCGCCGCCCGCGACGTGCGCGGGCTGTGGCCAGGCGGCATCGCTGACCGGGGCCGGATCCACCGGTTTGCCCGCGCTCCCGCAGGCCGTCGCCAGCACCGCGACCGCGGCGAGCAGTACGCCCGAACGCACGAACCTGCGCTTGCTCATCGGTACTCCCTCAGCCGTTCCCGGATCCCCATCGTCGCACCGGCGGCGGCCACCACCGCCAGTATCGCGACGCCGGGGGCGAGCAGGGTCAGCGCGCGATCGCCGCCCCTGGTGCCGTCGAGGAACGCCTGACGGCCCACGTTGATCGCGTCCTGCAGTTTGTCGTCGAGGTGCTGGAAGGCCAGGGCCGCGCCGTCGGGGCGTTTCTGCTCGATGGCGAGCTTCACCGCGTCGGAGTACTCGCCCGCGTCGTCGTGGCGACGCACCTCCTTGTGTGCCTTGAGCCAGTCGGCCGCCGCCTGCGAAGCCTTCTCGACATCGCCCGCGGCGTCGCCGCCCTGCGCGAGATCGCGGGCCTCGCCCAGCAGCCCGCTCCGGCCGTCCTGACCGACGAGCTGGAGGGCCAGCCCGGTGAAGTCCTTTTCGTACCCGCCGCCGTCGCCACGCGCGACCAGCGTCAGTGTCTCGTCCGCGCGGCCCTGCAGCGCGGTGATCCGCGCCCGCACCAGCGCGTCGACCTGGTGCGAGCCGTCGTCCTTGCCGTTCCCGACGAGCACACCCTGCATGACCAGCGCCACCGCGCCCCACAGCAGCGAAACCGCGACGCACACGGTGGCGACCACGAGCCCGACGTTGAGCAGGCGGTTGGTCCGCCGCGTCAGGTGCACCTGGGTGACGATCAGCGCGGCGAGCAGCGCCAGCACCAGCAGGGTCGCCAGCCACGGGAACCCGGTCGCGTCGTCCTGCTCGTCGGCCAGCCGGGTGGTGTCCACGCGGTAGAGCTCCTGCGCGGCGGGCAGCAGCTTCGCCCGCATCAGCTCGGACGCCTCGCGCAGGTAGGACGCGCCGGCCGGGTAGCCCTGCCGGTTGTTCGCCCGCGCGGTCTCGACGAGCCCGGTGTAGACCGGCAGCCGCTGGCTGAGCACGTCGACCTGGGCGGCCGCCTCGGCGACGTCCGCGGAGTCCGACGCCGCCTTCGCCAGCGCCGCGCCCGCCTCGGCGATGTCCCGCTCGTACCGCTTACGCAGCTCGGGCGGTTCGGTACCGGGGGAAAGGAAGGCGCTCGCCGCGGTGGCGTCGGCGTCCGAGAGCGCGCGATAGACCTGCTGCGCGGCGGCGGCGAGGGGTTCGCGGTGCTCGATGAGGCCGTTGATGGTGTCCTTGCGGCCCTGCACGGACAGTGTCGCGACGAGACCGGCGAGCAGGGAAAGCAGCACGAGCCCGACCGCGATCACGGTCAGCCTGCCCGGGGTGGTGGCCGCGGACTTCGTGACGGCGCGCACCGCCTGCCCCGGCAGTTCGAGCAGACCGGCGATCCCGCCGCGGCCTTCTTCGGGCGGCGGCGGAGCGCCGGGGCCGCCCGGCGGCGCGGGCTGCGTCGCGGTCGTGGTCATCGCCGTTCCTCCCCAAGTCCTACCTGACCGTGGCCACCTTAGCCGCAGGCACCGGGCGAGGTCCCCAACCCGCGCGAAGCGGGGCGCGGGAAACCCACTGTCCACAACGGACGGGACACCCGATTCGGCCGTTCGGGTCGAACACCGGAGCGAGACCGGTCACCGGGCGGATCACGGACCGGCAACGACTGGGTGACAACAGGCTTCAGCCGGTGGACAGCCGGGGCGGGAATAGCCGCGGCGGCCGATCGGTAGAGCAGTACATGAAGCTCAACGACGCCGCTCGCGCGCTCATCGGTTCCGGTGCCGACGCCACCCTGGTCACGCTCAACCCCGACGGCAGCCCGCAGGTTTCGCTGGTGCGAGTACAGCTCCAGTCCACTTCGGAGGGTGACGAGCTCGTGGTCGGTCACCTGGCCGAGCACAAGAAGGTCCGCAACGTCCGCCGGGACGGCCGGGTGGCGGTAACGATCCTGCCGCCGGGACCGTCCGAGCTGATGCGGCCGTACCTCGCCATCACCGGCACAGCGCGCGTCGTCGAAGGCGGCGCGCCCCAGGTACTCAGGGAACTCGCCGAGCCGCTGCTCACGCCCGGGGTGGAGTTCCCGCCCGCCGACGCGCCGCCGGGCTGGCTCACCCGCGTCCGCGTCGAAAAGGTGGGCGGCGTCGGCCCCTGGACCTCCCGCTGACTTTCGCCGATTCGCACGAAAATCCGGCCGCGGCCGGAATATCCGCGCGCCGGGCGGAGTAGCTCCGGGTATGGACTTCGGGATCGCAACATCGGTGACCGACGAAGGAATCCGGCCGGGGGTACTGGGGGCGGCCGTGGAGGAACGGGGATTCGACTCCCTGTTCCTGCCGGAGCACTCCCACATCCCGGTCAGCAGGGAGACCCCGTACCCCGGCGGTGACCTGCCGCCGGGCGCGCTGCGCAACCTCGACCCGTTGATCGCGCTGACCGCGGTCGCGGGCACCACCTCGGACCTGCGGCTGGGCACCGCGGTCGCGCTGATGATCCAGCGCGACGTGTTCTACACCGCGAAGGAGGTCGCCAGCCTGGACCTGCTTTCCGGCGGGCGGGTGGTGTTCGGGGTCGGGGCGGGCTGGAACGTGGAGGAGATGCGCAACCACGGCGTCGACCCGCGCACGCGCGGCGCGTTGCTCACCGAGCAGCTCCAGGCGCTCAAGGAGATCTGGACGAAGGACGAGGCCGAGTTCCACGGCACGCACATCGACTTCGATCCGGTCTTCGCGTGGCCGAAACCGGCACGGAAACCGCATCCGCCGATCTACGTCGCGGGCGGTGGACGGGCGAGCCTCGAGCGGCTCGCCGCGCACGCGGATGGGTGGCTGCCGCACGCCGTGACCCCGCCCGAGGAACTGCGCCGGGTGCGGTCCTGGCTCGATGACCGGGGCCGGGCCGACGTCCGGATCAGCGTGTTCGGCGCGCCCGCCGACCCGGAGCTGGTGCGGGGCCTCGCCGGCGCGGGTGTCGACGAGGTGTCGTTCCTCGTGCCGACGCTGCCCGAGGCCGAAACCCTGGAACACCTCGACCGGCTGAAGAAGATCCTCGAACCGCTGCGCCAGGAGTAGCCGGAAGGCGGCGGCCCTCCCGCGATGGCAGTGGTCCGTGGGGGCCTCCTTGAGGGACTCTAGGTCCCTCAAGGAGGCCCCCACGGACCTACCCGAGCGGCTCAGTCACGTTTCTTGCCGACGGTCTTCCAGATCACCACCATGGCGACGAGCACCACCACGGCCAGCACCACGACGATGACGCCCTTCAGCAGGAAGTCGTGCAGCAGCTCGCCCATGATCCCGCCGCCCTCGGCCAGGAACAGTTCCATTTCCCTCACCTTTCCCGGATCAGCGGCGAATCAGCGACGACGGTCGTCCCGTCCGGCGTGGTCGTCCAGGTAGTTCGTGACGCCCTTGGCGAGCGCGCCCTTCCAGCCGCTCCCCCGGCGACCGTCCCGGCCGCTCCGCGCCGCGCGGTTCTCCACGTAACCGCGGGCGAGCGGTTCCACGTACCGCCGCGCGCTCCCCAGCTTTCCCTTGCGCTTCAACACAACGGCGACGGTGAACACGACGAGTACGAGCACGGCGATTCCCGCGGCCATCACCCCGAAGCGGACCAGCAGGATGTTCATGATCTCGCCGACGTTCGTGTCGCCGCCCTCGGCCAGGTATCCGACGTGCTCCATGGTTTTCCTCCGCACCACTCCGGTTCACGCTGTCGATGGCGACGGTAGATCCGGGAAAGGGTGCAAATGGACGGCCCGAGGGTGGAGATCGGGGTGGAGAAACCGGGACTACAGCTCGTGGTCCAGTCCGTAGCGAACGGCCTCGGCGCGGTGCCGCACGCCGATCTTCGCGAACGCGTTGTTGATGTGCGTCTTCACCGTCGCCTCGCCGATGTACAGCTCGGCGGCGATCTCGGCGTTCGTCAGCCCGCGCGCGATGAGCCCGACGACCTCCGCCTCCCGCGCGGTCAGCCCGTCCGGGAGCACCGGTTTCGCGCGGGTGGCCGGCCTGGCGTCCAGCGCGGCCACGAGCCGTTCCGAAATCTTCGCGTCGAAGATCGCCTGCCCGGCGGCGGCCGAGCGCAGCGCCGCCCCGATCTCGGCGCGGCCCGCGTCCTTGGTCAGGTAACCCCGCGCCCCGGCACGCAGGGCGTCCGCGATGGACACGTCGTCGGCGTAGGTGGTCAGCACGACGACGGCGAGGCCGGGGTGATCGCGGGTGAGCACACGCGTCGTCGCGACGCCGTCGAGTCCGGGCATCCGCAGGTCCATCAGCACGACGTCGGCCGGTGTCGTGCCGAGCAGGACCAGCGCCTGCCTGCCGTCGGCGGCCGAACCGACGACGTCCACGTCGTCCAGCAGCCCGAGCAGCGCGACCAGCCCCTCGCGCACCACCTGCTGATCGTCCACCACGACGACCCTGATCACGCCGGCACCTCCGCCACCACTCGCCACTGCCCGTCCTCCGGGCCGGAGCCCAGCGTGCCACCGGCGAGCGCGAGCCGCTCCCGCATCCCCGTCAGCCCGAACCCGCCCTCGCCGGGCCGGGAGCGCTCGTCCGAAACGAGAGCGCTGCTCACGGACAGCCGCACGGCGGCCGGCTCGTACGCCAGCCGCATCGTGACCGGCTCGCCCGGCGCGTGCTTCCCGGCGTTGGTCAGCGCCTCCCGCGCGACCCCGACCAGCGAGACCGCCGCCGCCGAGGGCAGCGGCCTTGCTTGCCCGGTCGCGGCGAAGTCCACCCGCACCGCGTGGTCGCGGGCATGGGCCTCGGCCGCCGCGGCGAGCGCTTCGGCCAGCGGCAGGACGTCGCGGCGTAGCGCCGCGACGGCGTCGCGGGCCTCCGCGAGCCCGTCAGCGGCGAGTCGCCGGGACCGCCGGACCGTCCGCAGTGCACCGTCCACATCGGACTTCTCGGCCAGCAGCGCCTCGGCGAGTTCGAGCTGGACCCCCAGCGCGCCAAGGGAATGCGCGAGAACGTCGTGCAGCTCCCGCGCGATACGCGTGCGCTCGTCGAGCGCGGCGGCCCGCGCGTGCTCGGCCTGCGCGAGCCGGGTCTGCGCCAGCAGCTGTTCGGCCTGTGCCGCCTGCACCTCGTACTGGCGGCGGTTGAGGCCGATCAGCATCAGCAGCAGCATGATCCCGACGTCGGTCGCCGCCTCGGCCATGCTCGCCCCGGTGAAAGCGCTGGAGGACAGGACCAGCGCCATGTCCAGCAGTGCCATACCGACGATCGCCGTGACGCTGACCCTGGTCAGGGTCGCGAGCCTGCCGAGCGCGATGACGCACAGGATGACCGCCGAGGAGTCGCCCGCCCAGCCGAGCACCGCCGCGGGCACCACGCTGGCCAGCGCCAGCAGCACCGCCGCGAGGACCGGGCGCCGGGGCGCGGCCGCCACGAACCCCAGCCACAGCGTGGCGGAGACGCCGTAACACACCCAGAGCCACGCTCGCGGTTCCCGCGCGGTGAGCAGGGTCGCGACGACGAAGAGCGTGCCGAGCAGCTGGACCACGAGCCAGCTCGGCGCGATGGTGTCCGGCAGCAGCGGCCGCCCTCGTCTGGCCACGTCCCCTCCGGCTCCGCGGTGTCCTCTTCAGTGGTGACCGCTCAGCTTCGTGATCACCATCTTCATCCTTCCCCCTCGTTCCCGCCCCTCGGCATGGGCCGCCTTGTTCGTGGTGAGCAGGCTAGGCACGGCCCCGGGTGGAGCGGGACCGTCGCCGGGTGGAGGCGGGGGTGGAGATCGCGGCCGGGTCAGCCGCGGATGGCGGGGGCGAGCGAGTGCGGCAGTACCTCGGCGGGATCCTCCGGCCGTTCGACCACCACCTCGACGTCGTCGGCGAACCGGTACGGCCGCCCGCCGAGTACGCCGCCGAAATGCCGTCGCAGCCGGGACATCTCGGCCCGCACGGTGACCGTCCGCGCGGCGTCGCCGAAGAGGTCGAGCGAAAGTTCCGACGCCGACCGGCCGTCACGGCGGCACGCGAGCACGTACAGCATCTCGGCGTGCCGCGGGCTGAGCCGGTGCGTCCAGGTGCCCGCGGCGCCGGACACGGTGAGCGTCGGCTCGCGCGGCGCGCGGACGTCGAGCACGACCCGGGTCGGCTGCGTGCCCGCCTCGTCCTCGCCGTCGGCGAGCCGGACGAGCCAGCCGCCGGGCAGCGGTTCGATCCGGCAGCTCCCGTACGCGGGCAGCCACGCCCGGCCCGGCGAACAGCCGGTGGGCAGTGCGATCCGGTCGAGCGGGGCGAGCCCGCTGGTGGCCGCGACCCAGCCGTGCGGGTCGACCGCCACCGCGCGTCCCCGTACCTTCGCCAGCACCGGGACGGCGATGCCGCGCAGCCGCTCCAGTTCCGTCCCGTGCGCGGACCGCAGCCCGGCCTCCGCGAGCTGGGCGACGGCGTCGACCAGCGCCAGCGTCGTCGGATGCACCGTCGAGGCCGGGCCGGAGAGGTCGACCGCGCCGATCAGGCGCCCGTCGCGCGGATCGCGCAGCGGCACCGCGGCACAGGTCCAGTCGTGTTGCGCGCGGACGTAGTGCTCGGCCGAATAGACCTGGACGGGCCGCCGCGCGACCAGCGCCGTCCCGATCGCGTTGGTGCCGACGGCGTTCTCGTGCCAGTCGACGCCTTCGCTGAACCCGATGGCGTCGGCGCGGCGCCGCACCGGCGCGCTGCCCTCCCGCCACAGGATCCGCCCCTCGGCGTCGGTGACGACCATGATGTGCGCGGCCTGCTCGGCCATCGGAAGCAGCCCGGCCCGCAGGGCGGGCAGCACCTCGGCCAGCCCGCTCCCCCTGCGGCGTTCCTCGATTTCCTCGATCTTGAGCCGGATTCCGGGCGCGCCGCGGTCCGGGTCGAGACCGAGCCGCCGCATCCGCTGCCAGGACGCGCCGATCACCGGGCGGGGACGGCCCGGCAGCGCCCGGCCGGACAGCGCGGCGTCATGGATCAGGGCGAGGACGCGCGCGTGCTGCCGAGGATCCACCCCGGCCGGCAACGCTGCCTCGAGGCTCCGTAGTCCCACCGCCGCTCCCAATGCTCGGAGTGGAGTCTGCACTACGGAGTCCGAGATTCCTAGCCCGTACGCTGGGATTCTCGCGCGTGAGCACCGTCACCGGCGCCAGCCGACGACGCACTTCGCGGCGTCGGCGACACGCTGGGTGCCGGGCAGGTAGCGGCTTTCCCGGGCCTCTGGGAAGGGCAGCGGGGTGTGCGGCGGCGTCACCGTTTCGATCGGCGCGCGCAACGCCCCGAACGCCTCCCGCGCCACCAGCGCGGAGATGTCCGCGGCGAGACCGCAGCGCGGCGCGGACTCGTCGACGACGACCAGCCGACCGGTGCGCCCGACGCTGGCGAGGATCGTCGCGGCGTCGAGCGGGCTCGTCGTGCGAGGATCGATGACCTCGGCGTCGATCCCGGACACCGCCAGCTCGCGCGCGGCCCGCTCGGCGACCGGCACCATCCGGCCGAGCGCGACCAGCGTGACGTCGGCACCACGACGGACGACGTTCGCGGTGCCGAACGCCAGAGCGTAGCTGTCACAAGGAACTTCGCCGACGATGTCGTACAACGCCCGGTGCTCACAGAAAATCACCGGCCCGTCATCGCGGATTGCCTGTGCCATAAGGCCTTTCGCGTCGTATGGCGTCGCGGGAACGACCACCTTGAGGCCGGGGACCTGGGTGAAGGCCGGGTACGGGCACGCCCCGGCCCGGTAGACCACCCGGAGCACCACGGGCGTGTTCGCGGCGCCGCCCGCCAGTGCGCCGAAGGTGGCCGCCTGGCCGAAGATCCGGTCGAAACCCTGGCCACCGGAGCACCCCAGCTCCGCGACCGGACGCTGCCCGCGCGTCGCGGCGCCGATCGCCGCGCCGACGAACGCCGTACCGGCGCCGGAGGTGCCCAGCACCCGGCCGGGGAACCGGGCCGCGAGGTCCGGCGCCGCCCCGGCACCCCCGCCGTCGCCGAGCACGATGACCGACGGCTCCCGCGCCATTTCCTGCGTCAGCGCCTCGATGATCGCCTCGCGGTAGCTGATCGCGCGGGTCATCGACGCTCCTCTCGCGGGAGAACTCAGTAACGGACCAGATCGGCCGTGGCCGGTTCCGCCTTGGCCTCGGCGACCGAGGCCGCGACCAGGGCGGCCACCTCGACGTCGATACCGTCCAAAACGGACTCGTCGAGCCCGCCGCCGTCGAGGACCGCGCCACGGAACCGGGACAGGCAGTCCCCTCGCGCGCACCCCGGCGGGATGGTGAACCGCCGGGCCTCGATCAGGGTCGGCCCGCCGCCTGCCCTTGCCCTGGCGACGGCCTCACCGGCCGCTTCGTGGACGGCGAAGAAGTCGAACCCGTCGACGATCTCGCCGGGCATGCCGAACGCGGCCGCGCGGTCGGCGATGCTGTCCGACGCGACCGTCCAGCCGGGGGACGAGCGGGGCCGCCCGGTGTTCTCGGCGACGAAGAGCACCGGGAGACACCAGGACGTGGCCAGGTGCAGCGCTTCGAGGGTCGCGCCGTCCCCGTTGGCGTCGTGCCCGAAGAAGGCGACGCCGACACCGCCCGTGCCCTGGAGCTTCGCGGCGAGCGCGGTACCGCAGATCAGGGGCGGGCCGCCCGCGACGTGCGGGACGGCACCGACGCTCCGCCGGGTACCGGGACGGCCGTACAGCTCGGCCATCATGGCCCGGACGTCCACGCCCCCGGCGATGCGATGGCCGTAGCCGCACTGGGTGCCGACGATCGCGTCACGCTCGTCGAGATGCAGGCAGACCCCGGTCGCGGCGGCCTCGTCGTCGGTGGGAACCGGCTCGGCGCCGGGGAGTTCGCCACGGGCGGACGCCTCGCGCACGCACTGTCCGAAGGCCCGGATCGTGCGCATCACGCGGTACGCCTCGCGCAGCGGCCCGGTCATCTTCGGCGCTCCTCACCCGGCGCCGCGGTGGCGGTGCGGAGCAGCCCGCGCCGGGCCGCCTCCGCCATCGCCGCGCGGACGTCCACACACCACGGCCCTTCCGAACGCAGTTCGACGAACGCGCTTTCGCCGTTCTTCAGCTCCAGTTCGCGTTCACCGTCCACGGCGATCACCCCGCCCGCCGCCGCGAGCTCGACCCGCACCCCCGGCTGCAAGACGCCCCAGCCGCGCACCCCGACCGGGACGACCAGCCCCGGCGCGATCGGCGCCTGCACGACGTACGGTGTCTCCCCGACCGGGCCGAGCTGGAGCGCGACCCCGTCGGCGCTCGACCGAGGGCTGGGGCACAGCTGCCCGGCGATGCTGGAGAGCCCGATACCGTCCGGTTCGGCGAAGGTGCAGTACAGCTCGGTCAGCGACGCGGGCTCCCACAGCGCCCGCGCGCCGACGTGCCTGCTCAGCGACACGCAGACGTCGACGAGCGCGATCTCGCGACGGGCCTTGGTGACCACTTCGAGCACGCTCATCCGGCGCGTCACCAGGTCCGGGTCGATCTGCCCGCTCGCGATCAGCCCGGCGGCCAACCCTGCGACGGTGGCCTCGCGCATCTCCGGGAAGGCGTTGTTGGTGCCGGTGGACAGTGCCAGCAGCGGCACGTCACCGCAGGCGGCCGCCGCGACCCGCGCGGTGCCGTCACCGCCGAGGCAGACGATCACCCCGGCGCCCTCGTCCACCATGCGCCGGACGGCGTTGGTGGTGTCGGCCGCGGTCCCGGTGAGCGGCTCGGTCGCGCAGAACTCGACCTCGGGATGCTTGCCGCCGCGTTCGAGGGTCTGTTCCACCGAGGCGGAGATGCCACCGAGGTCCGAGGAGAGAACGGCACGCTGGACACCGGTGGCGGCGAAGGCGGCGAGCAGGCGCCGCACCATGTTCGCCTTCTCCGCGGTGGGAAAGACCGAAGCCCGCGCGACCAGCCTGCGGATGTCCCGCCCGGACGCCGGATTCGCGACGATGCCCGCCACCGCTTCACCCACCGTTTGCCCTCCCCTGCCGGTGCCTTCTGGGGCAACAGCAGACTCCGGGACCCGCCCGGCGGGAAAGGGTTGCAGCAGGGTTGCAACGTAAGCCGAAGGTGAAGGACCCGGCTACGGCACCAGGCTCGTCACGCCTTCGAAGCGATAGCCGGCTTCGGTTATCGCCGCGCTTACCCTGTCCGCCTCCAGCGGCGCGGCACTGCGGACGGTGACGTGCCCCGCGGCGACGTCGACCTCCACCCCGGCCACTCCCGGCAGCTCGGTGAGCTCCTCGGTGACCGATCGGGCGCAGTGGCCGCAGGACATTCCGGAGACGGTGTACCCGGTCTCAACCATGCGCCGAAGCCTACTGACCAGCGCCGTCCCCGATCGGGTGATCCCAGTTTCAGCTGGAAATCCACTGTGGACCACGGACGCGACAGGGGCCGCCACCGCTGAGCGGTGACGGCCCCTGAAGTAAGTGCGTGGGTCAGAGAAGGGTGACCGAGGTCGCCTGGGGGCCCTTCTGGCCCTGGCCGATCTCGAACTCCACCCGAGCGTTCTCTTCAAGGGTGCGGAAGCCGTTGCCCTGGATCTCGCTGTAGTGCACGAAGACGTCGCCGCCGCCGTTGTCGGGGGTGATGAAGCCGAACCCCTTCTCGGAGTTGAACCACTTCACAGTGCCCTGAGTCATAAAAAAATCTCCATATATAACACCAAAATCAGGAAGCCAGTCGGCGACCCGGGTCGAACCCGGACGGTTTGCTTCCTCGGTGAGGAGACACTGCGCCCGCTGAATTCTGCGAGCGTGATTCACCACGAACACAAAAAACAAGACCAAGATAAGTAAAGCACAGGGCCAGCCGGAGCGCCAACCCTGTCACCCTGTGTGGTGTGTTCTATCCGCCACTCGCCGCGCGGCGCGGCTCCGCACCGAACGGCGACCGCCACGACGCGTCGTGCTGGGCCGTCACCAGCGCGTCGTCGTGTGCCTCCGCACTCGCGCTGAACTGCACCGGGACCACTCCGGACGCCTTGCGCGCCTGCTCCTGCGCGCGCTGCTCGTCGGCCATATCGAACTCCCTCGTTCTCCGGGACCCGCTCGGGGTGATGACCGCAAGGGTGCCACCGGGCACCGACAAAAACGCTCCGGCGACGCACCCCCACGTTCGCCGAACACTCCTCAGGTTACCCGAGACCCCGGCGGACGCGCCGCACCTTTTCCTGTCTACTCCCTGAGAATTCCTTATGTCACAGGGGGTTGCTGACGGGCCGCGCCGAGCAGCGCGCTCAGCCGCGTCTCCGGCGTCACCACGTCCGGGTCGGTGCGCACGTCGATCACGCACGGCCGCTGGCGGACCAGCGCGCTCGCGATGATCGGTTCGAGCTCTTCGCGATCGTCCACCGTGTACCCCGCCGCGCCGAGCCCGCGCGCCCAGCCCGCGAAGTCGGCGAGCGGGATGGTGACCCCGGCGAGCCTGCCGTGCGCCCGCGCCTGGTGCGTGGCGAACCCGCCGTGCAGCCCGTTCTGGAAGACGACCACGATCACCGGCGCCCGGTAACGGACCGCCGTCTCGATCTCCTGCCCGGTCATCAGCGCCCCGGCGTCGCCGACCATGGCGACCACGGTGCGTCGCGGTTCGGCCAGCTTCGCGGCCACCGCGGCGGGCACCGCGTAGCCGATGGCCGCGTTGCTCGGGCCCAGCTGGCTGCGCGGCGCGGTGAAGCACCAGTAGCGGTGCATGAACTGCGCGACGTTGCCCGCGTCGCTGGTGACGATGGTGTCCTCCGGCGAGAGCTTCCGCAGCGCGCGGACGACGTCGGCCGGGTGCACGCGGCTATTCCCGCTGGTGTCGGGCGGGGTCATGAAGGTGTGCACCGCCGCGTTGGCGGCCGAGGCCCGGCGCGTGCGCGGCGCGGCCACCGAGCGCAGTTCGCGCAGGAACGGCTCGACCTCGGAGTCGATCCGGAAGGTCAGGCCCCGGCGCGGCGTGTCGTCGGTGCCGGTGCCGACCAGCACGAGGGTCTGCTGCGGCGTCGGGTAGCGAAAGGACTGCGTGGTGACCTCGTCCAGCCGGGTGCCCAGCGCGAGCACCAGGTCGGCGCGTTCGAGCGCGTCGAGCTGACGGGCCGGGATGCCGAGGCCGAGGTGCCCGGCGTAGCGCGCGTGGTTCTCCGGGAAAGCGTCCTGGCGACGGAACGCGTTGTACACCGGCAGCGACAGCTCGTCGGCGACGGCGATCAGCTCGTCCCTGGCCGAGCGGGCCCGGCCGCCAACGATGACCACCGGGTACCGGGCCTCGTCCACCAGCTGCGCGACCGCGTCGGCGGAGCGGCCGAGGGTGCCGGTGGCGGGCGGGCGGACGGTGGCGACCGGCTTCGCCGAGTCGTACGGGACGCCCCAGGCGTCGCTGGGCACGCCGAGCACGACCGGGCCCGGCCGCGCCTCGCGGGACCGGGTCAGCGCCTCGGCCAGCAGGCCGGGTACCTCGTCGGGGTCCTGCGCCCGCACGCACGACTTGCTGATCGGCTCGAACATCGCGGTGAGGTCGGCGGCGGGCAGCGAACCGGGGGGCACCGGGTCCATCGCCGGGGTCTCCAGCAACACCACCATCGGCGTCTCGTCCTGGTAGGCGGTCTGCACGCCGATGGCCAGATTGGCCGCGCTCGGCCCCCGGCTGGCGAGCAGCACGGCGGGACGCTCGGTGAGCTTGCCTTCGGCCTCGGCCATGAAGGCGGCACCGGCGTCGTGCCTGGCCGAGATGAGGGCGACCGCGCGCTCGCGCTGGACGGCGTCGAGGAGTTCCAGGAAGGACTCCCCGACGACCGCGTACACCCGATCCACTCCGGCCTCGGTCAGTATCCGCACTGCCGTCTGGGCGACGGTCGCTCCTAGTTGGTATCTAATGGGGAAAGCTTAGGCGGGACATGTTCAGTGCCGTCAAGTGATCTTCGGCCGAACGGGACGAAGAGCGCACGAGACGGACTGAATGTCCGCTTTCGACAGATCCGGCCGGCCGAGCGGAGAGCGAGGACGAGGACCGTGGCCACTGAACATGAAACAGTTTTCACATATGGTGCGCCGGGGCTCAAGTTCGGCGCCGGCGCCGCCGACGAGATCGGGTACGACCTGACCCAGTTCGGCGCGCGGCGCGTGCTCGTGCTCACCGATCCCGGCGTCGCCGCGACGGGCTGGCCGCGCCGTGTCGCGGAGGGGATCGCCGGGTACGGCATCGAGGCCGAGGTGTTCGACGGCGTGCACGTCGAACCCACCGACGTGAGCATGCGCAAGGCCGTGGAGTTCGCGCGCGGCACCGGGCCGTGGGACGCGTTCGTGGCGGTCGGCGGCGGGTCGAGCATCGACACCGCGAAGGCGGCGAACCTGCTGACCAGCAACGACGGCGACCTGATGGACTACGTCAACGTGCCGGTGGGCGGCGGGCGCGCGCCGACGCAGCCGCTGAAGCCGCTGGTCGCAGTGCCCACGACGACCGGGACCGGCGCGGAGAGCACCACGGTGTGCGTGCTCGACGTGCTGTCACTGCGGGTCAAGAGCGGGATCAGCCACCTGCGGCTGCGCCCGACGCTCGCGGTCGTCGACCCGCGCCTGACGGTGAGCCAGCCCGCCGGGGTGACCGCGGCGGCGGGGATGGACATCCTGTGCCACGCGGCGGAGAGCTACACGGCCAAGCCGTTCACCTCGTTCGAACGCAAACGTCCCGAGCAGCGGGTGCCGTACTGCGGCGCGAACCCGCTAGCGGACATGTTCGCCGAGCAGTCGCTGCGGCTGCTGTCGTGGGCGCTGCCCGCCGCGGTGCGCGACGGTTCGGACACGGCGGCGCGCGAGGCGATGGCGCTCGCCGCGACGATGGCCGGGCTCGGGTTCGGCAACGCGGGCGTGCACCTCCCGCACGCCAACGCCTACCCGATCGCCGGGCAGGTGCGGGAGTTCCATCCCGACGGTTACCCCGCGTCGGAATCCATGGTGCCCCACGGAATGGCGGTGTCGCTGACGGCGCCCGCCGCGTTCCGCTTCACCTTCGAGGCCGCTCCGGACCGGCACCTGCGCGTGGCGCGGCTGCTGGCGCCGGACTTCGAGTGGCCGGGCGACTTCGCCGATCACCTGCCCGCGGTGCTGACGAACCTGATGCGGGAGATCGGCATCCCGAACGGGCTCGGCGCCGTCGGGTACACGGAGTCCGATGTGGACAGTCTGGTGGCGGGAACCCTGAAGCAGCAACGACTGCTGACGATGGCGCCACGTCCGGCGTCTTCCGGCGATCTCGCCGGGATCCTGCGGGATTCGGTGTCGCTGTGGTGAACGGCTACCCGCACTGGCAGACGGTTCCGTTGCGCTGGAAGGACAACGACGTCTACGGGCACGTCAACAACGTGGTGCACTACTCGATCATGGACACGGTGATCAACACCTGGCTGATCGAACGGGGCGGGCTGGATTTCTCCTCCGGTGACGTCATCGGGTTGTGCGTGGAATCGCAGTGCGGGTATCGCGCGTCCGTGTCGTTTCCCGAGTCACTGCGGGTCGGGCTACGGGTGGCGCACCTGGGGAACTCCAGTGTGCGATACGAGGTCGGGATGTACACGGCGGACGAGACGCTGGTCGCGGAGGGACACTTCGTGCACGTGTTCGTGGATCGGGAGACGCGGCGGCCGGTCCCGGTGGCGGGGAAGCTGCGGGAGTCGCTGGAGGAGTTGCGGGCGTAGTGCTGTCGGGTCTGGGTGAGTGGGGTTGGGGTGCTGGGTGCTGAAGGACGCTTTCAGTGCGTTGAGCGCACCGATGGTGTCCTTCAGCACCCGCCCCGCCCCGAATGACGCGTAACGGACGGGCTTCCGCACGGCCCGGCGGGATCGATGTCCCGAAAGCTCCTTTGGGGACACTGAACGTCCCGAAAGGAGCTTTCGGGACACGGGGTGCGCCCGACCAGAGCCAAAGCCCCTCGCCTCGCATGCCACAGCACAACTCTCACGCCCTGAAGGGGTCCTTCACAGCGCTCAACGCCCCCAAGGACCCCTTCACAGCACCGGAGTCCACAAAGGATACTTACGTCGGCGGTTCGCGCACCCCTTGATGGCCGAGTTGTCCACAGCCCCGGGCGATTGTGGACAACTCGGGCCCCGCACCGTCATCGCCCCGGAATTGTCGTGGGTGCGCGGTAGACTGCTGCTGGGCAGTCCCCCCAAGGGAGGGAGGGGGATGTCCGGGAGCAGCGTAACCGTGTGCGAGGCGAGGAGAGGGCCCCGGAGGTCTACTGTGGACGGTCGTCGGCGGGGACGGTCTGCGGGGTTCTGGCGGCGGGGCCGGGCCGGGCGTGCCGGGGTAGCGGGGCCGGGGCCCAGGCGCGCATCAGCTCGGCGTAGCGCGCGGAGCTGGTCAGCAGTTCTTCGTGGGAGCCGAGCGCGGTTTCGCGGCCGTCCATCACCAGGACGCGTTCCGCCCGCATCGCCGAGGAAAGCCGGTGCGCGATCACCACCAGGATCCCGCCCCGCGCGGCGAAGGCGCGTTCCGCCCGTGCCTCGGAGACCGGGTCGAGATGGGAGGTCGCCTCGTCCAGCACGACGATCCGCGCCGGGCTCACGTACACCCGCGCCAGCGCGATCAGCTGCGCCTGCCCCGCGGAGAGCTCGCCGTGCCCCAGTTCGCCGTCCAGTCCGCCGAGCCGCCGCACCAGCTCACCGGCGCCGACGGCGTCCGCCGCGGCGAGCAGCTGCGCGTCGGTGGCGGTGGCGGCGAACAGGCCGAGGTTGTCCCGCAGCGTCCCGGCGAAGACGTAGGCCTCCTGCGGGATCAGCGCCACCAGCCGGTGCCGCTGCTCGGCGGGGACCTCGCGCACCGGGACCCCGCCCAGCAGCACCCGGCCCGCCTGCGGTTCGAGCAGCCCGGTCAGCAGCCCGGACAAAGTCGACTTGCCGATACCGCTCGGCCCGACCACCGCCAGGTGCGCGGCAGGGCCGAGGTCGAGGTCCAGTTCCCGCACCACCGGTTCGGCCGCCGCGCCCCAGCCGAACGTCAGTCCGCGCACGCTGAGGTCGAACCCGCGCGGCCGCGCGTGCCCGTCGACCGGCTCGGGCACCTCCGCGGTCTCCGCGAGCCGCCGCAGCGCGACCAGCAGCCGCAGCACGACCGTGCTCGACGTCGACGCCAGTCCGTGCAGCGCGGGCTGCATCGTGGTCGCGAGGTACACCAGCGCGCCCAGCGCGGCGCCCGCGGTCAGCGTCCCGCGCGCGACCATCCCCGGCGCCAGCAGCAGGGCCAGCACCAGCGGCACGAACGCGCCAAGCCCGATCACCGCGGTACGGGCCGCCGTGGCCTGCGCGACCCGCGTCGCCGCGGCCGCCTGCGCGTCCACCGCGTCGTCGATCGTCAGCGCGGCAAGGGGTTCCGCGCCACACGCGACGACGTCGCGCATGCCCGACAGCACCGTCCCGGCGGCCGCCGCCGCGCGTTCGTCCGCCAGCGCCAGCGCCCGCTGCCGCCGCGCCAGCGACGGCATCAGCGCGCCGAACGCCAGCACCGCCACCAGCACCGGCACCGCGACCGGCAGCATCAGCGACCCCGCCACGGTGAGCAGCCCGGCGAGCGCGGCGATCGTGGTCACCACCATGCCGCGCGCCTGCACCAGCAGCCCGCCGGTGGCGTCGCGCACGACCTCGACGTGCTGGGTGATCCGCGCGACGCCGCTCGCGTCGGCGCCGGTGCGCGGCGGCGACGGGTCGTGCAGGACACCACGGACGACCGCCCGCACCAGCACGTCCCGCAGCGGTTCGACGACCTTGCCCAGCTGCCGCCACACCAGCCGCGAGCCGAACGCGCCGAGCAGCGCCACCGCGCCGAACACCGCGAGCCACAGCAGCCCGGCCCCGGCCCGGCCCGCGCCGAACCCGCGGTCCACCGCGAGCTCGACCAGCCTGCCGGAGAAGAACGCGGGCACCCCCTCCAGCACCGAGCAGCCCAGCAGCACGACACCGCCACGCCACTGCTCCCGCAGCGCGGACCGGTACAGCCCCGAGACGCTCACGAGGCGCCTCGCGCTTCCGGTACCCCGTCCGGCACCCGTTCGTCCACGGTCTCCTCGGTGAACACCGCCCGATACCCCGGCTCCCGCCACAACGCCGCGTGCGGCGCCACCGCGCGGATCCGGCCGTCCTCCAGCCACAGCACCAGATCCGCCCGCGAGGCCGTGCTCGCCCGGTGCGTCACCACGATCCGGGTCCGGCCCGGCAGCGCCGAGGCCATCGCGTCCTCGACCGCCAGCTCCGTCACGGTGTCCAGGCTCGCGGTCGCGTCGTCCAGGATCAGCACCCTCGGATTGGGCACGATCGCCCTGGCCAGGCCGAGCCGCTGTCGCTCCCCGCCGGACAACGGGGTCTCCGCCAGCGGGGTCCGGTAGCCGCGCGGCAGCCGGACCACGACGTCGTCGACCTGCGCCGTCCGGCACGCGGCGCGGACCGCGCCCTCCCCGGCCCAGGAGCCGTAGCCCACCGCGTCGGCCACCGTCTCCCCCAGCAGCGCGGGCCGCTCGAAGGCGTAACCGACGACGGCGCGCAGTTCTTCGGGACGCAGCGACGGCACCGGGCGCCCGTCCAGCAGCACCACACCCTCGTCCGGGACGAGCAGCCCGCCCAGCACCGCGGTCAGCGCGGACTTGCCCGAGCCCGACCGGCCGACCACCGCCAGGAACGTCCCCGCCTCGACGGCGAGGTCGAGCTCCGCCAGCGCGCCACGGACGGTGACGTGCCGCAGCTCGACCCGGCCCCGTCCCGGCCGCAGCCCGAGCTTCCCGGGTTCGGGCACCGGCTCCTCGAACACCTCGGCCAGCCGTTCCGCGCCCGACCGGGCGCGGGAAAGCGTGGTGAGCATCGGGACCTGGGCGAGCACGCCCAGCCCGAGCGCGACGTACCCGAGCACGGCGAGCATGTCCCCCACGCTCAGCCGCCCCGCCAGCACGCCGAACCCGGCCGCGGCCAGCACCACGATCTCCACCGCGGGCAGCAGCAGCGCGGCCCGCCACACCATCCTGGCCTGGGTCCGCCAGATCCCGCGCCCGGCCAGGTTCAGCCGCGGCAGCGGGCGCAGCACCCGCTCCGCCTCGCGGTCGGCGATACCGGCGGCGGCGATCGTGCGCAGGCCCGCGGCCGCGTCGAGCATGCGCGCGCCCAGCTCACCGGACACCCGCTGGTAGGTGAGGACGTCTTCGGCGCTGTGTCGCAGGTGGACACGCGCGAGCAGCAACGCGAACGGGAGGCTGCCGAGGAAGAAGAGCGCGAGCCGCCAGTCGAGCAGCGCGAGCAGCACCACCGCGCCCACCGACGTCAGGAGGCCCGAACCGACCTGCACCACGACCGGCACCAGGCCGCCGGCGCCCGCGCAGTCCCCGGTGAGCCTGCTGACCGCGTCCCCCTCGGCGAACGGCGAACGCGTCCCCAGCGCCAGCAACCGGTCGGCGAGCCGGCGGCGCAGCCACGCCGTCGCCGTCGCGGTCATCCGGCCGACGAGCACGCCGCTCAGGACGTCGGTGGCGATCTGGGTGAGGCCGAGGACGAGCAGCCAGGTGACCTCCGGCCAGCTGCGCCTGCCGCCGACCACGGCGTCGACCGCGGCCGCCAGCGCCCCCGGCAGGGCCAGTCCCGCGGCGGAGCCGAGCAGCGCGCCGCACACCACCAGTGCCAGCCTGCCGCGGTCGCGACGGGCCAGCGCGACCAGCAGTCGGTCGGCGGATTCGGCCATCTCACCCCCTAGGACAACGACCGGCGCCCGGCGGAAACGGGCCAGAATGCAGAATGAAGGTGCGGGAGCGGCGCACTTGGCCTGTGCCGCTCCCGCACCCGTGTTACCCGCCGATCGGATTTACTCCGTGGCGTCGACCTCGCAGGTCAGCAGGCTGAGCGCGCTGTGGTGGCAGTGCGTGAGCAGGCTCAGGTTGCTGCCGCCCCCGCCGTGGCCTTCCATCGCCTCGGGCGCCTCGAGCGACTGCAGCTGCAGCACGAATTCCATGATTTCCCTCATTTCCTCGTTACCTGTTCCACCGGTCATCCACGACCGGAGGTGTGTGGGGACGGTGCCCTGCCGAGGAACGGCAGGACCGGGGTGCCGTCCAGTACCGCGGACAGCGCGAGCAGGATTCCCGCTCCGCCGGTGTTCACGTCCATCGACAACCGCAGCAGCTGGTTGCCGGGGAAGGCCAGCCCGCCCTTGAGCGGAATCGCGTGCCAGGCCAGCCGCGCCAGGTGCCGGTCGACGGCGTCGCGCACCCGCCGGTCGGGCTCGGGGTCGTAGGACAGCGCGGCGAGCAGACCGCTCCGGCCGTAGCAGAGCCCCGGGTAAATGACGAACTCGCCGCGGCACGCCTCGCGCAGCCCTGGCAGGCTCTCGCAGGCGGCCGCGTCCGGCTCGTGCCGGGCGAGCTGCTCGGCGACCAGCAGGATCCCGGCACTGCCGACGCCGACGTAGGGCAGCGTCCGCGCGGTGCCGTCCCGAACCTGCAGCGAACCGTCCGGAGTCGGCTCGCATTCTTCGAGGTCGCGGCGCACCGCCTGGTCGGCGAGCGCGAGCCACGCCCGTTCGCCGGTGCGCTCGAACAGCCGGATGAACAGCAGCGCCGGACCCGACCACCCGGACAGCAGGCCCGCCCTGCCGAACTTGCCCGGCGGATCGGCGGTCTCCAGCGCGTCGGCCAGCCGGACGGCGGTGTGCAGCGCCTGCCGCCCGAACTCGTTGTCCTTGCGTTCCAGCGCGAAGTGCAGCTGGGTGAGGCCGATCCCGGCGAGGCCGCGTTCGAGCCCGTGGTCGGCGGTCTGCTCGACCAGCGCGGCGGACGCGCGGAGCAGCTCGCCCGCCACCTCGCCGTGCCCGAGGTTCTCCAGCACATAGGCCATGCCGTAGGAGCCGTCGAAGAAGCCGGGGCGGGTCGGCGGCTCGCGGCGGACCGCGTCGATCAGCCACTGCTCGTGTTCGGGGTACCGGCCCGCGCCCGCGACGTCGAGCGCGTGCAGCACGCCTGCCGCGCCGACGCCGAAGCACGCGCCGCCGCCGGGCCGGAACTGGTCGATGTCACCGGGGAACAGCCGGTCGGTGCGGCCGGGCGTGGCACTGGCCAGTATCGCCTCGGCGATCTGCTTGCGGACCAGCGTCCAGGCGGGTTCGGGCTCGTCCAGCGCGGTGTGCGCGGCGGCGCCCGGCTTCGCCGAGGGCTCACGGCGCCGGGCGAGGGTGGCGAGGCAGGTTTCGGCGTAGCCCTCGGGCAGCGGGAAACGGTGCTGGACGAAGTCCAGGTAACTCCGCACCTTGGCCGGCGCGAGCTCCAGCAGCTGGACCAGCGGCAGGAAGAGCCAGAGCTTGATCGCGGCGAGCGCGTACTCGTCGATCTCGGCGCCGGTGCGGTCGGCCGGCGCGCGGAAACCGGGGGCGCCCAGCGCGGGCCGCTTGGCGGTGGCCAGCTCCGCGGCCAGCTCGAAGTCGATCAGCGACACGGTGTCGTCGTCGCCGACCAGGATGTTCAGCCCGTGCAGGTCGCCGAAGACGACTCCGCGCTCGTGGACCGCCGTGAGCGTCCGCTCCACCTGACCCAGCACGCCGAGCACCCGCCTGGTGTACGCGGCGAACTCCTCCTCGCCGGGATCGCAGTGGCTGAGCGGGTAGTTGGCGGCCAGCCACTTGCCCAGCGACACCCCCGGCATGTACTCCATCGCCAGGTAGTGGTGTTCCCAGACGGTGAACCGCTCGTGGACGCGGGGGACGCCGGGGATGCCCGCGAGCCGTTCGAGGACGGCGTGTTCCCGGTCGAGCCGGGCGACCGCGTCGGCACCCTCCTGGTCGAGGCCGGCGTGCGGGCGGGCCTCCTTGAGCACCACCTGCTCACCGTCGGCCTTGCGGTTGGCCAGGTAAACGCCACCACCGTTGGAGAAATGCAGCGAACTGGTCACCCGATAGGGGAACTGCTCGGGATCCCCTTTCGCACGGTCCGCGGCACTTTCGGCCAAACAGGGGGGAATCTTCACCCATTCAGGGACAGTGAAGCTCGGCGTTCGCTGATCCGGGATCAACGTCCCGTCGGGCTTGCGGATCGCCGGGACCCGCTTGCCGCCGTGCTCGACCCACTGTTCGGCGAATCCTCCGTAACGGACATAGAGCGGACCCCGCCCATAGCGGAGATCACTGAGAATATAGGCGCCCGTCTCGCCCTCCAGCTCGGCCGACAGCTCACCTAGAACACGTTTCAACTGCGCGTCACCATCCGGGTAAATGGTGATCAACTTTCCACTTCCGGACCGCGGGGCGTATTTGGCATTCTGGGCGAGCAGGATCAACCGCGACCGGAGATGCTTGTAGGAGATCCGGCGCTCGAGGCAGTACTCGTGTACTCGCGTCAGCACCCGCGCCGCGTTGTCCAGACCAGCGGAAACGTGGATTTTCCAGCCCTGCGGGGGAAGTTTCAGGCCATCCGGGTGCAGGATCCGCCACACGCCGTGCTGCCGCTCGCCCCATCCGGCGGCAGGCAGCGGCAGCAGCCTGGTGAAATCGTCCTCGGAGGCCCCGGTTTCCCGTTGTTCGTCGAAGAACAGCGGATCGGCGAAGCAAAACGCTTCGTACCGGACGTCCATCGAACGAGCCCCCTCCGTACTTCCGCCGTGCTCTCGCCCGGCGCACCCCGCGACGCCGGGACTGGAATATTCCCCCATGCCAGGCACCCCTAGGCCAATCCTCCAACCCGGGGGTTCGACTCGGCTGATCAGGCTAGGCAAAATTATCCGCTACCGCCGAGTACTGGAACCCTCAGTAGTTCCATCGACCACTCCAACCACCCGTTTGTGGTGTAACGCGAACGTTTTTTCGACGTACCCGCTGGTCCGATCGTGGCTGCGAAAAAAAGCGATCCGAATTGGCAGAATGCCATCAACTTCATTCTGTGATTTATTCACCCGTCACCCCCGGGCAAGGTGGGCCCGGCGGTTCGCACAAAATGCGAACACGTGGCCCGGACCACCCGGCGACACCGGCACGCACCGGCCGGTTCACCCCGCCGGGTAAGTTGACCCCCGATAGGCCGGAAGGAGGAACGGGTGATCGTCGGATTCTCGGTGACGGTCGCGGTGTGCGCGCTGCTGACCGCGCTGGCGGCGTTCGCGCAGTCCGCGCGCAACCGCCTTCCGGACCGCCCGCTGCTCGCCGCGCTCGGGATCGTCGAGGTCCTCCTGGTCGCCCAGTTGGTGATCGGCGTCGTCCTGCTGGCGGGCGGCGAACGCCCCGGCAGCCTCGCCACCTACCTCGCCTACCTGATCGGCTGCCTGCTGGTGCTGCCGGTCGGGGCCGCGTGGGCGCTGGCCGAGCGCAGCCGGTCGAGCACGGTGGTGCTGGGCATCGCCTGCCTGGCCGTTCCGGTGATGGTGTTACGGCTGATCGAGGTGTGGCATGGCGCCAGTGCGTAGTTCGGCCACCGGCCCCGGACGGGTCCTGGTCGCGGTGTACGCGATCTTCGCGCTCGCCGCCACCTCGCGCGCCGGAGTGCAGATCGGCACCAAGTTCCACGAGGCACCGCTGGCCTACGGGCTTTCCGCGTTCGCGGCGGTGGTCTACGTGGTCGCCACGATCGCGCTGGCCAAGGGTGACCGCTGGTGGTGGGTGGCGACGGCGGCCTGCACCGTCGAGCTGCTGGGCGTGCTGGCCATCGGGACGCTGAGCATCTTCGACCGCGCCGCGTTCCCCCAGGCCACCGTGTGGTCGGTGTACGGACAGGGCTACCTGTTCATCCCGCTGGTGCTGCCGGTGATCGGGCTGTACTGGCTGCGCCGCACCGCGCCCGCCCGCCGCGTCGAGGCGGACTAGCGGCTCAGGGCGTGACGGCGAATTCCGTGAACCGGCCGCAGTCGGTGAACCCGAGTTTCCGGTAGACCGGTTCGCCGTCTTCCGAAGCCTGCAACACCGCGATCTCGTACCCGGCCTCGCGCGCGGTGTGCAGGGCGGCCAGGGTGATCGCGCCGCCGAAGCCCCGCCGCCGGTACGCGGCGAGCGTCGCGATGTTGTAGATCCCCGCGACCTCCGCGTGCAGGATCACCTCGGCCGCGCACACCGGGATCCCGGCGTGGCGGCCGATCAGCAGCCGCCCCGGGCTCTCCGTGGCCAGCGCCCGGCCGGACGCCCCTCGATAGAACTCGACGACGCCCGGTGCCGGTGGTGTCCAGTTCGCGGACAGGATCGCGGCGAACGCGGCGAGGTCGTCCGGCGTGGTCACCGGGCGGATGTCCAGCCCCTCGACGTCCTGCCCGGCCGGGACGGCGGCGAGGTCCGCCCACATCGCGGTTTCGGACTCCGATTCGGCAAGGCCCGCCGCGGTCAACCGGGCGCCGAGGTCGTCCGGCTCCGACGCGGGCCCGACCCACCACGAGAAACCGCGTCCGGTCGCGCGCAGCGCGGACACCGTTTCGGCGATCCGGGCGTCGGCCGCTTCCGGGGCGAACCGCGCCGCCGCGACGAGGTTGAAGGTGTCGTCGTCGATACCGCTGTCGGCGATCAGCAGATCGTCGGTGCGGGTGACCCGCGCACCGGGCAACGCCGGGTGCAGGTAGCAGGCGTGCTCGGCGAGGTTGCGCTCCATCCGGGCGAGCAGCGAGGTCATGCGCCCCAGCTGATCATGGGCGGCCGCGTGCCGCCAACTGGTTTACGTCGCGTTGACCGTTTCGAGCCTTCGGCCGGTGGTGCGCGGGCCGAGCAGCGCGACGTCGAGTGCCACCAGCCCCATCGCCACCGCGACGACGGTGAACAGCGTGCCCGCGCCGGCGCCGTGCAGCAGTGGGAGCAGGACGAACGGCAGCACGCCGCTGGAGAGCCGGGACAGCGAGTAGGTGCCGCTGGTGGCCGTGCCCCGCAGCGCGGTGGGGAAGATCTCCGCCTGGTAGATGTGGAAGGCGTTCGAGAAGACGTTGCTCAGCACGGTGTAGCCGAAACCGCACACCACGATCATCCAGGTCGTGGTGGCGAGCCCGAACGCGAGGCCGAACGCCGCCATCGCGATCGCCGTCCCGATCACCAGGAACTTCCGCTCGACGCGTTCGACCACCGGCAGCGAAAGCGCCGCGCCGACCGGATAGCCGAGGAAGGTGAGCGCGCTGAACAGCAGCGACTGCACGATCGGGAAACCCTTGGCCACCAACACGATCGGCGCGAGCGTGCCGAAGCCGTAGTAGCCGAACGTCTGTAGCACATGGAACACGGTCATCATCACCGTGCGGCGCCGGTGCGGCGGCCGGAACAGGGCGCCGACGCGCGCCGGTCCGGCGGACACCGTGGTCCCGGCGACCGGCGCGGGCAGTTCCCCGTGCTCCGCCCGCGCGTCCGCCTCGAACCGCGCGACCACCGCCTCGGCTTCCTCCTTACGCCCCATGGCTTCCAGCCAGCGCGGGGACTCCGGCAGGCCGGACCGGAGCAGGAAGACGACGACGGCGCCGAGTGCGCCGAAGACGAACATCCAGCGCCAGCCCGCGATCCCGAGCGGCGCGGCGGGTACCAGCCAGCGCGCCAGGAACCCGCACAGCGGGACGGCGAGGAACGACAGCGTGTAGGCCAGGGCCGTGTACCGGCCACGGTGTTTCGGCGGCAGCAGATCGCCAAGGTAGGTGTCCGCGACCGGCGGTTCGGCGCCGATCCCGACGCCGGCGAGGAACCGCGTGACGACGAGCATCACCGGGCCGGTACTGAACGCGCCGAGCAGCGAAAACGCCGAATACACCCCGAGACTGACCATGAACGCGCGGCGGCGGCCGAGCCGGTCGGCGAGCACGCCCATGACGATCGCGCCGAGGAACATGCCGAGGAAGGCCGACGCGAGCAGCAGCGCGAGCGCGTCCTTGTCCAGCCGCATTTCCTTCTGCAGCACCGTTCCCAGCACCCCGGCCAGGAAGATCTCGTACATGTCGAAGAACAGCCCGAGCCCGATCGCGACCGTCGCGCGGCGGTGCTGCCGGGTGATCGGCAGCCGGTCCATCCTGGCCGCGATCGTCACGTGTCCGTCCACCGTGGCCCCTTCCCGAGATCTGGGAGAATCGTTGCACTATATGGGACAGTGGTTCTACCGTCGAGGGCATGACGACAGCGGATCGGGCCTACGGCCAGGGACACGCGGAAAGCGTGGTCCGATCGCAGCACTGGCGGACGGTCGAGAACTCGGCGGCCTACCTCGCTCCGGAGCTGCGCGCCGGGCTCACCCTGCTCGACATCGGCTGCGGCCCCGGCACGATCACCGTCGACCTCGCGCGGCGGGTCGCCCCGGGCCGGGTCGTCGGGCTCGACGTCACCGAGGAGATCCTCGGCCAGGCCCGCGCGAACGCGGCCGAGGCCGGGGTGCGCACCGTGGAATTCGTGCTGGGCGACGTCAACCGGCTCGACGCGGCGGACGGCACCTTCGACGTCGTGCACGCGCACCAGGTCCTGTTGCACCTGCGCGATCCCGTCGGCGCGCTGCGGGAAATGCTCCGCGTCACCCGGCCCGGCGGCGTCGTCGCGGCACGGGACACGGACTATTCGGGCGCGCTGTGGTGGCCCGCCGATCCCCGGCTGGAGCGGTGGCGCGAGGTGTACCGCGCGGTCGCGTACGCCAACGGCGCCGAACCGGACGCGGGCCGTCGCCTGCTGTCCTGGGCGCACGCGGCGGGCGCCACCGACGTCACGCCCGGCGCGTCCATCTGGTCGCATTCCACCCCGGCCGAGCGGGCGTGGTGGGGCGGGATGTGGGCGGACCGGATCCTCGGCTCCCGCATCGCGGAACAGGCACTCGAAGGCGGGCACGCCACCCGCGAGGAACTCGCGGACATCTCCGCCGCGTGGCGGGAGTGGGCCGCGCACCCGGACGGCTTCTTCGCCATCCCGCACGGCGAAATCCTCTGCCGGGTTTGATCCCGGCCCAAGCCGTGGAGGGCGCTCCGGAGGGCGGGGCGCGGCTGGCCGGCCGCTCAGATGAGTGGCGAGGCCAACGATGCCAGGCGTCGTCGTTGCCGAACCACACGAACTGAGTGCTGTCGTTGGCGACGACGCCGACTCGTCCGGGCGAGCTGGTCAAGGTCATCGAAGAGGCGGCGTGCCACTCGTCGATCATGTCGGTTCGCCCCGTTCGAGGAGGTCCACCAGTGTGTCTGCGAGCGGGACTCCAGCCCGATGAGTTCCCGACCGAGGAGGCCAGATGTGGGTTGAGCGTGGGTCCGGTCATTTGTGCCGCCGTTGTCAGGCGGCAGGAACCGCCGATGTGACCATTGTGGACGGTTGGTCCAGCCAAACTTGCTGCTGTGTGCGGGAAATGGTGAGGCCGTAGCGGGTTTGCGCTGGGCGGCCGTGGTCGGTCCACCAGGTGTGAGCGGTTTCGGCTTCATCCCACAACCGGCGCGGGCCGTGCTGCCGGACCGAGTAGCGGCCCGTCGCAGTGGTCTCCGGGGTGATCTTCACGGAGGCGACCGAGTCGGAGGGTACGTGGTAGAGCAGGACCTCATAGTGCTCGGGACCGTCGTCGTAGAAGACGCCGCTCCGCACGTCGGGCAGGTGCAGGCCAACGCTGAAGGCGCCATCGCCCATGGCGACTTCGTCGGGCGGGACGGTCGTCGTGGTGGTGGCGGCGCTCGTGCTGGTGTCGATGATGTCGCCGAGGCGAGCGGCGTGGCCCAACGGGATGTCGTGGCTGCGTAGCCGCATGAACGCGGCCTCGCCCACCACCGGGCCGGACGCGGTGCCATCGCCGTGCACGGTGAGCCGGACTAGCACACCGTTGTCGTAGGCGGTGCCCCAGGGGGTCAGGATCTGCCCGCCGGGACGTGTCTGCTCGATCCAGGCATATGGCAGGCGTCCGGCCATCACCGCAGCGGTGGCGATCACCCGGTCATACGGGGCGCCCGGTGGCCAGCCCGTGGCGCCGTCGCCACACACCACCCAGGGCCGGTACCCGGCGTCGCTCAGGGCCTCACGAGCCCAGGTGGCCAGAGCGGGGTCCACCTCGATGGTGGTGACGTGATCGTCGCCCAGACGCTGGCACAGCAGGGCGGTGTTGTAGCCGGTTCCGGTGCCAATCTCCAACACGGTGTGGCCCTCGTGCACGTCGAGGGCATCCAGCATGATGAGCATCATGCTGGGCTGCGACGTCGAACTGGTCACCAGCAGACTGGTGTCCGGCCACACAGTCCGGCCATGGTCGAGCTGGGTCACCACCGGCTCGTTGGAGTAGACCGCGGCCTGCCAGCGGACTGGATCAGTGTCGCGCCCGATCGGCTGAGGATGGCCGTGTTCGTCGTCGAACCACACCTTGGCGGGGACGAACGCCGCCCGGTCCACCTCGGCAAACACATTCGCCCAGCTCAGCGGCAACTTCCCCACCTCACTCAGCGCGGCGGCGAGGTGCTGCTGCTTGCTCATTTGGTGTGCCTGCCCGGGGGCTTGTCCGGGTCCGGCGGGCCTTGTTTACCGGTGCCTTGCGGTTTGTGAGGAGGTTTCTCCCGGTCCTCAGTGGTCTTGTCCTGGCGCTTGCCCACTGTAACGATTCCCTTCCCATAGCCGAGCGGACTCTCGTCCTCCACCCTGAACGACGGTATCCGCACGGGCATAGCCCCGAACGAGGGACACATCAGGCCTGGTCAACGGTCGGCGAGCCAGGCGAGCGCAAGGACTACCGCTGTTCGGGTTACGTTGTGAATTCAGACTTCTCCCTCGTCTTCAGGCCAACGTATGTTCTGCGCCGAGGAAAGACGTGTTCCACACAGCGCGGCGAACCCGAGCCCCGCACTCATGAAGTGGAGTGAGAACTCCTTTCCAAAAGCCGCGTCCTGCCACCGGGGTCCGGCGAAGAACACGAGTTCATCGGTACTGTCGTTGATGATGATGGCGGGAAGCGTGCCTTGGTACAGCCCGGAACGGATCTTGAGATACGAAGTGACCGGAATGGCCATCGGATCGCGCGTCGGGTCAACGTTCATGCACTCGCCCTCATCCATCCGTGCGGCGGTCGACGCAAGCCGCCCGCCACAACTGTCACTGTCAGGCGCTGATCACTTCCCGCTCCGCGCCCGCCTCGTTTTCCGGTTTCGCGCGCAGGCGTTCGAGGGCGGCCGCGCCTACCTTGACGATCTTCTCCAGCGCGTCCTCGGTGACGACCATTTCCAGTCCGCACGCGTACGAACCGCCGAATCGCAGTTGCACCTCGTCGCCCGTCACATCGCAGGTGATCTCACAGCGATCCTCGATGTTGACGAATGAATCCACGCAAATTCCTTGATGTGTGAACACTCTGGTCCACCTTCCTGTCCTTGACTTGTTCCCGCGGCTCGGCGGGTTGCTGTCCGGGGCGCACACGCGCCCTGCCGGGCAGGTAGGGGCTCTCGAACCGCCCCTACCTGCCAACGGCTGACCTGACGACGGAGGCGGCAGCGGTTTGCCAAGACGCAGCATCCGCCTACTGATCGTCACCAAGCCAACACGCGCAACTGTAATGTACGCCACCGCAGTATGCAACTCTAGAAGAACGCAGACGCATCGAATGAACTAGGCGTTATGCTCCACCCATGCCGGAACTCGTGACACAGGGCTCCCGCCGCTTGGGCAAGCAGTTGCGTGGACTGCGGGAGGCCTCTGGCCTGACCACAACCGATGTAGCTGACGAGATCCGCCAGGACAAAGCGACCGTCAGTCGCTACGAACGTGGCGAGATCAAGCCCAAGTGGCCAGTACTTGTCATGTTGCTCAACCTCTACAGGGCCACCGAAGCACAGCGACAGCGGGCCGCCGAATTGTTCGAGGCCATGCGCAACGAACCGAAGCCTCTTCGCCTGCCGAGCAGTGTGCCCAAGGCGTTTCGGCGACTGACGAACGAGACTCGATACGCCTGGAGGATGCGATCAATCAGCATCTCGCTGGTCCCCGGGCTGCTGCAGATCGACGAGTACATCGCAGCGCTCGCCGCGACGCTTCACGACCCGGCCAGCGGTGGCCCGAGGGCGCTCGGTATTCGGAAAGCTCGACAGCAGCGGCTCCAGCCGACCGATCCGAAGCCCTTGGTGTTTCACGCCGTACTCGACGAGAGCTGCCTCACCAGGCTGGTCGGCGGTCGTGACGTGATGTTGAAGCAGCTTCGACACTTGCTCGATGTCGCCGAGCACTGGGACAACATCACGATCCAAGTGGTTCCGAAGGAGACCGGCGACTACGGCTTCGGTACCGGCGGTCTCACGATCGTCGACTACGACGATGATGAGCCGTCCTGGGTTTACTTCGAGTACCC
Source organism: Amycolatopsis samaneae (assembly GCF_039541975.1). Lineage (NCBI taxonomy): Bacteria > Bacillati > Actinomycetota > Actinomycetes > Pseudonocardiales > Pseudonocardiaceae > Amycolatopsis > Amycolatopsis samaneae. The sequence goes on from NZ_BAABHG010000009.1 coordinate 179,911, forward strand.
GGCGGGCGCCGACTTGGTGGAGAATGACGAAGACGTGCAGCGGTTTGCCAACTTGTTCGAGTACGCAGCACGAGTCCCCGAGTCGCCAGACGAAAGGGCAGTCGCCTTGTCACCCGACGAGACGATCACGTTCATCCGCCGACAAATAGAGGTACTTGAGCCAGCATGAGTGCTACCACGCCTGAAGCTTCGCTGAACTGGTTCACAAGCAGTTACTCAGGCAACAACCAGGATACGACCGAGTGTGTGGAGGTGGCCTTCGCCGCCTCGGCCGCATTCATCCGGGACAGCAAGGCCCCCGACAGTGGCCACCTCGGTGTTCGCGGCGCCGCGTGGATGGCGCTGATTCGTCAGCAGAAGGGGTAATGCGAGGGACGATGACAACAGCGCGGTGGAGAACCAGCAGCTACTCGGGCGCGGATGCGAACAAGACCGAGTGTGTCGAGGTCGCGGCGATGGAGGACCGGGCGCTGATCCGGGACACGAAGGACCGTGCCGGTGGCCTGCTCGCCGTCGGCCGTCCGGGATACGACGCCTTCATCAGCGCGGTGAAGACGCGTGACGTCGCGTGAGCGTCTAGCGCGTCAAAGCGAGAGGGGCGTCCTTGCTCAGGGCGCCCTTCTTCTCTGAAATCGCGGCGTCTCGAACGCGCCGTTCGGGACGATCGACGTCCGTTACGCGTCGTTCGGGGCGAGGCGGGTGCCGAGGGACGCCCCGGGTGCGTTGAGTGCGACGAGGGCGTCCCTCGGTGCGTCCAACGCACCGAAGGCGTCCCTCGGTGTTCCCTCCGCCGGTGTCGGATCCCGGACGGAGAAAAACGAAACGTGCCGGGCCCGGTTTCCCGGGGCCCGGCACGTCGAGGGTGCGAAGGGTGTGAGAGCGGCTCAGCCGTGCAGGGCGCTTCCGGCCTGCCAGGCGCTCCAGTCGATGGCCCAGTCGCCGTGCCCGTTGTTGATGTTCAGCTGCGGACCGCCCGAGTTCGTGATCTCCACGACGTCGCCGACGTTGAAGTTGTCGAAGAACCACTTGGCGTTCTCGGTGTTCATGTTCAGGCAGCCGTTGGAGACGTTCTGGCTGCCCTGGACGCTGACCGTGGCCAGGTTCTCGTGCAGGTACTCGCCGTCACCGGAGATCTGCACGTCCCAGTTCTCGGGCGCCTTGTAGTAGCCCGGCTGCCCCTCGCACACGCCGTAGGTGCACGAGTCCATGATCATGTGGGCCTGCTTGCCGAGCACGGTGTGCGTCCCGTTGAACGTCGGCGTCGGCCCGCGCGGCGGCGTGTTGTCGGTCTTGCCCATGCTCGTCGGCGCGGTCTTGACCAGCTCGCCGTTGTGGAAGGCCTGGATCTGGTGCGTGTTCCCGTCCGCCTTGGCGATCCAGGAGTCGTGCACCTTGTAGGTCGCCGAGACGTCCGCGCCGCCGTAGACCCCGCCGCTGATCTCCTGGCCGAACGTGGTGGTCTCCAGCTTCACCGTGGAGCCGGCCTTCCAGTAGCTCTGCGGCCGGAAGTGCGCTTCGCGCTTGTTGACCCAGTACCAGCCGCCACCCTGCTCGGGCGACGAGGTGACCTTGAAGGACTTCTCGACCGCGGCCTTGTCCGGGACGTCGCGGTCGAACTTGACGCCGATGATCAGCCCGACGCCGAACGTGCCGTTGGAGGCCGGCTGGAGCAGCGTGGGCGTCACGACGCCCTTCGGCGTGAGGGTGTGCACCTCGCTGCGCTGCTCGACCGGCTTGCCCTCCTTGTTCACCGCGGTGGCGACGACCTGGTAGGTGGCCCCGTAGCGGAGCTGGTCGTCGCTGGTCCAGGTGAGCTTGTCCGGGGAGAAGTCGCCTTTGACCGTGTTGCCCGTCTGCGGGTTCGTGACCGTCACCGCCTGCAGGGTGCCGTCACTCGCCTTGACCACGATCGGCGAGCGCGGGCTCAGCTGGTCACTGCCCTGGCTCACCACCGAGACCTTCGCCGCAGGCACCACGTTCGGCACCGACTGTGCCACTCCGGCCACCTGCTCGGACTGCCCGCCGCACGCCGTCAGCACCAGCGCCAGCACACCCAAACCCGCGATTCGCATCCTTCTCACGACTGTTCAGACGTCTCTCCCCCCACTTGCGTTGTGTCCGGACCGGATCTTTGCCGACCAGTTATCTTCCCCGCCTGATCCCTACGCAGCGCCACCATGATCGCGCCGACGATCACGGACCGCGAACACCGGCAAACCGGACTTTTAGTCCACAGTGGACGACACTTCTCGACTGTCCACTGTGGATTCATCGGCTGGTGAAAGGTCGATCCCGGCGAGGCAGATCGGCCCCCGCACCGCCGTCACGACCAGCAACGCCACCGCGAGGGCGACCAGCACCGACTGCTCGATGATCGCCGCGGTGCCCTCCCCGATCGCGGTGTTGAAGCCGACCCAGCAGTAGGTCAGCAGAGCCCCGGCGGCCAGCGAGAACGCCGGTGGGTTCAGCGCCCTGATCACCGCCGCGGCCGCCGCGACCAGCACCAGCATCAACGCGGCCAGCAGCCACGGCGAGACCGACTCCCAGCGTTCCAGCAACTGGAGGCCCGTACCGGCGACCAGGCCGATCGCGAACCCCGTCCACGCGTTGCCCGCCGGCGCGGTGGACGGCGGCTCGCGGAAGCCGCGGATCGCCAGCACCACCAGTCCGGCCACGATCAGCCCGGCCACGACCAGCTGAGCGGGGTGGGACATGAACTGCTCGGGCCCGACCAGCAGGGAGATCAGGAACTCGGCCACACAGCCGAGGAGGAACACGACCGACCAGAACGCCAGTCCCAGCCGCCCGAGCCACGGCTCCTTGCCGAACAGCGCCTCGACGATCGCGATCGGCGTGCCCATGCTCCACACGACGTGCAGCGTCAGCACGTACACCGTCCACGGCGCGCCGATCCCCAGCTCCGGGATGTGCCCCGCGTCCAGCACGCGGATGCCGAGGTAGTTCGGGTTGAACAGCGACTGGGTCAGCAGGCCCTCTTCGAGCAGGCCGAACGCCAGGCTCAGGGTGAGGATGGTCGGCCAGCCGCGGCCGAGGCGCCGGGCGGTTTCGCGGATGAGCAGCGCGGCGCTGCCGTAGAAGGCCACGAACATGGCGAACTGGGCGAGTTGCTGTCCTGGTCGTGGGGTCCCGCTGAGGTACTGGTCGCCGAGCAGGAACTCGGCGACGAAGGGAGACAGGGCAACCAGAGCAAGGGCCGCGGCCAGACGTCGCACCATGACACCCATGCTCCCAGTAGCCGTCCGGGCGCGCCCGGTCACCCACCTCGAACGCCTCGCGGTCCGTGAATGCCACATTGAGGGACTCAGAGTCCTTCAATGTGGCATTCACGGACCTGCGAACCGGTCAGGCGGCGTGCCTGGCGCGGCTAGATGTTCTTGCCGGGTGGGAGCGCCTTGGAGCTGTTCGAGCGCGGGGTCGGCGTGTGGCCGCGGGTTCCCTTGCCCGGGTGCTTCGCCGAGGTCGTCGCCGGTGTCTCCGTGCTCTCCGGCGGGACGGACGCCTGGGGCGCCGACGCGCCAGGGGGCGTCGTAGTCCGCTCCCCGCTCGTCGGCGGCGTGGTCGCCGGGATGACCGGGGTACCCGACGGGGGCGGGGCGGCCGGGGCGGCCGGCGGGCGGATGCCGCCCGGGGTGGCGGGCGCGGTCTCCGAGGTGGCGGGACTCGAGGTGGGCCCGGCGAACGACGGCGGGTGCGAGCCGTCCGTGCCGCGTTCGCCGCTGGTGAGCAGCGCGCCCAGCACCACCCCGGCGGCCACCGACGACAGGACCGCCGCCACCACCATGCCACGACGGCGGCGGGACGGCGGCGGCGAGAACGGCGCCGGGGCGCACACCACGGGTAACGTGAGCGGTGGCGAGGAAGACGGCGTGGAAAAGGGCGAAGCCACCGGCACCGGATCGGCCCCGCACAGCGCTTTCGCGACCTCCGTCGCGGTCGGGCGCAGCGCCGGGTCACGGGCCGTCATCAGGTGCAGGAGCTGGGACAACGCCTCCGGCAGGCCTTCCGGGATACGCGGGGGCCGGACCAGCCGGGCGAGCGCGGCCTCCACCCGCGAACCGGTGTACTCGCGCTCGGCCGTCACGGCTTCGATGAGCACCAGCCCCAGCGCGTAGACGTCGGCCGGCGGGCCCACCGGCTCGCCGAGGACCTGCTCCGGCGCCATGTACGCCGCGGTCCCGGCGACCGCGCCGACCGCCGTCACACGCGTGGTGTCCAGCAGGTACGCGACGCCGAAGTCGGTGATCGTCGCGCCGTCCGCGCCGAGCAGGACGTTGCCCGGCTTGAGATCGCGGTGCACGACGCCGCGATCGTGCACGTGGGCCAGCGCCTCGGCGAGCCGCTGGGCCATGGCCACGATCTCGTCGAGCCCGAGCGGGCCGGTGAGCAGGCGTTCGGCCAGGTCCTCGCCCTCGACCAGCTGCATCACCAGATACGCCCGGTCGTCCTCCTGGCCGGCGTCGTGCAGGCGGACGACACCGGGATGGTCGAGACTGCGCAGGATGGCCGTCTCACGGGCCCGGCGCGGACCGAAGGTGGCGGCGTTGCGGTGGAACAGCTTGATCGCGAACTCGCCGTCGGCGTCGCGGTCGCGAGCCCGGTAGACCCGTGCCGTCCCGCCACTGCCGAGCAGTTCGCCGAGTTCGTACCGGTCACCGACCACCGCGGGCGCGGAGCCCGTGTCGTCGCCGGTTTCGACCGGCGAGAACCGGAATCTCCGTTCGGTCACCAGGTCGTACGAGCCCGCACCCTCCATCGCCGCCCCCCAGCAGATCGACCGGCTGTGCCGTTCGTGTCCAATCCGACGGCAGCCACGGCGGAAACGGGTACCTACGAGCAGGCCGGCCGCGGTCCCGGATCCGCCTCCTTCGGTCGAATTGGTAGAAGGCCAATTTAGCCGACGTCGACCCGAAACGTCTTCACTTTTTGCCCGCGCTTTGCTTCAGCGGTTCCCACCAGGACCGGTTCTCGGTGTACCAGGCGACCGTGTCGGCCAGGCCGTCGTCGAACTTCACCCGGGGCGCGTACCCCAGCTCGCCGCTGATCTTCGTGATGTCGACGGAGTACCTGCGGTCGTGGCCCTTGCGGTCCTCGACCCGCCGGACGCGGTCCCAGCCCACGCCCGCCGCCTCCAGCAGGCGGCCGGTGAGATCCAGGTTGGTCAGCTCGGTCCCGCCGCCGATGTTGTAGACCTCGCCGGGCCTGCCGGACTCGGCGACCAGCTGGATGCCCTGGCAGTGGTCGTCGACGTGCAGCCAGTCGCGCACGTTCAGGCCGTCGCCGTAGAGCGGCACCTGCCCGCCGTCGAGGAGGTTGGTGACGAACAGCGGGATGACCTTTTCCGGGAACTGGTAGGGCCCGTAGTTGTTCGAGCACCGCGTCACGCACACCGGCAGGCCGTGCGTGCGGAAGTACGCGCGCGCCAGCAGGTCCGAGGACGCCTTCGACGCCGAGTACGGCGAATTCGGCTCCAGCGGGTGCGTTTCGGGCCACGAGCCGTCGTCGATCGAGCCGTACACCTCGTCGGTGGACACGTGCACGAACCGGCCGACCTCCGCGCGCAGCGCCGCTTCGAGCAGCGCGTGCGTCCCGAGGACGTTGGTCACCACGAAGTCCGCCGATCCGGCGATCGAACGGTCCACATGCGACTCCGCGGCGAAGTGCACCACGAGGTCGGTGCCCGGCATCAGCCGGGCCAGCAGGTCCGCGTCGCCGATGTCGCCCTCGACGAACCGCAGCCGCTCGCTGCCGGCCACCGGGGCGAGGTTCGCCCGGTTCCCGGCGTAGGTCAGCTTGTCGAGCACCGTCACCTCGGCGTCGGCCAGTGCCGGGTAGGCCCCGGACAGCGCCTGCCGGACGTAGTTCGACCCGATGAATCCCGCTCCGCCGGTCACCAGGACCCGCATGGTCGTCACCCTTTCAGTCCAGTTCGAAGATCGCCGAGGGCCGGCAGACCGCCCCATGCCCGTTCCGGCGCCCGGCCGTCGGGCCGGGCGCCGGAACGGGGCGTGGTCCTGGTCAGACCAGCCGGACCGTCGGCACGTAGAGGATCCACTGGCCGCCGGCCTCGCGGAACGCCTGCTCCTTGGCCATGATCTCGTCGGCGTGGTTCCAGGCGAACAGCAGCGCGTAGTCGGGGTAGGGGTCCGAGAACGCGGCGGCGGGCTTCACCGGGATGTGCGTGCCAGGGGTGAGCCGGTTCTGCTTGGCGGGCGTGGTGTCGCAGACGAACTCGACCAGGTCCGGGCCGAGGCCGCACAGGTTCGCGACGGTCGCGCTCTTCGCCGTGGCGCCATAGGCGACGACGCGCTTGCCCTCCTCCTTCGCCTTGCGCAGCAGGGCGACGAGGTCCTCCTTGATCTTGAGCACCTTCGCGCCGAACGCCTCCAGCGTGGCCCGCTCGGCGAGCCCGGCCGCGGCCTCCTCGGCCAGCAGCTCGCGGACCGCGTCGGTGGGCGTGCGGGCACCGGCGTGGGCCAGCGTGTAGCGCACCTCGCCACCGTGCACGTCCAGGCGCCGCGCGTCGACCAGTTCGAGCCCGTGCCGCTTCGCCATCTCCTGCACCGAGCGCAGGGTGAAGAAGTAGAAGTGCTCGTCGTAGATCTGGTCGAACGAGGTGCGCTTCACGATCTCGCCCAGGTACGGGTCCTCGAAGACGAACACGCCGGTCGGCTTCAGCAGCGCCTTGACGCCGTCGAGGATCGAGTCCATGTACGGGATGTGGCACAGCGTGTTGGCCGCGTAGATCGCGTCGGCCGGGCCGTCCTCGGCGAGGATCTCGCGGGCGGTCGACTCCTCGAAGAAGGACTTGCGCACCCGCACGCCCTTCGACGCCGCGACGTCGGCGACCCCGCCCGAGGGCTCGACGCCCAGGTGACGGATGCCGGAGTCGGCCAGCGTCTTGAGCATGATGCCGTCGTTGCAGCCCATCTCGACGACGAAGGGGTCGTCGCCGGTGAGCTCGGTGGCCAGCAGGTACTTGGCGAGGTCCTCGAAGTGACCGCGCATCACCACCGAGCCGGAGGAGTGATACGGGTACTCCTCGTGGAACATCGCCTCGCGCGGGACCTCCTCCATCAGCTGCACCATCGTGCAGCTGCCGCACAGGCCGACCGCCAGCCGGAAGAAGAACTCCTTGGCCGGGTCCGCGCCCGGCGCGACGAAGGCGTCGGAAAGCGGCTGGCGCCCGAAGTCGAAGAACTCTTCGACCGTACCGCCGCAGATCCGGCACTCAGCAGTGTTCGACATGCTTGCTAACTCCCTCTGACGTAGCGAAAACAGATCAGATCCAGACGTTGCGCGCGACCCGCTGGACCTGCTCGATCAGGGCGGCCTGTTCGAGGGTTCCCTCGTGTTCTTCTCGCAGTGGTGCCCGGGTTTCGACCGCCTCGACGAAGGCCCGGATCACCCGCGCGAACTGGTGGTCGGCGGGCAGCACCACCTCTTCGCGGTGGTCCTGCCGTTCGATCCGCAGCACCGGCCGGTGCGTCTCCGGCGGGGTGAACACCCAGTCCAGCAACATCCGCCCGGAACTGCCGGAGAGGGCGTAGCTGTTCTGGTACGAGTGCTCCATGCCGAAGGTCAGCTGGGCGGGCACCCCGTCGGGCGAGGCGAGCAGCACGCTGCCCGACATCACCACGTCGTGCTTGCGGTCGCGGCGGAACACCGCCCCGACCACCGACAGATCCCGGCCCAGCAGGTGCTGGGCGGCGCGGATCGGGTAACCGCCGAAATCGAGGAACGCGCCGCCACCGACGTCCGGCTGGTAGCGGATGTCGCCCGGCGGCTTCGGGGGGATGGTGAAGGCGCTGTGGAAACCGCGCAGCTCCCCGATCACGCCGTCGGCGACGAGTTTGCGCACCGCCGCGTGCTGGGAGTGGAAGAGGAACATGTAGTTCTCGAGCAGCACCAAGCCGCGTGAGCGGGCGAGGTCGAGCAGCCTGCCCGACTCCTTGCACCCGTCGGTCATCGGCTTTTCCACCAGTACGTGCTTGCCCGCTTCGAGACACCGCTCGATCCACTCCGCGTGCAGCATCAGCGGGAGCGGGATGTAGACGGCGTCGACGTCCTCGTGTTCGGCCACCGCCTTGTAGTCGGCGAACGGCTCGCCGCCGAAGCGATCGGTGAACTTCTTGGCACGGGCGCCGTCGCGGCTGGCGATCGCGGTGATGTCGATCGCCGGCTCGGTCTCCATCGCCGGCAGCGTCCGCCGCCAGGCGATGTCCGCGCACCCGATGACCCCGAAGCGCAGCCGCTGGGCCGTGTGATAACTCGTCATCGGCAGTTACTCCGCTGGTCGTCGGGATAGTGGGGACGGTGGGCTCGTCACGAAACGGGCGCGGCGGGGGTGCCGGCCTTCAGCGCCGCGTAGTAGGCGAGGCACTCCTCGTAGGTCGGCAGCAGCCCTTCGGACTCCGCCTCCTTGAGCCCGACCCCGTTCGCGTCCTTTTCGGACATGATCGGCGGGCCGGTCAGCTCCCACGGGATGCCGATGTCCGGGTCCATCGGGTTGAGCACGAGCATGGTGCCCGGCACGTAGTTCTGCGAACAGAGGTAGTTCATGCACGCGTCGTCGGTCAAGGCGTGGAAGGCGTGCCCGAGGCCGTCGGCGAGGTAGACCGCCGTGCCGGAGTCCTCGTCCTGGTAGGTGACGTCGAAGACGCCGAAGGTCGGGGAGCCGACCCGCAGGTCGACCACGACGTCCATCACCGCGCCGCGCACGCATGTGACCAGTTTCGCCTGGCCGGGCGGGATCGTGGTGCCGTGGATGCCGCGCACGGTGTCACGGCAGCTCGTGGAGTAGTTCACCTGGTTGACCACGAACGGGTAACCGATCAGCTCCGAGAGCGCGTCCGCGCGGAACGCCTCGTGGAACCGGCCCCTGCGGTCAGGGAACTGCTCCGGGAACAGCCTGAAAGCATTCGGGACCTTGGTCTCTTCGGTCCGCAATCCGCCCGGCATAGCTACCAGCTCCCCAATTCGTCCCAGAAAACGTTCGTCATGCCGTGGCCAGTTTCTCGAGCAGGCCAACGGCTTCCGCGGGCGAGCGCTGTGCCCGCACCGCGGCGGCGGCGCGTACCGCACCGGCGGCGAAGGCGGGTTCGGCCAGCAGCTCGCGGCACCGGTCGGCCACCCGCTCCGGCGACACCTCGTCCAGTTGCAGGCGCAGACCCGCACCGGCCGAGGTCACCGCTTCGGCGTTGTCGAACTGGTCGTCGAAGTGCGGGAGGACCAGTTGCGGGCAGCCCGCTTCCAGCGCGGTGAGCACGGTCCCCTGGCCGCCGTGGTTGACCACGACCTCGCAGGCGGGCAGCACCTGGGCGAGCGGGAGCCGCCCGGCCCGGTCGGCCGCCTCGGCGAGCTCGGGCCAGTCCGCCAGCACGTCGTCGGCGGCCGCCACGCACAGCTCGACGTCCAGTTCCTTCAGCAGTTTCAGCATCGGCGCCACCATGGGGCGCAGGCCGAGGTCGGCCATCCCGGGCAGCACCGTGCCGAAGGTGACGCACACCCGCGGCCGGTCCCTCGGTTCGTGCACCCAGTCGGGCAGCAGCGCGTCGCCGTTGAACGATCCGCCGCGCACGCCCTCGTGGCCGGACGCGTGCGGGAGCCGCAGGCCCGGTGGCCAGGGGTTCAGCGTGCGCACCGGATCCGGTGCCACCGCGCCCAGTTCGGCGGCCGCCGCCGGGCCGTGCTCGGCCAGCGGCGCGACGCCCCAGTGGTAGGCCACGACCGGGACGTCGTGCGCCGCGGCCGCGAGCGGACCGGCGTACTCCGCCCGCTCGCTGACCACGAGGTCGGGCCGCCAGGTGTCCATCAGTTTCCGCGCGCCGGGCAGGCAGGCGCCGGCGATGCGCCCGAACGCGTGACCGTGCCCGGTCCGCCTGGCCGCCGCGTCGGCCGCGGTCGCCGACGGCTCGCCGCCGACGAGGTCGACGAACTCCGGGGCGGCGCCCCAGGCCGTGACCGGCAGACCGCACCGGAGCACCACCGGGGCGAAGGCCTCCGTCGTCGCGACGAGGACCTCGTGCCCGGCCGCCCGTGCCGCCCAGGCGAGCGGCACAAGGGGGAACAGATGGCCGCGCAACGGCGCGGTCGTGAACAGCAGTCGCACGCGGATTCCTTTCCCTGGTGCGGTTTCTACTCCGATGTCGGCTTCAGCAGAGGCTGTGGATGCACGCCAGCAGGCTGCGTGCCTCGATGTTCAGGTAGTGCCCGTGGCTGAGCAGGTCGATCAGCTGGCGCACGGTCATCCAGCAGTAGTTCGGCGGCACCTCGACCGGGAACTCGTCGCCCACCTCGATCAGCTGGTAGCGGGTCAGCGCGTGGTAGAACCGGCCGCCCTCTTCCGAAAGCTTCTGGTCGTAGTGGGTCTTGACGCCGCCGACCTGGAGCACGTCCCGCAGGAACCGCTCCCGTACCGCCGAAGGATCCTGGCCGGGCAGCAGGTGCACGGTCGGCGCCATCTCGACCATGTCCATCAGCCCGTACTCCGGCCGGGCCTGCACCAGCAGGTGCAGCGCGCCGCGGATGCGCCGGGCGAGGAAGGCGGCGTGCCCTTCCCCCCTGGGGTGCAGCAGCGGCTGCCGCCAGGCCTTGACCTCGCGGGTGCCCGCCTCGACCCGCACGCCGAGGATGCGGAAGTGCTCCCCCGCGTCGTCGGCGATCTCGTCGTCGGTGCGGGACCAGCCGGTCGTGGCCGAGAGTGGCGTGAGCCGTGCCGACCAGTCGCAGCGGGTCTTGGCCTCGGTGAACCAGCTGAGGATCTCGCCCGCGCTGTGCAGCGCGGGCTCCGCCGAGCCCTCGGTGGTGTGCCGGTAGGACCTGGCGAGCGCGTCGCGGAAGTCCTCCCCGGTCGCGCCCGCCTCGTCCGGGAGCGCGAAGGGGATACAGGAGAGCACGGTCCTGGCGTCCATGTTCACCAGGTTGTCCCGGTGCGAGAGCTCGCCGATCTGCGCCAGGCTCAGCCAGCAGTAGTCCTCGTGCAGCGGGACGTCCCCGGTGACCAGCACGACCATGTTGCGGTTGCGCTTGCGCCAGAACCACGCGCCCTGCTCCGACTGGAGCACGTCCACCAGCACCTGGCCGCGGCCGCTGCCGACGAAGTACTCCAGGTAGCGCGTCGAGCTGCCCCGGTGCACCTGCATGTAGTTGCTGCGCGTGGCCTGCACCGTCGGCGACAGCTGGAGCGTGTTGACGTTGCCCGGCTCCATCTTCGCCTGCATCAGGCAGTGCAGCACGCCGTCGAACTCCTTGACGACGATGCCGAGGATGCCGATCTCGGGCTGGTTGATGATGGGCTGGGACCACGTCGGGACGCCGCCCTCACGCACCTGCAGGCCTTCGATGGTGAAGAAGCGCCCGCTCTTGTGCCCGAGATTCCCGGTGCTCGGCTCGAAGTCCCAGTCGCCGAGTTCGGCGAACGGGACGCGGTCGACGACGAAGTGTCCCGCCCGCGTCCGCTCGGCCCACCAGTCGTGGAACTCCACCATGGACATCAGGCTGCCGCCGCCTGCTTCGGGCACGGGGCTCAGTTCCCGGTGCCGCACCGCGAGTCGCTTCATGCTCGTGCTCTCCTGTCTCGCCTCAGACGTCCGACCGCGCGGCGGTCAGAGCTTCGCCAGCACGTTCTGCACCTTCTCGACGATGCGTTCCTGGTCCACATCGGACAGTGACGCGTACATCGGCAGCGAGAAGATCTCGTGCGCCGCCGCCTCGGTCACCGGCAGCGAACCCTCGCGGTAGCCGAGCTTCGCGAAGCCCGACTGCGTGTGCACCGGCCACGGGTAGCTGATGTTCAGCTCGATGCCCTCGGGCTTGAGCGCCTCGATCACCCGGTCGCGCACCTGGTGCCGCACCACGTAGACGTAGTAGACGTGGTCGTTGCCCGGTGCCAGCGCCGGCGTGATGAGGTCCGTGCCCTCGAAGGCCTCGGCGTAACGCTCGGCGATCACCCGGCGACGGGCGATGTAGTCGTCGAGCCGGGTCAGCTTGCGGCGCAGGATCTCCGCCTGCACCTCGTCGAGCCTGCTGTTGTAGCCCGGCGTGGAGACGACGTAGTAGACCTTCTCCATGCCGTAGTAGCGCAGCCGCCGCAGGTTCGCCTCGGTCTCGTCGTCCGAGGTGATCGTCGCGCCACCGTCACCGTAGGCGCCGAGCACCTTGGTGGGATAGAAGGAAAAGGACGCGGCCTTGCCCATCGAACCGGCGATCCGCCCGTAGTGGCGGGCGCCGTGTGCCTGCGCGCAGTCCTCCAGGATCGGCAGGCCGTGCTTGGCCGCGATCTCCTCCAGCGGAGCCATGTCGACGCACTGGCCGTACAGGTGCACGGGCAGCAGGCAGCGTGTGCGCTCGGTGATCGCCGCTTCGACCTGCTCGACGTTCATCAGGTACGTCTCGGGGTGGACATCGACGAACACCGGCACGGCGCCGATCTGGTCGATCGCCAGCACGGTCGGCGCCGCGGTGTTGGACACCGTGATCACCTCGTCACCGGCGCCGACGCCGAGGGCACGCAGGCCCAGCACGATGGCGTTCGTCCCGTTGTCGACGCCGACGCAGTGCTCGACGCCGTGGTAGGCGGCGAACTCCTGCTCGAACGCCTTGACGCTCGGGCCGAGCACCAGCTTGCCGGAACGGAAGACCGTGTCGACGGCGTCGAGAATGTCGTCCCGTTCTTTCTCGTACTCCGGCAAATAACCCCAGACATATTGAGCCATCAGGGCGGGTCACCTCCAGGGGATCGGCCGTGGCACGACCGGACAGGGCTCGTACGACGCATGCGAGTTCCCGGTTGACTTCCGGGACGATGCAACTCGTGGACTATTCGGCGCGGTGGCTATTCGCTTTCGCCTTTCGCGCCGCCGGAGTCATCGAAGCACACTTCCGCTCGGCTGGCACAGCCCTGCCGACAATGAATCGCGGAGCAATACCCGCCGCCGTCTCGCGCGTCCCGCCGGCGAGACATCGCCGCCCCCGGCGTTGTTGACCAGGGACCCGCACGCTGGCTAACCTCGGCCGGGTTCCGGCTGCCTACCTGGGGGCTTTCACCCGGAGCACGCCGCGCCCGCTCCCCGGAGCGGGTTCGCCTGCTGGCGCGCCCCGGCCAGCGGAAACCCCGAATCCGCGCGAGGTTTCGCGCACGGTGCCCGGCCGCACTCCCGATCGCGGGTAACACCGCGGTGCGGCCATCGGCGACGAATAAGCAGAAGGGCTGAATTGACATGTCAGACAACGCCACGAAAGTCGACCTCACGAATGTCGACGACGTCGAGGAAATGGTCCGGGAGATCGCCCGGATGATCTGTGCCGAGCAGCCCGATATGCCCGAACCGGAGAGTCTGCGCGATCTCGACTCGTTTTCCGTGGTTCAGGTGCTGCTGGAGGTCGAAAACACCACCGACCGGAAGCTGCTGGAGAAGTTCGAGGACTTCACCGAGGGCGAGGAGTTCCGCGACCTGGCCGCCTACATCGTGAAGGTCGTGGCCGAGGAGGACGCGGCACCCGCCGAAGCCCCCGCCGCCACCGCGGCCCCGGCCGCCGGGGAGACCCCCGCGGCCGAGGCGGACACCAAGGCCTGACAAGGGCCCGACCCGGGCGCACCGGTGTGCGGGTACCCCTTCCCGCACACCGGGTCCCGCCGGTGAGACCCGGTTCTCCTCACAGATCGGACCGATAGCCGATGGACTCCTCCACGCCCGTGATCCCGGTCCCCGCGGAACCGCTCGCCGTCCGGCCGCCGCGGCACCGGCTCGCCCGCCGCTTCATCCTCTGGCGCACCCTCAACGCCCTGTGCTGGGCCATCGGCGTGGTCGGCGCGCTCGTCACGCTGCACATCATCTTCGCCGAGATCCGGACCTGGCTCGACCCATTCATCTGGGGCATCGGCGGGATCTTCGGCGTCAACCTGCTGTTCATGCCGACGTACCGATATTTGGTGCACCGTTGGGAAACCACCGACGAAGCGGTCTACTCGCTCAGCGGCTGGATCACCCGGGAATGGCGGATCGTCCCGATCTCCCGGATCCAGAGCATCGACACCGTCCAGGGCCCGATCGAGCAGCTGCTCAACCTCTCGACCATCAAGGTCACCACCGCCTCGCACGAGGGGCACGTGAAGATCGAGGGGCTGGACACCCCGGTCGCCGAAGCGGCGGTCAAGCGGCTCAACGAGATCGCGCAGGCCACACCAGGGGACGCGACGTGAACCCGGTGGCCGCCGACGCGATGGAGCGGATGCCTCCCCTGCGGGAGCTGGAGGACGAGCTCCCCTGGCTGAGCCTGGACATCAAGCTCTTCTACGTCAACGCGGTCAAGTTCACGATCTCGCTGGCCACCAGCCTCACCAGCTACTTCCTCTACGACTCGGGCCCGATCTGGCCGCTGCTGGTGGTCAGCACCATCAGCGCGGTGTACACCCTGCGGGACCTGTGGCGCTGGATGTTCACCCGCTACCGCGTCACGCCGGAACGCGTGGAGCGCCGCACCGGCCTGCTGATCCGCGAGGAACGGCACGTCCGGCGCGACCGCATCCGCAGCGTCAGCAGCAGCGCCAAACTGCGGCACCGGATCGTCAAGCTGCGGGTCGTCCACATCGGATCGGGCGAGGGCAAGCACTTCAAGGCCGCGTTCAAGCTCGACGCGCTGTCGAAGGACATGGCCGCGCAGCTGCGGCGCGAGCTGATCCCCCGCGACGCGGACGCGCCGGAGGAACGCGAGACCGTCATCGCCCGGCTGCGCTGGATCTGGTTCTGGTACAACATCTTCCACTTCTGGGCGATCCTCGCCGGCGTCCTTTTCCTCATCTCGCAGTACTTCCTGCTGCAGACCTTCGCCGTGGACCTCATCGACGTCATCGCCGGGCTGATCCACTGGGCGAACCTTGGCGTGTGGCGGACGGTCGGCGCCGCGATCGGGATCACCTTCGTCCTCGGCTACTTCTCCCTCGCGCTGGAGTTCGCCGCGAAGCACTGGAACTTCGAGCTGGTCCGCACGACCAGCGGCGAGGACGGCACCGAGCTGCGCACCCGGCAGGGCCTGTTCACCACCAAGACCGTGCACCGGGAGGACCGCCGCATCCGGGGCGTGCACCTGCACGAACCCCTGCTGTGGCGGTGGATGAAGCTCACCGAGACCAAGGTGATCACGACCGGGCTCAACGCGTCGCTCAACGAGTCGGCGCACATCCTGCCGCGCGCGCCCTACCGCGACGCCCTGCACGCGGCGACCCACGTCTTCCCGGACGAGTACCGGCCCCTGGAGGCGCCGCTGCTGCGGCATCCGGCAGGGGCGTTCCGGCGGCGGCTGCTGTGGGCCGCCTACGGCCCGGCCGCCACCGCGGGACTGCTCCTCTGGTTCGGCCTGACCGACGTCGTGCCGATGTCGTGGTGGCCGGTGCCGCTGTTCCTGTTACCGCTGACCTGGGCACTGGCCTGGGTGGCCTACCGGACGCTCGGCCACGCACTGGTCGGCCCGTACCTCGTGACGCGCCACGGGGCGGCGGGCCGGTCCACGACCGTGCTGCGCACCGGCGCGGTGATCGGCTGGCGGCTGCGGCAGACCATCTTCCAGCGCATGGGCAACCGGATGACGGTCGGGATCCCGACCGCGGCGGGCGACCGCTACTACCGGGCGATCGACGTCAGCACCGAACAGGCGGTCGCGTTCGTCGCCGGTGCCGATCCGGTGCTGGCGAACGAATTCCTTTCCGGCACCGGGACTCCCCCGGCCGAATCGCATTTCGCCCCGCGATCGGAAGCGCCATGAACGCTCCATTTCGGCACTCGGAGGTGAATATGCGGCACACCAGGCTCGCCGAGAATCTTTCCGTCGGCGAGATCGGGCTCGGCTGCAGTTCGATGTCCTACGGATACGGCCCGGCCCGTACCGCGCAGGACCACGAAGAATCGGCGCGAACGCTCCGGCGCGCGGTCGAGCTCGGCGTCAGCGTGTTCGACACGGCCGACGTCTACGGCCCCTACACGAACGAACAACTGCTCGGCGAGGCGCTCGCGCCGGTCCGCGAAGAGACCACGATCGCCACGAAGGTCGGGCTGCTGCTGCGCCCGGACGGCACGCTGGAACGCAACGGGCGCCCCGAATACCTCCGCGAGGCCTGCGAGGGCTCGCTGCGGCGGCTCGGCGTCGAGGCGATCGGCCTCTACCAGCTGCACCGGGTCGATCCGGCCGTGCCGCTGGAGGAGACCTGGGGCGCGCTGGGCGAACTCGTCACCGAGGGCAAGGTGCTCGGGCTCGGCATCTCGCACGCCACCGCGGAGGAGCTGGAACGCATCCACGCCCTCTTCCCGATCACCGCCGTGCAGTACGAGCTTTCCGTGTGGGAGCGGCGAAATCTCGCGGAAATCCTGCCGTGGACGTGGAAGAACGACGTCGGGTTCCTCGCCTGCTGCCCGATCGGCCGCGGCTACCTGTCCGGCCGGATCGCCGGGGACGAGCTCGTCGCAGGCGACTCGCGGCGGCGCGACCCTCGCTTCGAGGCCGAGGCCCTCGCGCACAACCAGCACATCGTCGACGGGATCCGCCGGGTCGCCGCCCGGCACGGCGCGACCCCGGCGCAGGTGGCGATCGCCTGGGTCACCACGCACGGCGACAACGTGGTGCCGATCCCCGGCACGCGGCGGGTGCGGTGGCTGGAGGAGAACGCGGGCGCGGCCGGGCTGCGGCTGAGCACCGAGGACCTGCGGGACATCGACAACCTCCCGGTGGCGATCGGCGAGAAGCGCTGGGACGAACACCGCGAAGCCACCGCGGAAAGCGCCCGGAAATGACCGCGCGCGCGAGTTTCACACGATTCCCGGGAAACGACGGCCCCGCTGTCCTAGACTTCGGGAAGCTCGGCGGCCGAGGTGTTCCGGCCGGTCCCGAAATAGCCTTTACGGAAATTCACCGTGGTACGGGTTCGCACTTTTCAGGCGCCTGGACGACCACCGACCCGAAAATGGAGGAGAAGCCGTGAGCACACCGTCGCGACCGCTGATCACGGTGCTCGGCTCGTCCGGGCTGCTGGGCAGCGCCATCACCCGTGAGCTGGCCGCCCGGCCGGTCCGCCTGCGCCTGGCCGGGCGCCGGGCGACCACGGTCCCGGCCGGGGCAGCGGCCGAGATCGAGGTCCGCACCACCGACCTGACGACCGACGGCGCCGTCGCCGACGCCGTGGAAGGCGCCGACGTGGTGATCCACCTGGTGGCGCACATCGCCGGGGCCAGCACCTGGCGGGTGTCCTCGGACGACCCGGTCGCCGAGCGCGTCAACCTCGGGCTGGTGCACGACCTCGTCGCGGCCGTGAAGGACCAGCGGCCGGCGACGCCGCCGGTGGTCCTGCTGGCCGGGTCGATGTCGCAGGCCGGGCACTCCATCTCCGGCCGGATCGACGGCACCGAACAGGACAAGCCGATCACCACCTACGACCGGCAAAAACTGGACGCTGAGCACGCGATCCGCGACGCCACCGAGGCGGGCCTGCTGCGCGGCGCGTCGCTGCGGCTGGCCACGCTCTACACGCAGGGCTCCGACTCCACCGCGCTCGACCGCGGTGTCGTCTCGGCGATGACGCGCCGCGCGTTCGCCGGCGAGCCGCTGACCATGTGGCACGACGGGACCGTCAAGCGGGATCTGGTGTGTGTGGACGACGTCGCCCGCGCCTTCGTGGCCGCGCTCGACCGGCCGGACGCCGTCGAGGGACGGCCGTGGCTGGTCGGCACCGGGCAGGCGACCAGCATCGCCGACCTGTTCGGCGGCATCGCGAAGGTGGTCGCCGCGCAGACCGGGAAGGACCCGGTGCCGGTGGTGTCGGTCAAGCCCGCCGACCACTCGATGCCCACGGACCTGCTCGACTTCGTGCTCGACCCGTCGGCGTTCCAGGCCGCCACCGGCTGGGCGCCCCGCGTCTCGCTGGAGCAGGGCCTGGAAAACCTCGCGGCGGCGATGGCCCGCGAAGCCGCCGCCGCGGGCGTCTGAGGGAACGGCCGTGCGGATCCTGCTGGCCCTGCCCGCCGAGAAGAGCATCTTCAACTACCTGGTCCCGGTCGCCTGGGCGCTGCGCACCGCGGGCCACGAGGTGCACGTGGCGTGCCCGCCGCGCTTCACCGGCGCGGTGACCCAGGCCGGGCTCACCGCGGTCGGGGTCGGGCCGGACCGGGATCCGTGGCGGCTGTCGGAGAACCGGCCCGCGGAGCGTGCCGCGCTGCGGGCCGGG
The DNA here is from genome assembly GCF_039541975.1 of Amycolatopsis samaneae. NCBI lineage: Bacteria > Bacillati > Actinomycetota > Actinomycetes > Pseudonocardiales > Pseudonocardiaceae > Amycolatopsis > Amycolatopsis samaneae. Next base: position 198,140 of record NZ_BAABHG010000009.1, read on the forward strand.
GTGGCCGCGCCCTACGACCTGTTCGACGCGCCGGGCACGGCGTCCTGGGACTACCTGCGCGACGGGATGACCGCCGCGGTCACCGGGTGGCACCGGCTGACGAACTTCCCGATGATCACCGAACTCGTCGGCTACGCGCGGTTCTGGCAGCCGGACCTCGTGCTGTGGGAACCGCTCTGTTACGCCGGGGCGATCGCCGCCCGCGCGTGCGGCGCGGCGCACGGACGCCTGCTGTTCGGCATCGACGTCTTCGGCGCCACCCGGGTCGACTACCTGCGCGCACGGGCCCGGCAGGCGCCCGCCGAGCAGGCGGACCCGCTGGCCGACTGGCTCGGCGGCTACGCGCGCAAGTACGGCTTCGAGAACGGGGAAGACCTGGCCACCGGGCACTTCACCATCGACCAGCTGCCCGCGTCGCTGAGCATGGACACCGGGCTCGACACCGAGCGTGTGCAGTTCGTGCCCTACGGCGGCGCGGCCGTGGTGCCGGACTGGCTGAAGCGGCCGGCGGAACGCCCCCGGGTCGCGATGACCCTCGGCCTCACCGCCACCGAGGTCTTCGGCGGATACAACGTCCCGCTCTCGGACATCCTGTTAGGACTGTCCGAATTGGACATCGAACTCGTGGCGACGGTGGCCGAGGACGTGCAGCGGACGCTGCCGCCGATGCCGGGGAACGTCCGGCTCGTGCCGTACGTGCCGTGGCACGCGCTCGCCCCGACCTGCGCCGCGGTGGTGCACCACGCGGGCGCGGCGACGCTGGCCACCACCGCCCGGCACCCGGTGCCGCAGCTGGCGCTGCACTACCACTTCGACCAGCCCTACCTCGGCCGCAGGCTCGCCGGGCACGGGGCCGGGCTGGAGATCCACACCGGGGACGCGACCGGGGAGAACGTCCGCGACGCCGTCGCGCGGCTGCTCACCGAACAGTCCTTCAAGGACAGAGCGGTGGCGCTGCGCGACGAGATCTTCGCCATGCCCACGCCGAACGAGCTCGTCGGGACGCTCGAAGCGCTGACCGCCAAGCACCGCACCCGCTGAGGAGGAAGGGAACACCATGCGTGTCCTGTTCGCCACCACGCCGCAGAAGAGCGTCTTCCTGTACCTGGCGCCGATGGCGTGGGCGCTGCGCACGGCCGGCCACGAAGTCCGCTTCGCGAGCCAGCCCGCGCTGACGGACGTGATCACGCAGTCCGGGCTCACCGCGGTGCCGGTCGGGCACAGCCGCAACCTCCGGCTCAGCGACGTCGACGGCCGGGAGGAGGGCCGGGCCGGGCTGCCCGCGCCCTACGACGTTTTCGACGACGACGAGCGCGCCACCTGGGACTATCTCGAACCGGGCATGGCCGACGCGGTACGCGGCTGGCACTGGCTGACCAATCACCCGATGGTCGGCGGGCTGGTCGAGTTCGCCAGGGCCTGGCAGCCGGACCTGATCGTCTGGGAGCCGTTCTGCTACGCCGGGCCGATCGCGGCGAAGGCCTGCGGCGCGGCACACGCGCGGCTCCTGTTCGGCGTCGACGTCTTCGGCGCGGCCCGCGAGCAGTACCGGCGGCGGATGGCCGAGGAGCCCGGCCGCGCCGATCACCTCGGCGGCTGGCTCGGCCGGTACGCGCGGATGTACGGCGCGGAGTTCACCGAGGACATGACCACCGGGCAGTTCACCATCGACCAGTTCCCGGCCAGCTTCCAGCCGGACACCGGGCTGGACACGCTGCGGACGCAGTACATCCCCTACGGCGGCCCGGCCGTGGTGCCGGACTGGCTGTCGAAACCGCCGGAGCGCCCGCGCGTCGCGATGACGCTGGGCCTGACCGCGACCGAGCACTTCAACGGCTACACCGTCGGCGTCCAGGAGGCCCTCGACGCACTGGCCGGCCTCGACATCGAGCTGGTCGCGACGGTCGCGAAGAAGGCTCAGGCGGAGCTGACCCGAATCCCGGACAACACCCGGATCGTTTCGTACGTGCCGTGGCACGCGCTGGCCCCGACCTGTTCGGTGGTCGTGCACCACGCGGGCGCGGCGACCATGGCCACCACCTCGCGGCACCCGGTGCCGCAGCTGGCCCTGCACCACCACTACGACCAGCCGTTCCTCGGCCGCAAGCTGGCCGAACACGGCGCCGGGCTGGAAATCCCGACGCACCGGGCCACCGGCGCGCGGATCCGCGAGAGCGTCGAACGCCTGCTGACCGAACAGTCCTTTAAGGACTGTGCGGTGGACCTGCGCGACGAAATCCTCGGCCTGCCCTCGCCCAACGCGATCGTGCCGGAGATCGAGGCCCGCGTCGCCGAGCACCGGAAGGGACGGTGACCCGGTGCGCGTCCTGCTGACCACCTTTCCGGAGAAGACGTTCTTCTACCACCTCGTCCCGCTGGCCTGGGCGCTGCGCACCGCCGGGCACGAGGTGCGCGTGGCCTGCCCGCCGAAGTTCGCGCCCATCGTCACCCAGGCCGGGCTGACCGCGGTGCCGGTCGGGCCGGACCGGGACTTCTGGCGGATCACCGAGGCCATGGCGGGCGGGACCGAGTCCATGCGCGCCGGGATCATGCCGCCGTATGACGCCTTCGACGATCCGTCGAAGCAGAACCTGGACTACCTGCGGCCGGGCCTGACCGAGGCGGTGCGCGGCTGGCACCGGGTGAGCAACTTCCCGATCATCGCCGGGCTCGTCGAGTTCGCCCAGGCGTGGCGGCCGGACCTGGTGATCTGGGAACCGCTGAGCCAGGCGGGCGCGATCGCCGCGCGCGCGTGCGGCGCGGCACACGCGCGGATGCTGTGGAGCGTCGACCTGTTCGGCGGCGTCCGCGACCACTACCTGCGGCTCCAGGACACCGAACCGGACCCGTACGAGGAGTGGTTTTCCTCCTACGGTCGCAAGTACGGCTTCGAGTTCGGCGAGGACATGGTCACCGGGGACTTCACCCTCGACCACATCCCCGCCGGGCTCCAGATCGAGGCCGAACTGCCCTACCTGCGCTTCCGGTACGTGCCCTACGGCGGCCCGGCGGAGGTGCCGGACTGGCTGAAGCGGCCGAGCGAACGTCCCCGGATCGCGTTCACCATGGGCCTGTCCGCCACCGAGATCTTCCACGGCTACCACCTGCCGCTGTCCGACGTCCTCGGCGCACTGTCCGAAATGGACGTCGAGGTGGTGGCCACGGTCGCGCCCGCCGAACAGGAGAAGCTCGGCTCGGTGCCGGACAACGTCCGGCTGGTGTCCTACGTCCCGCTGCACGCGCTGGCGCCGACCTGCGCGGCGGCCGTGCACCACGCCGGGCTGGGCACGTTCGCGACCTTCGCGCGGGCGGGCGTCCCGCAGCTGTGCGTCCCGCATCACCTGGACGAACCGATGTTCGCCGCCGGGATCGCCCGCGCGGGCGCCGGGATCGACCTGCGCGAGCCGACCGTCGAAACGATCGGCGCGAGCGTGCGGCGGCTGCTCGACGACCCGGCCTTCGGCACCGGCGCGGCATCCCTTCGGTCCGAAATGGACGCACTGCCCTCGCCCAACGAGATCGTGCCCGAACTGGAAGACCGTACTGCCAAATACCGCGCCCGCTAAGGAAAAGAGACCCATGCGCGTCCTGCTCACCACCTATCCGGAGAAGACCATCTTCCAGCCGATGGTCACGCTGGCGTGGGCGCTGCGCACCGCCGGGCACGAGGTGCGGCTGGCGACCCAGCCCGGCTTCGAGGACATCGTCACCGGCGCCGGGCTCACCGCCGTGCCGGTCGGGCGCCCGGGCGTCGGCAACTGGCGGCGGCTCACCGAGGCCTACCCCGACCTGGCCGAGGCCGAACGCGTCGGGCTGCCCTCGCCGTACGACACGGCGGTGCCCGGCGCCGAGGGCATCACGCGGGCGGAAATGGCCGACGGCTACCGGGAAATCCTCACGCTGTGGCACAAGCAGAACAACTTCCCGCTGGTCACCGGGCTGGTCGAGTTCGCCCGCTCCTGGCAGCCCGACCTGGTGATCTGGGAGCCGACGACGTACGCCGGGGCGATCGCGGCGAAGGCCTGCGGCGCGGCGCACGGACGGCTGCTGTGGAGCATCGACGTCTTCGGTGCCGCCCGCGAACGCTTCCTCGCGCTCGGCGACGGGCCCGACCCGCTCGCCGAGTGGATCGCGGGCTACGGCCGCAAGTACGGCTTCGAGTTCAGCGAGGACCTGGTCACCGGGCAGTTCACCGTCGACCCGGTGCCGGAGCCGATCCGGCTGGAGACGAACCTGCCGACGCTGCCCGTGCAGTACGTCCCCTACGGCGGCGCGGCGACCGTCCCGGACTGGCTCAAGCGGCCGTCGGAGAAACCGCGAATCGGGCTCACCCTCGGTACCACCGCGACCGAGCACTTCGGCGGCTACACGGTGAGCGTGCCGGACATCCTCGCCGCACTGTCCGATGTGGACGCCGAGATCGTCGCGACGCTGCCGGACGCCGAGGCCGCCAAGGTCCCGGAGGTTCCCGCCAACGCCAGGATCGTGCCGTACGTGCCGCTGCACGCGCTCGCGCCGACCTGCGCCGCGGTGATCAACCACGCCGGGCCCGGCACCTACCTGACCACGGCCCGCTACGGCGTGCCCCAGCTGGCCGTGCCGTGGGAGTTCGACGAACCCGAGCTGGCCCGGCGCGCCACGGTGCACGGCTCCGCGCTGACCCTGACCGGCGATCAGGTGTCCGGCAAGGCCGTCCGCGCGGGCGTGCTGCGGCTGCTGGCAGAGCCGTCGTTCGCCGCGCGGGCACGGGAACTGGCCGCGCGAATGGCCGCCACGCCCTCGCCCAACGACGTCGTCCCGGCGCTCGAAGACCTCGTCGCCCGGCACCGCTGACCCGGAGGAAACATGCGCATCCTGTTCTGTTCCAACCCGCCCCGCACCGTCTACAAGTACATGTTCACCATCGCCTGGGCGCTGCGGACGGCCGGGCACGAGGTCCGGTTCGCCAGCCAGCCCGAGTTCGTCGACGAGGTGCTGCAGGCCGGGCTCACCGCGGTCCCGGTCGGGCACAGCCGCGACATGCACAAGGTCGCCGCCCGCACCCGCGGCGTCGAGGCGGAGCGCGCGGGCATCCCGGCGCCGTACGACGTCTACGAGCAGCCGGAGAAGGCGACCTGGGAGCACATGGTCGCGTCGATGGCCAACGAGGGCATCGAATGGCACAAGTACGGGAACTTCCCGATCATCTCCGGGCTGGTCGAGTTCGCCCGGTACTGGGAGCCCGACCTCATCGTCTGGGACCCGCTGAGCTTCGCCGGCGCGATCGCGGCCAAGGCGTCCGGCGCGGCCCACGCGCGGCTGCTGTTCGGCGTCGACGTCTTCGGCAAGGTCCGTCAGCAGTTCGTGAAACTGCGCGACGAACAGCCCGCCGACCAGCGCCGCGATCCCCTGGCCGAGTGGATGGGCGCCTACGCCCGCAAGTACGGCTTCGACTTCACCGAGGACATGTTCACCGGGGACTTCACCCTCGACCAGTTCCCGCTGAGCTGGCAGGACGAGGCCGACCTGGAGTACGTCCGCACCCAGTACATCGCCTACAACGGCGCGTCCGTGGTCCCGAAGTGGCTCCAGACGCCGCCGGAGAAGCCGCGCATCGCGATCACCATGGGCAACAGCGCGGTCGAGGTCTACCGCGGCTACAACGTGCCGCTGTCCACCCTGCTGGAGTCGGTCGCCGATCTCGACGTCGAGGTGGTCGCGACGGTCGCCGAATCACAGCAGCACCTGCTGGGCAAGACGCCGGACAACGCGCGGATCGTCGCCTTCGCCCCGATGCACGCGCTGGCCCCGACCTGCTCGGTGGTCGTGCACCACGCGGGCGCGGCGACCATGGGCACCACCGCCCGGCACCCGGTCCCGCAGCTGGCCCTGCCGTACCACTACGACCAGCCGACGCTGGGGAAGATGCTGGAGAAGCAGGGCGCCGGGCTGTCCATCCACGTCTCCGAGGTCACCGGCGAGAGCTTCCGCGCGGCCATCGACCGGCTGCTCACCGAACAGGTCTTCAAGGACCGCGCCGTGGAACTGCGGGACGAGATCATGGGGCTGCCCACGCCGAACCAGGCCGTGCCGCGCATCGAAGAGCTCGTCATGAAGCACCGGGCGCGGTGAGATGCGCGTCCTGCTGACCACCTACGCCGAGCGGACCCACTTCCTGATGATGGTCCCGCTCGCGTGGGCGCTGCGCACCGCCGGGCACGACGTCCGGGTGGCGGTGCAGCCCAAGCTCGCCGGGGCGGTGACCGGGGCGGGGCTCACCGCCGTCCCGGTCGGGAACGACCGCGACCTGTGGGACCTGATGCGCCGCACCGGTCCCGTGAACATCCTCGGCGTCGAGACCGGCTGGCCCGCGCCCTACGACACGGCCGCACTGTCCACACCGGACTGGGAACACCTGGTGCGCGGCTACCGCGACATCGCCGTGCGGTGGCACAAGACCAGCAACGTCCCGCTGATCGGCGACCTCGTCGACTTCGCGCGCTGGTGGCAGCCGGACCTGGTGCTGTGGGAGCCGACGACGTACGCGGGCGCGATCGCGGCCAAGGCGTGCGGCGCGGCACACGGCCGGATCCTGATCGGCGAGGACGTCTTCGGCCTGACCCGCGACCACTTCCTGCGGCTGCGGCCGGCGGGCGGGCCGGACCCGCTCGGCGAGTGGCTCGGCGCGTACGCGCGCAAGTACGGCGGCGAGTTCAGCGAGGACATGGTCACCGGGCAGTTCACCGTCGACCAGCTCCCCGCGTCGCTGCGGCACCGGGCCCGGCTGGAGCACGTCCCGATGCGGTACGTGAACTACGGCGGCGCGGCGGTCGTCCCGGACTGGCTCGCCGAGCCGCCCGCGAAACCGCGGATCGCGCTCACCATGGGCCTGACCGCGCACGACCGGACCGGCGGCTACCCGGTGGACCTCCAGGACGTCCTCGACGCGGTCGACGGCCTGGAGGCCGAACTCGTCGCCACCGTCAGCCCGGAGGCGCAGAAGCAGCTCAAGCGCGTCCCGGACGGAACCCGGCTGGTCCCGTTCGTGCCGCTCACCGCGTTGCTGACGACGTGCACGGTCGCCGTGCACCACGCGGGCGTCGGCACGCTCGCTTCGACGGCGCTGCGCGGGATCCCGCAGCTGACCCTGCCCTGGGACGTCGACCAGCCGACGCTCGGAAACCGGCTCGCGGCACAGGAGGCGGGGATCTGCGTCCACGCCACCGAGGCCACCACCGAAGGCATCCGTGACGCGCTGACCCGGCTGCTGGCCGAGCCCGCGTTCGCCAAGGGCGCCGCCGACCTGCGCGAGGAGTTCCTCGCCATGCCCGCACCGAACGAGGTCGCCGCCCGGCTCGCCGACCTCGTCGAACACCACCGAACCGAGGGATGAGGCCATGCGCGTCCTGCTCACCACCTACCCGGAGAAGACCCACTTCCTCGCCATGGCGCCGCTGGCCTGGGCGCTGCGCACCGCCGGGCACGAGGTCCGCGTCGCCTGCCAGCCGAAGTTCGCCGACGTCGTCACCCAGGCCGGGCTCACCGCCGTCCCGATCGGGCCGGACCGGGACCTGTGGCAGCTGATGACCCGCGACACCAACTGGTTCAGTGTCGGGCTGAACGGCCTGCCGGTGCCGTACGACACCACCGACTGGCGGCCCGAGGACGTCACCTACGAGTACCTGCGCGATGGCTACCGGCTGCACGTCACCAAGTGGCACAAGATGAGCAACGTCCCGATGATCCCGAGCCTCGTCGAGTTCGCCAGGGCCTGGCAGCCGGACCTGGTGATCTGGGAGCCCTCGACCTACGCGGGCGCGATCGCCGCCGAGGCCGTGGGCGCGGCGCACGCGCGGCTGCTGTTCAGCCTCGACACCTTCGGCGTCACCCGCGACCACTTCACCCGGCTGTGCCCGGACGGCGCCGAGGATCCGCTGAAGGAGTGGCTGGCTCCCGCCGCGCGCAAGTACGGCGTCGAGTGGAGCGAACGGCTGATCACCGGCGAGTTCACCATCTCGCTGCTGCCACCGTCGCTGCGCGTGGAGGCGAACCTGGAGTACGTGCCGATGCGGTACGTGCCCTACGGCGGCCCCGCGGTGCTCCCGGACTGGCTGCGCACGCCGCCGGAGAAGCCGAGGGTCGCGTTCACCATGGGCATCAGCATCGCCGAGTCCAGCGGGGACATGGTCGACCTCGCCGATCTCTTCCAAGAACTGTCCGATGTGGACATGGAGCTGGTGGCGACGATCCCGGAGCGCGTGCAGGAAAAGCTCGGCACGGTACCGGACAACGTGCGGATGGTGTCCTACGTGCCACTGCAGGCGCTCGTGCCGACCTGTACCGCGGTGATCCACCACGCCGGGTACGGCACCCTCGCCACCACGGCGTTGCAGGGGAAACCGCAGATCATCGTGCCGTGGAACGCCGACGGGCCCGCGCTCGCCAAGCGCGTCGCCGCGCAGGGCGCCGGGCTCGCGCTGCACGTCCACCAGGCCTCGGCCCGGGGAGTGCTGCGCAACCGGCTGCTGCGCGTGCTCACCGAGGCCAAGTTCACCGAGAGCGCGCACCGGCTGCGGGACGAGATCCTCGCCATGCCCACGCCCAACGAGGTCGCCGACCGGCTGGCCGCCAGGGTCGCCGGGCGCCGCGCCGTCGCCGAGGTGAGCTGAGCGTCATGAAGGTCCTGTTCGCCGCCAACCCGGAGAAGGCGCACTTCCTGCCGATGGTGCCGCTGGCCTGGGCGCTGCGCACCGCCGGGCACGAGGTGCGCGTGGCGTGCCAGCCGAAGTTCGCGCCGATCGTCACGCAGGCCGGGCTCACCGCGGTACCCACCGGGCGGGACGTCGACCTGTGGGACCTGATGCCGCGCCACCCCGACTACCGGGGCACCGCGTGGCGGCCCGCCTACGGGCTGCCGATTCCCTACGAGGTCGCGGAGTTCCCGGAGAAGGCGACGCCGGAGTACCTCGCCGAGTCGTACGCGGCGATCCTGCACTACTGGCACAAGCCCGCGTGTTTCCCGATGATCGGCGGGCTCGTCGAGTTCGCCCGTGCCTGGGAGCCGGACCTCGTGCTGTGGGAACCGCTCTGCCTCGCGGCCCCGATCGCGGCGCTGGCCTCCGGGGCCGCGCACGCCCGGCTGTTATGGAGCACCGACGTCTTCGGCGTCACCCGCGAGCACTTCCTGCGGACGCGGACGGCCGGGACTCCCGACCCGCTGGGCGACTGGCTCGGCGCGTACGCGCGCAAACACGGCGGCGAGTTCACCGAAGACCTCGTCACCGGGCAGTTCACCGTCGACCAGCTCCCGGCGTCGCTGCGGCTGCCGACGGAGCTGGAAACCGTGCCGTTGCAGTACCTTCCGCACGGCGGCCCGGCGTCGGTCCCGAACTGGCTCTGGCGGCCACCGGAGAAGCCCCGCGTCGCGCTCAGCATGGGCATCAGCCTCACCGACCACGAAGCGGGCTACTCGGTCGCCGTCCAGGACGTGCTGGATCACCTGGCCGCGCTGGACATCGAGGTCGTCGCGACCCTGCCGGACACCGAAAAGGCGAAGCTGGCGCGGATCCCCGACGGCGTCCGGATCGTGCCGTACGCCCCGCTGGAAGCGCTGGCCGCGACCTGCTCGGCCGTCGTCTCCCACGGCGGATTCGGCACCTTCCTGACCACCGCGCGGCACGCGGTGCCCCAGCTGTGCGCGCCGTGGGACTTCGACGGCCCGGTGTTCGCCCGGCGCGCCGAGGAGCAGGGCGCCGCGCTGAGCGTCCGCGCCGACGAGGCCACCGGCGAGGTGGTCGCGAACGCGGTGTCACGGCTGCTGTCCGAACCCGGCTTCGCGACACGGGCGGAGGCCCTGCGCGCGGAGATCCACGCCATGCCCACACCGAACGAACTCACCGGGCGGCTCGAAGAACTCGCCCGCAAGCACAGCTGAGCAGGCAGAAGGAGGAAGACGTGCGCGTCCTGTTCACCGTCAGCCCCGGCACGACCGTGTTCAACAGCATGGTGCCGATGGCCTGGGCCCTGCGCACCGCGGGGCACGACGTCCGGGTGGCCAGCCAGCCCGCGTTCGCCGAGGAGATCACCCAGGCCGGGCTCACCGCCGTCCCGGTCGGCCGCGACCTCGGCATCGACCGGATGCTGGTGGCGATGGGCATGGACGGCGCCGCGCTGGAGGAGGCCCGCCGCGGCCTGCCCGATCCCTACGCCGTGCTGGACGAGCCGGACTCGACCGACTGGGACCGCGCCCACCGCGCCTTCACCGAGGTCGCCGAGGGCGCGCGGTTCGAGACGTTCGCGATCATGAACAAGCTCGTCGAGTTCGTCCGCGACTGGGAACCGGATCTCGTGGTGTGGGAGCCGTTCACCCCGGCGGGCCCGATCGCGGCCAAGGCCTGCGGCGCCGCGCACGCCCGCCTGCTCTACGGCGTCGACGTCTATGCCTTCGCGCGTAAGCACTTCCTGAAGCTGATGTCCGAAAAGGACGGTCGGACCGATCCGCTGGCCGACTGGCTCGGCGGGTACGCGCGCAAGTACGGCGCGGAATTCACCGAGGACATGGCGGTCGGGCAGTTCACCATCGACCAGATCCCGGCGAGCCTGCAGACCGAGTCGCCGGGCCTGGACTACCTGCGCACGCCCTACATCCCCTACGGCGGCGCCGCCGTCGTCCCGCGCTGGCTGCAACTGCCGCCGGAGCGTCCGCGCGTCGCGCTCACCATGGGGCTGAGCGCGACCGGCTACTTCTCCGGATACACCGTCAACGTCCAGGACATCCTGGACTCGCTGGCCGACCTCGACATCGAGCTGGTCGCCACGGTCGCGGAGGCCGAACAGGCCAAGCTGACCCGCGTCCCCGACAACGCGCGGCTCGTCTCCTACGTCGCCCTGCACGCGCTCGCGCCGACCTGCACCGCCGCGATCACGCACGCCGGGTTCGGCACGCTCACCGCGTTCGCCCCGTTCGGCGTCCCGCAGCTGACCCTGCCGTTCCACTTCGACGAACCGACGCTCGGCCACCGCCTGTCCGGGCTCGGCGCGGGCATCAATCTCGACCCGACGCAGGCCACCGGCGCGAACGTCCGCGAGGGCGTTCTGCGCCTGCTGAACGAGCCCGGGTACACCACCGCGGCCCGGCGGCTACAGGAGGAGATCCGCGCACTGCCCAGCCCGAACGACCTGGTGCCCGAGATCGAGGCCCGCACCCGCAAGCACCGCACCCGCTGAAAAAAGGAAAACCCCATGCGCGTCCTGTTCGCGGTCAACCCGGAGAAGAGCACGTTCCTGTACCTCGCGCCGATGGCGTGGGCGCTGCGCACCGCGGGCCACGAGGTGCGGGTGGCCAGCCAGCCCGGGTTCGCCGACGTGATCACGCAGGCCGGGCTGACCGCCGTTCCGGTCGGACGCGACGTCGACAAGTGGCGCGGCACCGAACCCGAGCTGCTGGAACAGTCCCGCGCCGGGCTCCCGTCGCCGTGGGACATCCTGGAGACGGACAAGGAACCGAGCTGGGACGAGCTGCGCGAGGCACAGGAACACGCCGTCGCGTCGATCCACCGCCCGGACAACGTGCCGATGCTCGCCGGACTGGTCGAGTTCGCCCGCGCCTGGCAGCCGGACCTCGTGGTGTGGGAACCGTTCTGCCTCGCCGGGCCGGTGGCGGCCAAGGCGTGCGGGGCGGCACACGCGCGGATGCTGTTCAGCGTCGACGTGTTCGGCCTGACCCGCGAACGCTTCCGCCGTGCCCGCCCGGCGGACGGCGCGGATCCGCTCGCCGACTGGCTCGGCGCGTACGGCCGCAAGTACGGCTTCGCCTTCACCGAGGACATGACCACCGGGCACTTCACCATCGACCAGTTCCCGGCGAGCCTCCAGGACCACGCGGACCTCGACTACGTGCGCACCCAGTACGTCCCCTACGGCGGCCCCGCCGTGCTGCCGGACTGGCTGAAGCGCCCGGCGGAGCGGCCGCGCGTCGGCCTCACCCTCGGCCTGACCGCGACCGAGATCTTCACCGGCTACACCGTCCCGCTGCGCGAAGTCCTCACCGAGCTGTCCACATTGGACATCGAGGTCGTGGCGACCGTGGCCGAGGCCGAACAGGAGAAACTCGGGACGCTGCCGGACAACGTCCGCGTCGTGTCCTACGTGCCGTGGCACGCGCTGGTGCCCACCTGCTCGGCGATCGTGCACCACGCGGGCGCGGCGACGCTGCTGACGACCTCGCGTTATCCGGTACCGCAGCTGGCCGTGCACTACCACTTCGACCAGCCGATCCTCGGCCGCAAGCTGGCCGAGCACGGCGCCGGGCTCGCGCTGCACACCACGGAGGCGACCGGCGAAACCGTCCGTGAAGCCGTCCGGCGGCTGCTCGTCGAGCCCGAGTTCCGCCGCCGCGCCGTCGCGCTGCGCGGCGAAATCCACTCCGCGCCCAGCCCGAACGACCTGGTGCCGCGGCTGGAAGAGCTCACCGCCCGGCACCGCACCCGCTGATCCCGCCCAGGAGACACCCACCATGCGCGTTCTGTTCACCGACACCCCCGAGCCGACGACGTTCATGCCGATGGCCCCGCTGGCCTGGGCGCTGCGTACGGCCGGGCACGAGGTCCGCTTCGCCGCGGCCCCGATGTTCGCCGACACCATCACGCAGGCCGGGCTGACCGCCGTCCCGGTCGGCCGCGACGTCGACATGTACCGACGGCTCAACGCCGTGATGGGCGCACTGGAGCACAACTCGGAACTGGCCGCCGAGTTCGAGGGCGTCTCCGACGAGGACGCGCTGGAACTGCTCAAGCTCGAATCCGGGATGCCCGAGCCCTACGACGTCGCCGAGTTCCCCGAGCGCGCCGACTGGGCGAAGATGCTGCCCGCCTACGCGGGCGCGGTGTGGACCGACCACAAGCCGGAGAACTTCCCGATGATCGCCGCGCTGGTCGAGTTCGCGCGGTCCTGGGAACCGGACCTGATCCTGTGGGAGCCCTCGACCTACGCCGGCGCCATCGCGGCCAAGGCCTGCGGCGCCGCGCACGGCCGCCTGCTCGGCCGGCTCGACGCGTTCGGCGTCACCCGCTCCCACTACCGGCGGCTCATGGCGGAGCAGCCCGAAGACGAGCGCTACGACCCGTTCGCCGACTGGTACGAGGGCTACTGCGAGCGGTACGGCTTCGAGTTCGGCGAGGACATGGTCACCGGCCAGTTCAGCGTCGACCAGTTCCCCGGCTCGCTGACCATGGCCGCCGACGACATCGACTACCTGCCGATGCGGCACGTCCCCTACGGCGGCCCGGCCTCGGTGCCGCACTGGCTGTGGGCGCCGCCCGCGCGCCCGCGCGTCGCGCTGACCCTCGGCAGCACCGCGGCCATCCGGTTCGACGGCTACACCGTGGACGTCCAGGACGTGCTGACCGCGCTGGGCGAGCTCGACATCGAGGTGATCGCCACCGTCGCCGACAACGTCCGCGCCCGGCTGACCGAGGTGCCCCGCAACGCCCGGATCGTGCCCTACGCCCCGCTGCACGCGCTGGCCCCGACCTGCGACGTGGTGATCAACCACGCGGGCGCGGGCACCTACCTCGCGGTCGCGCTGCACGGCGTCCCGCAGCTGACGCTGCCGTGGGACCTCGACGAACCCGAGCTGGCCCGGCGCGCCACCGCGCAGGGATCGGCGCTGATGATCCGCGGCGACCACGCGACCGGGAAGGACGTGGCCGACGGCGTCGTCCGGCTGCTGAAGGAGCCGGTGTTCCGGGAGCGGGCGATCGCGTTGCGGGACGAGATGCTCGTCCAGCCCTCGCCCAACGATGTCGCCGGTCAGCTGGAGGAGCTGACCCGGAAGTTCCGGACGCGCTGATGCGGATCCTGTTCACCGTCATCGCCGAGCGGACCATCTTCTGTTCGATGGTCCCGCTGGCCTGGGCGCTGCGCACCGCCGGACACGAGGTGCGCGTCGCCTGCCAGCCCGCGTTCGCCGAGGTCGTCACCCAGGCCGGGCTCACCGCCGTCCCGGTCGGGCGCGACGCGACCATCTGGCGGATGGAGAGCCTCGACCCGGAGCTGCTGGAGCGGGCGCGGGCGGGGCTGCCCAGCCCGTGGCGCGTGGTGGAGGATCCGGCGAACCCCGACTGGGAGGACCTGCGCGAGGGCCATCGCGTCGCCGTCGACGAGGGGCACAAGCTGGAGAACTTCCCGCTGATCGGCGGGCTCGCCTCCTTCGCCCGGTCGTGGGAACCGGATCTGGTGATCTGGGAACCGCTGACCTACGCGGGCCCGATCGCGGCGAAGGCGTGCGGCGCGGCACACGCGCGGCTGCTCTGGAGCATCGACGTTTTCGGCGCGACACGGGAGATCTTCCGGCACGTGCGCGACGCGTACGGCGCGGCCGACGATCCGGTCGCCGCGTGGCTGGGGAGCTACGGCCGCAAGTACGGGTTCGAGTTCACCGAGGACATGACCACCGGGCAGTTCAGCATCGACCAGGTGCCGCCGTCGATGGGTCTGCGCGCCGAGGATCTCGACTACCGGCCGATGCAGTACGTGCCCTACGGCGGCCCGGCCTCGACGCCGGACTGGCTTCGCCGACGCTCCGACCGGCCCCGGATCGGCCTCACCCTCGGCACGACGGCGACCGAGCAGTTCGGCGGCTACGTGGTGAACGTGGCCGACACCCTCGCCGAACTGTCCACATTGGACGTCGAGGTGGTGGCGACGGTCGCCGATCCCGCCGCGCTGGGCCCGATCCCGGACAACGCCCGCGTCGTCCCCTTCGTGCCCCTGGACGCACTAGCCCCCACCTGCGACGTCGTCATCGACCACGCCGGACCCGGCACCTTCCTGACCGTCGCCCGCCACGGCGTCCCCCAGCTGACCGTGCCGTGGGACTTCGACGAACCCGAGCTTGCCCGCCGCGCCGCCGCCCACGGCGGCTCGCTCACCGTGCGCGGCGACCAGGCGACCGGCGTCCGGATCCGCGAAGGCGTCGAACGGCTGCTGGCCGAGCCGTCGTTCGCCGCCCGCGCCGGGGACCTGCGCGACGAGCTGCGCGGGCTGCCCTCGCCCAACGACGTCGCCGGGGAAATCCCCGCCCTCGTCGAGAAATGCCGGTGAAACCCATGCGTGTCCTGTTCACCACCTACCCCGAGCCGACGGTCTTCCAGCCGATGGTGCCGCTGGCCTGGGCGCTGCGCACCGCCGGGCACGAGGTGCGGGTGGCGGCGCAGCCGCTGTTCGCGGACACCGTCACCGCCGCCGGGCTCACCGCGGTCCCGGCCGGGCGGGAACGCACGAACACCTGGCGGCGGCTGCTGTCGCTCGACCCGGCCGAGGCCGAGGCCGACCGCGCGGGCCTGCCCTCGCCGTACGACGCCGCGGTCCGGCCGGTCGAGGACCGCGCCGAGCTGTGTGCCGGGTACGAGCGGATGATCGAGCACGGGCACAAGCTGAACAACTTCGCGCTCGTACCGGGGCTCGTCGAGTTCGCCCGCGCCTGGCAGCCGGACCTGGTGATCTGGGAGGCCACCACCTACGCCGGAGCGATCGCGGCGAAGGCCTGCGGCGCCGCGCACGCCCGGTTCCTGTGGAGCCTCGATGTCTTCGGCGTGACCCGCCAACGGTTCCGCGCACTCGGACCCGGGCCCGATCCCCTCGCGGACTGGCTCGGCGCCTACGGCCGCAAGTACGGGTTCGAGTTCGGCGAGGACCTGGTCACCGGGGAGCTCACGCTCGACGCGCTACCCGCGTCGCTGCGCCTGGACGCCAACCTGGACTACCGCTCGATGCGGTACGTCCCCTACGGTGGTCCGGCCTCGGTCCCGGACTGGCTTCGCCGACGCCCGGACCGGCCCCGGATCGGCCTCACCCTCGGCACCTCGGCCACCGAGCAGTTCGCCGGATATACCGTCAGCGTGGCGGAAATTCTCGCCGAACTGTCCACATTGGACGTCGAAGTGGTGGCGACGGTGGCGGATTCCGCCGCGCTCGGCCCGATCCCGGACAACGCCCGTGTCGTCCCCTTCGTGCCCTTGGACGCACTGGCCCCCACCTGCGACGTCGTCATCGACCACGCCGGACCCGGCACCTTCCTGACCGTCGCCCGCCATGGAGTCCCGCAGCTGACCGTGCCGTGGACCTTCGACGAACCCGAGCTCGCCGCCCGCGCCGCCGCGCAGGGCGGTTCGCTCACCCTCCCCGGCGACCGGGCCACCCCCACCGCCGTCCGGGAGCACGTGCTGCGGCTGCTGACGGAACCGGGTTTCCGCGACCGCGCCGCCGCGCTGCGCAAGGAGATCCACGCCCTGCCCGCCCCCAACGACCTCGTCACCGAACTCGAAGAGTTCACCGCCCGCTGAGGAGAACACCATGCGCATCCTGTTCACCACCGCCAACCAGGGCAGCATGTTCCAGCCGATGGTGCCGCTGGCCTGGGCCCTGCGCACGGCCGGGCATGAGGTCGTCGTCGCCACCCAGCCCGACTTCGTCGAGGAGGTGACGCAGGCCGGGCTCACCGCGGTGCCGGTGGGACGGCAGGTCGACCCGCGGCGGCTGCTGGTCGCCATGCAGGTCACCGAGGACATGCTCGAAGAGGCCCGCGAAGGCCTGCACCCGCCGTACGACGCCGTCGAGGACCCGGAGCACGCGGACTGGGAAAGCATGCTCACCGGCTACACCGACGACGTCGAACGCTGTCGCTACGAGATCTTCTCGATGATCGGCGGGCTCGTTTCCTTCGCCCGGTCCTGGCAGCCGGACCTGGTGATCTGGGAACCGTTCACCTACGCGGGCGCCATCGCGGCCAAGGCGTGCGGCGCCGCCCACGCGCGCATGATGTTCGGCGCCGACGTCTACG
This sequence comes from Amycolatopsis samaneae, assembly GCF_039541975.1. Classification (NCBI taxonomy): domain Bacteria; kingdom Bacillati; phylum Actinomycetota; class Actinomycetes; order Pseudonocardiales; family Pseudonocardiaceae; genus Amycolatopsis; species Amycolatopsis samaneae. The sequence continues at coordinate 214,959 of NZ_BAABHG010000009.1, forward strand.
GCCGGGCCCGCGAGATCTTCCGTGGCTTCGGCCAGGCCGAAGACCCGCTGGCGAAGTGGTTCGCGGGTTACGGCCGCAAGTACGGGTTCGAGTTCACCGAGGACCTGATCACCGGCGACTTCACCATCGACCCGATGCCGGCGAGTCTCCAGTGCGAAGCCGACCTGAACTACCTGCACATGCGGAACGTGCCCTACGGCGGCGTCGCGATCGCGCCGTGGTGGCTGGAGGTCGAGCCGGAGAAGCCACGCGTCGCGCTCACCATGGGCCTGACCGCGACCGGGCACTTCGCCGGGTACACCATCGACATCCAGGACGTGCTGGACGCACTGTCCGATCTGGACGTCGAGCTGTACGCCACCGTGCCGGAGGACGAGCAGGAGAAGCTCCGGAACATCCCGGAGAACGCGCTGCTGATGCCCTACATCCCGCTGCACGCGCTCGCCTCGACGTGCTCGGTCGCGATCAACCACGCCGGCGTCGGCACGCTGTCCACGTTCGCCCTGCACGGCGTCCCCCAGCTGACCCTGCCGTACCACTTCGACGAGCCGCTGATCGCGCGCCGCTTCTCCGCCACCGGGGCCGGGCTGAACATGCACGACACCCGGATCGACGCCGGCACGATCCGCGAGAACGTCGTGCGGCTGCTGGAAGAACCTTCGTTCCGCGAGGGCGCCGCACGGCTGCGCGACGAGATGCACGCACTGCCCACCCCCAACCAGCTCGTCGGCGAGCTCGAAGCGCTCACCGACAAGCACCGTGGGGGCCGGTCATGAAGGTCCTGTTCTGCGCTTTGCCACAGCTGACGCACTTCTACGCGACCGTCCCACTCGCCTGGGCCCTGCGCACCGCCGGGCACGAGGTCCGGTACGCGACGTCGCCCGAGTTCGCCGAGGCGGTGACCGACGCCGGGCTCACCGCCGTCCCGGTCGGGCCCGCCGACGCCGGGGACGAGGAGGAGATCGACGAGGAAGCCCCGGCCGGGCTGCCCGCGCCCTACGACCTCGCGGAAACCCTGCCCGGCCCGGACGGCTGGACCGAGGGGCACGCCGAGGCGTTCGACGCGATGGTCACCTACGCCTTCGGCGAGTTCAACGCGCCGATCCTCGCGGACCTGGTCGCGCTCGCCCGCTCGTGGCAGCCGGACCTGGTGCTGTGGGAGCCGTTCACCTACGCCGGCGCGATCGCCGCGGGCGCGTGCGGCGCCGCGCACGGGCGGGTGCTGTTCGGCACCGACTTCCTCGGCGTCACGCACGAATGGATCCACGCGCACGTCCCGGACGACCGGCTCGCCCGCTGGCTGGCCGACACCGCCGCCGACCACGGCGTCCCTTACGCGGAACACCTGCGCAACGGGCACTTCACCGTCGACCAGCTGCCCGCGCCGCTGCGGCTGACGTCCCCGGAGATCGAGTACGTCCCGGCGCGGTACGTGCCCTACGGCGGCCCGGCCGAGGTGCCCGCCTGGCTGCGCGAAACCCCGTCGCGGCCCCGGGTGGCACTCACCCTCGGCACCTCGGCGACCGTGGAGTACGGCGGCTACACCGTGCGGGTCCCCGATCTGCTCACCGCGTTGTCCACAATGGACATCGAGGTGGTGGCGACGCTCGCCGGCCCGCTCCCCGAACTGCCGGATAACGTCCGCGCGGTGCCCTTCGTCCCGCTCGACGCGCTCGCCCCGACCTGCTCGGCGGCCATCCACCACGGCGGGTTCGGCACCATGCTGACCTTCGCCCGCCACGGCGTCCCGCAGCTGACGCTGCCGCACGACTTCGACTCGCCGCTGCTGGGCCGCGCACTGGCCGGGCTGGGTGCCGGGCTCACCGTCGCCCCGGCGCAGGCGAGCGGCCGCCGGATCCGCTGGAGCGTCGAAAAGCTGCTCGTCGACGAAGGAATCCGGACGGCGGCGGCCGGGCTGGCGACCGGGATCGCCGCGATGCCGAGCCCCAACGACGTCGTCGCGCGCCTCGAAGAACTGACCACGAAACACCGCGGAGGCCGGCCGTGAAGGTCCTGTGCTGCGTGCTGCCCCAGCTGACCCACTTCTACGCGCTGGCGCCGATCGCCTGGGCGCTGCGCACGGCCGGGCACGAGGTCCGGGTGGCGAGCACGCCGGGGTTCACCGACGCGATCACCCGCGCCGGGCTCACCGCCGTCCCGCTCGGCCACGATCCGGAACCGGACCCCGAGGACGAAACCCCGGAGGCGCAGGAAGCGCTGGACGCGCTGCGGCGCGGCCTGCCGAAGCCGTACGACCTCGCGGAGTTCGACCCGGACCGGGCCGACTGGACCGAGGAACGCGCCGAGGCGTTCGAGATGATGGTGACCTACGCGTTCGGCGAGGACAACGAACCACTGCTCGACGGCGCGGTCGAGTTCGCCCGCGCGTGGCGGCCGGATCTGGTGCTGTGGGAGCCGTTCACCTACAGCGGCGCGCTCGCGGCGCACGCCTGCGGCGCGGCACACGGCCGGGTGCTGTTCGGCACGGACTTCCTCGGCATTACGCACGAATGGATCCGCGAGCACGTTCCCGAGGATCACCTGACCCGCTGGCTCACCGAAACCGCCGCACGCCACGGACTTCCGTACGCGGACCACCTGCGGGCCGGGCACTTCACCCTCGACCAGCTGCCGCCCAGCCTCGCCGTCTCGCGGGAGGCGATCGCCACCCGCTTCGTCCCCTACGGCGGCGCCGCCGTCGTCCCGTCATGGGTCACCCGCCGTCCTGAACGACCCCGCGTCGCGCTCACCCTGGGCACGTCGGCGACGGAGTACTCGGGCTACACCGTGAACGTCGCGGACATCCTCACTGCTCTGTCCACAATGGATATCGAGGTCGTGGCGACGGTGGCGGACTCCGAGCGCGACGCGCTCGGCACGATCCCGGACAACGCCAGGGTGGTGTCCTACGTACCCCTGGACGCACTGGCGGCCACCTGCACCGCCGCGATCCACCACGGCGGATTCGGGACGCTGGCGACGTTCTCCCGCCACGGCGTCCCGCAGCTGGTGCTCCCGTACGACTTCGACGCGCCGCTGCTGGCCCGCAAACTCGCCGCACAGGGCACCGGCCTGACCGTCCACTCCGACGTCGCGTCCGGCCCCGCGGTCCGCGACGCACTGTCGAAGCTGCTGACCGACCCCGCCTTCCGCACCCGGGGCACCGCACTACGCGAGGAAATCGCCGCCCTGCCCGGCCCGAACGACCTGGTCGCCCACCTGGAACAACTGGCGGCCAAACACCGCACCCCCTGAGCCCCCCGACGTTCCGTGAATGCCACATTGAGGGACTCAGAGTCCCTCAATGTGGCATTCACGGACTGGGCGAGGCCGGCTACGTCGGCGTGTCAGGCAACGTCACGGACTGGTGATCCGGCCCGACCTCCCACAGCCAGGTCTCCAGCGGTGGCGCGCCTCGCCGGGCGAACCAGGTAATCGCCGCGAGGACCTCGTCCGCCAGCCGGCGCGGCCCCGCCTGCCGCACCGTCAGCTCCCCGTCGACGTCGGGGTGGACGCTGGCCCATGCCCCGGAGACCGGGTCGGCGAGCAGAATCAGCCGCCGCGGGCTGCGCCGGCCGGCCGGGTAACTGTGCCACCGGCACGACGGCATCGCGACCGCCACCGCCCAGCACCAGTCCCGATCATGCAGCGGATCCCACGGATCCATGGTCGTGTGCCGCACCGCCGCGGCGGGATCGTCCCACCGAATCTCGTTCATCGCCGCCCTGGCCGAACGCTCGGCTCGCAACTGCATGAAGGCAACGGTCAGTTTCGCGTCGGCGTGGCCACGCGCGATCCCGTCGGTGCCGACCACCAGGCGCACCAGCGGATCAGCGGTGAAGTCGGCATAGACCGGTGCGACGACGACCCCGCCGGGCCGAGTGTGCTCGACCCACGTATACGGGATACGCCCCAGCGGCACGCCCACGGTCGCGATCACCCGATCCCACAGTTGTCCCGCCGGGGCCTCCACGGTCGCACCGTCTCCGGTCCAGGTCGTCACGTTGGCCAGGCCGCCGCCTCGTTCGGTGTCGTACCCGGTCGCGGCCAACCGCTCACGTGCCGCGCTCGCCACCACCGGATCGACCTCGACGGTGGTGACCGCGCCGGTACCTCCGACGATCTCGGCCAGCAAGGCCGCGTTGTAGCCGGTACCGGTGCCGACTTCGCAGATACGCTCGCCAGGTTCCGGCCCCAGGACACGCAACATCCCGGCCACCGCGGTCGGCGCCGACGCCGAGGAGGTGGGGCGATCACCGACTTCCGGCCAGGTCACCGCGCCATCGTCGAACTGGGTCACGATGGCGGTTCGCGCCGGCGCATACACCGCCTTCGCCCACGCCTGCGGGTCGCCGGCCCGATCGACCGCGAGATAGCCGGGGCCGGTGTCGCCGCTGCACCAGACGCGGGCCGGGACGAAGCCGGCCCGGTCGACGGCCTCGAACGCCGCGCAGTAGGCGGTGGGCAGCACCCCAACCGCGTTCAGCCCCGCGACCAGGGCACGGGTACCTTCACCGATTCCGGTCGTCACCGGTCGCCGTCTCCCTGCTCGTACTTCTTGGGATCGATCTTGGTGGAATGGTCCTCGTCGTTGCCTCGGCGACCGGTGTCGCCGTCTCCGCTGATGTCGTGCTTGCCGTCCTTCTCGCCATCGTTGCTCATCGCGCCCCTCCGTCCTGACCCGTGGTCACCGAGCCTGTACCGAAAATCCGGCCGGCACAAACCGCCACTCAGGGCGAATCGATCGCTCGATCGGGCGTTCGCTTGCGCCGTTGGGCAAGCGTGCCCGCGCGCCCGTTGACGCGCCCCGTACTCACGCCACAACCGAACCCACGAAAAAGCCGCCGCCCAGCGCCAGGGCGGCGGCTTTCGCCGGGACAACGCGATCAGTTGTACTGCAAGGCATCCAGCCCGACGGCCAGCGCCAGCGCCAGCCGCCGGTCGAGCTGGTCATCCTCCAGCCGGAGCAGGTAGTGGTCCGACAGCCGCGCCGTCTTTTCCAGCGCGCCAACCACCTGTCGCTCGGTCTCCTCGCCGCGGGTGAAGTCGAAGTGGTACTTCCAGAAGAACGGGACCTCGACGTCACCCGGCCACGGCACCAGCTTCCAGATCCGGCGGAACGCCGCCATGCCCTTGCTGCGCTCGCTGACCGTCAGCCGGTCGCGGCCCTCCTGTTCGAGTACCCATGTCGAGCGGTAGAACGACTTCCCGAACTTCTTGCCGAACAGGCCGAGCACTTCCTCTTCGTCCTCGCCCAGCACCTGGTACGAGCTCGACAGCTCCTCCGTCTTGTGCGCACGGAAGCGCGCGAGCACCGTCTCCTTGCTCTCGTCGGTGTAGAAGGTCGCGTTTTCCTTGAAGGTGACGCGTTTCTCTTCGATGAAGGCGACGAGGTCACCCGGCTGCCCCTGGCCGTCGTCGGCATAGACGTGGTACCGGGTGATCGTCAGCTTCTGCTTCTGCCGGATGTGGAACCGGTCCTGCTTCTGAAACTGGTGAATTTCCATGGGTTCCCCTATAGGCGGCGCTGGTCCTCAGCCGATGGTGATCACTCGATGCTAGCGCGGTCGCCGTCGCCGGACCGCCGCCCAGTGACGGCCTCCGGGACGGCTTCCGGGCCCGCGTACCGGCGCGCGATCTCGTGGAACGCGGCCTTCGGCTCCCATTTGGCGAGGTCGTCCGGATCGATCTTCACCACGCTGAACGACGCCATGTCCAAGTCCCGCAAGGGATCGGCGAAGTGCGGGTAGTCCCGGAGCGCGAAGGTGTACACGAAGCAACCGTGCACTTCGTTGCGCGCGTAGACGTCGATCATGTCGCCGACATACGCGGCCTGCACCCGTTCGCTGCGGATGTTTCCCTTGCGAATCTTGGGCGGCACCGAGAGCCAGTTGACGATTTTGAACGAACCCGGCCCGCGTTGCGCGCCACCGACGTAGGCACCGCAGCCGAATTCCGTGATGAGCAGCGGCTTCCCCGCCCGGTCGAGCCGCTCCCGCAGCTTCTCCTCGAACTGCGCGGAGTTGGCCGCCGTGCGGTACAGGTTCACCCCGGCGTAGTCGAAATCCGACCAGTCGACGTTCTCCCACGACGCGGCGGCGTAGGTGACCGGACCGCCGAACACCGGCTTGACCCTGGCCAGTGCCTTGCCAAGGAGCCGGTTCACCTTCCGGTCGATCCGTTTCCGGAAGCGACGGCGCAGGTGGATGGTGACCAGCAGCCGCATCGCCTCCGGTCTGCCGGGGATCATCCCGGCCAGGTGCAGCGAAAACTCGCAGCCGACGACGAGGTTGACCCGGCCGGGGAACCCGCGGCGCAGCTGCTCGGCGGCCAGCGCGGCGATTTCGAGGTTGCGCAGCACCTTGCGGCGGCTGATGTCCACCGGGTGCGGTTCGATCCACACGTTCAGGCCCACCATCAGCGCGTTGTGCGCGGCGGTGAACAGCTTGGGCAGGTCCATCCCGATCAGGATGACGTCAGTGCAGCACAGCTCTTCCCGGATCGCCCGCAGGTCGTGCGCGGCGACCTCTTCGGTCACCTCGTCGACCTGCAGCGAGATCCCCTTGACCCGTAGGCTCATCCGGCGTCGCCGTTGGCCAGTGCCTCGGTGGCGTAACGGTTGAGGAGATCACTCGCGGCCCGGACCTCGCCCGCCATCGGCCGGTCCTCGGCCAGCGGCGGGGAGATCTCGGCGAGTTCGGCCCAGATCCCGTCCGCCGTGGGCACCGCGCCGGTCAGCACGGCCAGCTGCGCGACGCCGAGGGCGAGCGAGCCGATCACCAGCCAGCCCAGTTCCAGCGCCTCGGCCACGGAATTGGCCCCGTTGAGCGCCATCGGCACGTGGTCCTGGTTCCAGCCGTTGGTCGGCAGCGTCGTCAGCGAGGACGGATACACCAGCTGCCGGATCCGCGACACGAACGACGTCGCGCTGATGTGCACCCCGGCCAGGCCGCAGCCACGCCCGGCGCGCGGGGTCAGCATCGGCGGCAGATCCCCGTTGGTGGCCGGGGAAAGCAGCAGCCCGAGCTGACGTTCGGCGAGGTAGACGGCCATGTGCAGGGCGAGCCCGGTCTGGTCGGAGGCGAGCCCGACCGGCATCGCGTGGAAGTTGCCGCCGTGCAGCAGCCTGCCCTCGAAGGTGATCGGGTTGTCCTGGCAGCCGTCGACCTCCAGCGCCAGCACGTTGCCGACGTGGTCGAGCTGGTCGAGCACCGCGCCGAGCACCTGCGGCGCGCACCGCAGGCTGTAGGGCTCCTGCAACGGGCGCTTCGGGTCACGGCTGTGCCCCTCGGGCAGCTCGGCCCGGATCCACTCGGCCGCGGTGAGCTGGCCGAGCTGACCACGCGCGATGCCGTGCCCGGCGTCGTAGTGCTCCGGGTTGGCACCCAGCAGGGTCGCCAGCCGTCCGGTCAGCATCGCGACGGCCTGGGCCAGCCGCAACGCCGACTGCTGGTTGACGATCGCCTGCGCGAGGCTCGCCCCGGTGCCGTTGACGAACGACAGCGCTTCCCGCACCGGCCAGTCGATCGGCTCCTGGCCCAGCGCGGCCAGCGCCTCCTGCGCGGGCACCGTGCACCACCGGCCACCGGTGTCGCGGCGCCACGCCCTGCCCTGCCCGGCGAACGCCAGCGCGGCGTGCGCGAGCGGCTGCAGGTCACCGCTGGCGCTGACCGTGCCGTGCCGGGGGATCACCGGGGTGAAGCCCCGGTTCCACAGGTCGGCGAGGATCTGCCAGAACCGCGGCGAAACGGCGGAGTAGCCCTTCCGCATGTTCTGGATGCGCAGCCAGAGGATGAGCCGCGAGACGTCGGGCGAGAGCGGCGCGCCCTGGCCGGTCCCGAGGTGGGAGATGAGCGAGGCGCCCTGCTCCATTTCGGACTCGGCCTCGAACACCACCAGCGGGCCGAAGCCCTGGGTGAGCCCGTACACCGGCTTCTCGGCGGTGAGGTGCTCTTCGATCGTGCGCGCGCTCGCCCGCATCCTGGCGATGTCGGCCTCGTCGCACGGGTCGATCTTCGTGTCCCAGTCGGCACTCCAGACGATCTCGCTCAGATACTTCGAGCTGGTCAGCTCCCGGCCTTGGGTTTCGGCGATCGGTGTCACCGCGCTGTGACCTCCTCGTCTGGGGTGGTGGGGATGGGGACGTGGCGCAGCTTGCCCAGCGCGGACCGGTCGATCCGGGGCACGACGTGCAGCCTGCGCGGCCGGACGCCCAGCCGGGCGAACGCGGCCGCGAGGTCGAGGTCGGCGACCTCCGTGCCGGGAGCGAGGGCGACGAGCAGTTCGACGTGCTCGCCGATCTTCGGGTCGGTGACCGGCAGCAGGGCCAGATCGGCGCAGTCGAGCACGGCCCGCAGGGTGTACTCGGCGGCGTCGAGGTTGATCCGGCGGCCGTTCACCTTGACCAGCCGCCCGGCCCGGCCGGCGTGCCGGAACGAGCGCGCGCCGAGCGGAACGACGCGGTCGTCGGCCTCCCAGGAGCCCGGAACCGGTTCACCGGGCCGGAAGGCCAGCCGCGGGCTCGTGACGGCGAGGGGCGTTTCGGCGCCCACCGTCACCGGGCCGGCGAACTCGACGTCGGGAAACAGCTGCCAGGCCGGGGGTTCGCCCTCGCGCCAGGCGCGCGTCGCGACGCCGCCGGCTTCGGTGGAGCCGAGGACCTCGACCAGCAGCACCCGGTCCGGGCCGAGTTCGCGGAGCAGGTCGCCCGCGGTGGCGGGCAGCATGGCGCCGCTGTAGAGCACGGTGAGGTGGTCGAGCCCGCGTGCCCAGTCCAGATGCCGCAGCAGCAGCTCGAAGATCCACGGCGTCGCCATCACCACCGGGCGGGCGCCGACGTCGGGCATGGTCCCGAAGAAGCCGTCGCGGTACCACGCGGGCACCCCGAGCCTGGCCGGGACGAGCACCGTCGCCAGCGCGCCGAACAGATGCGCCGGCGGCACGAACGAAAGTGCCGCGTCCGGCCGCCCCGGTGCCACCAGTTCGGCGAGCATCCCCGCCTCGTCCCACATCCTGGGCCCGTAACGCCGCCACTTCCGGCGCGGCCCGGTGGTACCCGAGGTGTGGAAGTCGACGACGTCCGGCAGCTCCCCCGCCCCGATCCCCGGCGCGCGGTCCCAGCGCACCCGCCAGGCGCGCCCGGTCACCTCCGGCGCGGCGAACCCTGGCGCGAGCAGCTCGCGCGGGGTCAGCTCCGCGTATGCCACGGCGTTTCTCCCTAGCCCAGCGTCTCGGCGAGTTGGACGAGGTACCGGCCGTACTCGGAGTTCTTCATCTCCTCGCCGGTCCGCCGGCACTGCTCGGCGTCGATGTAGCCCATGCGCAGCGCGATCTCCTCCAGGCAGGCGACCCGCACGCTTTGGCGCTGCTCGATCACCTGGACGTACTGGCTGGCCGCGAGCAGCGAGTCGTGGGTACCGGCGTCGAGCCAGGTGAACCCGCGGCCGAGACGGAACAGGTTCGCCCTGCCCTGCTTGAGGTACTCCTTGTTGACGTCGGTGATCTCCAGCTCGCCGCGCGCCGACGGTTCGAGACCGCGGGCGATCTCCACGGCGTCCGAGTCGTAGAAGTAGAGCCCGGTGATCGCGTTGTCGGAACGCGGCCGCAGCGGCTTCTCCTCGATCGACACCAGGGCACCGCGCGCGTCGGTCTCGCCGATGCCGTACCGCTCGGGGTCGGAGACCGGGTAGCCGAAGAGGGTGCAGCCGTCGAGCCGCTCCCGCGCGGCGCGCAGGATCCGGGGGAACCCGGCGCCGTGGAAGATGTTGTCGCCGAGGATCAGGGCGGAGGGCTGGCCGTCGATGTGGTCGGCGCCGATCAGCAGCGCCTCGGCGATGCCGCGCGGCTGGTCCTGCTCGGCGTAGCTGATGTCGAGGCCGAGTTCGGAGCCGTCGCCGAGCAGCGCGCGCAGCGGCGGAACGCTCTCCGGGGTCGAGATGATCAGGATCTCCCGGATACCGGCGAGCATCAGCACCGAAAGCGGGTAATAGACCATCGGCTTGTCGTAGACCGCGAGAAGCTGCTTCGACGTCGCCTTCGTCAGGGGGTACAACCGCGAACCGGTCCCACCGGCGAGAACGATTCCTTTCATAACATTGTCCATTTCGTCGATTTACGTCGACCGCGAGGCGAGAATAAGAATGTCGCGATGTGGATATCGGAAACCCTAGGCAGCGCGACACGAAGGCGTCAATGGCGCGAACACCGCGTAGCGGCACCTTTCCCCGATAGCCGACGGAGAACGATTTCCGCTCGCGCTCCCCGCGCACCGCGAATTCACTCGCGCGACAGGCCGGGGGCACCGCGTCCCGCCGGCGGGACGCGGCCACTGGCGAGACTCCGCCAGGTCACGCCCGTCGCGCCCGGGCGCGACACGGTACCCGTTACCACGCCCACGAAGAGACATCATCTCCCAACTTGTCAAACATCGTCGACGGTGCCAGAATCCACCTGGTCACCGAGGTGATCCGTCTCGATGCGTCCTTGGCACGCACCCGGATCACCCCGGCAGGACGTGGGTCCCGCGAGGCCCGCAACACTGGGGCACCTGGGGGCGCTTGTGAACACGACCGTTGCGGCACGGGACTCGTGCGCGACCGATACCGGCAGACGCGCGCACACGCGGCGAGCCGGGAAGCATCGGGCCGTCCGCGCATGACCTTCGTTTAGCCCGCGAACCGGGCCCCCGGGGCGATCACACCTCCACCGGCGGATACCTGTGCCCTGTATCACTTTTCCAATACACAACACTGTTGTGTCAAACCCCCGGAAATGGGACGACGCGCACCGGCGCGCCGTTCATCCGGCGCTGTCACCTGCCCCGTTCACTGGTATGGACAACATTCCGAAACGGCAGGCGAACACCATCCGGCGGATTCCCGGAAACCGCGCGTCACGCCATACTCGCCTGTAGGGTGCTGACACCAGGGAATTCACCCGTTCGTGAAGAGAGGTGATGCCCAATGAGGAGCGCCAGGGCAACCCGGCGAAAGCGTTTGCCACGCCGAGGTCGTCCACGTCGATGACGTCTAGGAGACGAATGGTGATGATGACGAGCAAAGAGGCCAGCATCCCGCGGCACAGCGGACCGGCCGCCGCCCCCCGGAGCGCCGAGCGGCCACCGGTCGCCTCGTCGCCCGGACGGCTGCCCGGCCGGCCGTTCACCGACGGCATGCTGACCAGGCGGACCAGTCTCAACCTGCCGCCCCAGATCCCGCTCGACGAGTGGAGCCGGATCGGCCACGAGATCTTCGTGATCTCGGAGTCCTCGACGTGGTGGCTGGGCGACTGGTTGATCTACGGCCAGGCGCAGTACCCCGATCGCTACATGCACGCGATCGCCAAGACGTCGCTGGATTACCAGACGTTGCGCAACTACGCCTGGGTGGCGCGCCGGTATTCGGTGGCCCGCCGCCGGTCTGCGCTCAGCTTCCAGCACCACGCCGAGCTGGCCAGCCTGCCGGAGGAACAGCAGGAGAAGTGGCTCGACCGGGCGGAGAAGTTCGGTTGGTCGAGGAACGAACTGCGCAACCGGGTCCGGGCCAGCCGGAAGGCGGCGCGGGCGGCGAACGACGAGGACGCCAGCGACGTCCTCAGCATCGAGATGAACGTGCCGGCCGACCGGAAGCAACGATGGCTCGAGGCCGCCAGCACGACGAAGCAGGACCTGCTCTCCTGGATCGTGTCCATCTTGGACAGCGCGGCGGACACCGTGATCGGGCTGCCGGGCGAAGACCACACGTCGACACGCCAGGAAGGCTGACCACCTTCCGGCTTTTCCGGTGAAACCGAGTTCAACCGAAAGTCACTGGGGACTGGGGAAAAACTTTACTCGGAATTCACCACTGGCGGCAGGCATTCCGCGTCCGGGATGCCTGCCGCAGTCCGTCGTGGTCGTGAAATCCACTACCGGCCCGCAAAACTGTGCGGTGCCGAGCAAAACTCACACCGGAAGCGAGGACCGTCATGTCCGGCAGCAGCAGGTTGTTCACCTCGGAGTCGGTGACCGAGGGGCACCCCGACAAGATTTGTGACGCCATCAGTGATTCGATCCTCGACGGTCTGCTGTCGAAGGATCCGCGCAGCCGCGTCGCGGTCGAGACCATGATCACCACCGGCCAGGTGCACGTGGCGGGCGAGGTGACCACCGAGGCCTACGCCGACATCCCGACCATCGTCCGGGACGTCATCCTCGACGTCGGATACGACTCCTCGGCCAAGGGCTTCGACGGGAACTCCTGCGGCGTCAACATCGCGATCGGCTCGCAGTCGCCGGACATCGCGCAGGGCGTCGACACCGCGTACGAGTCGCGGGTGGAGTCGGACGAGGACGAGATCAACCGGCAGGGCGCGGGTGACCAGGGCCTGATGTTCGGGTACGCCTGCTCGGACACGCCCGAGCTGATGCCGCTGCCGATCGCGCTGGCCCACCGCCTGTCACGCCGCCTGACCGCGGTCCGCAAGGAGGGCACAGTGCCCTACCTGCGCCCGGACGGCAAGACGCAGGTGACGATCGAGTACGCGGGTGACCAGCCGGTGCGGCTGGACACCGTGGTCGTGTCGACGCAGCACGCGGAGGGCATCGACCTCGACCGCATGCTCGGCGTCGACGTCAAGGACCACGTCGTCAGCCCGGAACTCGAAAGCCTGGGGATCGACACCTCCGGCGCGCGCCTGCTGATCAACCCGACCGGCCGGTTCGTGATCGGTGGTCCGATGGGGGACGCGGGGCTGACCGGGCGGAAGATCATCGTGGACACCTACGGTGGGATGGCGCGGCACGGGGGTGGCGCGTTCTCGGGTAAGGACCCGTCCAAGGTGGACCGTTCGGCGGCGTACGCGATGCGCTGGGTGGCGAAGAACGTGGTGGCGGCGGGGCTGGCGCAGCGTGCCGAGGTGCAGGTGGCGTACGCGATCGGGAAGGCGGCGCCGGTGGGGTTGTTCGTGGAGACGTTCGGGACCGAGACGGTGGATCCGTCGAAGATCCAGGCCGCGATCAGCGAGGTGTTCGACCTGCGGCCGGCGGCGATCATCCGTGATCTGGACCTGCTGCGCCCGATCTACGCCCCGACCGCGGCCTACGGTCACTTCGGCCGTCCGGATCTGGACCTGCCGTGGGAGAACACCGCCCGCGCCGAGGCCCTCAAGTCCGTCGTAGGCGCCTGACCGCTCGCTGTCGTTCCGTGAAGGCCTCCTTCACAGCGTTGAGCGCTGTGAAGGAGGCCTTCACGGACTTTTCACTTTTTCACACCACGGACGGGCTTCAGTTGCTGCACGACTGGTCCGCGCGGGCGTTGCCGGGCACCGGGGCGTGCGAGCCGTTGATGCCTTCCACCAGGTTCGGGTAGGCAGCCGTGACCTGCGCCTTGGTGGCACCGAGACCGACGTGGACGCCGACTGGTGCTTCACACCCGGCCCGGCCCCGGCGGCGGGCGACCCCGAGGCCTGCGTTCCCCCGGCCACCGGCGCGAGTTGCTGTGTCTGCTGTGTCGCCGTCGAGCACGCCCCCAGCGCGCCCACCGCCGCCACGCGGCGATCGCCATCGCGCCCCGCCGGATCGCCTTCACGTCGACGTTCATAATCAGCCCCTCGAAAATGGTGCTCGCGTATTCGCCGACGCGCTTCCGGACCCGCTCGCAGAGATGTCGAGACCACGAAAAGGTGCCCGCGAATGATTCGCGTCACTATCGGCCAACGCGATCATCGGATGACCCGAAGAATGTTTTCCGCAGGTCGTGGGTAGCGCACCCGGACCCATTGCCCGATTCCACACTGATTCGAGATCGGAAAAGGCGTTCGCGCGTGCGGCCGCCGGGGGGTCACGGCTGGCGCATCCCTCCTTCGAGCTGAGCGAAAACGATGACGTTGTCACGGTAGGAGCGCGCGGTCCGATCGAAGGAGCCGCCGCAGGTGATCAGCCGCAGCTCCGGGCCGGCGGTGCGGCCGTAGACCTCCCCGGTGGGGAAGTGATCCTTGGGCGCGTGGATGGTCCGGCGCACCACGAAGGTGAGGACGGAGCCGTCCGCGCGCTCGACGGCGACGCGGTCGCCCGGCGCGAGTTCGTGCAGCCGGTAGAAGATGCCGGGCTCGCTCACGCCGTCGACGTGACCGACGATCACCGCGGGCCCGGTCTGGCCGGGTGCCGGTCCCGGCTCGTACCAGCCGGCCTGCATCGGGGTGGTCACCGACGGGGTCTGCATGCGGTGGTTCGCGTCGAGGCCGAGCTTGATCAGCGACGAGCCGGCGCCGAGCTTCGGGATGCGCACCGCGATCGGGGTCACCCGGACCGTGGGGTTGTTGACCGCGACGACCGGCCGGGGCGGCGGGGCCAGTGGTGGCGCCGGCCGGGTGGTCGGCGCGGCGTGCGTCATGCCGGGCGCCGCGGCTTCCATGGCCGGCGACGGCGTCGGGTCCGTGGCGGGGACGGGTGCCAGCCCCACCGCCACCGCGATCACCACCGCCGCACCGATCGCGCCGAACGCGTGACGTGGCGCGAAACTCGGCAGCGCGGCGCCCAGGTGGCGTCGGCGCGCCGCGCTCACCCGCGTCAGCCCTCGGACGACCAGCCAGATCAGCAACCAGGTGGAGCCGAAACAGAGGACGTAGCGGACGGCGGAATCACCGGCCGCGTCCAGCGCGCGCAGCACCAGGTAGGCCAGCGCGGCTTCGAGGATCGTGGTGAGCAGGGCGGACCGGGTCGCCCAGTCCTTGTCCCAGCGCAGTCGCCGACCGGCCTGCTGGAGCGTCTCCCAGCCGACCGCGCCGACGATCAGGACGGACACGCTCGCCACGGCGAAGCCGGTGTTGCCCGGCAGGAACGTGACCGCGAGCAGCGTCCACGACAGGCCGGACAGCGCGAGCAGGGCGAGCCGCGTCTGGACACGGCCGGACGGTGCCGGGGTCATGGCCCACTCCAGGTGTCGAACGGGGAGGGTGGTGTGGTGTGGCCGGGGCAGGGCCACACCACACCGTTCCCCCTAGTGGAGGTGACGACGACGCGCGGCTGCCGCCGTCACCATGAGGAGTGCGATCGCCAGCAGCGCCAGTCCGCCACCGACGATTCCGCCGTCGGCGCGCTGGTGATCATCGGCGGTGCCGCCACCACCGGCCTCGACCGCACCGGCCGGTACCGGGAACCCGGCATCGACGTGCTCGCCCGCGGCCCCGTGGAGGGCCGCTTCCACCGAACCGCTGTGCGCCCCGGCGCCGGTGGCGAAACCGCCCGCCTCGGAAACGAGACCGCCGAGATCGCCACCCATCGGGTAGCCGGCCGCGACGACCACTCCGTGGCCGGCACTCGCGGTGCCGTGCACGGAGCCACCGGTCTGCGCACCGGCCGGCTGCCCGGCCGGCTGCCCGGCCGGGTCGGCGGTTCCGCCGGTGCCGCCGCTGGACGGGACACCACCGGTAGCGGTGCCACCCGGGGTTTCACCCGGGACGCTGCCACTGGGGGTGCTGCCACTGGGGGTTCCGCCCGTGGTGCCGCCGGTGTTCGGGTCGACGGTGCCGCCCGCGGTCCCGCCGGCGGTGGAACCGCCCGCGGTGGTCCCGCCGGAAGAAACACCCGGCAGGCCCGCGAGGATGCCACCCGGCAAACCTGGCAGAGCAGGCAAACCAGGCAAAATGCCACCCACGGCACCGCCCGGATCACCGGTACCACCCGCGGTCCCGCCCGTAGCGGTCCCACCGGTAGACCCACCCGCCGTGGTCCCGCCGGACGAAACACCCGGCAAACCCGCGAGGACGCCACCCGGCAGACCCGGCAAGATGCCACCCGCGATCCCGCCGGTGGCGGTACCACCGGTGCCCGTTGCCGGCACAGGTGCCGAACTGCCGGTAGGGGCGAAGTAGGCGGTGCCGGTGGTGCTGGCCTGCTCGCCGTTCGCCGCGGTGCCGGTGACCGTGACCGGTGCCGCGGTGGAGCTCGCGGTCGGCGTGAACGTTCCGGTGCAGGTGGTGCTTTCACCGGCGGCCAGCGTGCTGTTGTCACAGGTCATCGCACCACTGGCGGTGGTGCCGCCGACATTGCCGACCGTGCCGGTGCCGGTGTTGGTGACCGGGACGGCCACGGTTGCCGGCTGGTTGACGGCGACCGGTACGGCGGTGTCCGGCGATCCGGCGTTGGTGCCGTTGACCGTGGGGGTGCCCACGGTCAGGCGGCACGAACACCCGGTGTCACTGCCGGTGTCCACCGGAGCGGGCTCCGGCACAGGCGCCGGAACGGGTGCCGGAGCAGGTACCGGGCCGCCGGTGGAGCACGAACACCCGGTGCCGGCGCCGGTGTCCACCGGGGTCGACGTGGCCGGGCCGGTGGTCGTCGTACCAGCCGAGCTGCCGGCATCGCCGGTGGACGTGGCCGTCACCAGCGTCGGAAGGGACGTCGCCGGCAACGTCCCGGCACCGCTCGCGGCTCCGCTTTCCGTGGCCCCTCCGGCATCCGCCGAGGTAGCCGCGGTCACCGGGCCGGACGAGCCGGACTGCGCGGTCAGCACGGAGCTGACCGGGGCGAGGACTCCCGCCACGGGCGAGGCCGGTCGGGTCACCGATTCGCCGCCCGCCGAAGTGGTCGAGCTGGTCGAACCGGTGCCGGTCGTGGTCATCGACGCGGCGGGTGCCGACGCGGACGCCGAGGTCGTGCTGGTCGAAGCCGCCTGCCGCGGCTGCACGAGTCCCGACACCAGCGAGGTGATAGTGGTCTGCGGGCTGGTGCCCGCGGTCGTGACGGTCGCCTGGTCGCCTGTTCGCGAGGGCTCGGTGGTCTCCTCGGCGTGGGCCACACCCATGCCGAGAAGCGTCAAGCCACCTGCGAGCAACCCGGCCTGGATGGACCGTTTTACCCAGGTATGCATGAGAAAACCTTTCCAAGGTCTGCTGGGCTGATCAGTGATCTGTCAGCAGTGGTCTCGGTGATGTCCGGTTGTCGTCAGCTGATGTCGATCAGTGCGTGCGCGCGCCGGTGACCGAGGACATCGGCGAGCCGGCCGAGGTCGAGGCGGCCGGATCGCAGGTGCACGCGCCGGTGGTGGTGTAGTTCTGCGAGAACCCGACGGTCGAGGTGTTCCCGGCGGTGTCCTTACCCGTGAAGGTCGCCTGCACCTTCTGGGTGCCGGGACGAGCGCTGAACTGGACCGTGCACTGGGTGCTCGCGCCCGGGGCGAGCGTCGCGTCGTCGCAGGTGACCTGACCGTTCTGCGAGGTGCCCCGCAGGGTGGCGATCGGCGCGGTGCCGGTGTTGGTCACCTGCGTCCTGATGGTGGACGCGCTGCCAGCCGGCACGGACGCGGTCGAGTTCGACCCGACCACAACGCCGTTGACCGACGGCTTGCCGGTGATCGTCAGCTTGCCGGCGCCCGCGGGCGTACCGGTGTAGTAGATCCGGCAGGCCTTGCTCTGCTGGGTGCCGTTCGGACCCGACACCGTGAAGTTGAACTGCGCGGTGTTCGAGCCCGGCTGCGCGGTCGTGGTGACCGTGCAGCGGGCGGTGCTGCCCGGTGCCAGCTGGCTCGAACCACAGTTCAAGGTGCCGAGCGAGGTGCGGCCACTGAGCCCGGACACCGGGACGCTGCCGTTGTTGGTCACCGGGATCGTGATGGTGACCGGGGTACCCGAGGGAACGTTCGGACCGGGAGCGGAGCCCGCGGCCTTCCCGTTCACCAGCGGAGTACCGACAGCGATGCTCGCCGACGGCTGCGGTTGGGGCTGCGGAACCGGGGTCGGCTGGGGTTGCGGCTGCGGCACGGGCTGGGGCTGCGGGACCGGAACCGGAGTCGGCTGCGGCTGCGGAACCGGAACCGGCTGCGGCGTCGGCTGCGGCTGCGGCGTGGGAACCGGCTGCGGCTGCGAGCCCGGTGCCACGTTGCCCAGCAGACCGGTCACCGACGCGAGGAGCGCACCGGGGCCCGACAGACCCGGAAGCGGGGAATCACCCGGCTGACCAGAGCCGGAGAGACCCGGCAGCGGCAGGCTCGGCAGACCCGGGATGGGCAGGCCGGGCGTACCCGGATTGGGCGTCCCCGGCGTGCCCGGGCTGGGCGTCCCGGGGTTGGGTGTCCCCGGCGTACCCGGATTGGGCATACCCGGTGTGCCCGGGTTAGGCGTGCCTGGTGTGCCCGGGTTGGGCGTGCCCGGTGTGCCCGGATTGGCCGACGAACTGCCGAGAAGGTCTCCGACGAGAGGACCGACCAACGGCACGCTCGCGGTCGGCAGCTTGCCGGTCATCCCGGAGGTCGGGAGACCGCCGGTCACGCCGCCGGTCGGGAGGTTGCCGGTCACCGTGTTGTCACCCGAGCCGGGCAGGCCCGGCAGGCCGAGCGACTGGAGCGTCTTGATGTTGTCGGTGATCTTCAGGACGTCCAGGACCGCGGCCGGGTTACCGCTCTGCAGCTTGTCGAACGCGGTCTGCCACAGCAGGCGCATCGCGTCGAAGTTCTTGCCCGCGAAGGACAGGTACTCGTCCGGGGTGAACACCGTGTTGGGGCCGAGCCTGCTCATGATCTCGGCGACCTGGAGGGTGTTGTACAGGTAGTCCGGCTTCAGGATCTTCGCCGGGTCGGGAATGCTCGGCAGTCCCTTCTGGACGAAGTTGGCGACCTTGTCCGGCGTCGGCAGCCGGGACATGTCGATGGCCATGGTCTTGGTGTTGATGGGCAGCCCCATGCCGCCGCAACCGGTCGCCATCGTGAGGTAGTCGGTGCCGTGGCCCCGCACGTGCGAGGGGTTGAAGATCGGGATCCAGCCCAGCGGTCCGCCGTAGATGTCGACGACCGGCATCTGCGAGTTCCCGATCGCGCCGCTGGCCATGGACAGGATCAGGTTCTTGTACGACGGGTCGGTGTGGTAGGTCAAGGCGTGGGAACTGCTGCCGATCAACGGAATCCCGTCCTCGTTCTTCCACATGTGCTGCAGGAAGAAGTCGCACGCGTCGCCGCCGCCCTCGTGGGTGGTGTCCCCGCTGGAGTGGGCGCCGCCGGACTGGTTCGGGTCGACGGACGTCTGCTTCGTCGTGCCGCCGAACAGGCCGCCGGTGAAGATCCCGCCGCTGAGCACGTCGCCGCTGAGGAACTTGCCGACGGTCGGGATCTGCGCGGTCGGGAGGTCACCGGTGGACGAGGTCACCGGGAGGAGCGGGTTGGCGGAGGGCTGGCCGGCGGTGCCGCTGGTTCCGGAAACACTCACCGACGAGCCGGGCTGAGAGCTCGTGGACGGTGAGGTGGTGTCCGTTCCGGAAAGGGCCAGGCCGTCGAGGCCGGGCAAGGGGGCAGCGGCGGCGTTCGTCACCAGGCCGACCAGTGCGATGGTCGCGGTGACCGACATCGCGGCCGCACCGCGCAGCGCGCGGTTCGACCCGCGGTGGTGGCAAGAATCTTTCGCCGGGGGAAGTCCACAAGGGACCTGTCCACCCGGGACACTGGCGCGACGGCGCCGTGTCCAACGTGTGAGTTTCATGGAAACGCTCCAGTTCATGAGCGCCTGCCGATAACATCGGCGCGGCGGTTGACGTGTCTGCTGTGAAACGGGTTTGTTTGCCGACAGCCCTGGACACCAGCCGTTGATGGAAGTAGTGGCAGCGGGAGCTACCGACTTGCGATTTCAGCCCATGAGTTCGCGAGCCGGCCGTCGAGCTTGTCCCTCGACGGTCCTGCTGTCGCTACTGATCAAATGGATGTGCTGTGCGATTCACCGTGATCGACATTTAAATGATCTTTCGGTGAGCGCTTACGCGTTGATCGCGTTGGCAGCCGACACGTCAGTCGGGCGACACCGGAGGTTGCTGTGCGCGCATGCGCAGCGGAGCGACGTCATCCGGGCCGGCACCCCAGCAGGCGAGTCGCTCGTCGCGGGCGGTCCGTTCGGACAGCACGATCGCGCGCTGCCCGTCGCCACCGCCTGAGCCTGCCGAAGAAGTGCCGTTACCGGACCCGACTGCGCCGAGGGGCGCTGCCGGGAAATCAAGGGGAAGGCGGTCGGCCGGGCGCTGCGAGCCGAGACCGGCCGGCGCCGCCGTCACGGCCGATCGCTGAAGCGAGTCCCGGCCGTGCCACCCGCTCGCGCAGAACGCGCAGTCGCCGTCGAGCGGAGCCGCCG
The DNA here is from genome assembly GCF_039541975.1 of Amycolatopsis samaneae. Taxonomy (NCBI): domain Bacteria; kingdom Bacillati; phylum Actinomycetota; class Actinomycetes; order Pseudonocardiales; family Pseudonocardiaceae; genus Amycolatopsis; species Amycolatopsis samaneae. Next base: position 235,041 of record NZ_BAABHG010000009.1, read on the forward strand.
GAGTGGTCGTCGCCGCCAGGTCCACCGCCGGTGTCGCCCGCGGCGCCGCGGAAGTCACGTCGCCGAGCGCGTCCGGGACGAACTGCGGGCGGGGAGCCGACAACACCTTCGAGTCCGTCGAAACCATCGACGTCGCCGTGATCGTGACCACGCCCGGAACCGCGATACGGGGCTGCGGGCCGGCGCTGGAAACGACCGGCGTGATCGCGGAGACCGTCCCGGCGAGCGCGTTCGTGATCGGGTTGTCGAGCGTGCGGCTCGTCGTGGCGACGGTGTCGCGCACCACGGTGTCGACGGTCTGGGTGAGCACGGTGGTCGCCGTGGTGGCCGTCCGCACCGCCGAGCCGACCTGGTTGATCGCCGGAGCCAACGTCGGCGCGGCCGACACGACCACCTCGGCGGTCTGCCCCACGGTCGCGTTCACGAGGGCGGTGACCGAGTTCGCCACCGGGCGCGTCATCGGCACCGCGATCGGCGACGACACGATCCGCGGCACAGGACCCGTCTCCTGAACGGTGACGCTCGCGAGCCGGCACGCCGTCGGTGCCGTGACCGCGGCGACCGGATCGCATCCGGTGTCGGCGGCGGCGGTGTCGGCGGCCTCGAAGGCGCTCGCCACGAAGAAACCGGCGAGGACGAACGTACCGAGCAGCACGGCACGGCAGACCACCGCGAGGCAGGTCGCCCGCCGCGATGGTGCCGAGTGACTCACGCTCTGCTCACCGGCCGACATTCGACACGGATCCCGAAACGACCCGGAAAGAACCGGCCCGGCACGGCCGGCCATTCGAAGCGAGGCAGGCCCGCGACGACCGCGCGAAACGGGCGTCGCGCCCGTTTCACCGTGGGTCGTTCGCAGCCACACCATCGCACTCCACCATTTCCGGATGTTCGAAGGGGTTGCCCCGACAGCAGATGGTAAGGACCCGTCAGCCGATAGGGAACTGCCACTTACGGGCCCCGCCGCCGCCACTTCCCTCAGCCTCCGGCACCCGAATGAACCACTCTCCGTCGGACCCAAAATTCTGGAAATCAACCTTATATGCACGATCGGGTGAATCGGGGTAGCGGCGGTCCACTGCTTGTCGCGGTCCAGGCCCGACACCGCCCGGGACCCGTGGTCACGGTTTGATAACTCGACATCATCGTGGCAGGTAGGGGCGATGTGGCAAGGTCGCGGCGTCGGCGGTGAAGAACCAACGGGCCGCGTCACCCGCGTCCGGCCGGCGGCGACTACGGGATCGGGCACCGCCCGGAGCCGATCGGGCCCGTTCGACGGCGAATACGTCAGGGTGATCGACTGGGTAACATTTTGATAATCCCTCGTAAGGGAATGAGAAGACCTTCGTTCCCGGGACATGGAGGCCGTGTTCGATTCCCGAAACGAGCGCGATCGCGAAGAACCTTCGCCAGTGGCGGTTGCGGTGGCGATACTGGTCTATGCCGACCGGCCGAATACGCGCCACGGAGTCGCGCGATCACTACACGGCGCGCCGGGAATCGGACGCGTCGAATGCGCCGCGACCGCGGACGAACTCGTCAGCAGGTACACCCGGTCACCCACCGACGTGGTGCTCGTCGCGGTCCGGTCGGGTGAGCCGTCCGGTCCCGCCGCCGCGGCGAGGTTGCTGTCGGTCGCCCCCGGCGCCGCGGTGATCATGTTCGGATCGTCCGACACACTCACCGGAGCGACCGGCGCGCTGGTGCCCGGCATCGGCGGTTTCCTCCAGAAATACGACAGCCGCTATCCCGAGCTGACCATCGCCACCGCACCCCACGACCCCGCGCCGCCCGAGGCCGAACCGCCCCGCCTGTCCGAACGCGAGCTCCAGGTCCTCTGGGGCATGGCCCACGGCAAGAGGAACCTGCAGATCGGCGCCGATCTCGCACTCTCCGAAGACAGCATCAAAACCCACTGCAAACGGATCTTCCGCAAGTTGGGCGTCCACGACCGCGCCGAAGCGGTCGCTGCCGGCTTTCGTGCCGGTTTGCTCTCCTGACACCGATACCGCGCACGATCACGATGGGGCCCACGGTCTCCGGCCGCTACCTCGGAAGGCAGGCAAACATGTCGGTAAAGAAGTCGCGCGACACCGAGATCGCCGAGGCGGCCCACACGCTGAGCCGGGGTGAGCAGGCATGAAACGCGCGCTGATCCCCCTGGTACTGGCCGGCCTGACGATGCTGGGACCGGCCACGCCGGCCTTGGCCCATGACACCCTGGTCGGGTCCACCCCGGCGGACAAGTCCACCGTGGACACCTCACCGTCCACTGTCGAGCTGAAGTTCGCCGAGCCGGTGCAGCAGGGCGCGGAGCTGACCACCGTGGTGGTCACCGACGCGCAGCGCGACCACTGGGAGAACGGCCCGGCGGCGGTGAAGGGCAACTCGGTGGAAGTCCCGCTGCGCGCGCTGGGCGCCGCGGGCGTGTACACCGTCGATTACCGGATCATGTCCGCGGACGGCCACCCGGTCAGCGGCTCGATCACGTTCACGCTGAGCAAGCCGGACAGCGGCACCCCGGCCACGGCCACCGCTTCACCGCGGCCCGGCGTCGCCACCCCCGGCGAGCCGGGTGCGGGTGCGGGCCAGGGCCTGCCGATCTGGGTGTGGATTCTCGGCGCCGTGGTCCTGCTCGGCATCGGGCTGCCCCTCGCGCTGCGGATCGGCAAAAGGCGGTGACCGTCGGCGGGCCACCCCGGACCGCCTCGCCCTGACTCCGGCTGACCGCCCTGCTCACCGCAGCGGACCTCGCCGAGTTGCTGCTCGGCACCGCGATCGTCGCGTCCGGATCCGGCCGACTCCCGGCCTGCCGATCGTGCGAGTGCCGCTGAACCTGTCCGCGATGATCACCGTCGGGCTGTGCGTGCTGCCACTGCTGATCGGCACCGACCGGCCCGAGTCGGCACCGGCGTTGCGGACCGCCGCGACGACTAAACGTGCCGGTATCCGAACCAAGCCGCTGCGGCGTCGGGGGTCCGGGGGCGCGCCCCCGGCTGGGGTGTGGGGCTTGGCCCCACAAGGCAAGACGACGATCGCCGACAGGAAAGGCGTGCCCGCCGAACAGGAGGCACCGAAGATCGAGTGGGCCGCCTGGGGCTCGAACCCAGAACCTACGGATTAAAAGTCCGCAGCTCTACCAATTGAGCTAACGGCCCGCGCGGCCAAGTCTAGCGGGGCGCCGGGCGAGGCCGCCGCTCGCCCTGACGCCCCCGTCAGGCGATGTCGCGGCGACGCAGCAGCCAGCCGCTGACGACGCCGAACACCACGAGGTATCCGGCGACCACCGCGGCCCCCTGCCCACCGCCGACGATCTCGCCGACCCCCGGGGTTCCCGAGGGCGCGCCGAGCGCGGCGGCCAGCGCCCCGGCGTTCGGCCCCGGCATGGCCTTCTGTACCTGGGCGACCCACTCGAGCGAGGGCGAGGCGACGGAGGAGAGCAGGTTCTGCACCGCCAGCAGCCACACCAGACCGAGCCCGATCGGCAATGCCACCGCTCGTAACCAGACGGCGAGCAGGACGCCCAGTGCCGCCCACATGGTCGTGACCAGCCATCCGGCGCTGGCTCCGATCAGCAGGTCCGGGACGCCGGGCCAGTTCATCGGCTGGTCCTTCACCGAGGCGACCACGGCGCTCGCCACGGCGGTCGACGCGAACAGTGCCAGGATGCCCAGCAGGGTTCCGGCGGCGACCGTCACCAGTTTGGCGGCGTGCACGGTTTCACGCGACGGACGCTGTGCGAGCACGGTCTTCCAGGTCTCGAAGCCGTACTCGCTCCCCACGACCAGAACGCCGAAGACCAGCGCGAGCGCACCGACGAACACGGGTAGCCCGGCGAGCGTGCTGCCCACGACCGCGTCCGGCAGCATCGACGCCAGGCCACGGCCGCTGCCTGGCGCACCCGAGGCCCCGTTCAGCCCGACGAACGGGATCACATATCCGAACGTAATGGTCAGGACGACGGCGATGACCAGCAACAGCCAGATCGCGGGGCGGCGCGCCTGCTTCACCAGCTCCGCGCGAACGTTAGTCAGCATCGTGAACGCCTCCGGTCAGGGCGAGGAAGGTCTGTTCGAGATCGGGTTCGCGCCAGCCGAGCTCACTGACCGAGATCCCGGCCCCGACGAGTTCGGCGTTGATCCGCGCGGCCTGACCGGTGTCGACGTCGAGTTCGAGCACGTCGCCTTCGCCCCGCACCAGCGCAGCGCCGAGCAACGCGCGGAGCCGGATCCTGGCCTGTTCCACCGGGTGCGCGACAACACGGAGCACACCGCCCGAACGCAGCTCGGCGACCGTCGCCTCGGCGACGAGCCTGCCGTGGTCGATCACGCCGACGCGGTGGCAGATCTGCTCGACCTCGACCAGCAGGTGACTCGACAACAGCACCGTGCACCCCTCGGCAGCCAGCTGGCGGATGGTGCCGCGCATGTCGGCCATGCCGGCGGGGTCGAGTCCGTTGGTCGGCTCGTCGAGGATCAGCAGCTCGGGCTCCTTGAGCAACGCGGCGGCGAGCCCGAGCCGCTGCTTCATCCCCAGCGAGTAGGTCGCGTAGCGATCGCGGGCCCGGTCGGTCAGGCTCACCGTTTCGAGCACCGCGTCCACCCGGGATCGGCCGACGCCGGCGTGGTCGGCGAGGACACGCAGGTTCGTCCGCGCGGACAGATAGGGATAGAACGCCGGGCCTTCGATGAGCGCGCCGACCCGGTCGAGGCTGCGCGGTCCCGGTTCCCGGCCGAGCAGACGCAGCGTCCCGGTCGTCGGCCGGACCAGGCCGAGCAGCATGCGCAGGGTGGTCGTCTTCCCGGCGCCGTTCGGCCCGAGGAATCCGTACACCTCACCCGCTTGTACGGAGATGTCCAACCCATCGACAGCGACCGCGGTGCCGTAGCGCTTGGTCAGCCCGTGTGTTTCGACTGGCGTGTTCATGGCTGTCAGGCTCCGCTCTTCGAAGTGGCCACACGTCCGTCGTGAAGCGGCTTCTCCGCTACGACGGACGCGGTAGCCGTGGTCCTGCGACGGATCGGCCCCCAGGGCTTGAACACCGAAATCACCGTGGCGAACAGCAACAGGCTGGGCGCGACGACGACCGGGTAGAGCAGTTCACGAGGTGATCCGAGGCTCGTGTCCCCCGCCGCGAGACGCTCCGCGTTGGCCGCCACGTCGTTCAGCCCCGGCCGGAGGACGAACAGGATCAGCAGCGACATCAGCACGTTGACCACGAGCTTCGCGAGCACCCACCAGTAGCGGGCCAGGCCGTATTTGCTGCGCACCGCGAGCACGACCCCGCTGACGAGACACACCAGGCTGGCGGCCAGCATCGGCCAGCCCGCGAAGAGTTCGAGCACCCGGTAGCTCCCGGCGGCGACCGCCGGGTCGCTGGTCAGCAGGGCGGTGCACACCAGGATCCCGAGCGCGACATCCATACCGATCCACACGGCCGCCGAAACGAGATGGATGACCAGGAATGCCTTGCGCGTACGGGGCTTCAGCCTGCGTGGCCGGGCCGGAGCGCTGGTCGTCATCGTCTTCCTCCCTGCAGACGGATTCGTCGTGGTCGTCCTCATCGTCGGGTTTCCGGCGGCTCCGGTCGTCAGCCCTGGCACGGCAGTTCCGGCTACGGCCCCGCGCGTACGGCTCACTCGCGCGCCGGAAATTGTCGGTGGTGGATGAGAGGCTCACGACCGTGACTGACCAAGCGATTCCCGAGGCCAATCAACCCGCTCGCGTAGGGGGCGAGCGGGTTGATCCCTCCTGCGTCGCAGACGAGCCGACATCCTTGACGGAGTACCTGGAGTGGCAACGCCGGACGTTCGAGCTCAAGTGCGCCGGGCTGAGCCAGGCGCAGCTGTCCACGCTCTCGGTACCGCCGTCGGGGATGTCGCTGCACGGTCTCCTGCGGCATCTCACCAGCGTGGAGCGGTGGTGGTTCCGTCAGCAGTTCGCCGGTGAGGACCTGCCGATCCTCTACTACTCCGACGACGACCCGAACCAGGATTTCGAGCGGCTCGACGGCGACGTCGAGGCGGCCTTCGCGCTGTGGCGGGCGGAGTGCGAGCGATCCAGGGAGATCGTGGCGGCGGCCGGGTCGCTGGAGCGGACCGGCACCCGCAGGGGCACCGGTGAGCCGTTCACGTTGCGCTGGCTCATGCTGCGGATGATCGCGGAGTACGCGCGCCATCTCGGGCACGCCGACCTGCTGCGCGAACGGATCGACGGGGAGGTGGGCGAGTGACCGTCTGACAACTTCATACGAGGCCCCCGCGGCGGGCGGCAGCGATGGAGCGGTCCGCGGGCGTGCGATGCTGGGCGCATGATCGCCGACCCTGATTCCGGGCTGCTCTCCCCCGTCCGTGCAGGCACTCCGGCCGAGTCGACCACCGGCGACCTGGCGTGGCTCCGCGCCATGCTCGACACCGAGGCGGCGCTCGCCAGGGCACAGGCGAGGCTCGGCACGGTGCCGGTCGCGGCCGCCGAGAGGATCACCGAAGCGGCCAGGGCCGTCGAGATCGACGTCGTGGCGCTGGCCAGGGACGCGCGTGCCACCGCGAACCCGGTGGTCGGGCTGGTGAAGGCCCTGACCGAGGCGGTCGCCGGCCTCGCGCCCGAGGCGGCGGACTACGTGCACCGCGGCTCGACGAGCCAGGACATCTTCGACACGGCGATGATGCTGGTCGTCGCGCGGACACTGCGGCCGTTGGCGGCAGACCTCGACGCGACCGCCGAAGCACTCGGCGAACTCGCCCGCGCCCACCGGGACACCCCGATGGCGGGCCGGACGCTGACGGCACACGCCGTGCCCACGACCTTCGGGCTCAAGGCGGCGGGCTGGCGGCAGCTGGTCCTGGACGCGGCACGCCGCGTCCGCCGGGTCCTCGACGACGGGCTCCCGGTCTCGCTCGGCGGGGCGGCGGGCACCTTGGCGGCGTACCTGGAGTACGGCCGTACCGACGGTGTCGTCCCCGGTGACTATGCCGAGCGGCTGACGACGGCGTTCGCCGAGGAAACCGGCCTCACCGCGCCCGTGCTCCCGTGGCACGGACTGCGGACACCGGTCGCCGACGTCGCCGGCGCGCTGGCGTTCACTGCGGGCGCGCTGGGCAAGTTCGCGATCGACGTCGAAACACTGACCAGGACCGAGATCGGCGAGGTCACCGAGCCCGCCGCCGCGGGCCGGGGCGGGTCGTCGGCGATGCCGCACAAGCGCAATCCGGTGCTGGCCACGTTGATCCGCTCGGCCGCGCTGCAGGTTCCGGTGCTGGCGGCCGGGGTGACCCAGTCGATGTCCGCCGAGGACGAGCGGTCCGCCGGGGTGTGGCACGCCGAGTGGCAACTGCTACGCGAGTGCCTGCGGCTGACCGGGGGCGCCGCGCACACCGCGGCCGAGCTGGCCCGCGGCCTGACCGCGCACGCCGACCGGATGCGGGAAAACCTGGGCGCGACCCATGGGCTGATCGTGTCCGAGCGGCTTTCGACGACACTCGCTCCGCTCCTCGGCAAAGCGAAAGCCAAGGACGTCCTCGGCGACGCCTCCCGGCGAGCCGTACTCGAGAACCGGCCGCTGGGAGACGTACTCGCCGAGTTCCCGGAGATCACCGACGTCCTCGACGCCGCCACGATCGCCGAGCTGCTCGACCCGTCCTGCTACACCGGCGCCGCCGGGTCTCTCGTCGACCGCGCCCTTCGGCAGGACATCGACGGCGACGTCACGGACGGCTGACCGCTGTCGATCCGACACCGAACGGACCGACGACGCCCTGGCGGGCCCGATCCACGATCCGCCGGAAATTCTTTGAACCGCCCTCGCGGAGTGTCCGTGTATCGGGGTGAATGCAGCCGCGCCGAGCTGCGGAACCCCAACGGACACAAGGAGAATCTCCATGCTTCGCACGCGCGTAGCCGTCGCCGCCGCTTCCGTGGCCGCGGGAATGGCCGTGCTCGCCGCCTGTTCCGGCGCGACCGCGCAGCCGGTCATCGCTCCGGCCGCCGGATCCGGTGGCGGCCCGGCGGGCAACACCGCGGCCGGTTCGGGCCGGACCCAGCTGGTCACCGCCGACGTGGGCGGCCTCGGCCAGGTCATCACGGACAAGGACGGCTTCACCCTTTACCGCTACGACAAGGACTCCGCCAAACCGCCAAAATCCACTTGCGACGGTGACTGCGCCAAGGCGTGGCCGCCGGTGATCGCGCAGGGCGACGTGCAGGTCCAGGGGGTCGACAAGAGCATGGTCGGCACCGTGAAACGCGGTGACGGCACCGAACAGGTCACCGTGAGCGGCTGGCCGATTTACCGCTACGCCAAGGACGCGAAGGCGGGCGAGGCCAAGGGACAGGGCGTGGGCGGCGTCTGGTTCGGCGTCAACCCGACGGGCGGCAAAGCCGGCCAGGCCGCCGCCGTGAAGCTGAGCGCGAGCCAGGTTTCCGGCGTCGGACCGGCGATCGTGGACCAGGAAGGCTTCACGCTCTATCTGTTCACAAAGGACAGTAAGAAGCCCTCGAAGTCGACCTGCGACGGCGACTGCGCGAAGACCTGGCCGCCCGTGCTTTCCCGCGGCGCCAAGGTGGAACTGCAGGGCATCGACGAAAAGCTGCTGGGTTCGGTGAAACGCGCGGACGGCACCGAGCAGGTCACCGTCGGCGGCTGGCCGGTGTACCGGTTCGCGAAGGACGCGAAGGCAGGCGACGCGAAGGGCCAGGGCGTGAACGGCAGCTGGTTCGTGATCGAGCCCAACGGCTGCAAGTCCGGCGGGACCGCAGCGGGCACCAGCAGCTCCGCCACCACGCAGCAGGCACCCGCCAGCCAGCAGGCACCCGCGAGCGGCAACGGTTACGGCGGCTACTGAACCTTGAACCCGAGAGGCCCGGCAGGCGCTTTCCACAGCGCTTACCGGGCCTCCTCGGTTGCCCACGGCTCTCGGGCGAATCGGCTTTTTCGGTTACTCGGCCATGTCGACCAGCGCGCCTCGCGCTCCGGTCCGGGGCAGGGGCCACGGCTTGACGCCGCCGGAGGTGTCCATGTGCCGCAGTGCCGGGCTGGGCCCGACCGTCCGCGAACCGATCCACGCGAGGATGTCGGGGATCTGCGACTTGAAGGTGTTCATGTTGTGCCCGGCGTCCGGAATCTTCCAGTACGAGAACTGGATCGGCGGCTGCGCGGCGGCCTTGATCTGGTCGATCGCGAAGCCCTCGTAGTTCTCCTTCTCGCCCGCGATGGCCAGGATCTCCACCGGCGAGGGATGCAGCCGGACATTGACGCGCACGTTGTTCGCGTCGTCGATGTCCTTCCGGCCCTTGAACAGGTTCTTCGTCTCGGCGTCGACCTGGGCCTTGTCGTAACCGCCGACGCTGACCGCCTGGCCGTACCACTGCGGGTGCCGGGTGACCAGGTTCATCGCGCAGTAGCCGCCGGAGGACCAGCCCGCGATCGACCAGGCGCGGCGCTCGGGGTTGAGACCCAGCTTCTGGATGCCCCATTCCCGCAGGTCCGCGGTGAGGAAGGTGTCGTTCGCGGTGCCGTCGACCTCGTCGACGCATTCGGTGTCGTGGCCGACCTTCGGCGTTCCGGTGGGATCCGGGGTGATCACCACGGTCGGCGGCAGCACGCGCTTCGCGATGGCGGCGTCGAGCTGGTCGGACAGCTGGTACGCGCCGGTCAGGACCTCCGGCCCGGACGGGTAGTTCGGGATCCATTCGATGACCGGGAACTTCTGGCCCTTGTAGCTCGCCTCGAAGGATTGTGGCGGGAAGTAGACCATCACGTCGCGGGTGACGCTGGTGCGCCGGCCGGTGACCTTCAGGTGGACGACGGTGCCCTTGCCCTCACGCGCGCGCGTCGTGCCGGTGTCCCGCATCTTCTCCAGGTCCTCGCCGTTGTGCGACGCCTCGGCGTTGGTACCCGGTGCGGAGTAGACGCCGGTGCCGGTCAGCGCGCCGACGGTCGGGAAGAACCCACCGATCATGTTGCCCGCCATGGCCGTGCTCAGCACGACGAGGACGACCGCGAGCAGGGTGGTCGCGCTCCGGCCGAGCCGCTTGCGGCGCCAGCGGTCCCAGAACCACGGCACCGCGACGACCGCGAGCACCGCCAGGACGATCACTATGATCAGGTTGAGCGGCGAATCCAGCCTGATGCTGCTCAAGTGCATCGAACGGGTGTCCTTCCGGCGTGCCTCCTGCGCGCCCGGATAGCACAGGCCCTGCTTCTATTGCACGTCTGAACGGCCCTTTTCGTTGCGTTATCGTGTCCTGCATCACACGAACGGCCTAGCGCGTGATGGTCCGACTCGCCGTTTGAGTGGTCGCTAACATGGGTGACAACGCGGCAGCGAGAGGTTCTTCCATGATCGATCACGACGACGCGCTCCGTGCCGTCGCAGGCAGCCTGGACCGGCCATCGGCGGCCCGGGTGTACGACTACTTCATCGGCGGGAAGACGCACTACGCGATCGACCGGGTGTTCGCCGAGAAGGTGCGGGAGCGCGTCCCGCTGATCGGCGACTACTGCCTCACCAGCCGTCAGTTCCTCGGCCGCGCGGTCCGTGCCTGCGCCGAAGCGGGTATCCAGCAGTTCGTCGACATCGGCTCCGGGCTGCCGACGGCGGGCAACGTGCACGAGGTGGCCGACGAGGTGCGGCCCGAACTCGACACGCGGGTGCTCTACATCGACAACGAGCCGATCGCGCTCGCGCACTCGACGCTGCTGCTGGCCGACACCGCCGACCCGGACCGCCACCACGCGATCGCCGCGGACTTCTTCCAGCCGGAAGACCTGTGGGAGCGGGTCTACGCGTCCGACCTCATCGACCTGAGCAGGCCGGTCGCGCTGGTGATCAACGCCGTCATGCACTTCGTCAAGGACGAACAGGACCCGGACAGCCTGCTCGCGTTCTACCGCGACCAGCTGGCCCCCGGCTCGCTCCTGGTGCTCTCGCAGATGACCAACGAGAACCCGGCGAACGAGGACGAACGCCAGGCGCTGATCGACCTGCTGGAGTACTACGAGACGACGACCAACCCCGGTTTCCTGCGCACGATGTCGGAGTTCGAGCGGTTCTTCGGTGGCTGGCCGATGCTCGATCCCGGCCTCGTCTACGCCCCGGCGTTCCACCCCGACAAGAGGACGTTGTTCGCGGGTGCGCCGTCGGAGTCCCGGGTGATCGGCGGCATCGCGCGCAAACCCGCGCTCTGACACCGCGTCGTCGTGCGGCCACGCGCCGCACCTGACGTTCACGACGCCTCGCGCAGGCTCTCCAGCACTACGCACACCGCCTCCTTTCCCAGTTCGACGGCGCGCCGCAGCACCGCCGGATCACGTTCCAGCGCCACCACGTCCGGAGCGCCGGCGGGTGGCCGGACGCTGAGCAGCCGCTCGTCGGTGGCCAGCGTCCGCTCGTCTTCCAGGTCCCGGCGGTACTGGTCACGCCACGCGTCGATCGCGCCCGGCGCGTACCGCCGCAGGAACCGCGGCACGACGACGTCGTGCACCCGCGGCGGCGGTAGCGGTGGCTCGTCGGCCCGCCGGGTACGCAGGACGAGTACGTCCGTCGCTCCCTGCGCGAGCGCGGTGCGGAAGGGCAGCGGCTCCGCCACTCCGGCGTCGACGAACCTGCGGCCACCCAGCGCGACGGGCGGACCGGCCAGCACCGGCATCGCCGACGAAGCGGCCAACGCGATCTTCACCGCGTCGACGTCGGTGAGGAACGGGTGCAGGTCGGTGGACAAGCCGGTGTCCGCGTCGGTGGCGAGCGGGTGGAAGGTCACCGGGTTGGCCAGTATCGCCGGGAAGTCCATCGGCTCCAGCACCGAGTAGACCTGATGCACCAGGTACTCGAGGTCGATCACCGCGCGCCCGCGCAGTGTGTGCAGCGGATTGATGATCCGGCGCATCATCTCGGGGTTCCACCAGGTCCGCACGCCGGTGGCGGACCGGCCGCAGAGCAGCCACGCGCCGTTGAGCGCCCCGGCCGAAGAACCGTAAACCGCGTCGAACGCGGGCAGCACGCCCAGTTCGTCGAGCGCGAGCACCATCCCGCTCGAGTAGGTGCCCCGGCTGCTGCCGCCCTCGATCGCGAGCGCGAGCCGCCGCGAGTCCGTCCGTTTCCCCGGCCTGCTCCCCGCCGCCCTGCGCTCGCCGATCAGCCCCAGTACCGGATGCATCCCTCCATCCTGGCCCGCCGCCGCGTTCCGTCGACCCGTTTTGTCTTCCCTCGCCCGACCAGACGGGGCGGACGGCGTGATGTGCGTCCCGTTGCACTGCACCTAGTTGCATATCATGCTGGGACGATGGCGCTGGAGCACGCGATCCTGGTCTCCCTGTCCGAGCGTTCGGGTTCGGGCTACGAGCTCGCGCGCCGCTTCGAGCGCTCGATCGGGTTGTTCTGGAACGCCACCCACCAGCAGATCTACCGCGTGCTCAAACGCATGGAGGAGGCCGGCTGGGTCGCCGTCGACCTGGTCGAGCAGTCCGGCCGGCCGGACAAGAAGATGTACACGGTCAGCACCGCCGGACACGCCGAACTGGTCCGCTGGCTGGCCGAGCCCGATCCGGCGGCCACCACCCAGGAACTCGCGGTCAAGATCCGGGGCGCCTCCTTCGGCGACCCCGCCGCCGTCGCGGCCGAGCTGACCCGTCACCGCGACAGTCACGCCGAGCGGCTCGACGTCTACCGCCAGATCGAAAAACGCGACTTCCCCGACCCCGCGGCGCTGCACGGCAGGTCCCTGCACCAGTACCTCGTGCTCCGCGGCGGGATCCGCGTCGAAGAAGGCCAGGTCGAGTGGTTCACCGAGGTCCGCCAAGCCCTGCGCCGCGACGCCGACCACCACACGAAGGGCACCCCATGAGCCAGTATCCGAACCTGCTCGCCCCGCTCGACCTCGGCTTCACCACCCTGCGGAACCGGGTGATCATGGGGTCGATGCACACCGGTCTCGAAGACCGGGCCGCGCATTTCCCGCAGCTCGCCGAGTACTACGCCGAGCGGGCCCGCGGCGGCGTCGGCCTGATCGTGACCGGCGGCTTCGCCCCCAACCGCACCGGCTGGCTGTTGCCGTTCGCCTCGAAGCTGTCCACCCCGGCCGAGGCCAGGGCCCACCGGCGGCTGACCGCGCCGGTGCACGAGGCGGGCGGCAAGATCGCGCTGCAGATCCTGCACGCCGGCCGGTACTCCTACAACCCGCTGAGCGTGTCCGCGTCGAGCATCAAGGCACCGATCAACCCGTTCCGCCCACGCGCCCTGACCGGTTACGGCGTGCTCCGGCAGATCCGCGCTTTCGCCGACTGCGCCGCCCTCGCCCGCGAAGCCGGGTACGACGGTGTCGAGATCATGGGCTCGGAGGGCTACCTGATCAACCAGTTCCTCGCCGAACGGACCAACAAGCGCACCGACAAGTGGGGCGGCAGCGCCGAGAACCGCCGCCGGTTCGCGGTCGAAATCGTGCGGCGCACCCGGGAGAAGGTCGGGCCGGACTTCGTCATCATCTACCGGCTCTCGATGCTCGACCTGGTCCAGGGCGGACAGCGCTGGGAAGACGTCGTCGCGCTCGCGCGGGAGGTCGAGGCCGCGGGCGCGACGATCATCAACACCGGCATCGGCTGGCACGAGGCCAGGGTGCCGACGATCGTGACCTCGGTGCCCCGCGCCGCGTTCACCTGGGTCAGCGGCAAACTGAAGCCGCACGTCGGCATCCCGGTCGTGACCTCGAACCGGATCAACATGCCCCAGGTCGCCGAGGCAGCGCTGGAGAGCGGCGACGCCGACCTGGTGTCGATGGCGCGGCCGTTCCTCGCCGACCCCGAGTGGATCCGCAAGGCCGAGAGCGGTCGCGAGGACGAGATCAACACCTGCGTCGCGTGCAACCAGGCGTGCCTCGACCACGCCTTCAAACGCAAGCTCGTCTCCTGCATGGTCAATCCGAGGGCCGGGCACGAAACGACGTTGAAGCTGCTGCCCACCCGCAAGGCCAAACACGTCGCGGTGGTCGGCGCCGGCCCGGCCGGGCTCGCCGCCGCGACCGCGCTCGGCGAGCGGGGGCACGCCGTCGAACTGTTCGAGGCGGACGACGCTCTCGGCGGCCAGTTCGCGATCGCGCGGAAGATCCCGGGCAAGGAGGAGTTCGCCGAGACCATCCGGTACTACACCCGCCGGCTGGAGGTCACCGGGGTGAAGGTGCGCCTCGGCACCCGGGCCACCGCGGCGGATCTGCGGGACGGCGGATTCGACGAGGTCGTCCTGGCCACCGGGGTCGCGCCCCGCGTCCCGGCACTCCCCGGCATGGATCACCCGAAAGTGTTGTCCTATGTGGACGTCGTCAAGCACGGCAGGCCGGTCGGCGACCGGGTCGCGGTGATCGGGGCCGGCGGGATCGGGGTGGACGTCAGCGAGTTCCTCACCCACGCCGATTCCCCCGCGCTCGACCGCGACGCCTGGATGGCCGAATGGGGCGTCACGGATCCGGAGCGGGCCGCGGGCGGCCTGACCGAGCCGCGACCGGAACCCGCACCGCGCCAGGTCTACCTGCTGCAGCGGAAGCAGTCCGCGATCGGAGCCGGTCTCGGCAAGACGTCGGGCTGGGTGCACCGGGCGGCGTTGCGTGCGAAAGGGGTCGAACAGCTCTCCGGCGTCACCTACGAGCGGATCGACGACGCTGGCCTGCACATCACCGTTGCCGGGCAGCCACGCACCCTGGAGGTCGACACCGTCGTGGTGTGTGCGGGCCAGGAGCCGGTGCGGGATCTGGCCGACGACCTGCGCGCGGCCGGGCTGCCGGTGCACCTGATCGGCGGCGCCGACGTCGCGGCCGAACTGGACGCGAAACGGGCGATCGACCAGGGCACCCGGCTCGCCGCCGCGCTCTAGCCATATCCCACCGTCGTGACGTTGCGTTCATGTGCTGTCACGTGTGTTGCGCGCACTGGCAGGATTGGACGCGTGCGAGACGTATGCGTGATCGGGCTCGGGCTGATCGGCGGGTCGCTGCTGCGCGCGGCGGCCAGGACCGGACGTACCGCGTGGGGCGCCACGCTGTCCGAAGTGGACGCCGATGCCGCGAGCAGGGCGGGCTACGACGTGACGACCGACGTCGAGGCCGCGCTGCACCGCGCGGCCGAACAGGACGCGCTGGTCGTGCTCGCCGTCCCGCTGACCGCGGTCGAGGACACGCTCCGCCAGGTCGCCCAGCACGCCGCGCACTGCCTGCTCACCGACGTGGTGAGCGTGAAGGCGCCCGTGCTCGACGCCGTGCGCCGTCGCACGCCCTACGCCCGGTACGTCGGCGGGCACCCGATGGCGGGCACCGCGGAGTCCGGGTGGCTGGCCGGTGACGCGACACTGTTCGACGACGCGGCGTGGGTGGTCGGGGTCGAGGAGGACACCGACCTGACGGCCTGGGCCGAGGTGGCGCGGCTGGTGCTGGACCTCGGCGCGCACGTGGTGCCGCTGCACGCCGAGTCGCACGACGAGGCGGTCGCCAGGGTCTCGCACCTGCCGCATCTGTTCGCCGCGATCCTGGCCACCATCGGCGCCCAGGGCGGCCCGCTGGCGATGTCGCTGGCGGCGGGTTCGTACACCGACGGCACCCGCGTCGCCGGATCGAACCCGGCGCTGGTCAAGGCGATGACCGAGGGCAACCGCGAAGCGCTGCTCCCGATCGTGGACGAGGCGCTCGGGCGGCTCGGCGCCGCCCGCGGCTCCCTGGCGTCGACCGGCGGGCTCGCCGCGACGATCAACGCCGGTTACGAGGGGACGCAAACGCTTGCGGCCTGCCGCGACGTCGAACGCGCCGGTGTCCGGGTCAGCCTCACCGCGCCCGACGCCCGTGAGGGCCTGGTGGCACTCGGCGAACGCGGCGGGCGCGTCACCGGCATCGACGCCGACACCGCCGTCGGCGAAGTGAGCTGACGAGCACACCCGGTCGGGCCGCTACCCGGGCCCGACGCGACCGCTGACCTACTGACCGGCGGGTGGCTGCTGCTCCCTGGGCGGCTCTTCGCCCGGCTTGTCCCCGCCGAACTTGCCGAGGAAGTCCTTGGCCTTCTCGACACCGCCCTCGATCTTGTCGGACTGTCCGGAGAACTTGGACTTCGCGAAGTCACCCGCCTTGTCCAGGCCCTGCTCGATCTTGTCGCCGTGTTCCTTCAGCGCGTCCTGCGCCTTGTTCTTCAGTTCGTCGAAGTTGACCATCGAAGGCTCCCTTCCGATCCGTCCAAGACGGTCCGGGGATTTCCAGGCCCCTCCATACAACAACACTTCGTTCAGGTCCGCCTGTGATAGGGCAGGAACCTGCGCACCAGCCGGGCCGGGGTCCGTTCGACGAGATCCGGGCCGCGCACCGCGTCGAACGCGGAGCCGAGCTGGTCCACGACGCCGGACAACTGACTGCCGTCCGGCAGCGGAACCGACTCCGGTTCACGTTGCTCCCGCACCGCCGCGGCGAGTTCCGCGAGCGCGGCGGTGAGCAGCTCGACATCGCGCTGATCAGGCTCCGGCGCGCCGTGCCCGATGGTCACCCCGACCTCGGTGACCGCGTCGGCGACCCGCTCGATCGCGGCGATCACCGGCCACCACGCCAGTGCCTGCCTGCCGTTGGCGGACGGTTCGACGATGACCTGCTGGAACGCCGTGCGCACGTCGGCCATGGCCCGGTACGCGCTGCGCCGGGCCCGCGAACGAGCCAGCCGTGCTTCACCCGAAGGGGTGAGCGTCAACGCGGGCCCGACGTAGGCGGCCACGGTGTCGAGCGCCGCCGCGAGCCGTCCACCGACCTGAGGACGCCGGCTGCCCGGCCAGAGCAGGTAGCCGAAGACGAGCACGATGACGCAGCCGAGCACGGTGTCCAGCAGCCGTGTGAAGGCCACCGACCAGTCACCTTTGTTCGCCAGGTCCATCTGCACGATGATCAGCGGGGTGACGAAGGCGCTCTGGATCCCGTAGTTGCGGACCTTGCCCACCGCGACCCCGCCGGCGAACGCCGCGATCAGCACCACCAGCGTCCAGCCGTGCGCCCCCAGCGCCAGCACGACGGCCCCGATGCCGACGCCGGCGACCGTGCCGATGCCACGCAGCACGGCACGTCCGAAAACGGATCCGAAGTCGGGCTTGAGCACGATCCCCACGGTCAGCGGAATCCAGTACGACCGTTCGAACGGGATGAGCAGCGCGACGACCTCGGCGATCGCGACGCACAAGGTCAGCCGCAACGCCGCGATCCAGGTCAGCGGGCCCGCCGCCAGCGAACCCACCCACTCCCGCACGCGCCGGTGCCACGGCGCGGGCCGGCGCCGCGTCCGGTCGTCCCCCTTGCCGATGCGCACCAGCCCGGCGTACAGGGCCGCGAGCACCACGTCCGTGTCCTCGGCGTCCTCATCGTCCGGAGGCACCGGTGGCGCGGGCAACGGCCGCACAGCCAGCACCGAAGCCGCCGAGGCCGTGAAGTAGTCGATGACCTCCCGCGGTGCGCGCTGTCCGGCGTTGACCATCGCGACCGAGGCCTCGACCGCGGGGGTGCTCGCGGAGAGCAGATTGAACAGCTTCCGGTAGGTGGCGTCGCGGCCGGACAGCCAGGAGCGCGCCGTGAGCAGGCGGTCGTACGCGGTGCTCATCGCGGTGGTCAGCTGGTGCCGGGCGACCCTCGACGTCGCTTCGTCGGCGGCCGACAGCATCGCGGCCAGCTCGACGTAGACCTGGGCGACGGCGTCGCGTTCCGCGCTGGTCGCGCGGAACGTCCAACTGGCCAGCGCGACGAGCATGCTCCACACCGCGCCCGCGCAGAAGTAGGTGAGATCGAGGCCGATCTGCGCCCCGGTCGCCTGCTGGCCGGTGCCGAGCACGCAGAACACGAACATCATCAGCCCGGCGACGGAGGCGTTGCTCCCGGCGGCGCTGATCAGCGCCGAGACCGCCGCGACCAGCACCACCGCGGGAATCGCCAGCGCGGGGTTCGCGCCGGTCAGCAGCCCGACCAGATGTCCCGCGATCGCCGCCAGCGTCGCGCCGCCGAGACGTCGCGCGCGATACCGGTACGGACCGGCCGATTCGGACAGCACGGCGGGCAGCGCACCGGAGGAGAGATAGGCGCCGACGGCGATGTCCCCCAGCGCGTAGCCAACGCCGATCGGCACGGCCAGCGCGATCGCGGCGCGGACGACCATGTTCCACGGCACCGGAACGCTCGTGCTGCGCAGCAGCTGAACCAGCCAGTGCGGTGCGGCGAAGTCCCGGCGCGGTGTGCTCACGCCCTCATCTTGACCTACTAGGCACCGGCTGGATCACGTGTTGTGATGTCCGCGAAACCCATCGCGGGAGGTCACCATGGCAGCTCGGAGGTTCTCCTTCGAGATCAACCGGACGAGCACCGCTCCACCGTCCACCCTGTTCGGGCTGGAAACCGACGGCTCCCGGTGGTCGGAATGGGCCCGGCCCCTGGTCCCGCAGTCGCGCTGGGCTCGCCACGGCGAGCCCGAACCGGGCGGGGTCGGCGCGATCCGGGAGCTCGGTCTGTGGCCGGTACTGGTCCGGGAGGAGACGCTCGAGTACGAACTGGACCGCCGGCACGTCTACACGTTCGCGGGCGCGGCTCCGGTCAAGGACTACCGCGCCGAAGTCTTCTTCACACCGACCGATGACGGCGGCACGAACCTGCGGTGGACGGGCTCGTTCGCCGAGCCGCTCCCCGGCACGGGCCCGGCGTTGCTGACCGCGGTGCGCGGCACGATCCGGTTCCTGTCCGCCCAACTGGTCAAGGCGGCCGAAAACCGGCGCTGACCTGGGTGTGACCCGCCACACTCACTAACCAACTGCAACGTTTTCACCCTCATGGGCGTCCTTCTTTCGGGGTACGGATCGCTGATCCGGTGACAAGCCGAAAGAATGGGGACAGACGGTGAGTTTTGCGGCGCGCATGGGGGCCCGCTGGCGAGTCACGGCCGCATTGGCCGTCGTGCTGGCCCTGAGCGCTTGTTCCACCCCACCGCCGCCCGCCCCCGCGCCGGAACCGAGCGAACACAACCAAGCTCCCGCCGCCGCGCCCGCGCCCGCGTTCACCGCGCCCTACCCGTTCGGCACCGTCCAGCAGAAGGCCCCGCCCGTGGCGAACGGCCTCGTCCCCGTGGTTCGCCGGATCACCACCGACAAGCCCTACGTGTTCATCACCATGGACGACGGCGCGGTGAAGGACCCGGAGGCGCAGCGGCTCATCCAGGGCTCAGGCACTCATCCGGTGCTGTTCCTGAACCAGAAGTACGTCAAGGGGCACGAGGCGTACTTCAAGGGCATCCTCGACTCGTCGGGCGCGACTCTGGGCGACCACACGGTCAACCACCCCAACCTGCGGGGCAAGCCGCTCGAGTTCCAGCGGAAGGAGATCTGCGACAACGCCGACGACCTCCAGAAGGGCCTCGGTACGCGGCCGTCGCTGTTCCGGCCGCCGTTCGGGAACTACGACGACAACACCCTGCGCGCCGCGGCGGCCTGCGGCATGCGGGTCGCGGTGCTGTGGTCGGCCGCGGTCAACGACGGACACGTCCAGTTCCAGGGAGGCACCAAGCTCAAGCCCGGCGACATCGTGCTGATGCACTTCCGCAAGACGTTCAAAGAGGACTACAACGCCTTCCTCGATCAAGCCAAAAAGGACGGTCTCACTCCCGTCCCGCTGGTCGACTTCCTCGGCTGAATCCCCGCTCAGCCCGCGCCGAGGCACAGGAAGGGCCGGCGCAGCGGGTCCACCGCCGTGGCTTCCGCGAGCGCGAGCGCGGGCGACGTCCCGGACGCCAGCCGCCGGTGCAGGTCGGCCATCGCGTCCGCCGCCGCGCGGTCACCCACCCGCGCGACCGCGCCGATCACCGTGCTGCTGCCGCTGGCCAGCAGGGTCCCCGCGAACCCCAACGCCTCTTCCCCGGGGCGGATGTGGCTCATCGCGAGCTCGCACGAAGCCAGCACGACGCGCTCCGGCGGCCGCGTCAGCCGGGTCGTTTCGTGGGCGAAGAGGGGACCGTCCACGAGTTCGAGCCGGGAGAACAGCGCGTTCGCCGGTTCGTGCGCCCCGTGCGCCACCAGATGCGCCATCCCCGTTCCCTCAAGCGCGGCTAGCACGGTCCCGCTGGTCGCGTTCGCCCCGTCGACCAGCCTCGCGGCCGGATAGACGTCCCGGAGCTTGCGCACCTCGCCGACCGCGCCGGGCACGCCCGGGCCACCGGCCAGGAGCACCGGCCCCCTGGCCGACCGGCTGCTCGCGGTCACCCAGGCGGTGGCCGACGGTGCGATCGTGACCGGATGCCCGCGCAGCGACGGCAGGGCACCCCAGGGCAGTGCGTACAACTGTCCGATCGGGACGATCACCAGCTCGCGATCACCCAGCGTCTTCGCGAGCGACGCGGAGATCAACCCGTCCAGTTTGTCCGCGCGGCGCCGCGCGGACGCCGCGACCGTCTCCGCCAGCGGCACAGGCAGGTGATCAGGCGCCAGCGCGTCCAGGTCGGCGTGCAGTTGCTTCGCCGTCTCGACGATCTCGGCGAGCGGCCCGAGCTTCAGCAGGCGAAAGGCGCCCCGGTCGACGACGAGCGAATACAGCTGGCCGTTGTAGCCGACGAGGCTCACCAGCACTCGTTCGCCCAGCTGCTCGACCACTTCGTCCGGGGTACACACCGGACGAGGCTTCCCCCACTGGCTCGTGTACCAGCCGAGCCTGCTGGCTTCCTGCTGCAATGTCGCGTATCGCTGTTCAAGCGCCTTGACCGGCTCCCCCTCCAGCCGGGTGCGCTGGATCGTGCGCTGCACATGCCGCATCTCGGTGATGTGCTTGGCCAGCACCGGATCCTCGATCACCGGCAACGGCTCGTACCGGTAGACCTGGGCCCGTGTGCGCTCCAGCCAGGCGAACATCCGCTTGGCCCCCTGGGCGTTGCGACGCGCCCGCCGCAGGACCAGCTGCAGGGCGAGCTTGCCCAGCTCCTCGCCGTGCACAGCGGTGCCGCACACCAGGTCCAGTCCGCCCATCCGATCCCGGATCGCACCCAGTTCACGCAGTCCGGCACGAGCCTGCGCCAGCGCCGAGCGGGGCCGTTCGGTCGCCACAGCGAGTTCGGCACGGCACAACCGCAGCAGCATCCGGTGGTCGATCGGCGTGGTCTGCCGCGGTTTCGGGACCTGGGCGAGCAGCCGCGCGGCGATGTCGACCTGGTCGCGACGCAAGGAGAGCCGGACGGCGAACATCCTCGCCACGGCGGCCTCGTCACGCATACCCAGCTCGTTCAGCCGCTCGGCGAGCTTGGCGAACTCACCGGGCAGCCGCGGTCCCGGTTTCGCCCGCTCCTCCGCCAGGATCTCCGACGCCTCCGCGCGCAGCCGGGTCAGCGCGGCGATCTCGGCCCACCGCGCGTTCCCGCGGCGCAGAAACCGGCGGCGAGCCGCCGACGCGAACTTCCGCGCGAGCGGATAGTCGTGTTCCAGGATCGCCGCCGCCGCCCGCGCGACCTCGGCCTCGGCCACCTGCTGGATCGAGCCCGCACTGCGAAGTTGCGGGAGCGCCTCGTCGAGATGGCGAGAGGCCTCTTCGCTCAGCCCGGCGCTCAGCAACGCCCGCGCCTGATCCAGCCGGACCCCGGGCAGCGGTCCAGAGCCGACGACGGCAAAGATCCGCGCCGCCTCCTCGTAGTGGTGGAGGGCCTGTGGCACGTCACCGATCAGCTGAGCGCAATCACCAAGGTTGTGCCTCACCTTGGCCTCGAGCAGCGTATGACCGTTCTCGATCGCCAGCCCCAGCGCGCGCCGGAGGTCCGCGTAAGCGGCCTCGGGGTTGTTCAGCTGCAGGTGAACCATTGCCCGATTGTTGAGATTTCGGGTCAGCAGAAACCCGTTGTCGTCGACCTCGACTTCCAGCGCCGGAAAGATCGTTTCGAAAAGGGCGAGGGACTCTTCCCAGCGGCCGGCTCGCGCGAGCACCAACGCACGCTGCAGCCTCACCGTCAGCCTCAGAACCTTCCGAGGCTCCCCCTCCGGCAGGCGCAGCCGCACCTTTTCCGCGGCCTCGAGATGAACCAGGCCGGCCTCTGCCGAGATCACCTCCGCGTCCGCGGAGGCCAGGCTGATGAGGATGCGCGCCTCGAGCTCCCAGCGCGCAGGCCCGTCCGTCCGCGCCCGCGCCAGCCAGGTCAACGCCTGGCGCAGCAACCGCGCCGCCGGGCGAGGACGGAGATCCGATGCGACGGCCATCGCCCGACGGTGAAGATCGGCAGCCGCCGCTACCGCAGTCTGTTCAGCAGAAAGGGGCGACACAGGCACACGCCCAATATGAGCACACCCCCGGCGAACGCGTAACGCCTGTCCGGGTTCTAAAGCACAACCGTCGGCGTTACGACCGTTCGGCGGCACGACACGTCGCCCAAATGCACCAGAATCTGCGTCGTGCCCTGAGGCACGTCCTCCAGGACGAAACGGCCGCCCTCGTCCGCGGTCGTGGACGAGGTGCCGTGTTCGGCGACTCTCACCTCGACCGCGTACTGCCCGGCAGGAACCAGCCATCCGTCGATCCGGTGCCGCTTGCCGATCTTGGTGAGGTTGATCATCACGGTCAGATCGCTGACGGTGAACGTGATCGTCCCGGTGCCGCTGCCGCGCACACCGGCATGGGCATCCATCCGCTCCCAGCGGGCGACCTCGACATCGAGGTCTTCCAGCGCGAGCGCGAACTGGACCCGCTGCACCAGATCGTCCGGCGGCGGGTCCAGTTCATCCAGGAAACGGTCGATGTCGGCGAGCAACATCTCGTCATCCGGAAAGGCCTTCCCCTCCGCCGCACCGATGTCGTTCATCGGCTTCCCCCTTCACTGGCGAGCAGATCGCGCATCGAGTCGAGGCAACGTCCCCTGGTCGGTCCAACACTGCCGCGTGGCATTCGCATGGCCTCCGCGACCAGCTGGTACTCGGCCCGGCCTGCCAGCACCGTGAGCCGGAGCAGCTCCTGGCAACGATGCGGCAACCGGACGAAGGCGCGCCAGACCCGCCGATCGCGGTCGGCTCGAACAGCTTCGTCCTCGGGAGCGGGCTGGCTACTGGGCATGGATTCGGCCAGCTCGTCGCTGAGCGGCACGGGCTGGGTGCGGCGACCGTAGGGATGGGTCGCCTCGCGCCGGGTCGTGGTGATCAGCCAGGCCGCCAGCGCCCTCGGGTCCCGCAGCTTGTCCAGCTGGCTGAACAGCGCGAGCCACACCGTCTGGACCACGTCCTCGGCCACGACACGATCCAGCCCGTTCGCCCGGGCGACGTGCCAGACCAGCGGAGTCAGCTCTTCGACCAGCTTGTTCATCGCCTGGCGGTCCCCGGCGCGCGCCGCGTGCATACACGCCGCGTGCAGCTCAGCGCCGGTCAAACCTTCCCATGGCGGGTCTACTTCTGCTGTTCGCACGTCCGTCACCGTAGCTGCCCCACTTCGGAAGTGTCTTCGGGTCGGCGCTGGCCGTATGTCGTGTCCTTCTGGGGGAAGGAGTGTGCTGGTGGCTCTGGGATACATCGATTGCTTACTTATCCGTCTTTTGGCCCAATGCCGATTGCTGCGAGGCACCGGCCGGCGCGGTGGTGTGACCCCGCGCCGACCGGCACTTCGTCCTCGGATCCACTCCCCCGCGGATCCCGCCGGGCGTCCCCTCCCCCGAAGGCACACCCGACCAGGCGTGCCCGGCAGCCCCCTCGGCTACCGGACGACGCCGGTCTTGTTCAGTTCAGTCGTTCCTCAGTTCTTCGGCGGCGTGTGCGGGTCGTAGCTGCCGTTGGTCTGCGCTCCGCCCCCGCCCCCGCTCGTCTTAGGTTCGGTCGAGACGGGCGGCACGGTCACCGGGACCGGGTTCTCTTCGGAGTTCTTGTCGGTGGGCATCGGACCCCTCCTTCCCTCACGCCCATTAGGACGCAGCGAAGGGGCCGTCAGATACACGCAGCGGAGACTTTTTTGAAGAAATCCTCAGATCTGCGTCAGATGGGTGACACCATCAGCCTCGTCTTGCCCAATCCGTCACCAGAAAAGCACGTACTGTTACCTCGCCAAGCTGCTCTGCCCATCGACGGTAGCCAGCCGGGCCAGGATGAAAGCCATCGGCGGCGAACAGGTCAGGGCCGAGGAGGTCCGACGACATCGGCACGTACTCGACCGCGGGCAGGACGGCCAGTTCGGCGGCAGCGGCACCCAGCACTTCGGCACGCCTGGCCAGCACACTCCGCAACGGCACCGGCAACGAGGGAAAGCTCTCCATCGGCGGCACACCGGCGAGCACCACGGGGATGCGCCCGATTCTCCGGCGCAACACGACGATCACGCTCAGCAGGTCGCGCCGGTAGCGAGCAGCCGAGTGCAGCTCGATCGTGTCGTTGACCCCGAGTACGACAACGGCCACGTCGGCAGGCCGCACCAACGGCACCAGTTCTTCACGGACAACGCGAGCGTTCGCGCCCGTCCTGCCGACCGCTTGCCACGCCACCGCCCGTCCACTGGAAGCGAGCACCCAGGCAAGCCGGCCGGTGAGCGCTTCCTCATGACCGCTCGCGCCTACTCCGGCAACCGTCGACTCCCCGACAACGGCAAGTCGGAGGACCGCGCTTTCACCTGGCACGACCCCACAGGTCGGCCCCGCCGCTCCAGGCAACCGCGGCGTGGAACGCCGAACCCGGACAGCCTGCGCGGCCAGCACCGGAGCGAGCATGACCAGGTAAAGGAGACGAAAGAAGGACGCGATCCGATGTCGAATCCTGACGACTGCCGCGCCAGCCGGCCGTGCTTCTTTCTGCCTATCACCCCCGAGCATCCACACCTGTCAACTCGGTCCCACACCTCGCTCGCGGTGCCAACGTTCGAACATCTCGGTGAGCTCCCTGGTGATGAACGAGAGGAAGTCACGCATCTCGACCAGGCGCTCACCGGCCGGGGTGTCCGCGCCCAGCGCCTCGATGCCTTCTTCGGCGGCGTCCCGCCACATCAAGATCAACCGGTCCCGCTTGAGGAAGGTGGCGTACCAAAGGTCGTCGAAAAGGCGGTAGTGATCGCGACGTTCACCCGGCTCCCGCTCCTTCCCGATCAGGCCGACCTGCTCGAGATAGCGAACCGCGCCCGAAATCGCGGCCGGGCTCACCGACAACCGTTCAGCGAGCTCAGCCGCGGTCAGCCTGCCTTCGTCGGTCGTCATCAGGGCGGCGAAGACCCGGGCGGGCATACGCTGCATGCCGATCTGGGCGAGTGTCAGGCCCATCTTCTCGACGTAGCGGCGGACGGCGTCCTCGTCTCGCTTGGTGTCAGGCGTCGTCATCAGCCCATCCTCTCCTACCCGTCCCCCACTACTCACCCGATCTAGATGTTTTCTTAACTTCACAAGTTCATGAACAAAGTGTAGCTTCCTGACCATGGGAAACGCCATATCGGTCTCCGGCCTGCACAAGTCATTCGGCCGGACGAAGGCCTTGGACGGCCTCGATCTGCAGGTACCCATCGGCGAGGTGCACGGCTTCCTCGGCCCGAACGGCGCGGGGAAGTCGACCACCATCCGGGTCCTGCTCGGCTTGCTTCACGCGGATTCCGGTGATGTCCGACTACTCGGAGGGGATCCGTGGAAAGACGCCGCTGACCTGCACCGTCGGCTCGCGTACGTACCGGGAGACGTGAACCTCTGGCCCAATCTCTCCGGCGGCGAGGTCATTGACCTGCTGGGCCGCCTCCGTGGCGGTCTCGACCAGAGGCGTCGCGATGAGCTCATCGAACGCTTTGACCTCGACCCGAAGAAGAAGGGGCGCACCTACTCCAAGGGCAACAGGCAGAAGGTCGCGATCGTGGCCGCCCTCGCGTCACGAGTCGACCTGCTGATTCTCGACGAGCCGACGTACGGCCTCGACCCGCTCATGGAAGCCACCTTCCAGTACGCGATCCAGGAAGAGCGCGAGCAAGGACGTACGGTCCTGCTCTCCAGCCACATCCTCGCCGAGGTCGAGGCACTCTGCGACAAGGTGAGCATCATTCGCAACGGCCGCACCGTCGAGTCCGGCACGCTCGCCGACCTCCGGCATCTGACCCGCACCTCCATCACCGCGGAACTCGCCGGACCTCCGAACAGGCTGGCGGCTCTGGAGGACATCCACGACCTCAAGGTCGAAGGCACCAGGGTCCGCTTCGATGTGGAGACTCGCTCACTCGACGAAGCGCTGCGACATCTCGCCCAGGTCGGAGTCCGCAGTCTCGTCAGCCAGCCTCCCACGCTCGAGGAGCTGTTCCTACGCCACTACACCGCGGAAACGAGCGCGAAATGACCGCGGCACTGGACCGTCCCGCACACACGGCTGCCACGCCTGCCAACGCACTGGCCGGCACTTGGCAGCTGACACGCTTCGCGCTACGACGGGACCGCGTCATCCTGCCCATCTGGATCGTCCTGCTCAGCATCGTGCCCGCCAGCACGGTCAGTGCATACGACCAGTTCTATCCGACAGCGGCATCGCGAGCCGCTCTATCGGCGAGTGCCAGCACCAACCCCTCGTTCGCTCTCCTGTACGGACCGGCCTTCGACCTGTCCACCGCCGGAGGGTTCATCGCTTGGCGCATGGTGGGGTTTCTGTCCGTACTCATCGGGCTCATGGCCGTCTTCACGGTCACCCGGCACACTCGCGCCGAGGAGGACAGCGGGCGCGCGGAGCTTCTCGCGTCAGCTGTCGTCGGCCGGTTCGCGGCACTCACTGCCGCCGTTCTCGTTTCGGGTGGCGCGAGCATCTTGGTCGGCCTCATCCAGACCATCAGCATGGCAGGCGCGAAACTCCCGGCAGGCGGCTCGATCGCATTCGGTGCCGGGACCGCGTTGACCGGCTTGCTCTTCACCGCCGTCGCCTCGATCGCCGTGCAGCTGGCGGAGTACTCACGGACGGCTAATGGCCTAGGCACGGCCGTGGTGGGTATCGCGTTTCTTCTGCGAGGCGCCGGCGACTCGACCACCGACGCCCGATGGTTGTCCTGGCTTTCACCAATCGGGTGGGCACAGCAGGTTCGCCCGTTCGCAGAGGAGCGCTGGTGGGCGCTGACGCTACCCACCGCGACCGCCCTGTTAGCCGGTGCTGCGGGATATCTGCTGTTGCCACGGCGCGACCTAGGCGTCGGGATACTGCCGCCACGCCCCGGCCCGGCGACAGCCGCGACCTCTCTCCGCACGCCCATCGCACTCGCGTGGCGACTGCATCGAGGCCCTTTGCTCGGCTGGGCGATCGGCATGGCTGCAGGCGGCGCCGTCTTCGGTTCGATTGCCAACGGAATCGGTGCCCTGGTCGGCCAAACCGAACAGACTCGCGCGATCTTCGAGCGGCTAGGTGGTTCCTCGGCTCTCGTGAACGCGTTTCTCGCTGCCATGGCAGGCCTCCTCGGGATGATCGTGTCGCTGTACGGGGTGCAAGCCGCCCTCAGGATGCGAAGCGAGGAGACCGCGATTCGCGTGGAACCCCTGCTCGCCACAGGAGTCAGCAGACTGCGCTGGGCCGTAAGCCATCTGGTCTTCGCGTTCTTGGGTACCGCACTGCTTCTTCTGATCGCCGGTCTGATGCTCGGCCTGGCGAACGGCCTGCGCAGCGGGAATATCGGCGGATCCGTCGAAGACATGCTGCTCGCCGTTCTCGCACAGATACCGGCCACCTGGGTTGTCGTCGCACTGACGGTTTCACTCTTCGGCCTACTGCCGAAGTTCTCCGCTGCTGCCTGGGCTGTCGGCGGCGTCGCATTGCTGATCAGTCTGCTGGGACCGGTCGTGAATCTGCCACAAGTAGTGCTCGATATTTCCCCTTTCCAACATCCGCCGAAGGTTCCTGGACAGACTTTCACCGTAACGCCGTTGTTGTGGCTGTTGGCGATCGCCGCGGTTGCACTCGGAGCAGGGCTCGCGGGATGGCGCCGCCGCGACGTCGGCTGACTCCGAGTCCAGCGTCGGGGAGGCGTCCTGTCGCGCGAGCAGGGCGCCTCCCTGGCTCTCAGGATGCCCTATCGGAACAGTTCTTCACCAAGTAATGCAAGCTTGACAAATCACGAGCGGTAAGAATTGACCACCACCTTTCAGATGCATCCCCAGCTCAGAGCACGTTATTGTGCTTCCTACCCGTCGCCTCACTCGATCGTGTAGTCGATCTCAATCTGGCGCCCGCCGTACCTTCAGAGCGTGTCCACTACCTCCTCTTCCCCTTCGAACCAGCTCAGCGATGACGAGCTGGTAGCTGCGCTGACTGCTTCCGAAGCCACGATGGCGCGCGAGTACGCGAACAACCTCACCTTGGTCCGCGAAGCGGAAAACAGAAAGCTGGCTGCTACCAAGGGGTATCGAAGCACCACTGCACTGCTGACTGCGATCAGTCACATTTCGGTGGCCGAAGCCAGAACACGCGTAGGACTTGCCAGAAGACGTCAGGTCGCGGTCGAGCTCGCCCTTGCCCAGGGCCGAATAACCTCGGCGCACGTTCGTGCGATCCATTATGTTCTGTCGAAAGCGCCGACAACGATCGCCGAAACCGATCTGGTCGAAGCCGTGACAACCTTGGTGGAACTGGCCGAACAGGCGACTCCGACGACCGTTCGCAAGGCCGGGCATGGGCTGGCCGGCTACTGGTCGGTCGACAGCCGGCCTGCCGACGACACCGAAACCGACCTCGCGAGGCCACGCCGAGCTTTCCGTTCACACCGGCTTCTTGACGGCCGCATGAGGTTCTCCGGCATGTTCGATCGCGAAACCTCCGCGCGCGTCGAACTGATCTTCCAGCAGCTGGCTCGACCAAGGCAGCGAGACGAGTTCGGGCGGGCCGATGGGCGCGGCCGCTCCGAACGAGAAGGTGACGCACTCGCCGAGGCCCTGGCCCTCGCTGTACGGGTCACCGAGTCACAACAGCCGCAGAGCGAGCACACCGTGGCTGTGACAATCCCGTTGGCAGAGCTGGAAAAGCGAGCAGGAGCAACTTTTACCCGGGGCGTCGGGCACACTACTCCTGCCCAGCTTCGCCGGATTTGCTGCGGTGACGTGAAGGTGGTTCCCGCAGTGCTGGGATCCAACGCCGAGGTGCTTGATCTCGGCCGAGGCACGCAACTGGTGACGACGGCCCAACGTACGGCATTGGCCTTACGCGACAAGGGTTGTACTCGGCCAGGGTGTCAACGCCCTGCGAAATGGTGTCGTCCCCACTTCATCGTCCATTGGCTGGACGGAGGATCTACGGATCTGGTCAACCTGGCGCTCGTATGTGAGGAGCACGAGCGCGAGCTACACCACACCGAGTGGGAGGTGCGTCTGGTGGACGGCCGTATCGCGTTCATCCCGCCTGCTTGGCTGGATCCGGAACAACGGCCTCTTCACAACACCGCACATCAACTCCAAGCCGCAGCGTGAGCTCCTCGACCGCGCGTCAGCGGGAGCGAACCTCGCGGTCCGCGTCGATGACCAGTTGCGCCTGCGGTCCGACGGCACCGCAACCAGGTCCCCGAGGACGGAGCGGCACAGGGGTGGCATCAAGACTGCGCGGACGGCTGTCATCAAATGTCACGGTGACGTGGACCTGCCGAGCAGGAAGTCCGGGCACCTCCGCGAATCCGTGACGATCACCGCGGACACACCTCGGGCGGAGCAGACGCTGGAAGGGTCCGTTCGTTCACAACTCGTCGAAACCGAACTAGCCGACTGGGTCAGTCCGACCTGCGCCGTGACGCACTGCCCCGGCCAACTTGTTTCGACGACAGCGCGGAGACCTCCGGCGCAGTACCAGAACCGGCCGAGTGTGCACCGCCAACGGCGAAGACCACGTCAACGGCTGAGCCAACGAGCTTCCACATTCAAGGCAGCTGGAAGGGAACGTTGCTGGAGTTGCACCGGCGGTCAGGCCACCGATCACCACCGCCATTCGCCTGGGCGCCTTGGCCCGGCCGAGGTGCTCGGTGCTGGCATGGTTGCCGCTTCTGCCGACGAACTGGGCGGCGACACGGTCAGCTCAACGAGCCGCGTGGTCGTCCTCGGTGGAAGCTGGACCTGATGTGTCACTGTCACCGGCGGCGGCGAAGGTCCTGTGACGGTCACCGTCGGCTGCTGCGCGGGAAGGACTGCGGGAGGTGATGACCCGGTAAATCCCGTCGGGCGACTCGGAGATCGAGCCGCGACGAGGAGTGCCGCCACCAAGAGTCCGATGGCAAAACCTGCCAACCCGGCGACCACAACAGATCCCCAGGTAGGAGCCCGACTGGACATCCGGCACCCCCTCACTACGCCCGGCGTAGATATGAGGACTACTCGCTCTGATCTTAACTTCTGTTACAGAGCGTGCAAGTTGTGACGAATCGACCATCGTGCGTCCCTGAGGCAGGGATACCGAAGGTTCTCCGAAGCAGGAGGATGGGACGTGGCCCGACGGTGCAGCACTTTGGTCAGCCAGCGCACCGACGGGCTGAACCCAGTTCGGGACTTCAGTTCCCGGTCACCCGGAGGCCGTCGACGACAACACGAACCAAGTGGCGGCTGTCCGGCGAGTAGCGTTCCACAGCAAGGCAACCGACGATGAGCGCGCGCAGGTCGTCACCATCGATGTCCGCGCGTACGGCGCCGACTGCCTGCGCTCGCTCGAGCAATGCGTCGAGCGCGGCCCGGAAGTCATTGCCGGCGTCGGCTTTGAAGCCGAGACCTGTCGACTCGGCCAACGCCTCGCAGATGGCGCGGTTCAGCGAAGCCTGGCGGATGACGCGCTGGAAGTAGTCGAAGAAGGCCTCGCCTGGGTCCTCCGCGGCCTGCAGAGCTTGGGCCTCCTGCGCGAACTGCTCGATGCGCTCAAGGACCACTGCCTGGAAGAGGGCTTCCTTGCTGGGGAAATGCCGGTACACGGTGCCCGCGCCGACACCAGCGAGGCGAGCGATCTCGTCGAGCGGGACAGCCAGGCCGTC
This sequence comes from Amycolatopsis samaneae, assembly GCF_039541975.1. Classification (NCBI taxonomy): domain Bacteria; kingdom Bacillati; phylum Actinomycetota; class Actinomycetes; order Pseudonocardiales; family Pseudonocardiaceae; genus Amycolatopsis; species Amycolatopsis samaneae. Next base: position 265,941 of record NZ_BAABHG010000009.1, read on the forward strand.
CGCACCGAACGCCTCCTCCGCGGCCGCGAGAACGCGAGCGCGGTTCCGCCGCGCGTCGGCACGCAGCACAGCTTTCTCCATCGAGGCCTCCTGGTCTCGTTGACAACCGGAACGGGCGTTCCGTATCGTCGCAAGCGGGTGCACCGTTCCGATTTAACACTCTGCTTCCCTGGAGAATTTCCGATGACCCGAACCGTGTCCGAAATCGCTCAGCTTGTCCGTCAGGGGATGGAATCGATCGACGCCTCCCCGATGGCCGAGTTGTTCGCGGAGAACGCCGTCTACGAGTTCCCGTTCAATGAAGCAGGCACGCCGCAGCGAATCGAAGGACGGGACGCCATCATGGCGACCCTGACCGCCGGCGGCGTGCGTGCCCGGCAACTGGGATTGGCAAAAGTACAGGTCACCACGCACCTCACCGACTCGGGTTTCGTCATCGAACTCGTCGCCGAGGGGAGCTCCGTGGATGATGGGACGCCGTACCGGTTTCCGTCGTCGATCGGGGTTCTGACCGTGGTGGACGGCCGGATCACCAGCTATCGCGACTATCCGAACTACGCTGGAGCAGCGAAAGTGATGGGCTCTGGCGCCAAACCCGCCAGCGACGCTCGCCAAGTGTTCGACAGGTTCCTCGCCGCTTCCGTCGAGAACCGCTGGGACGACCTAGCGGACCTGTACGCGGAGGACACCGTCGTCGAGTTGCCGTTCACCGTCCCAGGCGTTCCGCGCCTGACCCGTGGCCGCGAGGCATTGCGCACCAGGTTCAAGGCCGCGGCCGAGGTCCGGCGCCTGACGAAGGCCGAGAATGTAGTAGTGCACGAAACCACCGACCCCGCGGTCATCATCGCCGAGTTCGACCTGCACAACGAAGTTCTGGCGGACGGTGCCGGGTTCACCTCTTCCTACGCGATGGTTCTGACCGTGCGCGACGGCCGAATCGTGCACTCCCGCGACTACATCGATACCGCCGCGTCGGCCGAACGGGCCGCCGCGTTCAGGGAGTCGCCGTCTGCGTCGTCGGCGGGCTGAACAACCGTTGCAAGGTGCCGGTCGTCTGGTCCCACACGCCCGGCACCAGCAGCACCGCCAGGACCGCGAACACCGGGAAGATCAGTCGCTTCTCGACCTTCTTCCCGGTCCGGAAACGCAAGGGGCGCGGCGGCCGGATCTCGTACCAGGTTTCCCCCGCGATCGGGAGTGGGAAGAGGAACGGGCAGCCCGACACGGTGAGCGCGTCTCCCAGGCAGTGGGTGATGCATCCCGCCGCCACCGCGAACCCCAGCCAACCCGAGATCTCCTGAAGCTGCGCGGCGTGGTCGGGCGGAGCGGTCCAGACCCACCAGGCGACGGCCGCGCCGCTCACCGGCAACAACCAGTCTCCGAGCGCGCCTTCCGCGAGCAGCAGGCCGAGCACCACCACGCCGAACACAGCCCACGGTCCACCGGCGGAGGTACCCGCCGCGGTCGCCATGCCCAACCCGACCGCGAACAGAACCGTGTGCGAAAGGTGCCGGTGCTTCCCCGTCACGTTCTCGTCGCGCGGGCCCTTCGTCAACGCGTACGTCGCGGCCGAAACACGGCGCAGCAACCACGAGATCATGCCCGTGAGCCATCCCAGCAGCCGCGATGCCTTGGCGCCGGGATGGTCAAGATCGGGCAGGAGCGCGAAACCGGCTGTGGTAGCACCGAAAACCACCGCCTGGTGCAGCGAACCAGCCCCGACCGCGGGCGCGAGCGCGAGCCCGGCGCACCACCCGGTCAGGGCGTGCGTGCGCCCCATCATCGTGCTGCCCCCAGAAATCCCGCGTGCCGATCGGTCGCCAGACCGTATCGGTGGTTCAGCCGGGCGGTTCCTCCGACACGCTCAGATGTTCGGCGACACCAGTGAGCTCGATCACCCGGCTGACCGCGGGGCTCGGGACGACCTCCAGCGCCACGTCGTGCTCACCGGCCTGACGTTGCGCGTGCAGCACCACGTTCAGCGCGGAGGAATCGAAGAAGGTCACCCCGGTCAGATCGGCCACCACGCGTCGCGAACTCTTCTCCGCGATCAGCCCTGCCAGGGCTTCCTGCAGTTGCGGGCTGGTCAGCAGATCGAGCTCGCCGGTGACCACCACCCGAGGCTCGGACGCTCCGGTGTCCAGGGTGATACCGAACCCGGGCGGGGTGGCGTTCTGCTCGGCTGCGGGCATGCAGTTTCTCCTCGTCAGGCGCCGATACTGCGCCGGTACGCGCCTGTGGTCTCAAGCGGCAACCGTGTCACGGTCCCAGACATCTGGAGACCCAACCCTAACCCAGAAGGCGACCGCCCTGACGAGGCCCGCCATACTTTTCGGGCACAACGGCGCCACGGCGATCGGTTGAACGGTTGTTCAGCGGTGGTCAGCGTGCACTCAGAGCCTTCCGCTTCGCCCTGCGTTCACGCAGGAAAAGTTCCCGCCGCTCGATCTCGCCGAGCCCGCCCCAGATCCCGTACGGCTCCTGCACGGCCATCGCGTGTTGCCGGCACTGAGCCAGTACGGGGCAGGTGTGGCAGATCGCCTTGGCACGCGATTCCCGCCGTTCGCGTGCCGATCCGCGCTCATTGTCGGTATGAAAGAAGAGGCTGCTGTCAGCCCCCCGGCAGGAACCGCGCAGCTGCCACTCCCACTCTTCCGCGACCACGTTGGGCAGCCGGCTCACGTCAGCCATGTCGTCCCCGCCTTTCCCAGGATCAACTCCTCGCTCGGTACATGCCCGCCGGTGCTCCGAATCAAACGCGGGTTTGGTTTGCTCAGAGCACGGGCATTCGGTGTCCGGGGCATCCCCGGACATCTGCTGCCACCAGCGCGAGCCGGAGAGAGGAAGACACGTGGAGGAATACGCCCCGCTCGACCACGAAAACGCGCAGGTCATCGAGGTGCGTACCGCCGCGATCCCGCACGTCGTCCCCACGCTGCGGACGGTGGTGGCCGACATCGCGATGCGCCAGGACTTCGACCTCGACGCGGTCGAAGACCTCCGGATGGCCGTCGACGAAGCCTGTTCGCTGCTGCTGCCCTTCGCCAACGACGGGCGGCTGACCTGTGTGTTCTCCTGGTCCGACGGGCGGATCGAGGTAGCCGTCTCGGTGTTGGCCGAATCACCCGAACAGGGTGAGGCGAACGGGCTGTCCTGGCAGCTGCTCACCGCCCTCGCGACGTCGGCGCACCGGTCCGTCACCCCTGTCGACGGCGGATATCGCTCCAGCGTGCGGCTGGTCCGGGAGAGTGCGGCGGCCCGCCCGTGACCGATCCGGTCGAGGGAACCGAACTCGACGTCACGCCGCTGTTCACCAAACTGGCCGAGTTGCCGGCCGAGGATTCGGAGCGCGAAGCGATCCGCGACCGTCTGGTCCGTGCCCACCTCGAGCTCGCGCGCAACCTCGCCCGCAAGTTCCGCAACCGCGACGAGGCGATGGACGACCTCATCCAGATCGCGACGATCGGGTTGATCCACGCCGTGGATCGCTTCGACCCGACCCAGGGCACCGACTTCCTGGCCTTCGCGGTACCGACGATCTCCGGTGAGCTTCGTCACCACTTCCGCGACAACAGCTGGTCGGTACGCGTCCCCCGGCGGCTCAAGGAGCTGAGCGCGAGCATCTCCGCGGCCAGGGAAGAGCTCACGATCCAGTTGTCGCGGGCGCCACGTCCCAGCGAGATCGCCACGCACCTCGGTGTGTCGATGGAGGACGTCTACGAGGGGCTCCGCGCGGGCCAGGGACGCTACGGCGCTTCGCTCGACAACCTGCTCGAGAACTCGGCACACACCCGCTTCGGCGCCCCGGACGCCAATCTCGGCCAGGCCGAGCTACGGGAGGCGTTGCGCCCCCTGCTGGACGGGCTGGCGGAGCGGGAGCGCAAAATCGTCGCACTGCGCTTCGGGTCGGGAATGAGCCAATCGGATATCGCCCGCCGTGTCGGGGTGTCCCAGATGCAGGTTTCCCGGCTGCTGGCGGCCACACTGAAGAAGCTCCGCTCACGGCTGAACGAAACGGATATCACCGACGACATCTGATTGAACGCCGCTCGCGATGGGTACTTGGCGGGCGAGCACGAGACCCGCTGGGAGGTGTGGGAACGATGACGACGTCACGGCTGCCCGCCGCCGGGCCCGTCTCGACCGCCGTCGTGTCGCTTCGCCTCCCGGCCGACGTGACCGCTCCGGCCCTCGCCCGGCACACGGTCCGGAACGTATTGGCCGGTCTCGGCGTCCACGGTCAGGCCATGGACGATGTGCTGCTCGCCACATCCGAGCTGGTGACCAACGCCTTCGAGCACGGCGAGCACCCGGACCTGCTCGAAGTGCAGTGCACCGGCACGCGGTTGACGCTGCGGGTGTTCGACTCCGGCACCGGAGTGCCTCGGCTGAAGGAGCCGTCTCCGAAGGTGGCGCGCAGCCGGGGCCTCCAGCTGGTGCACGCCCTCGCCGAGGATTGGGGGTACGAACGCCGCCCCGGTGGGAAGATCGTCTGGGCTGTGTTCCTGCTCCCCGTTCACGGCCCCTGACGCTCAGCGGCCCGCACCGTCCGAAGCAGGGCCTTCGCCCGCTCGGTGTCCCCGATCCTCTCGCGAAACGACCGGCCCTCCAGCGCGTCGACGATCGCGGCGAGCAGTTCCCCCAGCGAGTAGGGCAGTTCGGCTTCGAGCCGCGTGGCCGCCTCGCTGGTCGCCGCCCACGCGGCGTCCAGCAGCGGCACCAGGTCCCTGGCCTTGCCGGTCAGTGACACGAGGCGCTCGCGGGCATCGGCGCCGGGCGCGAGGGTGAGGAGCCCGGCGCGGTTCATCTGCGCCACGGTCTGGCTCGCGGCGGAGTGTGTGACACCGGTTTCCCTGGCCAGGTCGCGGATGGCCAGAGTGCCGTGGGCGACCAGCGCGTGCACGATCGGGCTGTAGCGCGGGCGGTAGTCCGTCAGCCCGAGGTCGTCGAGAAACTTCGCGACATCGCCGTCGAGCAGGTCGAGCACATGCCGCAGCCGCGTTCCCAGCCCTTCCGAGGTCAGGGGTTCACCCATTCCGATGATCCTAGGGCCGTGATCCTGGCCGACCGAGGACCACGGCGGCGCGCTTCGCGTCCGCATGGCGGACAGCGGGCCGATGATCGGCAAGATGGCGCCATGACCCCTGAAGAGCTTCTGACGACGACCCGTACCGTGCGCAAGCGGCTGGATCTCGGACGCGCGGTTCCGCTGGAGCTGGTCGAGCAGGCGCTGACCGCCGCGCTCCAGGCGCCGGCGGGCGGCAACATCCAGCGCTGGCACTGGCTGGTCGTGACCGACCCGGACCAGCGGGCCGCGCTGGGCGAGCTGTACCGGCGAGGCTTCGAGAAGTACCGGGCTTCCCAGCAGTTCGCCGGCAAGCAGTACGCGGACGATCCGGAACGGTCGAAGGTGCAGCAGCGCGTCGGAGACAGCGCCGAGTACCTGGCGGAGCGGATGGGCCAGGTCCCGGTGCTGCTCGTGCCCTGTATCGAGGCTGGCGAAGGCGAGCTGCCCGCGGGAAACCAGGCGCCGCTGTGGGCGTCCCTGCTGCCCGCGGTGTGGAGCTACATGCTCGCCGCGCGGTCGCTCGGCCTCGGGACCGCGTGGACCACCCTGCACCTGACCTACGAGAAGGAGGCCGCGGAAGTCCTCGACCTCCCGCCGAACGTGCACCAGGCCGCGCTCATCCCGACCGCGTTCTACACCGGTGACTCGTTCAAGCCCGCCGCGCGCGAACCGCTGTCGAAGTCACTGCACCTCGATCGCTGGTGACCTGAGCACGGGCACGGGGCGTTCCGCGCTGGGAACCGCGCGTCGACCGCGGCACGCCCCGGTTGTCCGCCCGCGAGCGCTCACTCGCCGAGGTAGCTCTCCAGCCGGTCCGCGAGTTCCTTCGGGCGGCTGAGCAGGACCATGTGGGAGCCCTCGATCTCGTCGGGTTCGACGCCGAGGCGTTCGCGGGTGACGCGGCGCAGGAACTCGGGCGGGAAGAACCGGTCGTCCCGGCACAGCAACGCCCTCGTCGGGACGTCGGGCAGCGCGTCGAGCGGCCATGGTTCCTCCCCTTCGGCGCTGACCTGCGGACGGCCGTGCGCCACGCACTCCGCGACGAGTGGTTCGGGAACACCGCCGAAGAAGGTCTCGGCCTGGCTGAGGCCCTCCGGCCCCACGTACCCGGTGTTCGCCCACCAGTCGCCGGGTTTCTCCCCGGGCGCGGGAACCATCGCGGCGAGGAACACGAGCAGTCGCGCGGACACCTTCGCGCACACCAGGGGCGCGGTCATCCCGCCGTAGGAGTGGCCGACGACCACCGGGTCGGGCCGGTCACCGAGCGCGGCCAGCACGGCGTTCGTGAAGTCGTTCAGCCCGGCCGACGGGTCCTCGATCGGCAGGTCCGGTGTCACGACGTCGTGTCCGCGCCCGCGCAGTTCGGCGGCGACCAGATGCCAGTCCCAGCCGCTGCTCCCGCCACCGTGAATCAGCACGAACGTCGTCATGCCGCTCCTTCCCCAGGTTCGCGGCTCACCCTGCCGCACACGAGGCCCGCCCGGCAACGACACCGGTCAGCAGCGGCGCAGCATGTCCTCGAGCGCCGACTTCTCGCCGGTGGTGACGGTCAGGCCGTAGTGGTGTTTCACCACGATCCAGTCCGTCGCGTAGGTGCACCAGAACGACACGAGAGGCGGCTTCCACTGGTCGGGAGCCTTGTCGCTCTTCTCGCGGTTGACGCTGTTGGTGACCGCGAACAGCTGTGGGCGATCCAGGTCGTTCGCGAACTGCTCGCGCTTCTCGGTCGTCCACGACTTGGCGCCGCTGACCCACGCCTGTGCCAGCGGCACCATGTGGTCGATGTCGAGATCGCCGGGCTTGGTCCAGGTCTCGCCGTCGTAGACGCTCACCCAGGTGCCCGCGGTCGGATTGCAGTCGGATCCGGCCTTGACGTCCTTGCCCGCCCGCTTGAGCACCAGCTCCCGCGTGTTGCAGTTGTTGCCGTGGCCGTCCCAGTGCGGGAACTTCTTCCGGTCGTAGCCGTCCATCGTGCCGCGCTGCGCCACGGTGAGTTCGGACAGCTGCTTCCGCGCGTCACCCGCGCCGGCCGCCGGGGGCGCCGACGACGGGGTTTCGGCGCCGACGCCGCGGCCCGACACCCAGAACGCCACGAGCGCGACCACCAGCGCGGCGACGACCAGCAGGATCCGCTGGGTCATCGACGGCTTCCAGGTCCGAGAAGCCACCACCGGGTCCTTTCACTCACGGGCCGGGACCGGCGAGTATGCCGCCGCGATCCGCAGAAAACGCGTCGACACGACGAGCTGGCGCGAACGTGACCGAGACCACCGGGCAATCGGGTGTCACACCAGGGGCCGATTTCCCGACTACCGAACAGGTCCAGGAGGGAGCGATGCCGATGCCCGACCGGCTCCGGAAATGGAACAAGCGCTTCGACACCTACGTACACCGCAAAGCCGCGGAGCGGGGCAACGTGCTGGCCATGGCGGGCCTCGCCGCGATGCTGCGCGAGGAGGGCGAGCTCGCCGAGTCGGAGGTCTGGTACCGCAGAGCGGCCGCGGGCGGCGACCGTGTCTCGATGACCACGCTCGCCCACCTGCTGGCCGAACGCGGCGACCACGACGAGGCCGAGCGCTGGTACCACGAGTCCGCGATGGCCGGTGACCCGCACGGAATGCTGCACCTCGGGCTCGCCCACGAACGACGACACGAACTCGACTCCGCCGAACGCTGGTGGCGTTCGGCGGCCGACGCCGGTGACTTCGACGCCATGGCCGCGCTGGGGCATCTCCTGCTCGCCCGCGGCCACCCCGGGGAAGCGGGCGAATGGTGCCGCTCGGCGGCGGAGGCCGAGCACACCGGCGCGATGCTCGACCTGGGCATCCTCCTGAACGATCAGGGCCGCACCGCCGAGGCGGCCCGCTGGTGGCGTCGCGCGCTGGACGGCGGGGAGCCGGCGGCGACGTGCCTGCTCGGCCGCCAGGCGGAACGGTCCGGGCGGCCGGCGGAGGCCGAGGACTGGTACCGCCGTGGCGCCGAGGACCACCACGTGGAGGCGATGGTCCGGCTGGGCCTGCTGCTGCACCGGCGCGGCGACCTCGGGGAAGCCGAGGTCTGGTACCTCGAGGCCGTCGAGCAGGGGGACGCGGTGGCCTTGACGAACCTCGGCGTCCTCGCCCGCCATCGCGGCGACGACCGCGCCGCCGCCGGCTGGTATCGCCGGGCGGCCGAGCGCGGCAGCGTACCCGCGCTGACCAGCCTGGGGCACCTGGCCGAGGCCGGGGGCGACGTCGCGCGGGCCGAGAAGTGGTTCCAGTCGGCGGCCGAATCCGGAGACGTCCAGGGCATGCTCAGCCTGGCGCGGCTGCTGGAGACGCGCGGCGCCGACGCCGCGGCGAAAGCCTGGCTGACCAGGGCCGACAACGCGCGAACGGACAGTGACCGTTATTGATCGGCACCGCCCCGGCAGGGCTATTGTGTGATGCGTCTCACAGATCTACCGTGAAGCTGGATCCCACCGGCACGACATCGGTTCACCGGACAGATCCACCGGGAGGCGATGGGATGAGGCCACGCGTACTGGTCGCGGCTATCGGCAACGTGTTTCTCGGCGACGACGGGTTCGGCCTGGAAGTGCTCACCGCACTCGCCGGGGCGGATCTGCCCAACTGGGTGCAGATCGCGGACTACGGGATCAGCGGCACGCACCTGGCCGACCTGCTCGGTGGATACGACACGACGATCCTGCTCGACGCCACTCCGCACGGACGGGCGCCCGGTTCCCTTTCCCTGATCGACGCCGGCCCCGAAGGCCTGTCCGCGTCCGCGGCGGCCGACGCGCACGGGCTGCCGCGCGACGCCGTGTTCCGGCTGCTCCGGCTGCTGGGCGGCGATGCCGGACGCGTGCTGATCATCTGCTGCGAACCGGCTCGCACCACCGGCGGCGTCGGGCTGAGCCCCGGGGTCGCGGCGGCGGTGCCCGTGGCCGTCGCGGCCGTCACCGAGCTCGTCTGGGGCGGCGCGGCCGACGCGACACAGGCCCGCTTCGGCAGGCTGGCCCCCGCGTAACCGCCAGGCCATTTCTAGTCCTTTGTGGACTCAGTAGCGGCGGAGTCCGCGCTGTTCCAACGAAGTCCGCCGGTGATCTGACCCACAGCCGTCCCGCCGATCTCCACGAACCGCTCATCCCGCCCAGCGGCCGACGCATACGATGCCCGGACGCTCAACCGGCTGAACGACGAGGTGGCCCATGATCGGATTCGAGACGGACCTGCAGGATCTCAGGGACGCGAGCAAGGACCTCGGTGCGGCCGCGGACGCCGCGTCGGCGGCCGCGACCGCCTTGGCGGGCCACGACGTCCCCACCTCGTCCGGCACGGGCGGGATCCTGGACGTCGCGGGCCTGCTGCCCACCTACAACGCCTTCGGGCGGACGCTGGGCATGCCGGCGGTGGCCAAGGCGTACAACGAACACCTGCGGCTGATCGAAGACCTGGTCAAGAGGCTGCACGAGACCACACTCGACACCAGCCACGCGCTGAGGACGGTCGCCGACCTGTACGAGAAAGCCGATCAGGACGCGAAAACGCGCGTGCACCGGGCTGCCGCGCAACTGGACGAGAACTGAGGGGGACGAACGTGGACGGCTACTTCGGCGCGCTCGACGCGGAAACGACCTCCGGGCAGGACGACGACCGGACCCAGTTGCTCGAAGGCATCTCGGCCGACCTGGTCGACGGCGCGAACGACGCGCTGGACGCCATCGAGTACCTGCGCTACTCGGACTTCTTCGCGATGCAGGGGTACGACTGGGGCAAGATGCGGGAGGATGTCGCGGGCGTGTACCGCGAGTTCTCCGACGCCGACATCGATCGCGAGTCGACCGAAGGCCTGCAGGAGATGATCAACCAGATCGACAAGATCTGGAAGACGCTCCAGGAGGACTCCAAGACGAAGCTCGACCAAGCCGAGAAACGGATGGAGTACTGGCGGGGCGAGGCGGCCAACGCCGTCAAGTCCTACATCAACGACCTGTCGGAAACCTACGCACGGGTGGAAACCAAGATCACCGTGCTGGAGAGCGACGTGGTCGCGGCCAGGGAAGCCATCGCGACGGCACGACAGGACCTGTCGAACCTCGGCTCGGCCTTCAAGGAAACGGCGAAGAAGTTCCAGAAGGACAAGGCGCAGCAGAGCGACGCCGCGGGATCCAAGGTGCTGGCCGCCGCCTTCGCGGGCGCGGTCACCGGTCTGCTCGCCGTCGCCACCGGTGGGGCGGGCGCCGCCGCCGGCGGGGCCGTCTTCACCGCGGCGAACGGCGCGCTGGTCGCCGGGAACGCCGCGGGCGCCGCGCTGAGCCAGGTCGTCGCCAACAGCACCGAGGTCAGCGGCGACAACGTGATGGACATCTACACGAGCTTCATGGAAAACGCCGACAAGATCCGCTCGGGGATGGGCGACACCTCCGAAGACCTCGCCCAGCACATCGGGATCGAATCACGGGACCTGCCGAGCGTCCCGCCGCCGCCGGACGTCAGCCCCGGCGACCACTTCGACCCGGACAACTTCGAAACCGGCAACACCTCGCGACAGACCGAGAAGCGGGTCCGCGACTCGGGCGTCGACATCGCGCCCGACGGCACGATCGGCAACCGCGGCGGCAGCGTCGCGGGATCCGTGCGTGAGTGAGGCCGCGCGGGAAGCCGCTCGTCAGCTGGACGAAAAGCGCGAGGCCATGGTGACCGCGCTAGGCGCGTTGTCGGCGGACGCGACGTCCCCCGGCGGCGTGGTCTCGCTGTCGGTCAACACCGACGGGGTCATGACGCGGCTCCGGCTTTCGGACGCGGTCACGGGGATGTCGGAGGCCGAGATCGCCGACCTCGTGATGCGGACCTACACGAAGGCGCAGCGAGAGTCCGCCGAGCGCAGCGCCGAGTTGTTGCGCCCGCTGGGCAACGCGGGCTACCTGGCCGACCGGCTGCGGTGGCGGTCGCGGTTCGAGCCCACGCTGCAGGCGGACGAGGAACCACCCCGCACCGACCGGCCACCGCACCGGGTCAAGCGCGAAAGCGAGTACGAGTACCTGAAGGACCGCTCGGACAGCGTGGGCCGTCCGGTCGAGGAGAAGACGGCAGCCCGGCCGGTGAACGACGACGACTATTACGACAAGGGCATGCGGTTCGACCCGGCCTGGTGACCCGGCGCGAGGCGGGGACGGCGAGGGCGCCGTCCCCGCTCCCGGCGAAGTCCCGGGGAGTTGCGACGAAGCGAATCGCCGCCGCCGTCCGTCCACACGGGACCGGACGAGCGCTGTGACAGGTACCACTCGGCCCATTTTCGGGCCGGAAATAGAGAAGACCGCCTGTTGCCAGGCGGTCTTCTCGTTTACTGTCTCAACCAGACGTGCGCCCGAAGGGATTCGAACCCCTGACCTTCTGATCCGTAGTCAGATGCTCTATCCAGCTGAGCTACGGGCGCGTGTTCAGTTGTGCAATCTAGCATCCGGCGAACCGGATACCAGCGGAGGCTCCGGGATTTGAACCCGGGAGGGGGGGTTACCCCCAACCGCATTAGCAGTGCGGCGCCATAGACCAGACTAGGCGAAGCCTCCCAGGCCCGGTGACCACTGCTCAGATAGGTTACACACCCATCCGAGGGCCTCCAACAGCACCCCCCTTACGCCCGGCGCAGCAACCTGAGCAGGCGCGGAGACCGTCCGCCGAGTCCCTCCGCCTCGAAGGCGGCGATGCCGACCCTCGGCAGTTCGCGGACGGCGGGGTACACCAGATACCGGGGCGCCCAGCGAGGCTGGAACTTGGCGTTGAAGCGGTAAAGGCTTTCGATCTGGATCCACCTCGAGAAGAAGTGGATGACCTTCGCGGACAGGCGCGCGACGGGACCGGCCCCGATGCGCTGCCCCTGCTCCATCAGCGCCCGGAACGCGGCGAAGTTCAGCGACACGCTCTGGATCCCGCTGCCCCGCACGGCGAGCAGCAGCTCGGAGATCATCAGCTCGTTGACGCCGTTGTCGGCGGTCCGGTCGCGACGCATGACGTCCAGCGACAACCCGTGCCTGCCCCAGGGAACGAACTGCAGCACGCCACGGACACGGCCGCCCTGTTCGGCCGTCACCAGCACCGAGCCCCGGTCCCCCATCCGCCCCAGCGCCATCGAGAACCCGCGTTCGGTGTCCGTGCCCCGCCAGTTCGCGGCGAGCGTCTCCAGCTCGGCCAGCTCACCCTCGCGCAGGTCCTCGGCGCGCCGGACCAGCACCTTGTACCCGGCACGCTTGGTCCGCGACGCCGCCTGCCGCACGCCGCGCATGATCCGGCCGTCGAGGGTGAAGGTCTCGACGTCGACCACGGCCTCGTCGCCGATTTCGAGCACCTCGAGCCCGAACCGGGCCCACACGGTGGCGCCCAGCTCGGACGTGCCCATCGCGGCGGGAACCCAGGCGTGCCGGCGGCACACCGCCAGGTACTCCTCGATCGCCCCCGGCCAGGCCTCGTGGTCGCCCAGTGGATCAGCCGAGCAGAGCGCGACCCCGGCGATCACGCGGTAGGTGACGGCGGCCTTCCCGGACTTCGAGAACACCACGAACTTGTCGCGCCGCAACGCGAAGTAGCCAAGCGAGTCACGCTCGCCGTGGTGTTTGAGCAGGTCCGCGAGGCGGCGGACCTCGTCGTCGGACAGCCGGGGTGCCGGTTCGGCCGAGCGCAGCAGGAAGTAGGCCGCGACCAGGACGGCGCCGATCCCGCACAGCAGGCCGATGGCCGCGGACAGGTCCTCCAGCCACATGGCGTGGAACTCCGCCGGACCGCTCGCGCCGAACAGCGCCAGCACCGACTGCTGGATCCGGTCGCCGAAGGAAAGCGGTTCCAGCACCGTGTCCGAGGCGACCGACAGCAGCACCAGGTTGATGACGAACCCGGCGAGGTTCAGCTGCAGGAAGACCCGCACGGCACGCCACCGCCCGACCACCGGGTCCGGTTTCGCGATGAAGTACCGGCGGGTGGCGAGCAGGCCGGTGAGCAGGATCACCGACACGATCCCGGCGCCGAGGACGTGCCGCAGCCCGAGATGCGCCGCGGTCAGCAGCACCGAACCCCCGACCGCGAGCTGCCACGCACGGCGCTTCCGCCTGCGCAGCCCGGCCGCCAGCATCACCAGCAGCACCCCGGAGACCAGCGCGACGGTGGCCGCGGCCACCGTCGCCTCCTGCGGTAGTTCCAGCCATTCGGCCAGGTGACCGCGCAGGCTCCGCCGACCGGCCGGGATGACCACCGACACGATCGCCAGCAGCCCGACGATCCGGGTCACCCAGGTGATCACCGCTACCGACGTGGCGCCCGCCAGCTGCCAGGTGTTGTGTGCGCGAGTCCCCGTCACCACGCCTGCAACACCGTGCGTGCCACCATGCTTCCCCCGTTTACCCCTTGGCCAGCTCCACGAACGGCGTCAACGCCGCCGGATTCGCCAGCGCGTCCCTGCTCACGGCCCGCTCCGGGGCCACCCCGGAGAGGATCTTCTTCACCGGTACCTCACACTTTTTACCGTTCAGTGTGCGCGGCACCTCCGCCACCACGACGAACCGATCGGGTACATGCCGCGGGGAGAGCGCGCCGCGCAGTTCCCTGCGCAGCGCCGGCTCGACGTCGGTCAGCTCCGCGTCCTTGGCGAGCACGAGGAAGCAGAGCAGCTGTCCGTCCTCGTTCCCGGCGGCCGAGGTGTCCACGACCAGCGAGTCGACGACCTGGTCGAACCCCTCGACCACACGATAGAACTCCGCGGTGCCCATGCGGACCCCGCCGCGGTTGAGAGTCGAGTCACTCCGGCCGTAGATCACCGCCGAGCCGCGCCCGGTGATCCGGATCCAGTCGCCGTGCCGCCAGAGCCCGGGGTACATGTCGAAGTAGGCCTCGCGCAGCCGCGAGCCGTCGGAATCGTTCCAGAAGAACACCGGCATCGACGGCATCGGCTCGGTGATCACCAGCTCGCCGACCTCTTCGACGACAGGCTTGCCCGCCTCGTCGAACGCCGACACCGCGGCGCCGAGTGCCCGGCACGACAGTTCGCCGAGCCACACCGGAACGTCGGGGGCACCGGCGACGAACGCCGCGCACAGGTCGGTACCGCCGGACACCGAACAGATCTGCACGCCCCGGCCGACCTCGTCGACGATCCAGCGGAACCCCTCGGTGCTCAGCGGAGCGCCCGTGGACCCGAGCACGCGCAGCGCGGTCAGATCGTAGCGGGCCGCCGGCCGGATCCCGGCTTTGAGACAGCTCTGGATGAACGGCGCCGAGGTGCCGAAGTAGGTCACCCGGTGCTGCTCGGCCAGGTGCCACAGCACGTTCAGGTCCGGATGGCCGGGGCTGCCGTCGAACAGCACGATGGTGGTGCCGACCAGCAGCCCGGAGACGAGGAGGTTCCACATCATCCAGCCGGTGGTGGTGAACCAGAAGAACCGGTCGCCCGGCCCGAGGTCGCTCTGCAGCGCGAGCGCCTTCAGGTGCTCAAGGACGATCCCGCCGTGGCCGTGCACGATGCCCTTGGGCAGGCCGGTCGTACCGGAGGAGTAGAGCACCCACAGCGGATGCCCGAACTCGACCGGTTCGAACGCCAGCTCCGCGTCCGCGTGCTCCGCGAGCAGCGCGTCCCAGTCGAGGGTGCCGTCGAGCCCGCCCTCGCCGACGTAGTCGACGAGCACGGTCGCGGTGAGCCCCGGGATCCGTTCCCGCAGCTCGGTCACGGTGGTCCGGACGTCGAAGGAACGTCCGTTGTAGACGTAGCCGTTGACCGCGACCATGACCTTCGGCTCGATCTGGGCGAACCGGTCGACGGTCGCGCGGACACCGAAGTCCGGGGAGCAGGACGACCAGATCGCGCCGAGGCTCGCCGCGGCGAGGAACGCGACGAGCGTCTGCGGGCAGTTGGGCGCGAGCGCGACCACCCGGTCGCCCTTGCCGACCCCGAGCTCGCGCAACGCCGCCCTGGCGGCGGCCACCTTCGCCCGCAGTACGCCGTAGGTCAGCTGTTCGGCGACGCCGTCCTCCCGGTGGAAGATCACCGCGAGTTCGTCGTCATCCTTCGCCGCGCCCGCGACGCCGGGGCTGAGCGCGTGCTCGGCGTAGTTGAGCGTGCCGCCCTCGAACCACTTCGCCGACGGCATCGTGCCGGACAGGACCGCACCCGGCCGGTCATGCCAGCGCACGCCGAGGAACTCGGTGACGGCGGACCAGAACTCCGGTACCCGCTGGGTGGAGAACTCCCACAGGGAGGAGTAGTCGTCCACCTCGACGTCGCGTTCGGCGCGCAGCCACTGGCGGAAGGCGTCGATCTTGGTGTCGGACACGTGGCTCGGCTCAGGGCGCCAGAGCACTTCGGGGGCGTCTGCGGTGTACGTCACCCCGCGATGTTAACTCTCGCTAACCGCACCAACCAGGTCCTCGGTCACAGCACGAAACCGGTCCGGTTCCGGTCAGCGCAGGTGCGCGTCGAACCAGTCGAGGGTGCGCTGCCAGGCTTCCGCGGCGGCCGCGGGATCGGCGTCGAAACGGTGATGGGCACCGGGGTAGTGGACGACGTTGGTGACGACACCGGCCGACGCGGCGGCCTCCCGAAGCTGTTCGACCTCGGCTCCGCCCGCTTCGTCTCCGGCGTCGCCGTACATGCCGAGCCACGGGCTGGTGAGGCGTCCGGCGATCTCCACCAGCGTGGGCAGCTCCGCGACCCGCTGGCCGCCGACGCTCACCGCCGCGCCCAGCCTGCGGTGGGACGCGACCACGAGCGCCGCGGTGCCACCGAGGTCGAACCCGACGACACCGATGAGATCCGCCTGCACCCCGCGGTCGCCAAGCCAGGCGAGCGTCGCGTCGGTGGCGTCGAGCAGGTCCTGCTGGGTGAGGTCGTCACCGTCGAGATGCGGGGTGACGGTGAGCCAGCCCTCACCCGCGAGGCTCAGCAGCAGGAGCCGGACACCGTCGGTCACACCGTCCGCTTCGTGCAGCACCACCAGGCCACCGCGTACCGCGCCCACGGGCTGGGCGAAGGTCAGGTGCAGGGCGCTGCCGTCCGCGCGCGGGTGTTCCACCGTGCTGGTCGTGGTCATGCCGCCACTCAAGCACCTCCAGGTGAACGGGGGAACACAGTGTGGCGGGCCACCCACGGGCACCCGCGCGTCCAAGTGCTCGCGAGAGCGGCCGTCGAAAAGATACGGTGATTGTGTTGTCCCGCCTGAACCGAGGAGCACCGAAGATGTCGACCGTCGCACCGCGAGCCGATCTCGAATCGTTGCCGAAGTACGTTCCCGGCCGGACGATCCAAGGCGCGATCAAACTGGCGAGCAACGAAGTGCCCGGTGGCGCGCTGCCCAGTGTGGCCAAGGCGCTCGCCGAAGCGGCGACGGGGATCAACCGCTACCCCGACACCGGTTCGCAGGCGCTGCGTGACCGGCTCGCCGCCGACCTGGCGGTTCCGGTCGAGCGGATCGCGGTCGGCTGCGGCTCGGTTTCGCTGTGCCAGCAGCTGGTCCAGGCCGTGTGCGCGCCCGGTGACGAGGTCATCTTCGGGTGGCGTTCGTTCGAGGCGTACCCGATCGTCACCCAGGTCGCGAACGCGGTCGGCGTGCGGGTGCCGCTGACGGCGGGGCACGGGCTGGACCTGGACGCGATGCTCGCCGCCATCACGCCGAGGACGCGGCTGATCTTCGTCTGCAACCCGAACAACCCGACCGGGACGACGGTGCGGCGGGCGGAGCTGGAGCGCTTCCTCGACGCGGTCCCCGGGCACGTGCTCGTCGCGCTCGACGAGGCGTACCGGGAGTTCGTGACCGACCGCGAGGTGCCGGACGGGATCGAGTTCACCCGCACCCGCGACAACGTCACGGTGCTGCGCACGTTCTCGAAGGCGTACGGACTGGCGGGCCTGCGGGTCGGTTACGCGGTGGCGCCCGAGCCGATCGCGGACGCGCTGCGGCAGGTGTATGTGGCGTTCTCGGTCAACATGCTCGCGCAGGTCGCCGCCATCGCGTCGCTGGACGCGGCCGACGAGTTGCTGACGCGCTGCCGCGAAATCGTCGGCGAGCGGGAGCGGGTCCACGCGGCCCTGCTCGAAGCGGGCTACGAGGTGCCGCCCACGCAGGCGAACTTCGTCTGGCTCCCCCTGGGTGACCGGGCGGCGGCGTTCGCCGAGTACCTCATGGACCGGAAGCTGATCGTGCGTCCGTTCCAGGGCGACGGTGTCCGCGTCACGATCGGCACGCGCGAGGAGAACGACCTCTTCCTCGAGGCCGCCCGCGAGTTCCTCCGGTAACGCGCGGCCCCGCTGCCCCCGGCGGTTGCCCGGCACCGCCGGGGTGGCACCGGGCCCGCTACTTGATCAGCAGCTGGATCACCGCGGCGACCCCGACGACGACGATCACCCCGCGCAGGACCGTCGGCGAGAGCCTGCGGCCGATCTTCGCACCCAGCTGGCCGCCGATGGTCGAACCGACGGCCAGGAGCCCGACCACCGGCCAGCTGACCGGCGCGGTGAAGGCGTAGATCACCCCGGCGACGATGTTCACGACGGCGGAGAGCGAGTTCTTCACGCCGTTGAGCCGCTGCAACGGTTCCGACAGCAGCATGCCCATGACCGCCATCATCATCACGCCCTGCGCCGCGGTGAAGTAGCCACCGTAGATGCCGATCAGGAACAGCAGGAACATCAGCAGCGGCCCCGGCTTGTGCTCGGTGCCGTTGGCCTCGCGCCGTTTGGTGACCCACTTCGCCACCCGCGGCTGGATGATCACCAGCACCACGGCGAGCCCGACCAGGACGGGCACGACGGTCTCGAACGCGTCCTTGGGCAGCGACAGCAGCAGGATTGTCCCGCCGATCGCGCCGAGGAACGACGCGACGGCGAAGCGGGCGACCTGCGGCCAGTACCCGACGAGCTCGTGCCGGTAGCCGATCGCGCCGCTGACCGTGCCCGGCGCGAGGCCGATCGCGTTCGACGTCGTGGCCGTCACCGGTGGATATCCCAGCGCGACCAGGACCGGGAACGTCACCAGCGTCCCGGACCCGACGACCGCGTTGATGGTGCCCGCCCAGACACCCGCTATCACGATGATCACCGCGTGCCACCACGTCATGAAGCGCTCACGTCGGGCACCCTAAGCACGGTGATCGGCTGACGCGATGGAGATGTGTCTGGTCAGACACTCATGGGCGGCGCGTCCGCTCGAACACGCAGAACTCGTTGCCCTCCGGATCCGCGACCACGTCCCACTCGATCTCGCCGTCCCGCGCCCTGACCAGGGTCGCCCCGGCGGCGATCAGCTCCCCGGTGTCACCGAAGACGTCCAGGTGCATGCGGTTCTTCACGACCTTGCGTTCGGGCACCGGGTTGATCCAGATGAGCGGCCCCTTCCCGGCCGGGTCCACGATCGGCACGGGCCAGTCCGCCGGACGTGCGTCACCGGTGCGCGAGTCCCGCCGGACGTAGCCGAGGGCGGCGCACCACCAGTCCGCCAACCGCTGGTGATCGACGGCGTCGAGCGCGAGGTCCTTGAAGGTCGCCGGCATGGTCGAAGTCAACCAGTACCGGTGCGCCGGACCCACCCACGGGCCGCGCGCCGCGGTGCCGGGCCGTGTCCTCCCGGGAGCGCCCACGACCTGACAGGATGGGGCCGTGGTCGAACCCGGTGAGCCCAGCGTGCCCGAAGCACGCCCGGAACAGGTCTGGAGCGCGACCGTCGACCATCTGCGCGCCATGATCGACTCCGGGCAGCTCGCACCCGGTTCCCGGCTCCCGGCCGAACGGGTGCTGTGCGAACAGCTCGGGATCAGCCGTGGCTCGCTCCGGCAGGCGTTACGTGTCCTCGACTCCATCGGGTACGTCCAGATCCGCGCCGGTTCGGGCACCTACGTCCGGGAGCAGGAGGGCTCCGGCGGCAGGCCGCTGCGTGGCTGGTTCTCCGAGCACGAGCAGCTCGTCGAGAAGCTGTTCGACCTGCGTGCCACGGTCGAACCGACCCTCGCCGAGCGGCTCGCCCGCCAGCACACGCCGCGCGTCGTGAGCAAGCTGGAGGACAACGTCGCCGAGATGGAACAGGCCGCCGCCGACGGGGACATGCTCCGCGTGATCGCCACCGACGCCGAGTTCCACCGCGTCATCGCCGGGAACGCGGGCAACGACGATGTCGCCGACCTGCTGCGGTCCGTCCTCTCCCTGGTCGGCGAGGAACGCCGCGCCGCCCTGCGCCTGCCGGGGCAGATCCGCAAGGCCGTCGACGAGCACCGCGCCATTCTCGACGCCGTCCGCCGCTCCGACCCCGCGGCGGCCCGCGAGCTCACCCTGAAGCACCTGCTGGACGCCAAGACCTACGCCCATGACTACGCGTCCACGACGTCCTCCCCTCTCGTCGATCCACCGGGACCCGATCCGTCCACAAAGGATTCCTAGACCGTCTTCACCATCCCTCCATCGATCACGAGGTCCGAACCGCTGATGTTCGGCGCCTTCCCGGAGGCCAGGAACACCACCAGCGCGCCGACCTCCGCCGGCTCGGTGAACCGGCCGGTGGACGAGCCCATCAGCTCCGGCATCCGTTCGACGAGCTCACCGATCGGCACCCCGGCCTGAGCCGCGAGGTGATCCCCCACCGACCCCGGCGCGGTCCAGACCTCGGTGCGGACCGGGCCAGGGGAGATCGTGTTGATCCGGACCCCGCGCGGGCCGAACTCCTCGGCGAGCGACTTGCCCAGGTTGACCAGCGCCGCCTTCGCCGCCGAGTAGTCGAGCACGGCGACGCCGGGAAGGCGCGCGTTCACCGAGCCGATGTTCACCACCTGCCCCCGCCGTTCGAGGATGCTCGGCAGCGCGGCCCTGGTGGCGCGGATGGTGCTGTAGAGCGTGAGATCCAGCGTCCGCCGCCAGTCCTCGTCGGTGACGCTGAGAAACCCGCCCGGCCGGGTGCCTCCGCCGCCGACGTTGTTGACCAGCAGGTCCACCCCGCCCAGCTCGGCCAGCGCGTGCCGGATGAGCCGATCGGGCCCCTCCGGCGACGTGAGATCGACGGGGGACGTCAGCGGGGTCGCCGCCTTCAGCTCCGCACTCACCGTGCGCGCGCCCGCGACGACGCGGTACCCCGCCGCCACCAGCTCCCGCACCACCGCGAGCCCGATCCCCCTGCTCGCCCCGGTCACCACCGCGTTCTTCATCATTCTCCCTGCTGGACACCACCAAACAGCTTTGCCGGTGTCCATGATACAGTAAAGCCGTTAGGTGGTGTTGCGATGGCATGGGATTGGGAGGTCGAAGCCACCGAGTTCCACCGCGTCCCAGAGCGGTTGGTGCCGGTGTACGACTTCGTGAACACGGTCGACGAGCGAACGTTCGGCGGGCGCACGCCGGACGATCGGCTGCCGGAATGGCTCCGCGAGCGAGGCGGGTTCACGGCGGCCGAACTGGAGCTGGCCGAACTGCTGCGCGCGGCGCTCCGCGGGGCGGCGACGGTCAACCGCACCGGCGAACCGAGCGAAGAGGCCGCGCGCGACCTCGAACGCGCAGGCAAGGAACTACCCCTGCACGCCGACGGACGCCTACAACTGGCCTCCTACCAGGAAGGAGTCACCGGCAGCCTCGCCGAACTGCTCGCGACCGTGGTGCTGACCTCGGCCGACGGCAGCTGGGCCCGGATGAAGACCTGTGCCGCCCCGGACTGCGGCTGGGTGTTCTACGACAGGAGCAAGCCACGCAACGGCCGTTGGTGCTCGACGGCCGGGTGCGGGAATCGCGTAAAGACGCGCGCTTATCGCGAACGGAAGGGAGTACATTCTTCATGAAGTTGTGAAACTTATGACGGGGGTAGTCACGATGGAGAAGGTGCACTTCACCGAAGAGAAGGCGACCATGCTGGCCACGCTGTACGGCCGGGCGCTGGACAGCAGGCTGGACGACCCGATCCTCGGTGACCGGGCGGCCGACGACGCGGTGCGGCGGATCGACTACGACTTCCCGAAGTTGGGACTCACCGGCGAGCGGGCCTCCGCCGTGGTGCTGCGGGCGAAGCCGATCGACGACTGGGCGGCCGAGTACCTGGTCAAGCGCCCGGACGCCGTCGTGGTGCACCTGGGCTGCGGGATGGACAGCAGGGTCTACCGGCTCGACCCGCCACCGACCGTCGAATGGTTCGACATCGACTACCCGGAGGTCGTCGAGCTGCGGCGGAAGATCTTTCCCGAGCGGGAGCACTATCACACGATCGGCTCCTCGGTCACCGACTTCGACTGGCTCGACCAGGTCCCGTCGGACCGCCCGGCGCTGATCGTCGCCGAGGGGCTGACCATGTACCTGAAGCCCGAGGACGGGGCGGAACTGTTGCGGCGCCTGGTCGCGAAGTTCCCGTCCGGCGAACTGATCTGCGACGTGTTCAACCGGCTCGGGATCAAGCTGCAGAAGATCAACCCCGTGGTCCGGAAGTCGGGGGCGACCCTGTACTGGGGCGTCGACGACCCGCGGGAGTTCGAGCGGTACGGCCTCGACCTGATGTCCTCCTTGGACGCCTCGGAGTGGGCGACCCCGGACGTGATGGCGCGCTTGTCCCCGGCCACGCGGATGCAGCTGCGGATGTCGAAGTACCTCCCCGTCGTCCGCACGATGGCCCGGATCGGCCGCTGGCGGTTCTGAGCGAGGCGTACCGGAGCGGACGCGACGGGTGAGCGGCGAGCGCGACGGGCCATCGAAACGCGCGGTCGCGGGCGTCTGTCCTCGCCGCCCCGGCGCGCACGCCATTACGATCAACAGCGTGCGCAGGAACGCCGAGCTGGGGAGGTTCCGGGTGGTGCTGCGCACCAGCCTGGGCTTCGCGGCGCTCGGCGTCGGTTCGAGTGTCTGCGGGTCGGGCGTGGTGGCGCTGCTGCTGCTTCTGCAGGGCCTGCCGAGCGACGTCGGTGACCACGGCTGGGTGCTCGGGCTGACGGCGGCCGGGATCGTGGCGCTGTTCCTGATGGTCGGCACCTTCTGGACCGCGTGGCTCCAGCGCCGCACCGCGGTGTGGTTCGTGCTGGGGCGGCCGCCGACGGAGGCCGAGGCGCGCCGCGCGCTGCGGCTGCCGGTCGACATGGCCGTGGTCAGCGGCACGCTGTGGCTGATCGGCACCGTCGTGCTCGCCGTGCTCGCGGGCGTGCTCGGTTCCCCGGCGGACGCGGCCGGGATGGCGCTGACCATCGGGCTGGGCGGGCTGACCACGGTCGGGCTCACCTACCTCGCGGCCGAATGGGTCGCGCGGCCGGTGATGACGATCGCGCTGGCGGTGACCCCGCCGCGGGGATCGCTGCCGGTCACCGTGCTGACCCGGCTGGTGGTGACCTGGGCACTGGCCAGCGGCGTGCCGTTCGTCGGTGTGCTGGTCGTGGCCACGCCGCCGGATCTCGGCAGCGGCGATCACACCGCGAGCCTGGTGATGCTGTCGGTGATCGGCCTGGTGGTCGGCGCGTTCGGCACCGCGCTGCTGGCGCGGGCGGTCGCGGCGCCGCTGCACCGGCTCCGGATCGCGCTGGACCGGATCGCCAGGGGCAGCACGGACGTCGCGGTCGACGTGGACGACTCGAGCGAGATCGGCATGCTCCAGACGTCGGTCAACGAACTCGCCGCCGGGCTGCGCGAACAGGACCGGATGCGGGACCTGTTCGGCAGGCACGTCGGGACCGAGGTCGCCCGGCACGCGCTGGAGTACGGCGCCTCGCTCTCCGGTGACGTGCGCGAGGTGACGGCGCTGTTCGTCGACGTCGTCGATTCGACCGCGCTGGCCTACCACACGCCACCGGAGGAACTGGTGGGAAAGCTCAACCGGCTCTTCGCCAGCGTCGTCGACGCGGTGAACTCGCGCGGCGGGCTGGTGAACAAGTTCCAGGGCGACGCGGCGCTGTGCGTCTTCGGCGCGCCCACCCGGCACGCGGACGCGCCGACCTCGGCGCTGGCCGCGGCGCGGGCGATCCGCGACGCGGTCCGGGAGGCGGGCGAGCTCGACCTCGGGATCGGGGTGGCGAGCGGCCAGGTGTTCGCCGGACAGCTCGGCACGAGCAGCCGCCTCGAATACACGGTCATCGGCGACGCCGTGAACGAAGCCGCGCGGCTGACCGAGCACGCGAAGTCGGTGCCGTCGCGTGTCCTGGCGAGCGACGCGGTGCTCACCGAGGCGCTGACCAGCGAACGCGAGCGCTGGTCGAAACACGGGGAGATCGTGCTACGCGGACGCCAGGAACCCACCCTCGCCTGGACCTGCTGAGCCAGGACGCCTCACCCGGGAACGACGTCCGGCCAGCGCAGCAGCGTCGAGCCCCAGGTCAGCCCCGCGCCGAACGCGCTGAGCAGCACCCGGTGCCCCGGTTCGAGCGTGCCGTCCGCGCAGGCGTCGGCGAGCGCGAGCGGGATGGACGCCGCGCTGGTGTTGCCGACGCGCTGGATGTTGGCCACCACGGCGTCGGCGGGGAGGCCGAGCTGTTTCGCCGCCGACTGCAGGATCCGGATGTTCGCCTGGTGCCCGACGAACCGGTCGACGTCGCCGACCATCCAGCCCGCGCGCTCCAGCACGGCCCGCGAGGACTCCGCCATGCGCGCGCACGCGTGCCGGAACACCGCGGTGCCCTGCATGACGAGGAAGTGATCCCGCGGGTCGTCCGAACTCCGGCGCTTCGCCCCACCGGCCTCGACCCACAGCAGTTCCGCCAGCTCCCCCTCGCTGTGCAGGTCGAACGGGCCGAGCGCGCCGGGCTCGTCCGGCAGACCGGCGCGCAGCACCACGGCGCCCGCGCCGTCGCCGAAGATCGGCACGGTCGTGCGGTCCGCCGGATCGACCAGCGAGCTGAAGGTGTCGGCCCCGATCACGAGCACCCGCCGCGCGACGCCGCCCGCGATGAGCCCGCCACCGGTGGCCAGCGCGTAGACGAAGCCGCTGCACACCGCGTTGAGGTCGAAGGCCGCGCCGCCGAGGCCGAGCCGGGCGGCGACCTGGGGCGCGCTCGCCGGGCACAGCTGGTCGGCGGTGGACGTCGCGAGCACGACCGCGTCGACGGCGTCCGGTCCGGTGAGCCCGGCCGACGCCAGCGCCCGGCGGCCCGCCTCGGCCGCGAGGTCCACAGTGGATTCACCGGGCCCGGCGACACGCCGCTCGGCGATCCCGGTGCGGGTGCGGATCCACTCGTCGGAGGTGTCCAGCCGGCCGGCGATCTCGTGGTTGTCGAGAATCCTGACCGGCAGCGAGGCGCCGAGCCCGGCCAGTACGGCGGCCCGGCCAGGGGCTTGCGTCGACACTGGGAACCCTCCCGGGCAGTCAGAAAACGGGTGACAAGTCAGCACGCCACTTGTATGTGCTACCCCTCGGTAGACCGGTCAGTTGTGTTCCATGTCACCGGAAATGCCCTGATCGGGTGCACCTCGACCGCGGTCCCCGGCGGGTGAGCGGCACTAAACACGAGGCGCTTTCCGGGCCCGCCCGGTTAGCCTGAAGCGTGCACACTCCCGACCTCGACCACCTCGATCTGGCCATCCTCAGCTGTCTCCAGGAAGACGCCCGGACCATCGCCGAAACGATCGGCACCAAGGTCGGCCTCTCCGCCGCCGCGGTGCAGCGGCGGATCAAACGGCTGCGGGAGTCCGGGGTCATCGAACGCGAGGTGGCGGTGTTGTCGCCGCGAGCGCTCGGGCTGACGATGACGTTCGTGGTGCTGGTCGAAATGGAACGGGAAAATCTCGCGATGCTCGACGCGTTCCGGCGCCAGGTGCTCGCCGAGGACAACGTGCAGCAGTGCTACTACGTCACCGGAACCGCCGACTTCGTCCTGGTGGTGACCGCCGAGGACATGGCGGGGTTCGAGACCTTCACGCGCCGGATGTTCTTCGAGAATCCCAACGTCCGGCACTTCACCACCAGTGTCGTGATGGACCGGGTGAAGGTCGGGCTGACCCTGCCGCTGAGCGGCGGCGCCTGACCCCACTCCGTGTCCACTGTGGTCACCACGGGTATTCACGCGGACGCAAGGGGTATGTGGCCGGTGTTACACCACTGTGGACGGATGCAACCGATCGCGTGAACGTCGTCATTTCGCCGTCACGAGCGCCGGGCCCGTACATCTCCTTGCCGACAAGTTCGCGCCGCGCGAACCACGAGGAACACCAGGAGTGGCCGTGCACACCGACGCCGTACACCAGAGCCAGTTCGTGCTGCTGAACGAAAGCACCACGCCCGTGCTGTCCCGCCTGTCCTACCGCGCCGACGAGCCGTTCGCGGTCACCGTCTCGTTCCGGACCGAGCGTGGCCGCTGGATCGAGTGGACGTTCGCGCGTGACCTTCTCGTGACCGGGCTGGTCAAGCCGGCCGGCCTCGGGGACGTCCGGATCCGCCCCGACCTGTCCGAGGACGACGCGCTGCTGACGCTGGAAATCGAGTCGCCGGACGGCTACGCGTCGTTCGAGCTGGAGCGCGAAGACATCCAGACGTTCCTCGACTCGTCCTACGAACTCGTGCCGCTCGGCATGGAGAGCGAGCACTTCGATGTCGACGGGCTGATCGACGAGATCAGCAACGTCTGAACCGACCTCCCATTCCCGCGGCGAGGAAACGAACGGGCGGGTTTGAGCGCGCTGGAGGCGCTCAAACCCGCCCTTCGGTATTCCGCGGGAGGAGATCAGCCGAGGACGATCGACGTGCCGGTGGCCGAGATCGCCTTGCTCACCAGGTAGAAGTAGGTCGTCGAGGAGTCGCCGCCCGAGGTGAGCCCCTGCGCCTGGTTGCCGCTGATGAACGACCCACCGGAGTCACCGCCCTCGGCGTGCGCGCTCGTCTGCGTCATCCCGCGCACCGCGCCCTGCGGATAGCGCACCGTCTGGTTCTTGGCCTGGATCGTGCCGCAGGTCCAGCCGGTGGTCGAGCCCGCCTTGCACACCGAGGCGCCGACCGCGGCCTCCGTGGTCCCCGACACCCGGGTGCCGTTGTTGATCTGCCCCACCGGTGTCCAGTTGCTGTTCACCGTCGCGGAGGCGTAGTCCTCGCCGGGGAACTTGTACTTCCCGAAACGGCCCATCGCGACGTGGTTGTAGCCGCTCAGCGCGCCGCCGCCGGTCAGCGCGGCACAGTGCCCCGCGGTGAGAAACCCGCCCCGGACCGAGAAACCCACTGAGCAGCGCGAAGAACTGCCGATGTAGTACGCGTCGCCACCGCGGACGTCGTAGAACGGGGCCGGCTTCTCGGCGGTCTCGGCGATCGTGACCGCCGAGCGGTCGACGCCGGATTTCGCCACATACGCCTCAGCGACCGCACGCTGCCCACGAAGCACCGTGAGCGTTATCCGGTTGGCGGCCGCGTCGACGCCCCAGCCGGTCACCGCGTCCGGCGCGGCGGGCTCGTTCGCGTTCAAGGAGTCCACAGTGGAGTCGAGCTGCCTCGCGGTGAACCGGACCAGTTCGGCCTCCGCGCCGCCCGCGCGCACCCGGTCGAGCAACGACGCGTCGGTCACGCCGATCCGTGCCTTGCCGCTCGCGGCGTCATAGCTGACGCCCCCGAGCCGATCGCCCAGCGCGCCGGTGATCGACCGCGCGATCCGGCCGGCGGCCTCCTCGCTGCCGAGCCGCGTGATCGCCTGGTCGTGGCTCAGTCCGAGGTCGCGCTGGAGAGCGGCCACCATCCCGGGGTTCAGGGGAGCGAATTCCGCGGCGGCCGGGGTGGCCGCCAGTACACCGGTCGCCAGCACCGCGACAGCCACACCGCCGAAGGGTCTCTTGATCTTCATGGTTCTCCCTTACCGACTGGCACGCGGCCGGGGTGGCCACGTGGGCCCGGTGTGAGCCTTCGCGGACCGGACGGCCCACACAATCCGGACCGCGCGCGGATAGGTATACGCATTCCCCGGTGGACCAGCCCGCTGCTCCACCTGCCGACGCACCGTTGCTCTTCACCCGGACGGCCAAGTCCTTAAGTAGGTTTTCTTACGAACACGATGCGTGACATCCGTTGATCACCGACCGCATCCGACCCCGGCTTATTCGGGAAAATCGCCGACATTCCGCACACATCGTGGTTTTCCGTCCGGCAATGTCCGCCAACCGGTGCCGAGCACGCGCAGACGTGTGAGCGCACCGGCCCGCACGGCGGGCAACGCGTGGTTTACGGGTACGTGAAGCACTGCTTACGCTCCCCGCGCATCGGACGCCGCCGCTGCTGCCGAGGAGGTCGTCATGTGGCCGGCCATCCCCCGTTCGACCTCGATCTCCGTCCGCACCGGTCCGCCCGCGTTCGTCGGCAGGGAGCACGAACTCGACGCCGTCGTCGAGGTGCTCCGGCACCGCCCCGCCACCGTCCTGGTCGAGGGCGAGCCCGGGATGGGCCGCACCCGGCTGCTGACCGAGATCGCGCGCCACCGCGAGTTCGCCGCCGGGAAGGTCCTCGCCGGGGCCTGCCAGCGCTTTCGCGAGCCCTTCCCGTACGGGCCGGTGCTGGAAGCGCTTCGCACCGCGGCCGAGCATCCGCTCGGCCCGCTCAGCCCGGTCACCGGCGTACTGCGGCCGCTCCTGCCGGAACTGGCGGAAATCCTTCCCCCGCAACCGGAACCGCTCCCCGGCCCCGGCGCGGAACGCCATCGCGTGTTCCGCGCGGTCCGCGAGGTGCTGGCCGCCTGCGGGCCCGTCCTGCTCCTCGTCGACGACCTGCACTGGGCCGACGAGGACACCTGCGACCTGCTGCGTTTCCTCACCACCGCGATGCCCGCCGAGCTGGCGCTGGTTCTCGCCTACCGGGCCCCGCTGCGCACGCCGATCCGCGTCGCGCCCGCCGTGCACACCGCCCGCGTGTCGCTCGGCCCGCTCGGCACCGGCGCGGTTCGGCTGCTGGCGGCGGAGCTGCTCGAAAGTCCCGGCGTCACCGAGGATTTCGCGACGCGGCTTCGCGAATGCACCGCCGGTGTCCCGTTCGTCGTGGAAGAAACCCTGCGCGCGCTGCACGACACCGGCGACCGGCCACCGACCGGCGAACTCGTACTGGACAACCTCGAAGTGCCCGCGGCGCTGCGGGAGACGGTCGCCGAGCGGCTGGCCGCCCTGCCCCCGCCCGCGGCCCGGCTCGTCCGCGCCGCGGCGGTGCTCGGGACCGAGGCGGAGGCACCGCTGCTCGGCGAACTGGCCGGGCTCTCCGGGGAAACGCTCCGCCCCGCGCTGCTCGCCGCGTTGACCGGCGACCTGCTCTCCGATCTCGGCGAGGGCCGCTACGGGTTCCGGCACCCGCTCGCCCGCAAGGCCGTCCGGGACACTGTGGACAGTCCGGAAAGGACACTTCTGCACACGGAGTCGGTACGGCTGCTCGCGAGGCGACAGGCACCACCGCTCCGGCTGCTGGCCCAGCACGCGCGCGCGGCCGGGGACGTCGAACGGTGGCGCCGGTACGCCGAAGCCGCCGCCGGTGAAGCGACCGCGCGCGGGGAACCCTCGGCGGCGGTCGAGCTGCTGCGCGAGGTGCTGGCCGACCCCGGCGAGGACGTCGCCGGCCTCGCGCGGGCCGCCACCGCGTTGAGCGAGGTCACCCGGCACGGCTTCCACCCCGGCGCCATCGGCACCCTGGACCGGGTCCTCCGGAGGCCACTCGGGACCGAGGTACGCGGCGTCATCCGGCTGAGCCTCGGCGCGTTGCTCGTCCGCACCACCGGTGGGCTGTGCCGCGGCCGCGCCGAGCTGGAGTGCGCGGTCGCCGAACTCGGCGGCAGACCGGAGCTCGCCGCCCACGCGGCCCTGCTGCTCGCCCGGCCGCACGACGGGCTTACGCCGTTGTCCTGGCACGAACAATGGCGGCGGCGCGCGGAGGAACTGGCCGAGGGGACGACCGATCCCGGGCTGCGCCGCGAGCTGACCGCCACCCGGATCACCACGGCCGCCTGTCGCGGGGAGGCCACCGCGTGGCCGGAGTTCCAGGCGCTCCCGGCCGCCGACGCGGACCTGTCCCGCGGCGAACTCTGCGACGCCATGGTCTGGGCCGGGCACCTCCAGCGCGCGGAGCGGGCACCGGCCGGGCAGACCACGGAGGCGCACGGCACCCGGCTGCGGCTGGACTGGCTGCTCGGCCGCTGGTCCGGGCTCGCCGACAAGGCGGAACGGCTCCTGCGCGCCAACACCGAACTCGCGCCGGTGGTCGCCGAGGCCGCGCTCGTGCTCGGCAACCTGGCCGCCGTGCGCGGCGAGTTCGTCACCGCGCGCGGGCACCTCGCGACCGCCCGGGTGCACGAACCCGGCCACGGGCGGCTCCCGGTGGCGCTGGCCTCGGCGGCCACACTGGTCGCCGTGCTGCTCGCCACCGACGACGTCGACGCCGCCTGCCGGACCGCCGACGACGCGATGGACGCGGCCCGGCGCAAGGGAATCTGGCTGTGGGCGGCGGCGCTGGTGCCCACGGCCGCGGAGGCCTACACCCGGGCGGACCGGTGGCAGGACGCGGACACCGTGGTCGAGGAGTTCGCCCGCGGCACCGGTTCGCTGGACGCGCCGGTCGCCACCGCCGCGCTGACCGCGGGCCGCGCGACCCTGCTGAGCGCGCGCGGCAAGCACCCCGCGGCGGCGGCGCTGTTCGACGAGGCCGCGACGGCGTACGAACGGCTGCCGATGCCCTACCTCGCCACCGGGGCCCGCGAACGCGCCGTGCTCAACCGGCTGAAGGCCGGGCATCGCGACGCCGTCGCCGAACTGGCCGCGACCGCGACGACCTACGAGTGTCTCGGCGCGACCCGCGACGCCGGTCGCTGCCGGCACGTCCTCCGTGAACACGGCGCGTGGGCGCCGTCGCAGCGGGGACGTCGTGGCTACGGCCGCGAACTGTCCCCGCGCGAGCGCGAAGTCGCCGGGATGTTGTCGGAGGGCAGGACGAACCGGGAGATCGCGGACGGCCTGTTCCTCTCCCCGCGCACGGTGGAACAACACGTCGCGAAGGTGCTCCGCAAGCTCGGCGCCCGTTCGCGCACCGACGTGGCCCGCCGGCTGGCGGCCGGTGGCAACGCGAACGGTGAAGCCCTACCGTGATCCGGTGAACTCAGCAGCATCCACGGGGGAAGACGTCCCGGCGTGGCGCCGGGCCACCACCGGCGAATCCCGCTGGTCCGCGACGATCGTCGTGCTCGGGACGCTCGCGCTGCAACTGGCGCTGCCCGGCGAGATGGTGCTGCGGCCATGGTGGCTGCTGCCCGCGGTGTCCGCCCTGCTCGTGGTCGCGCTGCTGCTGATCAACCCTCGCCGGGTGGACCATTTCAGCCGTCTCGAACGCGGCGTCTCGCTGGCCATGGTCGCGGTCGTGAGCGTCATCAACGGCGCATCGGCGGTCCGCCTGGTGGTCGGGATCGGCACCGGCACCGTCGGCGGTCATCCGGCGCAGGTGCTGATCACTGGCGGCATCGTCTACTGGACGAACGTCGTGGTGTTCTCCCTGTGGTACTGGGAATTCGACCGCGGCGGGCCGGGCCGCCGCGCGCTGGGCGCCCGGCAGCGCGCCGACCTGCTGTTCCCGCAAATGGGCCTGCCCGGGCGCACAGCGAAGAGCTGGGAGCCGCGCTACCTGGACTATCTGTACATGTCCTTCACGAACGCCGCCGCGTTCAGCCCGACCGACGTGATGCCGCTGCGGATCTGGGCGAAGATGACGATGATGCTGCAGGCGGCGATCTCGCTCATGCTCGCGCTGATGGTGGTCGCCTGGGCGGTCGGCGGCCTCAAATAGCCCCGGCTCAGGCCGCGACCGCCATGCTCACCACCTGGTTGCGCCCGGTGTGTTTCGCTTGGTACAGCGCGGAATCCGCGACGTGCAGCAACCGATCGACGGCACGTCCCGCCACCGGATACATGGCGACCCCGATCGACGCCGACAGCCCGCGGACCCGCCGCGTCCCCTCCGCGCCCGGCACGTCGACGACGAGTTCCTGCACGGCGCGGCGGATCCGTTCCGCCACGACGAGCACGTCGTCCTCGGCCGCCCTCGGCAGCAGCACGACGAACTCCTCACCGCCGAACCGCCCGACCGAGTCGTAGTCGCGGACCTGCTCGGAGATCGTCGTCGCGACCGCCTTCAGCACCGCATCACCGGCGAGATGGCCGTAGGTGTCGTTGACCCGCTTGAAGTGATCGAGATCGAGCATCAGTACCCCGAACGTGTCCTGCGCGCCGGCCGCCTCGGCGAACTCCCGCTGCGTCAGTTCGTGCCACGCGTGCGCGTTGAGCACCCCGGTCTTGCCGTCGATGCGCGCCGCGACCTCCAGCTGCCGCACCAGGACGCTGCGATGCAGCACCTGCACGGGAAGCAGCACGAGCGGCACCAGGAACGGCTCGTACACCAGCCCCAGCGCCGTCATCCCGCCGAGCACCAGGGTGGCGAACTCCAGCAGGTTGTCGTCGACGCCGCCGAACAACGCCCGCGCGGAACGGGCACCGGTGTGCAGGCGCACCGAGACCGCGATGATCCCGGCGTTGGTCACGGTGTAGGCCACCGCGGCGGCGATGATGAGCGCCGACCCGGCCAGCCCGGTCTCGAACCGGCCGCCGGCACAGGCCCCCGACACCAGCGTCGAGAGCACCACCGCGGCCGCGCTGTAGATCACCCGGTACGTCGGACGTTGCGACATCCCGCGCCACACCCGCAGCCACAGGTGCCCGTAGACGAGTACCGCCAGCAGCGCGGCGAGCCCAGTGGGCAGCACCAGTACGCCACCGAAGGTCCACACCGAGGTCATGTTGATGTGCGGCGCACCGGCGATCCGCACCCGGAGGCGCTCGACGGTTCTGGACAGCTCCGCCTGCACCACCGCCAGCGCCAGCAGTCCCGCGAAATACCCGAAATCCGCTACGTGATACTCCGAACGGATCAGCGCCCACGTCATCAGCGTGAGCGCGGTCCCTTCCACCCCAACAAAAACCATCCAGACGGCGCGTGGCACTCCTGCCGGCGCCGAACCCCTCGAATTCATGTGACCGGCCCCCTCCGCTCACGACTCAGAGTATCGCCCCTCGCAGGATGAACGACCCGATGTCAAGAGCGAACCCCCGAATGGAGCAGCACCGGGAATCACCATGCGCGAAACTCGCCCGCCGTGAACGTCCGACGAAACGCTACCCCTGCCCCATATCACTCCACGATAGCCAGCGGGCTCCACGCTGTCACCGCCCGGACGTGCCTCTGCGGTGAACGGCCCCTTTTTACCGCTCACCGCACGAAAGCCACCGGACAGCGGAAACCTTCGGGTCGATTCGCCCGGCGAAAGTCCGTGAAGAACCCCTTCCCGGCGGGGGAGAACGGGAAGGGATCCTCCACGGCTGCGCGCTCACCCGCCGCCCGGCCGGGTGAGCGGGTCTCCTACCGCGCCACCTGCGCGTGCGCGGCGTCGACGAACCGGGTCGTGTAGGTCTGCGAAAGATCGATCCGGTCCTTGTGCGGCTTCACGTTGCTGGACGATTCGCCGAGCACCTTGAGCACGTTCTTCGCGCCGTCCGGATCCATCCGGCCGTCCTTGGTGAACATGCCGATGCTGTCCCTGAGCGACTTCACGTAAAGCGCCTTGTCCCCGCCCGCGAACGATTTGGGCATGATGTCGGCGATTTGTTCCGGTGTGTGCGAAGAAATCCAGGAAAGTGTTTCGACGAACGCGTTCGCCAGTTTCTGCACGATATCCGGATAGCGCTTCACGATCTCGCAGCTCATGTACAGCGAACTCGCCGGGTACAGCCCGCCGAGCGCCGCGCGGGTGCCCTCCTCGTTACGCATGTCGTAGAGCACCTTGGCCTGTCCGGTGTTCGTCAGCTGCGCGATGGTCGGGTCGGTGGTCATCCCGGCGTCGATGGATCCCTGCTGCAGCGCCGAAATGAACGTCTGCCCGGCGCCGACCTTCACCGGCGTGTACTCCTTCGAGCTCACACCGCCGCGGGAGGCCAGCGCCTTGGTCAGGAAGTCCGTCGACGAACCCAGCGAGGTGACCCCGAGGTTGCGGCCCTTGAAGTCGGCGCCGCTCCTGAGCTGTCCCGCCTTGTCCGTGGCGACCATTTCCGCCTCGCCCGGCACGTTCGAGAACTGCACCACGCTGGTGATGCACTGTTCCTTGGCCTGCAGGTCGACGGTGTGGTCGTAGAACCCGATCACCGCCTGCACCTCGCCCGCCAGCAGCGAGGTCTCGGCGTTGGCCCCGGACGGCTGGTCGAACAGCTCGATGTCGAGCCCCTGCTTCCGGTAGGCGCCGATCTGCTGCGCCAGCTGCCCCGGCAGGTAGATCACCTTCGACAGGCCGCCGACCATGAGCTTGACGTGCGGGGTGCCCGAGTCCCCGAGGTCGATGACCCGCGAGTCGCGGCAGGCGGTGAGCCCCGCCATGGCGACCGCGGCCGCGGTCACGATTCCGACTGTCCTTCTGAGACGCATGGCGGCCTCAGACGAGCCCGTTGGCGGCGGAGCCGGTGGACATCGACGGGCGCCAGCGGAGCAGACGTCCCTCCAGGCCGCTGATGCCCCATTCGGCCAGCAGCGCGACCACGGTGATGATCAGCATGCCCGCGTAGACGCCGGCGGTGTCGAACGTGCCCTGCGCGTTGGCGATCAGGAATCCCATGCCCGCCTTGGCTCCGGTGTACTCGCCGACGACCGCGCCGATCAGCGCGAACCCGAACGCGACGTGCAGCGAGGAGAGGATCCACGACGTCGCGCTGGGCAGCACGATCGAGGTGAGCACCTGCCGGCGGGTGGCGCCGAGGATGCGCGCGTTGTCGATCAGGTTGCGGTCGACCTCGCGGGCGCCGGTGAAGGCGTTGAAGAACACCGCGAAGAACACGAGCACGAACACCGTCGCGACCTTCGAGGAGAGCCCGAGGCCGAACCAGATCACGAACAGCGCGGCGAGCACGATCCGCGGCAGGGCGTTGGCCGCCTTGATGAACGGGGCGAGCACCTCGGCGAGGTAGGCGCTGCGGCCGAGGACCACGCCGACCAGGACACCGGCGATCGCGCCGAGCACGAAGCCGATCACCGCCTCTTCGACGGTCACCAGGATCTGGTACCAGATGGACCCGAAGTCGGTGCCCTTGCCGATCCATTCGACCAGCCGGTGCCAGATCAGCGACGGCTTCGAGTAGAAGAACGGGTCGATCCAGTACGTCGCGGCCAGTTCCCACGCGCCGAGCAGCACCACGACGATCACCGCGCGCAGCGCCCAGATGTTGCGCTTGCGCCGGGCGGTGGCCTTCCTGGCCCGCGCCAGGATGTCCTGCTCGGTTTCCAGCACCGGCAACGGAGCGGGTGAAGTATCAAGCGACACGGTTCGCTCCCTTCTCGCGGGCCTTGTCGACCTCGCCACGGAGCGATTCCCAGATATTCGAGTACAGCACACGGAACTCCTCGGTGATCCGTAGTTCCTCGACCTTGCGCGGCCGTGCCAACGGGATTTCGAAGGTGTCCTTCACCGTGGCCGGGCTGGCGGTCATCACGACCACCTTGTCCGCCAGTGCGATCGCCTCGTCGAGGTCGTGCGTCACGAAGATCACCGCGGCATTACTGCCGGACCACAGGCGCAGCAGCTCGTCCTGCATGAGCGCGCGGGTCTGCACGTCCAGCGCGGAGAACGGCTCGTCCATCAACAGGATCTTCGGCTCGGTCACCAGGGTCTGCGCGAGCGCGACCCGCTTGCGCATGCCGCCGGAAAGCTGGTGCGGGTAGTACTTCTCGAACCCGGCGAGCCCGACGCGGGCGATCCAGTCGGTCGCCAGCGCGCGAGCGTCCGCTTTGGACACTCCGCGAAAACGGGGCCCGGACGCGACGTTGTCCAGCACCGAACGCCACGGCATCACCGCGTCGGTCTGGAACATGTAGCCGACACCGTCCGGAATGGACCGGACGTCCTCACCGTTGACGCGCACCCGGCCCGCCGACGGCGGCTGGAGACCGGAGACCAGCGACAACGTGGTCGACTTGCCGCATCCGGTCGGGCCGACCACGGCGACGAACTCGCCCGGCGAGACGGTCATGGTGAGGTCGCGGACGGCGGTGTGGACCGAACCGGATCCGCTCGGGAACCTTTTGGTGGCTCCGGTGAGTTCGATGAGTGGTGGGGACGTCATCGGGGTGACTCCTTCGTCACGGTGGTGCGGGGGCGCCCGGGGCGCTGTTGCTGGGGTCACAGTGCCGCCGGTCACGGGGACGTTAAGTCGGCTCGTCGACGAGGTGAAGCTTGTCGACGTTCTGCGTGCGCTTCGCGCGTTCTCCGCGTTTTGCTCATTTTGCCAATCCGACCGGAAGTAGGCGGACACCAACCGCAGCGGAGTTGCCCGGAGAAACCCATTTCCGCCGTGACTGTAGTCGGATTGGCAAAGAGCGGCACCGTCGCGCACCGGCCTGACCTGGGCGTATCGTCCTCGCCATGCCAACGCGGGCCAGACTTCCGAGGATGCGGTTCAGCCGCCAGATCCTGCTGTTGCAGATCGGTGTGGTGGTGCTCGTCGTCGGTGTCGGCGTGACGCTGGTCGGCCTGATGCTGCGCGGCACCCTCACCGAGCAGTACGGCCAGCGCGCGCTCGCCATCGCCCGCTCGTTCGCCACCGACCCCCAGGTCGTCGTGGCGGCCGCCGCGCGGAAGCCCACCGACGACCTCGAACGCTGGGTCCGGAGCTACACCGATTCCACCGTGAAGGACGCACCACTGTTCGTGGTGATCACCGACGACAAGGGCATCCGGATCGCGCACCCGCTCCCGGCCGAGGTGGGCAAGAAGGTCTCCACGCCCGCCGACGAGGCGCTGGCGGGCAGGAACGTCGTCAGCGCGGTCGAGCGGGGCAAGCTCGGGCTCTCGGTGCGGAGCAAAACCCCGATCCGGCAAGGAGATCGCGTCGTCGGGGAGGTCAGCGTCGGTTTCGAGATCACCGATCTCACCGGCGACTTCGACAAGCTGCTCCTGAGCGTCCTCGCGTTCGCTGGTGGCGCGCTGCTGCTCGGCGCCGGGGCGTCCGCGCTGCTCAACCGGCGGCTGCGGCGGCTGACCCACGGCCTGGAACCGCACGAACTGACCGAACTGCTCTACGAACGCGAGGCCGTCCTGCACGGGATCGGCGAGGGGATGCTCGCCGTCGACGCGGACAACAAGGTGACCGTGCGCAACACCGAGGCCGAACGCCTGCTGGGCACCGAACTCCCGGTCGGCGCGCGACTGTCCGAACTGGAGCTTTCCCCGCGCGTGCACAAGGCCGTCCACGAAGGACGCCCGGTGGACAACCTCCTCGCCGTGGCGGGCAACCGGGTGCTCGTGATCAACTCACGGGCGGTGCGGCGCGACGAGCGCGACATCGGCACGGTGCTGACCTTCCGCGACCGCACCGATCTCGACACCCTCACCCGCGAGCTCGACGGCATCCGCGCGCTGTCCGACGGCCTGCGCGCGCAGCGCCACGAGTACGCCAACCGGCTGCACACGCTGTCGGGGCTGCTCCAGCTCGGGCACCACGCCGAGGCCGTCGACTACCTGCAGACGCTGACCGAGACGACCTCGGCGCGGCCGAGCGAGGTGAGCGACGCGGTCGCCGACCCGTACCTGCAGGCGCTGCTGCTGGCGAAAACCGAGCAGGCACAGGAAAAGGGCATGGCGCTGACGCTGTCCGACGATTCATGGGTGCCGGGCACGCTGACCGACCCGATCGCGGCGAACACCGTCATCGGCAACCTCGTCGACAACGCGCTGCACGCCGCGCGGATGGGCCCTCGCCGCCCCGCCACCGTCGAGGTCGGCCTGCTCGCCGAGGGCACCACACTGCACGTGTCCGTTGTGGACAGTGGGCCCGGGGTGCCGGAGGAACTGCGCGACACCGTGTTCGAGGAGGGCGTCACCACCAAGATCGCACCCGGCCACGGACTCGGCCTCGCGCTGACCCGGCAGGCGGCCCGCGCGCGCGGCGGGGACGTCTGGCTCGCCGGCGCCGGGAACGCCGAGGGCGGCGCGCTGTTCGTCGCGAAACTGCCGAACATCCTGCGGGAGGGACAAGCATGATCCGCACGCTCATCGTCGACGACGACTTCCGGGTCGCCGGGGTGCACGCGGGCTTCGTCGAGGAGGTGGCGGGGTTCGCCGTGGTCGGCACCGCGCACACCGCCGCCGAGGCCCGCGCCCGCGTGCGGGAGCTGGCGCCGGACCTGGTGCTGCTCGACATCTACCTGCCCGACGAGCCGGGCCTGTCGGTGCTCCCGGACCTGCGCACCGACACGATCGTGCTGTCCGCGGCGACGGACACCGCCTCGGTCCGGGCGGCGATCCGGGCGGGCGCGCTGAACTACCTGATCAAGCCGTTCACCACGCGCCAGCTCGCGGACCGGCTGGCCGGTTACGCGCGCTACCGCGGCCTGGTCGACGGGGACCGCGCGCTCGGCCAGGACGACGTCGACCGCGCGTTCCGCGTGCTGCACGAGCAGGACCGCACCGCGGCGCCGAAGGGCCAGTCGACGGCGACGTCCCGGCTGGTTTCGGACCTGCTGCGGCAGGCGGACGGGCCGCTGTCCGCGGCGGAGGTCGCCGGCGAGCTGGGCATGGCGCGGGCGACCGCGCAGCGCTACCTCACCGCGCTCGCGGAGTCCGGCGCGGTGCGGATGCGGCTGCGCTACGGCGCGACCGGCCGCCCGGAGCACGAGTACCGCTGGACGGAATGAGGGAGGCCCCGAACGGGGAACTCAGTGGCGGCCGAGCATCTTGTTCATGCTGTCCATGAACGGCTTCACGAACTCCTTGACCGTGTCCTGCTGCTTCGGTTTGGGGCTCTCGCTCGCGACCGGCGGCGTCTCGGCACGCGGCTCCTCGGAGCGGACCGGCGCCGGACGCGGCGGCAGCGACTTCTTCGCGGCCGGGAGCTGCCGGGGCGGCGCCGGGACCGGGACGTAGACGGTGACCGGTGGCGTGTGCTCGACGCGCGGCTCCGGCTGGACGGCCGGGGCGGCGGACGGCTGCGCGGGAGCGGGAGCGGGCTGGACCGCGACGGCCGGCCTCGGGTCGAGCGCCGTGTCCTCCGACGAGGAGAGACCACCGAGCATCCCGCCGCCGAACCAGCCGACCACGAGCAGCGCGAACGCCGCGGCACCGCCGAGCCACATCCGCGCGCGGCGGCGCCGGATCACCACCGACTTCGGCCGCAGGTCCTGGTCGCACACCGGCTGGCGCGTGTAGATCGGCGCCGGCTCCGGCTCCCCGTCGGCGCTGCGCCTGCGCTGGGGCAGGCTGGCCGCGATGATCCCGGTCCGGTCGATCAGCTCAGCGGCGTCGGCGGGCGCGGGGCGGGCCGCACTGCGCTGCGCGGTACGCGGCATGGGGGACCTCCGGGACAAACACAGGGCACGGCAAAGCTCGTCTGGACGTCAGCATTCTGGTGCCTTTCCGGCGAAAACGTCGGAAAGTAACTCAATCGTGTGACGTCGCGACCCTTCATCATGCTCTCTCACGCCGTTCCCGGCTACCCGCCCGATCGCGTGGGGAGCACCGGTGAACCCATTTCCGGATTCGGCCGGCCGTGGGTCAATGACCACCCATCCGCTTGAGTCCCAACCGCGCCAGCATCGCGGCCGGCCGCTGGTAGGCCGAGCCGAGCACACGCGGGATCGCGTCCAGCACATAGGCGTCCGGCCCGATGAGAATCCGCGCGGAACCGCGTTCGACCCCGCGCACGATGGTCTGCGCGGCCTTCTCCGGGGTGGTCCGCGCGATCTTCTCGAATCCCGCCGCGGCCTCCTCGGAGTCCTCCCCACCGGCATTCCGGGAATCGCGCACGATGTTCGTCTTGATCCCGCCGGGATGCACACAGCTGACCCCGACCGGGTGACCGGCGATGAGCATTTCCTGGCGCAACGATTCGGTGAATCCGCGCACGGCGAACTTCGCGGCGTTGTACGCGCTCTGCGTCGGCACGCCGATGAAGCCGAAGACGCTGGAGACGTTCACGACGTGCCCGTCCCCGGAGGCGATCAGGTGCGGGAGGAACGCCTTGGTCCCGTTGACCACGCCCCCGAGGTTGATGCCCAGCAGCCAGTCGTAGTCCTCCCACGACATCTCCTCGACGGTCGCGCCGAGCGCCACACCCGCGTTGTTCACCACGAGGTTGACCTGGCCGAAGTCGGCGACGACCTCCTCGGCGTGCGCGAGCACGGCGGCCCGGTCGGCGACGTCGAGCCGGTAGGAGCGCGCGCCGGACCCCGCCAGCTCCGCGGTGGCCGCCGCCCTTTCACCGTCCACATCGGACAGCGCGACCCTGGCGCCGCGGCGGGACAGCTCCAGCGCGAGCGCCCTACCGATACCCGATCCCGCTCCGGTGATCACCGCGACCTTGCCCGTGAACCGCTTCATCGCCAACTCCCGTGCGTCAAAGGTGTTACTCCGTGGTTACAGATACTAGTGGTATGTCAACTGTGAGCTTCCTGTGGGTTCTTCGCGTTCGCTGTCCGAGGCCGGTCAGAATATGGTGACGTGGATTCGACAGCGGGTGATCGTCTCCGAGAGGGGGAACCAGTGCGGCGCTCCGCGTTGTTGCTCGCGCTCGTCGTCGTGCTGGCGCTCGGCGCGGTCGTGGTCACCATCGTCGCGACCTCCTCCTCGCCGAACCCGATCGCCGAGGACGGCTCCGCGGTGGCCGCCACCCCGGCCGGGAGCGGGGCGAAGTCGCAGCTGCCCCCGGTGTCCAGCCCCGCGGTCGGCGCGCTGTTCGTCGACGGCGCGCACTACTGCACCGCGAGCGTCGTCCACAGCGAGCAGGGCGACGTCCTGCTCACCGCCGCGCACTGCATCCACAACGGCGAGGGCGGCGACTACATCTCCGGCATCACTTTCGCCCCCGGTTTCCACAACGGCGTCGCGCCGTTCGGGTACTGGGACGTGGGCAACGAGCTGGTCGCGCCGGGCTGGGCGGCCTCGTCCGACCCGGATCTCGACGTCGGGTTCGCGACCGCGCACCAGGCGGGCAACCCGAAAACGCTGGAAAGCGTGACGGGCGCGAACAAGCTGGCCACCGGCGGCGCCTTCGTCCAGGCCATCACCCTGACCGGTTACCCCGACGAGGCCGACGTCCCCGCCGTCTGCCAGAACACCACGTCCCAGCAGGACACCTACCAGCTGCGGGTCGACTGCGCCGGCTTCCCGAACGGGACCAGCGGCGGCCCGTGGGTCGCCCAGCAGGACCCGAAGACCCGGCTGGGCACGGTGGTCGGCGTGATCGGCGGCTTCCAGTACGGCGGCGACGACCCCGACACGTCCTACAGCAGCTACTTCGACGAGGACGTCGCCGCGCTCTACCGCCAGACCACGTCGCGCCCCTAGCCGACGCTGGTCAGCGGCGGCCGCCCGAGCGACGTGGCGAGCTTGTCCAGCTCCCGCCGTACCGGCGCGCTCAGCGGGACGCCCAGCGCCCGGCACTGGTCGAGGTACTGCGCCTCGTGCCAGCCCGGGTAGCGGATCGGCGCGCCGCCCTGCCAGCCGAGCAGGCTGCCGAAGAGCGCGCTGGCGGCGCGGTAGAAGCCGTCGGCGCTGCGCAGCGTCGTCGGGGCGATCGCGAGCACCAGCAGCCCGGTGTCGTGCTCGTGGTCGGCGACGCCGGACAGCACCCCGGCGAGGACCTCGACGAGCAGCGCGAACCCGGCCATCGCCGGATCGCCGCCGGTGGTCGGGGTCGGGGTGTCCATGTCGAAGACGAACTCGGGGTACGCCCCGGCGGGGGCCGCCATGCCCAGCGGGTTGACCGGCAGGTCCGGATCGGTGGCGGCGGCGAGGACCAGCCCGATCATCGCGTGCGGCAGCGCCCGTGCCGCGTGGTGACCGGCCCGGCCGAACGGGCCGATGCCGCGCAGCGAAACCAGTCCGGCGCCGAAGCGGCCGGCACGGGTGACCGCGCGGTCCATGGCGTCGCCGACGGCCCACAGGCCCGGTGCGCGGCGGTAGTCGATGAGGGCCGCCGCGCCGCGGTCGGCGATCATCAGCGGTTCCGCGCGTGGCCGGACGAAACCGCTTTCCAGCAGCGGCAGGTGGGTCCGGGTGAGTTCGGCGACCCCGTGCTGCGGGGTGCCGGTGAGATCGCCGTGGCACAGCGCCTCGGCGGCCATGCGGGCGCGGGACTCGGGGAAGCCGTGCGCGAGGAAGACGTGGGCGACCAGCGTGAGCAGTTCGTCGGCGGGGACGCGGTGCCAGGCCTGTTCCGGAATCGGGGTGTCCGGGGCTTCCGTTGTGGGCGCGGAACGGTTCAAGCGGAGAGAACGCGGTCTGAGCTGCACTTCTCCGAGACTGCCCAACCTCGTGTCGGGACGTCAACGAGGCTCGCTGGCCACAACCCGTCTGTGTG
This sequence comes from Amycolatopsis samaneae, assembly GCF_039541975.1. Lineage (NCBI taxonomy): Bacteria > Bacillati > Actinomycetota > Actinomycetes > Pseudonocardiales > Pseudonocardiaceae > Amycolatopsis > Amycolatopsis samaneae. The sequence continues at coordinate 307,279 of NZ_BAABHG010000009.1, forward strand.
ATCCGAAGGGCGGAATCCACGACATCGGACACGTACCCTGTTCGGTATGTGCCGAAACATCACCACTTTGCGTGGTTTGCAGCCGTCTGCGACGAGTGAGGAAATCGAGGCGGCGGCGCGGCAGTACGTCCGCAAGGTGAGCGGTGTGCAGTCCGTCTCGGACGCGACGCGCGAGCCGTTCGAGGCCGCTGTCGCGCAGATCGCCGAGATCACCGCGAACCTGCTGGAGCAGCTGCCCGCGCGCCGTCAGCCGCCCACGACGGTGCCGCCGCTGCGCCGCCCGGAGGTCCGGGCGCGGATGGCGTTGAAGGAACTCAAGAAACCCTGAGACTCAGTGCGCCGGGCGGTGGTCCCGCTCGGCCAGTTCGGCGACGACCTCGGTGAGCGCGCGGCCGTCGCCGGGGTCGACGCAGCCGGCGAACATCGCCATCGCCGCGACGCCGAGTACCGAACGCCGGTTGTCGTGGTCGAGGATCCGCGCCTCGGGGTCGCCGGAGACACGCAGCGCGAGCCCTTCGGCCAGCGCGGTGAGCAGGACCGTGAGGTCCTCGAAGGTGACGCCGGGCCGCAGCCGCAGCCCGCGTGCCTCGAGCACCGATTCGCACATGGCCGCCCAGCGCGTGGTGATGTCGCGGTAGACCGTCGTCATGGCTTCGCGCAGTTGTTCGTCCTGGCCGGTGAGCGCGGTGAGCAGGAAGCGGAAGCGCAGCGCGGTGGCGGCGCCGCCGGCGATCGAGGCCATGTCGCGGTAGGCGATTTCCTCGATCGCGGCGACGAAGTCCCCGTCGGACAGTGCGGGGGTGGCCTGGTCGGAGAGGTGGTGCGGGGACCAGCGCTGGATGCGCAGGGTGTAGCGGGCGAGGTCGGAGAGGTAGTCGGGGAAGTAGGCCCAGCGGTCGCGGAAGGAGCCGGGGGTGCCGTGGCGGGGCAGCTCGGCGGGTCCGTTGGCGACCTCGGCGATGACGTTCTCGCGGGTCAGTGTGGACAGCGGCCGGGTGAACCCCTCCGCGGGTGTCTCCTCCGCGAAGAACTCCCGGTCGAGCAGCCGCACCCCGGCCTCGAGGTAGGCCCGCGTCAGCGGATGGTTGGCGAGCCTGCTGCGCACCGCCTCCGTCCGCCGACGCACATTCCGCACCACCCCACTGAGATCGTCGTGCCGCTCGCCTTCGCTCTCACGAGTCACCGTCCGCGCCTCCCCGCTAGCGCACCACCTCCGCTCCGGGAGGTCCCGCCCCGACCGTCCGCACAGGCCCTATCCCCGGCGGCCGCGCCACCGTACAACTCAGGGCATGAAACTCATTCTTACCAGCAAATCCGCCGCCAAAACCGCCCTCTACCTCTTCCTGACAGGCGCCCTAGCAACCCTGATGCTGACCTAGACGACAAGGCGACAATCGAACGCAACGTCCCCACCCACCACGGGGGGTCCAGGGGGGCGGAGCCCCTCCTGGTGGGGGTCCAGGGGGCGAAGCCTCCCTGGCGGGGGTCCGGGGGTTCGACCCCCGGGGCAGAGGCGGACGCCAGAGGGGTCCGCGCTTTCCGCGGACACAGGCATCCCATGGCGGAAGCGGAGGGATTTGAACCCCCGGTGGGTTGCCCCACGCTCGCTTTCAAGGCGAGTGCATTCGGCCGCTCTGCCACGCTTCCCTAGGGGCTCAGGGTATCGCGCCTGCCTTCGAGGTCGTCCAGGTGTTCGAGGACTCGGGTGAAGGCGGCGCCGATGACGGCTTGTTCGTCGGGGGTGAGGTGGTCGATGAGGTGGTCGCGGACGCCTTCGACGTGGGTGGGGGCGGCGGTGCGGAGGAGGGTTTCGCCGGTTTCGGTGAGCTCGGTGACGACGCCGCGTTTGTCCTCGGGGTCGCGGGCGCGGCGGACGATGCCGCCGGTTTCGAGGCGGCTGATCTGGTGGGAGAGGCGGCTTTTGGTGGAGCCGAGCATCGCGGCGAGTTCGGTCATGCGGATGCGGTTGCCGGGTTGCAGGGAGATGCAGACGAGGACCTCGTAGTCGGCGAGGGAGATGTCGTGGCGTTCGGCGAGTTCGCGGTGCAGGCGGTGACGGAGCCGGAGGGTGGCGACGATGTAGGAGCGCCAGGCGGCCATTTCGGTGTCGCTCAGCCAGCGGCCCGTCGGCTCGTCGTCGGTCATCAACGCAGGGTAGAACGTTGTTCAGGGCCCGGGTGGTCCGGTGTGCGGCGCGCGGCGATATCCCCCGAAGGGGGGTTACGAAAAGGTTGAGAGTCAGCCGGGAAAGGCGCATTCTGCTTTACAGCGGATGGCCGGTCCGGTACAGGGCACGTCGCAGGGGCGCGCCGCTGCCGGATCTCCACCCGGGAGAGGTCAGGTGGTTGCGTGGTGGGTGATCCTCGCGGTTGACCGCCTGCTGTGTCCCCACGGCCGGCACGGTGTCCTACCGGTTCGGTCGTGATTGTGAACAGCTGGAGAGCGTGGGCTTCTTCGATGCGCTCGGCATTCTTCTCGCGCATTCGGCGCCGTTCCGGCCTGGATCTCGCCGTGGTCTCGGTGTCCGCGGCGGCAGTGCCAGTGCGCCGGCCCGGGTGCGGCCAACCGATCAGAAGCACTTTTGTGACAGTGAAACCTCGGTAACCCTGGGTGCGGCCATCAGCGCGTGGCCGCACCCAGGCGCGTGTCCGGGCCACTTCGGCGGATGTCCTGGCCGCCGCGGGATCCGCGACTACTCTTGTGCCGTGCGATTCGACGACGACGCGGGTCTGGACACCTCCGAGGTCCAGGACCTGCGGGGCAGCGGCGGTGGTGGCGGCGGGGTCGGCGGCCGGCTGGCGATCGGTGGCGGCGGGGTCGGGCTGGTCGGGCTGGTCATCTACTTCCTGATCTCGCAGTTCGGCGGCGCGAGTCCCGGCCATGTCAGCAGTGGCGGCGGGGGACTCGGTCTCGGTGATGTGCGGTCGGGTCAGCAGCTCGACGACTCGAAGCTGGCGAGCCAGTGCAAGACGGGCGCGGACGCGAACCGCAACCACGACTGCGCGGTGGTCGCGACGATCAACTCGATCCAGGACTACTGGACGCAGGAGTTCGCGCGGTCCGGCCAGACCTACCGGAAGGCGCCGACGAACTTCTTCAGCGGTGGGGTGCGGACCGGCGGCTGCGGCAGCGCGACCTCGGACACCGGGCCGTTCTACTGCCCCGCGGATTCGCAGGTCTACATCGACCTGACGTTCTTCAACGATCTCAAGACGCGTTTCGGCGCGCAGGGCGGACCGTTCCCCGAGGCCTACGTGCTGGCGCACGAGTACGGCCACCACGTGCAGAACCTGACCGGCGCGTCGAAGAAGGGCGGCGGTTCCGGGCCGACGTCCGGTTCGGTGCGGCTGGAGCTGCAGGCCGACTGCTACGCCGGGGTGTGGGCGAACCACGCGACGAAGACGCCGTCGAAGAACGGGAAACCGTTGATCACCGACATCACGAAGGACGACATCAGCCGCGCGCTGGACACCGCGTCGCGGATCGGGGACGACTACATCCAGAGCAAGCTCGGCGGGGGCCAGGTGGACCGGTCGAAGTTCACCCACGGCACGTCGAAGCAGCGGGAGAAGTGGTTCACGACCGGGTTCCAGACCGGCAAGCCGGCCAGCTGCGACACGTTCTCCGCCCGCGATCTGGGCTGACGTGAAGGTCCGTGGGGGCCTCCTTGAGGGACCTAGGTCCCTCAAGGAGGCCCCCACGGACCGTTGAGCGGTGTTCAGGCGGCGGTGTGGTGCGGGTCCATGTTGCCCGAGGGGGCCGCCAGGGAGTGCCGCTGCGCGCCTCGTTCGGCGGCTCGCTGGGCCTTGGCCTTGACGGCCTTGCCCGGCGCGACGCCGTTGACGGTCTCGGTGCTGGTCGCGTAGACGCCGAGCGCCCACGCCACGCCGTCGGCGTTGCGGTCGAGCGCGACGCGGTCGATGTTGCCGAGGTTGTCGCAGGCCTGGTGGTAGCACGGGTCGTACGCGACGCCCGCCTTGCCGCCCCACTTCGCGGCCTGCGCGGCGGTCTTGAGTCCCTCCGCGCCGGTGTCGAGCCCGCCCGCCGGGATGCCGTTGGCGATGAACTCGCCGTAGTCGGAACGGCCGGTGAAGTCGGTGCCCTCCACCTGGACGCCCTTCGAACCGAGGTAGTCGACGAAGGTCTTCTCGATCTGCGCCGAGCCGTACGGGCCGGGGCCCGCGCCGACGTTGTCGGAGTTGTCACCGTCGTAGGCGAAGTACCCGGCGTTCGGCGAGCCGATCATGTCGAAGTTCAGGTACAGCGCGAGGTCGAGCTGCTGCTCGAAGCCGAGCGAGCGGACGTAGTACTTCGAGCCGACGAGCCCGAACTCCTCGGCGCTCCAGAACCCGAACCGGACCGCGTTGTTGACCTTCGGCTTGCTGCCGAGCTGCAACGCCGTTTCGAGCAGGGTCGCCGACCCGGTCCCGTTGTCGTTGATCCCCGGCCCGGCCGGGACGCTGTCGAGGTGGGCGCCGAGCATCACGACGTTGTCCTTGCGCCCGGTCTTGGTCTCGGCGATGACGTTGTAGCTGGTCCGCGCCTCCTGGAAGGCGCGCAGTTCCAGGGTCACCGACGCGCCGCCCTGTTTGGCAAGCGCTTCCCCGGCGGCCTGGGTGATCCCGCCGGTCGGGATCTTGGCGTCCGCGGGGCTGCCGAGCGTCCCGTTGAGCGCACCGTCCTCGTTGTTGTAGACGATCGCGCCGGTCGCGCCCGCCGCCGCGGCGGCCTGCTGCTTCTGTGCGAACGAGCAGCCACCACGCTTGATCAGGGCGATCTTGCCGGTGACGTCGCCGTAGTCGGCGGCCGCGCAGCCCGTCGCGGCGGTGACCGGGACGACCGCGAGCGGTGCGGTGACGCCGCCGACGGGCGTCGACTTCGTGTACTCCATCGCGATGACCGGCACGGCCTGGCCGGCGACAGCCAGCTTCTCGGCGAGGGTCTCGCTGTAGGTGAAGGGGAATTCCTGGCGGGTGACGTCGTACCCGGCGGCCGCCAGCTTGGTGGCGATGTACTCCGCGGACTTCTTGTGTCCCTCGGTGCTCGCGGCCCGTGTGCCGTTGTTGGTGTCGGCGAACCGCTGGAAGGCGACGAGGTGCCGGTTGATCCCGTCGACGCCGACCTTCTTGACGAGCTGCTTCGCGAGCGCGGGTCCGTCCGGTTGCCCGGTGGCCGCGGCCGGTGTCGCCCCCAGAGCGAGCGTGGCGCAGGCGGCGAGGGCCACCGGCGCGACAAGTCTTCTTCTTCGGTTATGTGACATGGTGACACCTTTGTTCGCGGTGTCCGCAACGTCAATGCTGCATTCGGCGCACTTACGCACTGCCGGTATACAGTCGACACCATGTACGCGATCGCTATCCGTGAGCCCGGTGGACCCGAAGTTCTCGAATGGACCGACGTACCCGATCCGTCACCCGGCCCCGGCGAAGTCCTGCTCGACGTCACGGCGAGCGCGGTGAACCGGGCGGACCTGTTGCAGCGGATCGGCGTGTACCCACCGCCGCCGGGCGCCAGCGAGATCCTCGGCCTGGAGTGCTCGGGCACGATCGCCGAACTCGGCGAGGGCGTCGAAGGCTGGCAGGTCGGCGACGAGGTGTGCGCGCTGCTCGCCGGTGGCGGCTACGCGGAGAAGGTCGCGGTCCCCGCCGGACAGCTGCTGCCGATCCCCGGCGAGGTCGACACGATCGCCGCGGCCGGGCTGCCCGAGGTCGCGTGCACGGTGTGGGCGAACGTCGTGATGCACGGGAAGCTCGGCGAGGGTGACGTCCTGCTGGTGCACGGCGGCGCGGGCGGGATCGGCACGCACGCGATCCAGGTCGGCAAGGCCCTCGGCGCGACGGTCGCGGTCACCGCGGGCTCGGCCGAGCGGCTGGAGAGCTGCCGCCAGCTCGGCGCCGACATCACCATCAACTACCGCGACGAGGACTTCGTCGAGGTGCTCAAGAAGCACACCGGCGGAGCGGACGTCATCCTCGACAACATGGGAGCGTCCTATGTGGACCGCAACCTCAGTGCGCTGGCGATGGACGGGCGGCTGGTGATCATCGGGATGCAGGGCGGCGTCAAGGGCGAGCTGAACGTGGGGAAGCTGCTGGGCAAGCGTGCCAGCGTTTTCGCCGCTGGCCTGCGCGCCCGTCCGCTGGAGCAGAAGGCGGCGATCGTGGCCGACGTGCGCGCGCGGCTGTGGCCGCTGGTGGAACAGGGCTCGGTCAAGCCGATCGTGGGCCAGGTCGTGCCGATGGCCGAAGCCGCCGACGCGCACCGCGCGCTGGAGGACGGCTCGGTGTTCGGCAAGGTCCTGCTCGCCGCGAAATCCTGACCACACAAGCACTTCCGCCACGTACCCGGACGGTCGGCTCGCGTACCCGGACGGTCGGCTCGCGTACCCGGACGGTCGGCTCGCGTACCTGGGCGGTCGGTTACCGGCCGACCCGCTGGGTACGTGAGCCGACCGCCCGGCCAGGACGACCGTGCCCGGGTTCGGCCCCGCTCGTGCGGGGAACGGCGCCGGAATCGCGGACGCGACACCGCGGATCCTGGCTCATCCCCGCCGGCGCGGGGAAACACGTCGGCACCCGGTGGCCGGTGCTCAGCGACCGCGGCCCAGCCCCGCGGGCACGGGGAACGCTTACCGCAGTTCTTCCAGGACGCGAACGAGCTGGTTGATCTCGAACACGTTGGAGTAGTGCGCGAGCCCGATCCGCACCGCTCCCCCGACCTCGCCGACACCGAGCGACGCGAAGACACCGCTCGTCCCGTCGTCGGCGAAGGCGCACAAACCCTGCGACGCCAGGTACTCCGCGACCTCCGGCGCCTTCCGTCCCGCGATCGCGAACGCCAGCGCCGGGATGCGCCGCATCGCGTCGCCGATGACCATCACGTGCCGCATCGAGCGCAGTTCGGTGGACAACTGCGCGAGCAGACCGGCGTGATAGGACTTCGCCGAGCCGAGCGAGGTGACCAGCCGCTCGCGGCGGGAGCCGGAGGCCGCGTCGTCGAGCCCGGCGAGGTAGTCGATCGAGGCGATGAGCCCGGCGAGCAGCGGGTACGCATGCGGGCCGAGTTCCAGCCGCGCGGCACCGCGGGCGAGCGGGTCGAGGGACACCGACGGCACGCGTTCCAGCATCTCCGGATCGCGGAACACCAGCGCGCCGACCGAGGGCCCGCCCCAGGCCTGCGCGGACACGACGAGCACGTCGGCGCCGAGCGCGTTGAGGTCGAGCGGCACGAACGGCGCGGCGTAGGTGGCGTCGACCACCACCAGCGCGCCGACGCGCTTGGCGAACTCGATCACCGTCGGCACGTCCGGCCGCGTCCCGACCGAACCCGAGGCACAGGTGACCGTGACCGCCTTGGTCCGCGCGGTGACCAGGTTCTCGTACTGCCACGCGGGCAGTTCGCAGGTTTCGATGTCGATCTCGCCCCAGCGCACGACCGCGCCGACGCGTTTCGCGGCGCGCTGCCACGGTGCCAGGTTCGCCTGTTCGTCGAGCCGGGACACGACGACCTCGTCGCCGATCGTCCAGCGTTCGGCGAGCGCGTCGACGAGGCGGCGCAACAGCACCGGCGCGCTCGGCCCGAGCACGACCGCGCCCGGATCGGCGCCGACCAGATCGGCGACCGCGCGCCGCGCCGCGGTGACGATGCTTTCCGCGCGCTGGGAAGCGGGGAAAGCCCCGCCCGGCCCGGAAACCGGGGCCCGCATCGCGGTGGACACGGCCGAAGCGACCTGCTCGGGGACCAGCATTCCGGCGGCGCCGTCGAAGTGAATCCAGCCGTCACCCAGCGCGGGGAACAAGCCACGGATACGAGCGACGTCGAACGCCATGGTGACACCGTACGGACGTGCCATTCCGCGTCGCGCCCGGGGTTGGGCAGAAGGCCACATCACGGAGGGTTTGCCGCTACGCTCGGAGACGGACACGAACACCCGATGCGCCGACGTGTCGGCCGCACGTCAGGATGGAGCACATGACCGAGCCCAACCCCCGGGAAACCAGCACGGCCGGTGACGCCGGCGCCGAGTCCACACCGCACGTGGTGGTCGTGGGCCCGGACGGCACCCCGGTGGGCACCGCGCGGCTCTCGCCCGACGGCGAGGGCGCCGAAGCGGACGGTGTCGGCGAGCTCATCGAGGAACCCGCCAAGGTGATGCGGATCGGCACGATGATCAAGCAGCTGCTGGAGGAGGTCCGCGCCGCGCCGCTCGACGACGCGAGCCGCAACCGGCTGCGCGAGATCCACCAGACCTCCGTCCGTGAGCTGGAGCAGGCCCTCGCGCCGGAGCTGCAGAACGAGCTGGAGCGGCTGGTCCACCCGTTCACCGAGGACTCCACGCCGTCGGACGCCGAGCTGCGGATCGCGCAGGCCCAGCTCGTCGGCTGGCTGGAGGGGCTGTTCTCCGGCATCCAGACCGCGTTGTTCGCGCAGCAGATGGCCGCGCGGGTGCAGCTCGAACAGATGCGCCGCGGGCTGCCCGCCGGCTCGACGGGCTCGGCGGCCGTGCCGGGTGGCGAGGGCCACGGCCACGGCATCTCCGGCACCGGCCAGTACCTGTAGTCATTCACTTGCCGTTAAGGCCACCTTACGGGCGTCAGACGCCCGTAAGGTGGCCTTAACAGCGCTTCGGCCCAGTGCCCCAGGCGGGAGCAAGGGACCTTCGCTAGCGCCGCGCGACCTCGCGGAAGAACGCCCGGAGATCGCCCAGCAGCAGGTCCGGCTGCTCCAGTCCGGGGAAGTGGCCGCCCCGGTCGAACTCCGTCCAGCGCACGATCCGGTCGGTGCGTTCGGCCAGCGCCCGTACCGGCAGGGTCGTGTCGTCCGCGAAGTGCGTGACGGCGGTCGGCACGGTCGACGACGGCTGGGCGCCCACCGCGGCGAGCGCGCTCTGGTAGATCCGCGCCGACGAGTTCGCGGTCGCGGTGAACCAGTAGATCGCGACGTTGGTGAGCAGGGTGTCGCGGTCCACGGCGTCGGCACTGCCTTCGGGGACGCTCGAGAAGCCCCGGAACTTCTCGGCGATCCACGCGAGCTGCCCGGCGGGCGAGTCGGTCAGGCCGTAGGAAAGCGTTTGCGCCCTGGTCCCCTGGATGAACACGTGGCCCATGCCGTCCCGGGTGAACCGCGTGAACTTCGCCAGTGACCGCTCCGCGCACGCGAGGTCGTCCCCGCCGAGCCCCTCCAGATCGGTCGGGGTCTTCGCGACCGCGCCGAGCATGGTGGTCAGGTGCGCGCCGTGCAGCCGCTCCGGATGCCGCACCCCGAGGTGCCGGGTGATGATCGCGCCCCAGTCGCCGCCGTGCGCGCAGAACCGCGCGTACCCCAGCCCGCTCATCAGCGCGGCGAACGCGTCCGCGACCCGCTCGGGCCCCCAGTCCGGGTCCTCGGGCGGCCCGGAGAACCCGAACCCCGGGATCGACGGCACGACGACGTGGAAGGCGTCGGCGGGATCGGCGCCGTACGCCCTCGGGTCCGCCAGCGGCCGGGCGAGGTCGAGGAACTCGACGTAGGACCCCGGCCAGCCGTGGGTGAGCAGCAGCGGCACCGCGTCCGGTTCCGGTGAGCGCAGGTGCGCGAAGTGGACGTTCGCGCCGTCGATCGTCGTCGTCCACTGCGGAACCCCGTTGAGCCACCGCTCCCGCGCCCGCCAGTCGAAGTCCAGCCGCCAGTACTCGGCCAGTTCGCGGACGTAACCGACCGGCGCGCCGAGCCGCCAGCCGAGCCCGGCGGGCTGGTCCGGCCACCGGGTGTTCGCCAGCCGCGCGGCGAGGTCGTCGAGCCGGTCCTGTGGGATGTCGACCTGGAACGGCTTGCTTTCGAGAGTCATTTCCCCACCGTAGGAAGGCCGGTGCCCGATTCGCCGGGCTCGCCCGAAGGTGTGCCCGGAAGGACGCCGGGGAACACTCTTCGTGTCGCGCCGGAAACGCTGCGGTTACGCCGACAAGGCGGGGCGAACCAAACGCCGCTCACCCCATCGGTACCCTCGTCCACGTGCATGCGACCAGCACGGTTCACACAGCCGAATCCAGCGTTGTGACACCGGTCCCGCCGGTGTCGGACAGCAAGACGTTCACGCGTGCTTTCGCCGATATCAAGGCGGGGTTCCGCGCTCGTGAACTGTGGGGCCACCTGGGCTGGCAGGACATCAAGCAGCGTTACCGCCGGTCGGTGATCGGGCCGTTCTGGATCACCATCAGCCAGGCCGTCATCGCGCTGGGCCTCGGACTGCTGTACTCGCAGCTGTTCCACCTGTCGATCGGGGTGTTCCTGCCCTACCTGTCCACCGGCTTCATCATCTGGGGCTTCATCAGCGGCTGCCTCTCCGAGGGCATGGAGACGTTCATCGCGAACGAGGGGCTGATCAAGCAGCTCCCGGCGCCGCTGAGCGTGTACGCGCTGCGGACGGTGTGGCGCCAGACGCTGCTGCTGGCGCACAACCTGATCGTCTACGTGATCGTGGTGGCGATCTTCTTCGCCACCCTCGACAGCCCGTATTCGCTGGGTACCCAGCACGGTGCCTGCGACGCCGCCCACCTCTGCCACCCCGGGCTCAGCTGGAACATCTTCCTCGCGATCCCCGGTTTCCTCCTGCTGGCGCTCAACGCGGGCTGGGTGACCCTGCTGCTCGGCATCGTCTCGACCCGCTTCCGCGACATCCCGCAGGTGATCAACTCGCTGATCCAGCTGATGTTCTACGGCACGCCGATCGTCTGGCCGGTGGACCAGCTGCTCGCGGGCGGGACGCGCGAAGGCCTCTCGAACGTCGTCCTGCCGATCATCCAGGCGAACCCGCTCTACCACTTCATGCAGGTGGTCCGCGCGCCGCTGCTCGGACAGACCTTCACCGTCGGCAACTGGATCGTGGTCGGTTCGATCACCATCGTCGGCTGGGCGCTCGCGCTCGTCGCGATGCGCAACTACCGTGCCCGCGTCTCGTATTGGGTGTGACACATGGTCAGCATTGACGTCCACAACGCGTTCGTGGATTTCCCGATCTTCGACGCCAAGACGCGGTCGATGAAGAAGAAGGTCCTCGGCAAGGTCGGCGGCAGGATCGGCACCGACACCAAGGTCCCGATCATCGAGGCCCTGCACGACGTGAGCCTGACCCTGCGGGAAGGCGACCGGGTCGGCCTGGTCGGGCACAACGGCGCCGGGAAGTCGACGCTGCTGCGGCTGCTCGCCGGGATCTACGAGCCAACTCGCGGTTCGGCGCGGATCGTCGGCAAGATCGCGCCCGTCTTCGACCTCGGCATCGGGATGGACCCGGAGATCTCCGGCGAGGAGAACATCATCATCCGCGGTCTGTTCCTCGGCATGACCGCCAAGGAGATGGAGAAGCGGGTCGACGACATCGCCGAGTTCACCGAGCTCGGCGACTACCTGAAGATGCCGCTGCGCACGTACTCGACGGGTATGCGGGTGCGGCTGGCGCTGGGCGTGGTGACCTCGATCGACCCGGAGATCCTGATCCTGGACGAGGGCATCGGCGCGGTCGACGCGGCGTTCCTCAACAAGGCCCGCGACCGGCTCAAGGACCTGGTCAAGCGTTCCGGCATCCTGGTGTTCGCCAGTCACTCGGACGAGTTCCTGTTCGAGCTGTGCGACTCCGCGCTCTGGATGGACGAAGGCCACATCAAGCAACGCGGTTCGCTGCGAGACGTCCTCACCGGGTACAAGGGCCGCGATCCCTTCGAGAACATGAGCCAGGAAACCCTGGAGCGCTTCGGCATCGAGCCGGTGACGACGACGAACGGCGGAGAGTAGATGGCCAGCGAGACCCGGCAGCTGCCCGAGGGCGCCGTCGTCGGCGTGGTGGTCACGCGGCACCGGCGCGAACTGCTCGCGGACTCGCTCAAGGTCATCGCCGCCCAGACCCGCGCGGTCGATCACCTTGTGGTGGTCGACAACGGGCCGGACCAGTCCGCGCGCGACATCGTCGAGGGGTACCCGCTGCCCTGCACGTACCTGCCCTCGCACCGGAACCTCGGCGGCGCCGGCGGGTTCGCGCTCGGCATGCTGCACGCGCTGTCGCTCGGCGCGGAGTGGATCTGGCTGGCCGACGACGACGGCCGCCCCGCCGACGAACACGTGCTCGCGACACTGCTGGACGAGGCCGAGAAACGCGGTCTCGCCGAGATTTCCCCGGTGGTGGCGAACATCGACGCGCCGGCGAAGCTCGCCTTCCCGCTGCGCCGCGGTCTCACCTGGAAACGGTCCTCGGCCGAGCTCGGCACGGACTTCCTGCCCGGCATCGCCTCGCTGATGAACGGCGCCCTGTTCCGCGCGTCCACTTTGGACGTCGTGGGCGTGCCGGATCTGCGGCTGTTCTTCCGCGGCGACGAGGTCGAGCTGCACCGGCGGCTGGCGCGGTCCGGGCTGCCGTTCGGCACCTCGCTCAAGGCGACCTACCTGCACCCGGACGGCTCGGACGAGTTCAAGCCGATGCTCGGCGGGAAGTTCCACGCGCAGGACCCGGAGAACGAGGTCAAGCGCTACTACACCTACCGCAACCGGGGTTACCTGCTTTCCCAGCCGGGCATGCGCAAGATCGGCGCGCTCGAAGTGATCCGTTTCGGTCTCTACTTCGTCGGCGTGAAGCGGGATCCGAAGGCGTTCCTGCAGTGGCTGAAGCTGGTCCGCCAGGGGCGGCAGGAGAAGTTCTTCCGCTACTGACCGTCGTCTGTCCACTGTGGTCATTCGAAACGCGAGGCGGTAGCGGCCTTCGCCGGACTCCCGGTCATGGGGACGACGAGACCGCCCGGTCCGGTAAGGGACGGGGCGGCCTCGTGCGGGAACGCTATTCGCCGATGACCGGGGGCGCGGTCCGCATGTCGGTGCCGAAGACCTCGTCCGGGTCCCCCTCGACGAGGTAGGTCGGCCGCTGGTGCTCGGTGTCCTCGTCACCCTCACCACGCTGGCCGCGGGCACCGCCCATACCGCCGGATCCCATGCCACCGCGGCCACCCGCGCCGGAACCGAGACCACCCATACCGCGGCCCGCCGCGGTCTCGGCGGCACCGATGCCGCCCGGCCGCGCGGCGCCCGAACTCGCGCCGGCACCGGGCGTCGACCCGGAACTCCCACCGGGACCGAAGCCGCCACCGCGGCCGACCTTGCTGTTGTAGTCGGATTCGCCGCCGCCCATGCCACCCATCGGTCCCATGCCCATCGGCATCGGCCCGCCCATGGGCATCGAGGTGTTGGGGTTGTTCGATATCGGCATCGAGGTGTTCGGTGGCGTGAAGCCGGACGGGGTGGTGCTGCCCACCGGCAGGTGACCCGAGCCGGTGATCGAGCCGGGCGTGCTGGGGATCGACGAACCACCACCGGGGACGTGGAATCCGCCGCCGCCGGGGATCGACGAGCCGCCCCCACCGGGGCCACCGCCGGTGTTCCCGCTGAAACCGTTGCCGCCAGGGAGGTTGACGCCGCCGTTCCCGTTGCCCTTGTCGTGCTCCTTGCCCGACGGCCCCGTCTTGTCGTCACCCCCGCCGCCGACGCTGAACTTCGGGGGCTCGGCGAACACCGGCTGCTTCGACGCGGCGGTGTAGAGCTGCTTGTCGTAGCCCGACATGACGCGCGCGGCTTCCTCGTGCGCCTTGTCGCTGTCCTTCTGCTTCTGGATCGACTTGTCGATGTTGTCGCCCAGATCGAGCGGGTTCGAGGTGAACCACGACTTGAACTCGTCGCCCCAGTTGAAGGGGATCGGCTTGGGCATGCTGTTCTTGGCGCTGGCCGCGGCGGTGCTCTGGTCGTAGATGGTCTCTGACGCCAGTTTCGCGTTCTGCGAGTTGGCGTCGGCCCATTTACCCAGGCTGGCGAAGTAGCCCTGCGCGTTCGACGCCGCGTTGCCCTCCCAGGTGCCCTTCGACTTGGTGACCGCGTCGTTGATCGTCGTCGAGAACTCTTCGAACGCCTTGTGGATGTCGAAGTACGCGTTCGAGAGGTTCGAAACCTGCGAGACGTCGAGGTCCTTGTCGAGGTAGTCCTTGAGCTGCTCGTGCTTCTGGCCCAGGTAGTCCGCATTGGACGGTTGCAGGCCCTGGACGTATTCGACGTCCCGGCCGGAGGTGAGGTTCTTGACGTTGTCGTCGCCGACCTTGGTCGACTGCTGCGCCGCCTGCCCCGAGGCGATCCAGCCCTGGATGGCCCCGAACAGCCAGTTGTCCTTGTCGACGCCCTCGGCGGCCTTCTTCTGGAAGTAGTCGTCGCGCTGCGCCGGGGACAGCTCGGCGACTTCGCGCTGGGACAGATCGCGCGTCTTCGATGTCATCTGATCCCCCTACGCCTTGGGTAGCTTCGGTTCGACGATGTCGGCGACCTTCGAGGCGATGTCGCAGGCCTTGGTCGGATCCGTGGACACGATCGCGACGTCCACCCGCGAGGTGGTGCCGACGGCGAGTGCCAGCGTGCATCCGTTCGGCGGCGACGGCGCCTGGACCGCCTTCCGGTCGCCCTGGTGCCCGTTGATCTTCCCGCCACCGCTGTCGTTGACCGTGTCGATGCTCTGCTGGTCCCGCACGTTCACGCTGACGGTCAGCCGCTCGTCGCTCGCGCTGGCGCGTTCCCGGAGGAAACCGCAGCCACGCGCGCCGCTGCCGAGGTCGGACTTCGTCGGCCCGGTGAACTTGCCGTACTGCGCGAGATCGGCGGTGCCGATGAGTGCGCAGGGATCGAGGGAAGCGGTCCCGCCCCCGCCGGGTGCGGGTGCGGAGGTACCGCTCGCGGACGCGCCGGACGAGGGCGCCCCGGGACCCGGCAGCGCGGTGCCCTGCTGGGAATCAGAGCATCCCGCCAGCAGGAAGACGCCCGCGACCAGCGGAACGACGGAACGCAAGGACAGTTTCGACATTCCCTCAGCCCTGTTTCTTCACGAGATCGGCGGCCTGCTGCTCAGTCTCTTTGTACTGTCCGGCCGCCCTCGCGAGCGCCTCGTCGGCCTGCCGGAGGGTCTGGCTGAGCTGCTCCAGCACCGCCTTCGCCGAGTTGGCGCCTTCGGCCGCGGTCTTCTGGTCATGGGCCGAAACGGTCTTGCCGTACGCGTGCCCACCCAGCTGCGGTGCCTGCTCGAGGTCGAGCTGCGCCCTGCTCATCCCGTCCAGCTTGGTGGCCATGTCGGTGAGGGCCTTGCGCAGCGGCTCGACGCCTTCCGCGCTGATCTTGAACCCACCGCTCTTGGCCGCGTCGACGAGCTTCTGGGTCTCGGAGGTGACCCCCTGGATGGCGCCGATGCTCATGCCGCCGGAGCTGAACGGGTTGATCTGATCGAAGAGGCTCTTGCCGCCCCCCGTGCCGCCGCCGTCAGCCTGGAAACTCATCGCCGCCCCACATCCTCGCCTGTGCGTCTGCGCCCCGCAGTCTACTAGCCGGGCACGCTGCGCAACGGGCTTTCGCCCCGATTCACCTGGTCACCGGCCCTGGCGCCGGAAGGTACGACGCGGCCGCCGCGGGATCGGTTCCCCGGCTCAGAACCGGCCGTCGAGCTGGGAGTAGAGCTGCTGGGCGATCCGCGCGTTGTCGGCCGGCGCGTAGGTGAGCCACCGCTGCCCGTCGGCGGCGTCGTTGCTGGTCATCAGGTAGCGACCGGCCTCGGTGTCGAACCAGGCCAGTGTGGACAGCCCGCTCTCCTTGCCGTCGCCGCCCCGGACGTAGGCGGTGAACTGGCCGATGCGCTGCTTCGGCTTCTCGAAGATCCGCTCGACCATGCGCAACTGCGAACTGGCACCCTGCGATCGCGGAGCGTTCACCCCGGCGAACGGATCGTAACCATCGTCCTGGCGACGCGGGGTCTGCGGCTGCGGCGCGGGGCGGGCGATGGTCACCGACTGGCCCGGCGCGGCCGGGGTCAGCGGCAGCAGGTCGACGATCGCGGGCACGATCCCGGTCGGCCTGGTCTCCTCGAACACGAGCAGGTTCTCGTCCTGGCGGACCAGCACCGCGAAGCGCCCGTTCGAGGCGACCCTCGCGAACAGCTGGCGGTCGTCGAGCTGGGCGGCGGCGGTGATGGCGAGGTCGCTGCGGACGAAGGTGGCCAGCGCCAGCTCGATGTCGGCGTCGAGCCTGCCCCGCCGGAGCATGCCGCGGCCGTCGAGATCGCGCAGCACCGCGTCGCGGATCGTCGCCCGCTCCTCGATCGTCGTCCCGACGTGCGGCACCTGGAACGGGACGGGCGCCCGCCCGAGTTTGTGCAGCTCGGTCAGGATGTCCACCGCTGCCAGCGACAACGAGAACGAATGCGGCATCGCCTTCTGCCCCCTGCGAATCTGTCCGGCTCTCCGGGAAACCGTAGACCACGGGCGATCGGCTCCGCAGCCGGACGCCGGGACCGCTCAGCTCTGCGCGAACCGGCTTGCCGGGATGATCGGGCGCTGGTGCCATGGACCCATGGCAGACCCCAAACCCGCGCTCGTGCTGCACCTGGCCACCGGCGGCGAACCGCTGCTGTTCGCGCTCGACGGTGAAGAGACCGGTCAGCTCCAGGAAAGTCTCACCGACCTGGTCAAGACGGGCTCGGTGAGCACCGTCCGGACCAAGGACGGCTCGACGGTCGCGATCAACTTCGCGCACGTCGCCGCCGCCTATCTCGACGACCTCAACCGCAAATCGACCGTCTTCGGGCTGCACGCGTAGTTCGCCGCGCGGGCCGGGTTCCCGGACACGCCGAAGGCCATCCCCGGGGATCCGGCGATGGCCTTCGTGCGTGGTGAAGCGGTGGCTCAGAGCCCGTAGAGCCTGGTCCAGTTCTCCCGCGCGGTCAGCTCGGGCATGGCGCGCTTGTACTGCTCCTGGACGGCGGCGCCCTCCTTGCGAAGGCGGTTGATGACCTTGGCGCTGCGACGGGCGAGTTCGAGCATCTTCGCCTTGTCGTAGGACCGGACCCGCACGCCCTCCTGGTTCGCGTCCGTCACCACGGCGGTGTCGAACTGCGCGATGTGCCACCAGTGGGCCTCGTCGTTCGGGATCGCGCCGAGGGAGAACCGGGTGCGGCCGAGCGCCCGGTCGAGGATCCGCTTGACCAGCACCAGCCGCTGCATGCTCGGCCGGGGCGCGGCGTTGATGATGCCGATGTCGTTGGAGGCGATGCCGGGGACGTCGGTGGCCTTGTGCCGCTTGGTCTCCGGGTAGGCGTCCCGGATCCGGCGGATCTCCTGCATCGCCGCGACCCCGCCGTCACGCAGGATCTCCGGGCCCTCCAGGAAGTCCTCGACCGCCTTGAGCAGCGTCGCGGTCAGCCCGTACTGCATCCCGAGCAGGTACCGGATGATCTGCGCCACCAGCACCCGCGAGAGCAGGTTCAGGTTGAACGGCGAGTGCAGCGCCGCGGTGATGATCGAGTTGCGCAGGTTGAAGTACCGGTGCCACTCGTCCCAGTCCTTCCAGTGGAAGTCCGCGTGCCACACGCCAGCGCCCGGCAGCGTCACGGTCGGGAAGCCCGCCGCCCGCGCCCGGTAGGAGTACTCCGCGTCGTCCCACTGGAAGAAGAACGGCATCGGGTACCCGATCGCCTTGACCACCTCGTACGGGATCAGGCACGACCACCAGCCGTTGTAGCCCGCGTCGAGCCGCCGGTCCTGCCGGTTCGGCTTCAGCGTGTCCTCGTCGATCCCGAGCAGGTCCGCGGTCTCCAGCGAGTGCTCGACCGGCTTGCCCGGCTCCAGCGCGTTGAGGTTCGCGTACTCCGCGCCCACGTGCAGCTGGTTCGGGTGCAGCAGGTTGAGCATCTGCCCACCGACGATGATCGGGTTCGCCTGCCGGTTCGAGAAGGCGGTCATCCGGATCACCAGATCCGGCTCCAGCAGCACGTCGTCGTCCATGAACAGCACGTTCGCGTGCTCGGTGGCGGTGTGCCCGGCCACCTCGTACAGCCCGCGCGTGAACCCGCCCGCGCCGCCGAGGTTCGGCTGCTTGATGTAGTGCAGCTTCTGGCCGAGGTCCTTCGCGACCTGCTCGAAGCCGTCACGGGACTCGACCAGGTCGGTGCCCTGGTCGGCGACGTAGATCGCGTCCAGCGTCTCCAGCGACGACACGTCCGCGGCCAGCGCCTGCAGGTTCTTCAGGCAGTCGTCCGCGCGGTTCATCGTGCAGATCGTCACGGCGGTCGGCCGGATCTTCTCCGGCGCCTCGACCGTCCAGCGGACCCGCTCGATCCGCAGCGTCTGCCCGCCCTCGGTCTCCACGTCCAGCCACAGCGCGCCGCCGTCGTAGAACTTGTCCAGCTTCGTGGTCAGGGTGACCAGCCGCTGCTTCGCGCCGGACACGAGCTCCGCGGCCACGACCCGCGGCTCGCCCTCGACGTCGGAGGCGCCGACCGTCAGCTGGCCGTCCCCGGTGACGACCGCCTCGACCGAGACCTCGGACACCGTGGTCCACCGCTGCCAGTAACTGGCCGGGAACCGGCCGAAGTACGTGTTCCCCGTCAGCCTGGACGACGGCTCGACCGTCGCGCCGGTGCGATCCCGCACCGCCGAGCCCCACTCCAGCTCCGCGTACAGGTCCTTGCTCACGATCGGTGCCGGACCCGCGTACAGACCTCGCTGCGCGGTCAGCCTGCCCTGCGGAGTGTGCTCGGTGAACGTGGTCTCTCCAGCCACCTTCACGTCGACGCTCGGGGCCTGTCCGGTGGCTACTGCTTTACCGGGCATAAGAATCCTCAGTTCTCCTTTACCGGGTGTTCACGGAAAACGACCCACTTGAGCATGACGAAATTGATCACCGTGGCGGTTGCCTGCGAGATCACCCAACCTAATGTGGCCTTCCACGCCGACTCGGGCAGCAGGTGCAGCATCCACCGGTTCATCCCGACCGCGACGAAGAACGTCACAGCGTAGAGCAGCACGAACCCGCCGACCTGGGCACCGCCGCCCCGCCTGCCCCCGGCGAAGGTGAACCGCCGGTTCAGGAAGAACGCCGTGGTCGTGCCCACGACGAAGCTGATCGCGCGCGCGATGTCCACCCACGGTGTCGCGTCCATCCCGAGCGCGCGCAGCAGCGAGTAGGTCCCCAGGTCGACGAGGGCGCAGAATCCCCCGATGAGGGCGAAGCGGATGAGCTGCCCGAGCAGCCCCGGGCTCGACGGCGGCACTGCCGTCGCGTCGGCTTGCGGATCTGTCGCCACCACTGCTGTTACCTCGTCGGCTTCGATTCGCGGTCGGCTTTCAACCACCTGGGCGCTTGTGCCTTGATGCGCAAAGTGTAGAAGCGGCCTCTTCAGGGTCACGTTCCGGGCGGCGTTCGGCGTGGCTACCCTGGTCGGGTGACCCAAGCACCCGAGACACAGCGGAAGACGCTCACCGGCTGGGCGAGGACGTCACCGACCATCGCCGACGTGCTGAGCACTCCCGATGTCGAGGTTATCGCGCGCGCCGTGACGCGGGCGGGCGAACGCGGTGTCATCGCGCGCGGGCTCGGCCGCTCCTACGGCGACCCGGCGCAGAACGCGGGCGGCCTCGTGGTCGACATGACCGCGCTGAACCGGATCCACTCGATCGATCCGGACAGCGGGCTCGTCGTCGCCGACGCCGGGGTCAGCCTCGACCAGCTGATGCGCGAGGCGCTGCCGTACGGCCTGTGGGTCCCGGTGCTGCCCGGCACCCGCCAGGTCACCATCGGCGGCGCGATCGCCAACGACATCCACGGCAAGAACCACCACAGCGCGGGCAGCTTCGGCAACCACGTCGTCTCGATGGACCTGGTCACCGCGGACGGGCGGGTCCGCACGCTGACCCCGGAGGGCCCCGAGTCGGAGCTGTTCTGGGCGACCGTGGCCGGGATCGGGCTCACCGGCATCATCGTGCGCGCCACGATCCGGATGACCAGGACCGAATCGGCCTACTTCGTCGTCGACAACGATCGCACCGACGACCTCGACGGCACCCTCGCCCTCATCAGCGACGGCTCCGACGACGACTACACCTACTCGTCGGTCTGGTTCGACACGATCAACAAGGGCCGCAAGCTCGGCCGGGGCGCCTTCGCCCGCGGCTCGCTCGCCAAGCTCGACGACCTGCCGCCGAAGCTGCGGGCCGAGCCGCTGAAGTTCTCCGCGCCGCAGCTGCTCACGGTGCCGGACGTGTTCCCGAACGGCCTGATGAACAAGCTCTCGCTGAGCGCGATCGGCGAGTTCTACTACCGGTCGACCCCGAAGCGGGGCCGGGGCGCGATCCAGAACATCACCGCCTTCTATCACATGCTCGACCTGGTCGGGGAGTGGAACCGCGGCTACGGCAGCAAGGGCTTCCTCCAGTACCAGTTCAGCACCCCGATCGGCGCGAACGAGGATCTCCGCCGGATCGTGGAGAAGGTCGCGCACTCCGGGCACTACTCGGCGCTCAACGTCTTCAAGCAGATGGGCGCGGGCAACCGGGCGCCGCTGTCGTTCCCCGACACCGGCTGGATGGTCTGCCTCGACTTCCCGATCAAGTCCGGGCTGAGCGCGCTGTGCACCGAGCTGGACGAAATGGTGCTGGCCGCCGGCGGGCGGTTGTACACGGCCAAGGACTCGCGGACCTCGCCCGAGACCTTCGCGAAGATGTACCCGCGGCTGGACGAATGGCGCAAGGTCCGCGCTTCCATCGACCCCGAAGGCGTTTTCGCCTCTGACATGAGCCGGAGGCTCGAACTGTGATCGACGCGGTTGGCAATCCCCAGTCCCTGCTGCTGCTCGGCGGCACGTCCGACATCGCGCTGGCGATCGCGGAGAAGTACCTCGCCGAGCGCCCGCTGCGGGTCGTGCTGGCCGCGCGGCCCTCGCCCCGGCTGGAGGCCGCGGCGCAGCGCCTGAAGGACAAGGGCGCCGAGGTGTCCACTGTGGACTTCGACGCGACGGCCACGGCCACCCATCCGGCGGTGCTGGACAAGGCGTTCGAGGCCGGGGACATCGACGTCGCGGTCGTTGCCTTCGGGCTGCTCGGGGACGCCGAGGAGCTCTGGCAGGACCACGCGAAGGCCGTCGAGGCGGCGACGGTGAACTACACCGCCGCGGTTTCGGTCGGCGTCGCGCTCTCGGAGAAGCTCAAGGCGCAGGGGCACGGGACGGTGATCGCGCTGTCCTCGGTGGCAGGCGAGCGCGTCCGGCGGTCGAACTTCGTCTACGGCTCGACCAAGGCCGGGTTCGACGGCTTCTACCTCGGCCTCGGCGAGGCGCTCGCGCCGCACGGCGTCAAGGTGACCGTCGTCCGCTCGGGTCAGGTGCGGACCAAGATGACCGACGGGCTCAAGGACGCCCCGCTGACGCGGACCGCCGAGCAGGTCGCCGAGCTCTCCGTCGCCGCCGCCCGCGCGGGCAAGGACCTCGTGTGGTCCCCGCCGCCGTTCCGCTGGGTGATGTCGGTGCTGCGGCACGTGCCGCGTCCGATCTTCCGCAAGCTGCCGATCTGACCGGGTTCGCCCGGAGCCGGTCCCGAGTGCCGTCAAGAGGGCGTTGGTGGTGGCTGGATGAATCTCGCGGATCCGCTCGGCCCGGCCACCCAGGCCGCGGCGTCGCTGCACCCCGGTGAACGGCTGCTCTGGGCCGCCTACGGCCGGGTGGTGAACTACCACATCCGTGGCCTGACGCCGCTGGGACGGCCGGAGCGGAGTGCGCTGCGCAAGCTCGGCTCTGGCGTCGCGGGATTCGCGGGCGACGCCGTCGACGCGATGCTCGGCGGCGGGGACGACAGTGGTCCCGACCGGCCGCCGCCCCCGCAGGTCGTGGCGTTCGGCGAGCGGGAAGGCGTGCTGGCGCACACGTTCCTGCGCGAGCTGACCCCCGCCGGTCCGGCGGGACGGCTCTGGGCGCTGACCTCGTCCCGGCTCGTGGTGCTGCACCGGTTCGTGCCGCCCGAGCCGGAGCCGGCACCCCCGGCGGAGAAGTCGTTCGTGGCGAAGGCGGTCGGGTTCGGCAAGGGGCTGGCCAAGGCGGGCAAGGACATCGCCGGGATCATCACCGACCGGACGAAGACCTACGGCGACAACCGGGAGGGCGAGCCGGTGCCCCGGCACGAGATGACGGTGGCCGCGGAGCTGCCCGCGGCCCGTGTCGCCGGGGTCGCGACGGCGCGGCACGGCGGGAAGCTACGCGGCAGGCCGTGCCTCCGCATGTCCCTTGTGGACGGTTCGGGCCTCGACTTCCTTTTCGACGTCGAGGATCCCGCGATGTTCTCCTGGCTGCTCGCGCGGACGAACGGGGCGGGCTGATGGACCTCGCGGTCCGGACCGCCACCGAGGTCGACAAGATCGTCGAGCGCGAGCTCACGCAGTGCTGGCTGCGGCCGGGCGAAGTGCTGCGGCTGGGCTGCCCGCCGCTGTACGGCCACGTCGGGCTACGGCTCGGCGCCGAACTCCACGTCCCGTACACCGCGGCACGCGAGACACCGAAGGTGAGCGGCGCGCCGCCGCGCTGGCCGGTGCCCGGTGCGGTGCCGGAGGAGGACTGGACCGACGATCCCGCGCTGGGGTACTGGGCCGTCGCGCGGGAGCGGGGACAGCTCGCCGTGCTGCTGGCCGACCACTTCGCGGCCGGGGCCGGGGAAGCGCGGCTGACCTGGACGAACCAGCGGCTCGCGGTCGTCTATCCGGCCAAGCTGCTGGCCGAGGGCGGCGCGAGCGGGCCGTTCACCACGGGCGAGGAGTTCGACACCCGGGCCGTGACCGGGCTGGACGCGCTCCACCCGGGACGCAGCTTCCCGCCACGCCCGGTGCTCCGGTTCGGTTTCGCGGACGGCTCGGCGGTGTTCCTGCGTGACGTCCTCGCGCCGCTGAAGGTCGCCCGCGCCCGGCAACGCTGAGCCCGGACGGGCTCAATCCCCGGGTTGACGCGGGGATCCACCCGAGGGGCGCGCGGACCAACCCGCGCGTCGATGTGCCGGTCCCCCTCCCGGGGACACCCTGGTGGGCATGACGAACACTTCCCGCTTCCTGCCCCTGGTCCGAGACCTCATCGTGCCGATGGCGGTGTTCTACGGGCTCCGCGCGTTCGGGGTCGACGCGCTCTGGGCGCTGCTGCTCGGCGGGCTGCCCCCGGCACTGCGCGTCGGCTGGGTGGCGCTGCGGGAGCGCCGGATCGACCCGCTGGGCACGTTCGTGCTCGCGATGCTCGTGGTCAACGTGGCGGTGTCACTGATCTCCGGCGATCCCCGGTTGCTGCTGATCCGCAGCGCCTGGTTCGGGCTGCTGGTGGGCGGCTGGATGCTCGTCAGCCTCGCCGTCGGGCAGCGGCCGTTCATCTACCACGCCGCGCGGACGATGGCGCCCGGCCGCACCGAACCGATGGAACGGCGGTGGGCCGAGGACGCCGAGGTCCGGCGGCTGTGGCGCGTCGTCACGCTGTGGTGGGGCGTGGGCAACCTGGCGCTCGGCTGCGTCGTCGTCGCGATGGCCTACACCCTGCCGGTGGACTCCGTGCCGGTCCTCGACACGCTCGTCACCGTCGCCGCGATCGTCGGCGGCCTCAGGTACACCCGGAGCCGGCTCGCCTCGGCGGAGCTCGGGCTCAAGCAGCCTGTCGCGGCGTGAACCCGTCGAAGGCACGCACGGCGACGTCGGGATCCTCGGCGTAGTACCGGATCACCCGCACCGATTCGGTGCCGCCGAGCGGGCGCGTCACGGTGACCGGCTCGCGGAGTTCGAGCACCAGGTTGGTGTCGTAGTCCTCGTGCATGATCAGCTCGTCGCCGGTGAAGGGCCGCACGGTGGGCGGATGGGTCTGCTTGTGCCGTCGCAGGGTAAGCACGTCGGCGAGCGGGACGCGCACGTCGTAGAAGGCGCCCGCCCGTATCCACACCTCTCGCGGCGAGACGACGTGCGGACGGGTCACCGACGCGGCGAAGACGCCGAAGACGAACAGCACCGAGTAGAGGCCGAGCACCAGCAGGACGAGGTCGG
Source organism: Amycolatopsis samaneae (assembly GCF_039541975.1). Classification (NCBI taxonomy): domain Bacteria; kingdom Bacillati; phylum Actinomycetota; class Actinomycetes; order Pseudonocardiales; family Pseudonocardiaceae; genus Amycolatopsis; species Amycolatopsis samaneae. Next base: position 331,141 of record NZ_BAABHG010000009.1, read on the forward strand.
TCACGATCCCGAGGTCGATCAGGAACAGCAGGCCGGTCTCGACGAGCGAAACCACGGCGAACACGATGAGCATCGGCGTACGCGGTCCCGAATACGGCAGGGCCACGCCGTCGGCGGGCACGTCCTTGCGGCGGCGGAGGAGCAGGATGATGCTGGCGAATGCCCGGCGCTCGTTGCGAAAGTATCTCCGGACGGCCTCCATTGGCCCAACCCCCTGGGTCAATTCCGGGAGTGTCCGTCGCACCCCCTTCAAAGGTACCAACGAAAACGGTCACCGGGACGCGTTCGCGGGCGCCAGGTACAGCCGTTGCGTGCCCACCCACGGCGAGTCGATCGTCCAGCTCGCCAGCGCGCCCGGCGGCGCCGCGCGGCGGGTCGTGGCGAGCACGAGGTCGGGGGTCGCGGGGGCGACGCTGTGGTCGAAGTTGTGGAAGTTGGCCTCCAGCAACGCGCGCGCCAGATCGCCACTGCGACTCTTCGTCGCCGCGATCGCCGGGTCGACGGCGCCGCGGTCGGAGTACTGGTCCACGAGCTGGCAGTCACAGGCGTAGGCCAGCGCGCCCGCCTCACCGGCGCTCTCGACCTTCCGCCCCTTGGCCAGCGCGCCGAGCTGTTGCCCGATCTTCCGGTATTCCGCCGACGCCGCGTGGTTGCTGGTGATCGGCGCGAACCGGCGCGGCAGCCCGGGCAGCGCGTACACGGCGGCGCCGGCCAGCACGAGCGCACCGGCGCCGATCGCCGCCCAGGCACGGGACCGCTGCGGTGCTTCGCACAGGACGGCGGCGAGGAAGATCGTCGCGCCGACGATGCTCGGCGCGTAGTACCAGTGATACGGCGGCACCCCGAGCCAGGAGTAGGCGAGGTAGTGCACCACGCCCGCGACGGCCAGCGCGGCGAACGGCGCCAGTGCGCGGGCCCGCGCCGACCCGGCCCGCACCTTGACCGTCCACAGTAGACCCGCGACGCCACCGAGCAGCAGCGGCAGGAAGGAAAGCGTTGCGGCGGCGGGAAAACTACGAAAGTAGAGCAGCGGGCCGTTGACGAAGCTGAACTCTCCCCACGGCGGCTGGGCGATCTTGATGACCAGCGTGTCCGGCACCGCGGAGCCGAGGACGCTCCAGCTGAACGCGAACCACGGCACGGTGACCGCGAGCAGGGTGAGCGCGGTACGCCAGACACCGGCCCAGAACCGGCGGCGGGCCAGGAACACGACGAGCGCGACGAGCAGCAGGTCGATCCGGACGAGCACCAGCAGGCCCGCGACGAACCCGAGCGCGACCGGACGGCGTTCGACGGCGAACACCACCAGCCAGCTCGCCCCGGCGGCGCCGAGCGCGACCTCCAGCCCCACCGAGGACAGCAGCAGCGGGTTCACCAGCAGCATCGCGAACGCGAGCGGCGCGAGCGCGGGCGCGACCCCCGCGCCGGCCGCGGCGCGCCGCAACCCGAGCACCAGCACGACCTGGCTCAGCACGAAGACGATCCCGGCGGCGAGGACCGCGTCTCGCGCCAGGAAGGTCACCGTCGCGAGGGCCAGTACGTTCAGCGGCGAGGTCGCGGTGTTGGCGGTGCCCTGCTCGACCAGGCCCCAGTGACCGTGGAAGGCGAGGTTCTTCGCGTACGACAGCGTGACGTAGCTGTCGTCGATGAGATGGCCGCTGACCAGCGAGAAGACCGCCGTGGACGCCGCCGCGGCCCCGGCGGGCAGCAGCCAGGGACGCGCTCTCGCCACGACGGACGTCGACAGGAGGAACCTGGGCGTCGCGGCGGTGGTGGTGTCCATCACGGGACACCGTACACAATGATCGTGATCTTCTCGTGACCTGTCGGCTTCTTAATCCCCGTGGTCGCTCGACACCGCGGCACCAAAGTCCGTGAATGCCACATTGAGGGACTCTGAGTCCCTCAAGGTGGCATTCACGGACCAGCGGAGTCAGCCGCCTTGGCCTGGGGTTTCGGTGCCGCCGCGGCCGGGCTGGCCCGGACCGTTCTGGCCGGGGGCGGGGTTGCCGTGGCCGCGGAAACCGCCACCGTCACGCGGGTGATGCATGCGGGCGACGCCGGGGCGCGGTCCGTTGTGGTGGGTCGAGGCGGCGATGATGCCGACGACCCCGCCCCCGACCACCAGACCGAGCACCCCGACCGCGACCAGCTGGGTCGCGCGGTGCCCGGCGAACCGCCGGAACCCTCCGGGCTGCCGAGGTCCCGGTGTCGCGGCCGGAGCGCCCCAGACGCCAGGCGGTGGCGGCGGCGTCGCACCGGCCGCTGGTGGCGGTGGCGAGCTGGGCGATGCCTGCTCGGAGGCCGCGTCGGCGACCGGCTGTCCGGCCGCGGGCTGTGCGGCGGGCGGGGACACCCGTCCGGCGGCCGCCGGCGGCTGTTCGACGGTGGGCTGGTCCGCCGTGGGGTGATCGGCACCCGCGGGCGGTGGTACGGCACCCGGCGTGGGTTCGCGCTGCGGGTCGGCGGGGTTGGTCATCACGAGCTCCCTGAGTTCACCGGACCCGGCGTTTCGCCCCGGGCCCACCATCGAGGGTGAGCCCGCTTCCTGTGTGAACGCTGTACAGGAGCTGTTGATTACCTACAGGTAGAAGGACAGGAACAGGGTGATGACCAGTACCCCGCCGAGCACCTGGAGGATGCGGTCACGCAGCACGATCTCCTCGGGCTCGCCCCCGTTCCCGCTGTCGACGTCGACCGCGTAGCGCAGCACCGCGACCACGAACGGGACCATCGAGACGACCGCCCACACCGAGTTGTGCTCGTGCTGGCGGATCTCGAACGCCCACAGGCAGTAGGACATGATCAGGATCGCCGCGGAGGTCGCCCAGACGAACCGCAGGTAGCTCGCCGAGTACTTCTTCAGCGAGGAGCGGATCTTCGCGCCGGTGCGCTCGAAGAGCATGACCTCCGCGTACCGCTTGCCCGCCACCATGAACAGCGAGCCGAACGCGGTGACCAGCAGGAACCACTGCGACATCGGGACCGCGGCCGCGACACCACCGGCGATCGTGCGCATCAGGAAGCCCGAGCTGACGATGGCGAGGTCGATCACCGGCTGGTGCTTGAGCCCGAAGCAGTAGGCGAGCTGGACGGCCTCGTACACCGCCAGCACGACGGCGAGCTGCCAGCTCGCCACGAACGAGATGCCGAGGCCGACCAGGAAGAACACCGCGGCCGACGCGAAGGCCACCGGGACGGGCACGATGCCCGCCGCGATGGGCCGGTTGCGCTTGGTCGGGTGCGCGCGGTCGGCCTCGACGTCGATCGCGTCGTTGATGAGATAGACCGAGGAAGCCACCAGCGAGAACGCCACGAAGGCGATCGCGGCGGCGAAGAGCAGCCCGGCCCGGTCGGTCGACTTGGAGAAGGCGAAGAACGGCGCCGCGAAGACGAGGACGTTCTTCACCCACTGCTTCGGCCGGGCCGTCTTGACGATCCCGCCGACCAGCCCCAAGGGCCCCTTGGCCGCGGTGGCGGGTGCAGCCGGGGCCGGGGTCTCCTCGGTGGAGCTCCCGGACTCGGCGGCGGGCACGTCACCGCTGTCTTCTATTCGCTCGGTCGTTTCGCTCATGATCGCTTCTTCAGCTTTCGTCGAATTAGACCACCGACCAGGCCTCCCAGGGCCGCTCCGGCCAGGACGTCGGTCGGGTAGTGCACGCCGAGCACGAGCCGGGAAGCCAGCATCGGCGGTACCAAGGCGGGCACCAGGTTACGCCCGGTCAATCCGGAGTAGAGCACCGCCGCCGCCGTGGTGGACGTCGCGTGCGAAGACGGGAAGCTCAGCTTGCTCGGCGTACCGACCAGAACCTCGACGCTCGGGTCGTCCGGCCGCGGCCGCCTGACCACGCGTTTCACCGCGATCGACGCGGCATGCGCGCCCACCACGCCACCCGCCGCGACCAGCCAGTCCTTACGTCGCTTCTTGTCGACCGCGGCGCCGATCAGGCCAATCGCGAACCATCCGGCGCTGTGCTCGCCGAAGTGGGAAAGGCCGCGCGCGGCTTTCACCGAGATGTCACTCTTCAGAAAGCTCTGCGCCTTCGCGAGGACGGCCACCTCGCCCGTCGGGGTGCCCTTCTCAAGCATCGAGGGACCCGTCGAGCGGCGCGCCGTCGGTCAGGTGCGGCGCGATCTTGTTGTCGAACGCCGAGAGCGCCGACCCGATCGCCATGTGCATGTCGAGGTACTTGTAGGTACCCAGCCGTCCGCCGAAGAGCACGTTCCGCTCCCGCGCCTCGGTCTTCGCCAGCTCGCGGTAGGCCTCGAGCTTCTCGCGGTTCTCCGGGGTGTTGATCGGGTAGTACGGCTCGTCGTTCTCACCGGCGAAGCGGGAGAACTCACGGAAGATGATCGTCTTGTCCTTCGGGTAGTCCCGCTCCGGGTGGAAGTGGCGGAACTCGATGATGCGGGTGTAGGGGACGTCCCCGTCGTTGTAGTTGACGACCGAGGTGCCCTGGTAGTCGCCGGTCTCCGCGACCTCGGACTCGAAGTCGACGGTGCGCCAGGTGAACCGGCCCGCCGAGTAGCCGAAGTAGCGGTCCAGCGGCCCGGTGTAGACGGTCGGGGTGCCCGCGGGGATGTGCTCGCGCACGTCGAAGTAGTCGACGTTCAGCCGGATCTCGATGTTCTCGTGCTCGGCCATCTTCTCCAGCCACGCGGTGTACCCGTTGACGGGCAGGCCCTCGTAGGTGTCATTGAAGTACCGGTTGTCGAACGTGTAGCGGACCGGCAGGCGCGTGATGATGTTGGCGCCGAGGTTCTTGGGGTCGTTCTCCCACTGCTTCGCGGTGTAGTCCCGGATGAACGCCTCGTAGAGGGGACGTCCGATCAGCGAGATCGCCTTTTCTTCGAGGTTCTGCGCGTTCTCGGTCTCGAACTCCGAGGCCTGCTTGGCGATCAGCTCGCGCGCCTCGTCCGGCGTGTGCGACTTGCCGAAGAACTGGTTGATCATGCCGAGGTTCATCGGCAGCGGGTAGACCTGCCCGTTGTGCTTGCCGAAGACCCGGTGCTGGTAACCGGTGAACTCGGTGAACCGGTTCACGTACTCCCAGACCCGCTTGTTCGAGGTGTGGAACAGGTGCGCTCCGTACTTGTGCACCTCGATGCCGGTCTCCGGGTCCGCCTCGGAGTAGGCGTTGCCGCCGAGGTGGCTGCGCCGCTCGAGGATGAGGACCTTCTTGCCCAGCTCGGCGGCGGCCCGTTCGGCCACGGTCAGACCGAAGAAACCGGACCCGACGACGATGAGGTCGTAACCTGCGAAATCGTCTTCAGTACTGTTGGCGGGGTTCGTGTGCGCGCTCACGGGCGCCCAGGGTACGCAGTCGCTCACCGCTACCCGCACCGACCGTCGTATTTCACCTCGATCCAACAGGGAAGCAGTGCCCACACCCGACGACTTCTGGAGCTATTTCGGCGCTCTCGCCACCTACGTCGGCGTGCTGGCGCTCCCCGGCGGCCTCATCGGGCTGGCGGCGGGACTGCGGGGCTGGGCACTGGCCGGGCTCGCGCCGCTGCTGAGCTACACGGTGACCGGGCTGGCCGGTCCGTGGCTGGCCAAGGTCCACGTCCCGTACAACGCGCTCAGCGTCGCCGGCTGCACGCTGCTGCTCGCGGGTGTCGTGTTCGGGCTGCGCAGGCTCGCCGCGGCCCGCGGGTGGTCCGCGCCGGGGACGGCGGAACCGGTGACGACCTGGACACGCCGCGCACACCTCGCCGTCGTGGCCTGCGTGCTCCTCGCGCTGGGGCTGTCGATCGCCGCGGTGGTGACCGCCAAGAGCGGCACGTTCCCGGTGTTCCAGCGCTGGGACACCGTGTACCACGGGAACGGTATCCGCTACATCGCCGACACCGGCGACGGTTCGCTCACCGGGATGGGCAAGCTCAACTGGTACCCGGACGGGAGCTTCTACCCGAACGGCTATCACCTGGTCGGCGCGCTGGTCTACCAGCTGTCGGGCACGACCGTCCCGATCACGATGAACGCGATGATCATGCCGACCGCGGGCCTGTTCGCGCTGGCGCTGGTCGCGCTGGTCCGCCAGCTCGGCGGGCGCGCGGTGCTCGCGGGCTGCGCCGCGCTGCTCGCCGGGACGGCGACGACCGGGGCCTACGAACAGGTGTCGAGCGGGCTGCTGCCGTTCGCGCTGGGCATCGTGCTGACGCCGCTCGCGGTGGTCGCGCTCCAGCGGTACCTCGTGCGCCCGGACATCGGCGGTGGCGCGGTACTGGCGCTGAGCGCGGTCGGGCTGCTGGCCGAGCACTCCAGCGCGCTGTTCGGCGCGATCCTGCTCGCCTTCCCGCTGGCCCTGCAGCGCTGGTACCGCGTGCTGCGCGGCAGGCGCGCCGACGGCGTCGCCGAGGGCAGGGGCTTCGGGCGAGTGCTCGGCGGCGACCTGCTGCGGATGCTGCCGGTGCTGGTGGTCGCGGTCGTGCTGGCGGCGCCGATGGTCTTCGGGGCGATCGGGTTCACGTCGGGTTCCTACCCGTATCACCCGTGGGGCTCGCACCTGCCGGTGTACAAGGCGCTGGGCCTGCTCGCCACGTTCCACCAGGTGCTGCCCGAACCGCAACTGGTCCTCGCCGCGCTGCTCGCGGTGGGGGTGCTGAGCTTCCGCGCGCTGGGCCGGATGCGCTGGCTGCTGCTGTCCGGGGTCGCGCTGAGCGTGCTGTTCGTGCTGGTGGCGTGCTTCGGCGACACCGACCTGGTGATCACGCTGTCGCGGCCGTGGTGGAACGACCGGTACCGGCTGATGGCCCTCGCCGCGATCCCGCTGTGCCTGTTCGCGGCGCACGGGATGGCCCAGCTCCAACGCTGGCTCGCGAAGCTCGTCTCCCGGTCCACGCGGCCACGGGCCTGGGCCGGGCCTGCCTGCGCGGCGGTGATCGTCGCCCTGTTCGGGGTGCTGACCGGCGGTTTCTCCACCGCGGCGAACGCGAAGACGGTGTCGCTGCTCTACTACAACGGGCTGCCCGGCGAGGTCGTGCCGCCGGTCAACACCGACGAGCTGGCCGCGATGGCCGAGCTGGGCCGGATGGGCATCCCGGCGGACGAGAAGGTGCTCAACGACCGGCTGGACGGCACGGCGTGGATGTACGCGATCGCCGGGGTTCACCCGGTGGCCGCGCACTACGACGCCGGAGTGCCGCCGAAGGACGCGGCCTACCTCGCGCTGCACTTCCGCGAGTACGACACCGACCCCGAGGTGCGGGCCGCGGTGCGGCGGCTCAACGTCCACCACGTGCTGACCGGCAGCGGATCGATCGTGGTCGGCGGGCTGCCCGCGCCGGGGCTGCGGGACCTGGACGGGCTGGACTTCCTGCGCCGCGACTATGCCAATCGCGGCGCGGCGATCTACACGATCGTGAGGTAAGGGTCCTCGTGGCGCGGCCGCCCCTGCCGCGCCACGAGGACCCTGTTCCCCGAACACCCCCGGGTGGCTGACGGGCGGTCCCCCGTACGCCCTACCTTTTCGACGATCGGCGGGGGTAATCGGTTTCCGAGAGCGACCGCTGTCACCCGTTCGCCGTAAGGCCGTCCCGGTGCTACTGGGCCTGGAGGCCGGGGAGGACGTCGCTCGCGACCTTTTCGAGCACGAGTTCACGGCCCTGGTAGGGCTCACCGGAACGCGGCCAGTGCGCGATGATGTCGGTGAAGCCCAGCTCGGCGGCGCGTCCGGCGGCGTCGCGGAACGCCTCGACGCTGGACAGCGAGAACACCGGGGCGGCGTCCAGGCTCAGATGCCGTTCCACCGTCGCGACGTCGCGGCCCACCGCGGCGGCTCGCTCGTCGAAGCGCGCGGACAGCTCAGCGATGCCCTTCCACCAGGCGTCGAGGGTGTCCCCGCCCTTGCCGGTGGTGATCCAGCCCGCGCCGAAGCGGGCGGCGAGGGTCATCGTGCGCGGTCCGTTGGCGGCGACGACGAACGGCAGCCGGGGGCGCTGGACCGTGCCCGGCAGGTTGCGGGCGCCCCTGGCGCGGTAGTACTCGCCGGTGTAGTCGAACTTGTCGGTCATCAGCAGTCCGTCGAGGGCCTCGACGAACTCGGTGAAGCGGTCGGCGCGCTGGCGGGCGGTCAGTTCGGGGCCGTCGAGCACGGCACCGTCGTAACGGGTGTGGTCGACGCCCGCGCCGACGCCGAGGATGAACCGGCCGTCGGAGACGTCGTCGAGCGTGATGAGCTCGCGGGCGAAGGGCACCGGGTGCCGGGCGACCGGCGAGGCGACGCACGTGCCCAGCTTGATCCGCGAGGTGACCGTCGCCGCCGCGGTCAGTGTCGGGACGGCGGAGAACCAGGGCCCGTCGACCAGGTTGCGCCAGCCGAGATGGTCGTACGTCCACGCATGGTCGAAGCCGTACTCCTCGGCGGCGCGCCACTTCGGCTCGGCGGCCCACCAACGATCTTCCGGAAGGATCACGATGCCTACTCGCACGCCTGGAAGGTAGCAGTGAGGGTGACCTTCCTTCCGGCGGGCGGCGATGTCGTCGATCACGTAAACCGGATGATCTCGCGGGGGTTTCGGGGACAATGAAGGAGTGGAGAAGCCCCTGTTGATCGCGTCCGATGTCGACGGAACCCTGCTCGGCCCCGCCGAGGTGCCGAGTGAACGCACGATCGGCGTCGTGCGCCGGGTGCTCGAAGACGGGGTGCCCTTCGTGCTGGCCAGCGGCCGCCCGCCCCGCTGGATCCCGCCGATCGCCGGGCCGCTGGGCCTGACCGGGTACGCGGTGTGCGCGAACGGGGCAGTGCTCCACGACATTGGCCGGCACGAGGTCGTCGCGGTGCACGGCCTGCTGGCGCCGGAGCTGCTGCACGACGTCGCGGCGACGCTGGACCACGCGCTGCCCGGTTGCCGGCTCGCCGCCGAGCGGGTCGTCCTCGGGCCGCTCGGCGACTCCGACATGCACAACTTCGTGATCGAACCCGAGTACCACAACCCGTGGGGCGACGGCGAAGGCCGCTTCGCACCGCGCGCGGAGGTGCTGGGTCACCCGGCGATCAAGCTGCTGATCAGCAAACGCGGGATGGAGTCCGACGAGATGGCGTTCGCGGCGCGGGAGCTGCTCGACGGCGCGGTCGACGTCACCTACTCCTCCTCCGGCGGGCTGATCGAGATCGCCGCGCACGGGATCACCAAGGCGACCGGACTCGCCGAGGTGGCCGAACGGCTCTCGGTACCCCGCGAACGGATCGTCGCCTTCGGGGACATGCCGAACGACGTGGAGATGCTCACCTGGGCGGGACACGGGGTGGCGATGGCGAACGGCCACCGCGCCGTGACGAAGGTCGCCGACGAGATCACCGGCCCCGCGAGCGAAGACGGCGTCGCCCAGATCCTCGAACGCTGGTTCTGACGCCCGCGCCGGGCCACCGCCGGATTCCCGCGCCGCCACGCCGTCACGACCGCGACGAACCCGCCACCCTCACTGTCCATATCGGACACAACGCGCGGATTCGGCCCCGCGCCAACCTCCAGGCATCCCCCACCACTCCCTGGGGGGCGTCCCCTCGACAGTCTATCGCCGGGGTACGACGAAACCCCGGCGAACGTGGCGTGACGGCCCGAGTTGTCCACAGTGAGGTGTCCCTGTGGACAGGTGGATTCGCTGAGGACGTTTGCCCTAGGTGGCGGGGCTGCCGAGGCTCATCTCATGTCCTGAAGGGGTCCTTCACAGCGCCCAACATCCTCAAGGACCCCTTCACGGCACTGAAGTCCACAAAGGACGAATCGGCTTCAGGGCTTCCGGTCCAGTTCGGCGGCTTCCTGCGGGCTCGGGGCGGTACCACCGAGATGGGCGGGAAGCCACCAGCGCTCGTCGTCGGAGGCGGGTTCGTCCGGGTAACCGGCCTGGGCGCGGTCCAGCAGCTCCCCCATGCGCACGCGCAGGTCCTTGGACAGCACCTCGGGATCCTCGCCCGCGCCGGGCCGCAGCGGTTCTCCGGCGATGATCGAGATCGGCACGTGCCGCTGGGTCAGGTTCTTCGGCCTGCCCTTGGTCCACAGCCGCTGGGTGCCCCACAGCGCCATCGGCACCACCGGCACCCCGGCCTCGGCGGCCATCCGCACCGCGCCGGACTTGATCTCCTTGACCGTGAACGACCGGCTGATCGTGGCCTCCGGGAACACGCCGACGACCTCACCCGCCTTCAGCCGCTCGACGGCCTCGGCGTAGGAGGCCTGTCCCGCCGAGCGATCGACCGAGATGTGCTTCATGCCGCGCATCAGTGGTCCGGCGATCCGGTTCTCGAAGATCTGTTTCTTCGCCATGAACCGCACCAGCCGCTTCGCGGGCTGGGCGCCGAGACCGCAGTAGATGAAGTCGAGGTAGCTCACGTGCGTGCACGCGATGACCGCGCCGCCGCGGGCCGGGATGTGCTCCGCGCCCTCGACCCGGATGCGGTTGTCCAGCACCCGGAACATCAACCTCGCCGCCGCGATCACGGGCGGATACACCAGCTCCATCCCGCAAGGCTACGCGACCGTAGGGAGTGAACCTACGGATGCGTAGGTTTTGCGGAGCAGATCACCGGGTCGCGGCGACCGGCGCCACGCGGGAGCAGGGCGAGCGGGACGGCGAGCAGGGTCGCGAACAACGCCACCGCCTGGTGCTTGACGTTTTCGATGCCGTCGCCCAGCGCGGCCAGCACGAACTGGCCGACCGCGACGGCCAGGAGCAGGCCGAGCACGGCGCCCAGCGCGGCGCGCCGGTGCCGCACTCCCCGCCAGGCGACGAACAGCCACAACGGGACCAGCGCGAACAGCCCCAGCGGCGCGAACAACCCGGTCAGCCAGGACACCACCGGCATCCGGTACTCCTGCGCGTGGGGCGGCAGGCCGGCGGAGGCGTCGAAACTGCCGAGGTAGTCCGGGCGGGCGGTGAGCAGGTCGCTCGCGGCGCGGTTCAGCACTTCGAGGGTGCGCCCGGGATGACTCGCGAAGTAGCCCGCGACGTTGTGCCGGCTCAGTTTGTCGCGGTAGCGCGGGTACTCCGGATCGAGCGTCGCCGGGTTCGGGTGCCACCAGCCGTTGCCCGCGTACCGCGCGAAGCCGGGCGGCAGCCCGAGCGCCGCGAGGTCGGCCTGGGTGTCGTGCTTCCCGTCGACGATGTTCAAAAAGACGGTGTTGAACATGTTGATCTCGCGCGAGTCGTCACCGGGACGCGCCGCGAGCGTGCCGTCCGGTGCCTTCGCGGGCTCGACGCTCTGCTGCGCGGCGTAGGTCAGCCCGCCGAGCGCGGCGGCGACGAGCAGGGACGGCACCCAGCGCGCGAGCCCACGACGGCCACCCGGCCGGACCAGCAGCACAGCGACGACGAGCAGCGGGAGGATCATCAGGGTCTGGACCTTGGCGTTGATCGCGACGACCCCGCCGAGCACGGTCACCGCCATCCCCGCGTAGCTCCACCAGCCGACGCGGGCGGTGAGCAGGAGCCCACCGGCCACCAGCAGCAGGCCCAGGAACGCCGCCCCCTCGCCCAGCACCGAGGCGAAGTAGCCGAAGAAGGCCGAGTCGCCGACGACCAGCAGCAGCCCGGCGGCCACCGCGAGCCGGACACCGCGCCGGCCGGGCAGGCCGAGGACGACCGCCGTGATCGCGGCCGCGATGAGAGCACTGCTCACGATTCCGAGCACCGCGAGATTCAGTGATTCGTGCTCGCCGAAGTGAGCACCGATCCGCCGGGCGGCGCTCGCGAGCCAGCTCTGGCTCAGCAGGTAGGTCGGCTCGCAGGTCCCGCCTGGCACGTCGTACACCAGGCGCGCGAACGGTTCCGGACCGCTCCGCCAGGGAATCCCGGCGCCGCACAGCACCCGGAACCCGTCGCCGTTGTCCGACATCGAGACCGGACGCGGCACCAGGAACCGGACCAGCAGCACCGACAGCACCGCGCCGAAGACACCGAAGCCGAGTACCGCTTCTTCCCCACGACGCTGCTTGACAGGTACTGGGCTGGGCGCGGTATCGACACTCACGAAGGGCAAGGTACGTGACGGAACTCCGGTGACCTGTCGAGGTCGTCGACAACGGTCTGCGCCTGTTCGGTTCTCGGGTACACCGCGACCCAGGAGGACGTCCCCTCCCGCTGGAACGTCGCGACCTGGTACTTCCCGGCGTAGACGGGATCGATGCCGCACCGCTGGCCGTCGGTGTACCCGGTCCCGGTCGGCACGGCCACCGTCGGGCGGCGCAGGTTGACCACGTAGTCGTAGTCGGTGACCACGCCACGCTCGCGCCTGCCCTCCCTGGCGATGTGATCGTCGGTCTGGCCGAGGACGTCGACGACGAGCAGCTGCGCGCCCATGCGGTAGGACAGCGCGCCCGGCGAGGAGGCGCTGATCACCGAACCCGGCGGCAGGTAGTCGGCCAGCCAGTCACCGATCTCCGCCAGCTGCGCGCTCCGCGTCTGCCACTCCCGGACGCGGTCGAGCACCTCCGGGCTGAACATGGAGACCAGCACGGCGATCCCGGCCAGCCCGGCGGCGGCCACCGGCACCAGCCGGGTCCCGGCGGGCCACGCCCGCGGCCGCGGCGAGGGTTTCGCGGTCGCGACGGCGGTCAGCACGCCGTACGCGGACACCGACGCGACGGCGAGCAGTGGCGGCAGCGGCGCGAGCTGACGCCACGACAACGAGCCGTCGCCGCCCAGCAGGACCGCGAACACCGCCAGGCCCGCCGCGACGGCGAACAACAGCCAGATGACCGAACGCGCCTCGCGGTCCGGGCCGCCGCGGCGCAGCAGCAACGCGACCGCGGCGACCAGGGCCAGCAACAGGAAACCCTGATGTACCAAGGAAAAATCGGACAGGTAGTGCCAGCCTTCGGCGACCCGGGTCCCGAACGTGCCGCTCAGCCGCGCGTCGACCGCGGTCGGCAGCAGGTGGTGGTAGTAGGTGACCCGCCACGCCGTCCACGGCGCGAGGAACACCAGCGCGCCGAGCGCGTACCCGGCGGGCGCCCACCAGCTGTGCCTGCCGCGGGCCGCGGCGAAGACCAGCCACAGCCCGGCGAGCAGCGCCGCGACGAGTCCATCCGGGCGGGTCATCACGGCGAACGCGACGAGCACCCCCGCCACGACCGGGCGCCGGGCCGCGAGCGCGTAGCACAGGGACAGCAGCAGGAGGACGAACAACGGCATCTCGCCGCCGGACGGCCCGTAGACGGCCAGCCCGCTGGCACCCGCGGTGAGCATCGCGGCGGCGATGCCGAGCGCGGGGCGGGGTTCGGCGCCCTCCGGCAGCGCGAGCCCGGCGATCCGGTTGACGAGAAAGTACGTGAGCAGCACCGAACCGAGCGCCGCGACGACACCGAGGGCGACCGCCGCGCCTTCGACGCCGACACCGAACGCGGCCTTCGGCAGGGAGATGAGCACGAGCCACAGGAAGTTGGCGTAGCCCTCGACACGCTCGCCCGCGTTGAACACGGGCCCGTTCCCGTCGGCGATGTTGCCCGCGTACCGGAACGCGATGTACGCGTCTTCGGTGATGGTGGCGAACAGCAGCTGATGTGCCAGGGAGAACGCGAGAACGAGAACCAGCACGATGGTGCGCCAGCGACGGTCCGTGGCGATCCGGCCCCAGGTGGTGACGACCAGTACGGCCAGCAGGAGCCAGGCACCCACGACCGCGTAAACCACCCGGCCCCCAATCCTCGACCGCCGACCGCGTTCTCACCGCATGCGAATGATTATCGATCATCCTGGCAGGATGTTTCGCGTCAGCTGGACAATGCGGGCCAAATCTCCGCGATTCGTTCCCCCACGTCACTCAATCGGCCGGAACCGGCCGGCACGTGATCAACCGTTCGGAGGTACCCGCCGGGCTCAGGCGGAGGTGAGGGCCCGGGACGAACCGGCGCGCGCGGCGACCGCGGCGCCCCCGGCGGTGAGCAGGTCGGCGAGCGTGAACATCACGCGCGACGCGACGGCGAACGCCGTGGCCTGGCCGACGGTGAGCCCGCTCGCGGTGAGGACGGCGACCTGCGCGACCTCACGGACGCCGACGCCGCTGGGCAGGATGAATGCGAACGTCCCGACCGTCATCGACACCGCCATCGCGCCGACGCACAGCACGAAGCCGTCGAGCCCGGGCGCGCCGACCGAGTTGGCCAGCAGCCACAGGTGCACACCCTGCAGCGCCCACGCCGCCGTCGACGCGCCGAAGACCTTGCCGACCACCGGCCAGCCGAGCGGGTGCTCCAGCGGCGCGCGGCGCAGGATCCGCAGCACGAGCGAGGTGCCCCAGGTCAGCACCTTCGGATGCAGCATGGCGAGGCCGACGGGGATGAGCACGAACAGCCACAGCGCGCGGGGGCTGTTGCTGAACACCGCGGGCGCCGCGAGCAACGACACGACGAGCGCGGACACCACGCCGACGCCGAGCTGGATCAGCGACGCGGTGAAGATCCTCGCCCTGGCCAGCCCGGCCTTGCGACCCAGTTCCATCTGCAGGAGATATGCCCACACCGAGCCGGGGACGTACTTGCCGAGCGAGCCGACCAGGCAGATCTGCGCACCGCGGGCGTAGCCGATCGGGGCGCCGAGATCGTCGACCATGACCTGCCACCCGTAGGTGGAGACCATGATCGCGGCGACGAGCGCGAGCAGGCTCAGCAGCGAGGACTGCCAGGCGACGTCGGACAGGGTGTGCCAGAACTCGTCCCAGTGCGACACGAGCGCGTTGACCGCGAACCCGACGACGGCGAGGATCGCGACCCAGCGGACGATGTCGAGGATCCTGGCCTTGGCGGACTTGCGCCGCGACGGCGCGAGGGCGATCGGCCCCTCGTCACCGGACCCCGGGCCCTCCGGCTCAACGGTCGTCGTCACGAGCGGCCCTTCCGGAGGCGGTGGTGGCCCGGACCACACGGCGGGCCGGAGCACGGCGGGAGCGCCCCGGCGAGGCGATCGCGGGTTCCCGGACAGGCACTGGCACTCCTCACGGCCACGGAAATCAGCAGGTCAGGCCTGCACCGTGACCAGGCGGCTGAATTCGGCCAGCAGATCGTAACCGTCCCAGACCGCCGAGAAGGTGAGGGCCGATCCAAACGGGACGATCCGATCGACACCGCGGCCGGCCAGCTCCGTCACGAATTCCGTCAGTTCCGCAGCGCTGAAGCCGAATTGGCTGATGGTCTGATCCTTGCGGACCACGATCGGGACCAGCTCGCCCAGCGTGTCGACCCGCGCGTTGGCGAAGGTGCCCGCGCCCAGCCACTCCCTCGGCAGCCGCGCCGGCTCGGCCAGCTCCAAAGTGGCCAGTCCGTTCCGGTCGGCACCCGCGCCGTCGAACGAGATCGCGGTGACGACGCCGTCGACCGCGGCGCCGTAGGCGGAGACGCGCTTCTGCACGGCCATCGCGGGCTCGGTGACGTGCTGCTTCGTGGCCAGCACCTCGGCGAGCAGGGTGCGGAACTCGCTCCCCGCCGCCTTCGCGCCCGCCTCGTCGCCGACCCAGAACACCGCGCGCGGGGACGAGCAGGCTGCTTGGTCGAACCAGTACGAGTCGTTGTAGAAGCCCTCGGCGGCCGCGCGACGCTGGGCCTCGGACGCGTTCTGCCAGCCCGCGACCGACGCCACCGCGAACGACGAGCGGTCCGGGAAGGTCAGGTCACGAGCGTGCGGCGCCAGCGGGTACTTCCGCAGCGCCGCGACCGAGGCGTCGCCGCCCCAGATCACCCGGAGGTCGGCGGCCAGCGACAGCGCGCCGCTGATCTCGTCGCTGCGGTCGTAGGTGACCATGCGCTGGGTGGCGGTGATCGCCGCCGCGGTCGCCGGGTCCACTTCGGACAGTGCGTCGTTCAGCGCGTCGAGCACCGCCTCGGCCGCGCCCGCCGACCGCGAGGAGACGCGGACGACGTTGTGGTTGCCCGCCAGCGCCGACAGCGCCCATGAGTACACGAAGATGGTGTCCACATTGGCAGGCGGGACGTGGAAGACCAGGCCACGCGGGAAGCGCAGTGCCTCGCCTGAAGTGTCCAGTGTGGACAGTGCCTTGGCGATTTCTCCCTTGCGCAGGAAGAAACCGAGCGAGGCCAGCTCCGGGAAGCGACGCGCGGTCGCGGGCGCGAGCAGCTTGCGCGCGAACTTGGTGACGAACTCGACGACGCGCGGATCGCCCACGCGCAGGCGCCCGCCCGGCGGCTCGGCACGCAGCTCGTCGACAAGCGCCCCGACCTCGATCTGCTCGGCCAGCGGGAAACGCTGGGTCAGCATGCTGGTCATGCGGCGGCACCCCCGGAGAACGTGTCGGAGCAGCCGCGGGCCTCGGCCTTGGGCAGCCTGCCCAGCACCGAGAAGTGCTTGCCCGGCCAGTCACCGTCGTCGATCCCGTTGTAGACGCCCAGATCCTCGGTGAGCAGGACGTGGCCGGGATAGGAGCGCGGGAGGGTCGAGACGACCTCGATCACGCCCGGCTCGCCGACCGGCTGCTCTTCCCAGGTCTCCGGGTTCCGGATCACGACGTCGGCGAAATCGGGACAGTACAGGGAGTTCCCGGACGGGCCTTCGAGGAAGACCGTGCCGATCTGCTCGATCATGCCGTAGTAGTTGTGGATCCGGGTGAGCCCGGTGTCCTCGGCGAACCGGCGGCGGAACTCGGTGTTGTCGACCGCGCGGTCGATCAGCTTCTTCCAGCCGCCGGAGTGGATGAGGATGCCGTTGGACAGGTCGAGCCCGTTGTCCCGCGCGACCTCGTACAGGTACAGCCAGACCATGAAGGTGAAGCCGAAGATCAGGAACGGCTTGTCCCCGTACTCGGCGAGGAACTTCTTCACCGCTTCGATGTCCGGCTCGTCGTTCTCGTCGAGCACGTAGGTGTGCTTGCGGCCGAAGTTCGCCATGCCGAGCACACCGGCACCCCGTGCGGAGAAGGAGCGGCGGTTCTTGATGATGCCGACGGTGTCGACCATCAGCATCGGCAGCCGCTCGCCGCCGAGGACCTCCTGCAGCGTCGCGCCGAGCTGTTTCGTCTGCGCCGCCGCGGCCTCCTTGTCCAGGTAGATCCGCGACGCGCCCGCGCCGGTGGTACCCGAGGAGGTCAGCGTCTTGAACACCTCGGTGTCCGGGACGCTCTTGAGGTCGTGCGTCTTGAACATGCGCACGGGCAGCCACGGAAGATCGGCGATGCGCTCGAACCTCGTGTCCGCGCCGATGCCCAGCGAGGACAAAATCCGTTGGTAGCCCTCGGAATTCGCGCGGTGGTGCGCGGTCAGCTCGGCGAGTTCGGGCAGCAGCGACGCCTCCCGTTCGGCCTGCGACCGAGTGAACACGCTCATACCCTCGCCTCCAATGTCCGGTAGTCGATCTTGCCGCTGGCCAGCAGCGGCACGGTGTCGACGGGCCGTACGTCGAACCCGCTGACGTGCAGGTGCAGCCGCTCGGACAACGCCTTCGCGGCGTCCTTGCAGATGTCCTTGTCCGCCCCCTCGGCGAAGAGCACCACCTTGTCCCCGGCGGGAACGGCGGCCACGACGTCGATCCCGACGGCGGCGGTGCGCACCGCCTGTTCGAGATCGTCGAGGCTGACCCGGTTGCCGAACACCTTGCCGATGCGCTTGAGCCGCCCGGTGATGAACAGGAATCCGTCCTCGTCGAGATATCCCAGGTCACCGGTGGCCAGCACGCCGCCGTATTCGTCACCCTTGGCCAGGCCCGTTTCGTCCTCGGCGTAGCCCATCATCACGTTGGGACCACGGTAGACGACCTCACCGACAATTTTCGGATGCGTCGTCTCGGACCCGTCGTCCCGCCGGACCGCGAAGGCGCCGCCGGGCAGCGCCGGACCGGCGGACCCGAGTTTCTCGGCCAGCCGTTCGGCCGGGACGGTGGTCATCCGGGGCGCCGCCTCGGTCTGCCCGTACATCACGAACATCCGGCCGCCGACCGCGCGGATCTTGTCGTTGAACTGGGCCACCAGGTCGTCCCGCAGCTTCCCGCCCGCCTGGGTCAGCGTGCGCAGCGTCGGGTACTTGGCCGGGTCGAACTTGAGGCGCCGCAACATCTCGTAGTGGTAGGGCACTCCCGCGAGCGAGGTCACCTTGTGCTCGTTCACCGCGTCCCAGAACCCGCGACCCAGCACGCCGGACGGCTCGATCACGACGGTCGCGCCCCGCACCAGATGCGAGTTGAGCACCGAAAGCCCGTAGCTGTAGTGCAGCGGGAGGCTCGTCGGCGCGATCTCGTCCGAGTCGATGCCGAGCACCCGCGCGATCGCGTCCGCGTTCGAGTACACCGCGCCGCGCGAGAGCCGGACGAGCTTCGGGTTGCCGGTGGATCCGCTGGTAGGCAACAGGACCGCGAGTTCGGGATGCGGCTCGACCGCGGCGGCCGTGGTCCGCACCCAGTGCCCGTCGGACGCCGCGTACTCCGCCGGGACGTCGCCTTCGGGCGCCGAAAGCACCGCCGCGGGGCGGAAACGCTCGATCAGCCCGCTCAGCACGTCGGCGTCGAGCGCCGGGTCGATCAGCGCGATCGCGCGGCCGGACTCGAACGCGGCGAGGTAGTTCAGCACGCTGGCCAGATCGACCGACATCCGCGCGAACAGCACCCCGGAGGGCAGCTCGGCGAGCGCGGCGGCGAGCCGGGCCACCTCGGCGTCCAGTTCCTGACCGGCCAGCGTGCGGCCCCCGGCCACATCGATCAGCCGGGCCCCGGCACCCAGCAAGGTCATAGCACCAAGCCTCCGTCGATCCCCAGCACCTGGCCGGTGACGAACGAAGCCTCGTCACTCACCAGGAACCGGATCGCCTTCGCCACGTCCTCGGGACGGCCGAGCCGTCCGAGCGGCGTCTTCCCGACGTTCTCCGCGACCGCGTCCTCGCTCAGGCCTGCGGTCAGGTCCGTCTCGATCACGCCCGGCGCGACCGCGTTGACGCGGATCCCCGAGCGGCCGAGTTCCTTCGCGGCCGAGCGGGCGATGTTCGCCACCGCCGCCTTCGACGCCGCGTACACCGTCTGACCGGCGCTTCCGTGCTCGCCGACGATGCTGGCCAGCACCACGATCGCGCCGGTTTTCTTCCGCATCATCGCCCGCGCGGCGGCCTGCACGGTGTGCAGCGTGCCCGCGACGTTGGTGCTCAGCGTGGTCTCGACCAGTTCCTCGCGGATCATGCCGAGGAGCGCGTCCTCCATGATCCCGGCGTTCGCGACGACGATGTCCAGCGCGCCGTGTTCCTTGGCCACACCCCTGACCAGCGTCGACACGGCCTTCGCGTCGGTGACGTCCAGCGCGAGCCCGGCGGCGGCACCGGCTTCGGCGGCCGCCCGCTTCGCGCGCTCCTCGTCACGTCCGGTGAGCACCACGGTCGCGCCCGCCTCGGCGAGCGCCCGCGCGGTGGCCAGGCCGATGCCGCGCGTGCCGCCGGTGACCAGTGCGATCTTGCCGCTGAGATCAGGCATTCTTGGACTGCAGCTCGGTCACCATGTCGACGGCGACCTTGAAGCTGGACATGTCGATGACCTGGTCGGTGTCGAACTCGACGTCGAACTCGTCCTCGATCGCCGCGACCAGCGCCATGTGACCGACCGAGTCCCACGCCTCGATGTCGCGGTACTTCAGGTTCTCCACGTCGACGCCGTCACCGAGGTCGAGCGCCTCGACGAAGACCTCACGCAGTTTGGGGGCGACTTCCGCCATCGATTACTCCTAATGCTCGTCGCGCGGGCGGGCTTCCCACGCCTTCACCAAGGTAGAGAGGTCACCCGGCAGCCGGTCGACCAGCCCGCCGTCGGGGAGGGCTTCCTTGCCCTTGAGCCACGGGCCGAGCGCCTCGATCGTCTCCTCGTCCAGGCCGCGGCGGGACAGCCCGACCTGGTTGACGCCGGTGACGCGGGCCGGGTTGCCGACCGCGATGGTGAACGCGCCCACTTCGCGGCGGACCGCGGAGCCCATGCCGACCATCGCACCGGGGCCGACCACGACGCGCTGGTGCAGCACCGCGCCCATGCCAAGGTTGGCGCCGTCCCAGATGTGGCAGTGGCCGCCGGTGACGACGTTCGAGGCGATGGTCACCCCGTCGCCGACGAGGCAGTCGTGCGCGAGGTGGCTGCCGCGCAGGTAGTAGCCGTCGCTGCCGAGCGTGGTGGTGCGCCAGGTGCCCTGGTGCACGCTGACGTACTCGCGGACGCGGTTGCGGCTGCCGATGACGACGCCGTGCCCGTCGTGATCCGGGTCACCCGTCGGCGCGGTGTCCCAGCCGGCGGGGTGCGGGCGGTTACGGTCCTCCCCCGGCGTGCCGATCGTCACGTGCGGGCCGATCCAGTTGCCGTCGCCGATGCGGGCGGGACCGACGATCACCGTGTACGGGCCGACGACGTTGTCCTCGCCGAGCTCGACGCCTTCGCCGATGACGGCCGTCGGGTGAATCCGGTTAGACACGCGTGTTCCGTTCGTCGGCGGCTGCTGGCAGCCTGGGGGGTCGAGGCCGGGCAGCGGCGCCCGGTAACGTGTGGCCCGCGTTGTGCAGGGCGGCCGGGCGCGGAACCGGCGGCCTTCCGGCCTCGTGGCCTGAGCGCTAAGCACTGTACCCGACGCGCCGAAACCACCTGCCGAGAGAGACTTGCCGATGATCCCCATCACCGTGGTCGACGTCCGTGACGCGGAGGACCTCGTCGTCGAGGTGCTGCGTTCCGGCGCCATCGCCCAGGGGCCGATGGTCAAGCGCTTCGAAGACGCCTTCGCGCACGTTTCCGGCACGAAGCACGCCATCGCCGTCAACAACGGGACCACCGCGCTGGTGGCGTCCCTGCAGGCGCTGGACCTTCAGCCGGGCGACGAGGTCGTCACCTCGCCGTTCACCTTCGTCGCGACGCTGAACGCGATCCTGGAAGCGGGCGCGACCGTCCGGTTCGCCGACATCCGCCGAGACGACTTCGCCATCGACCCGGACGCGGTCGCCGCGGCGATCACCGGCCGGACCAAGGTCCTGATGCCGGTGCACCTGTACGGCCAGACCGCCGACATGGGCAAGCTCGCCCCGCTGGCCGCCGAGCACGGGCTGCGGGTGATCGAGGACTCGGCCCAGGCCGTCGGGGCGACCTTCGAGGGCAAGGCGGCCGGGTCGTACGGCATCGGCTGCTTCTCGCTGTACGCGACCAAGAACATCACCACCGCCGAGGGCGGTGTCATCACCACCGACGACGACAAGCTGGCCGACCGGCTGCGCGTGCTGCGCAACCAGGGCATGCGGGCGCGGTACCAGTACGAGGTCGCCGGGCACAACTACCGGATGACCGACCTGCACGCCGCCGTCGGCATCCCGCAGCTGGCGAAGCTGGACCAGCTCACCGCGGCCCGCCAGGCGAACGCGAAGCGGCTGTCCGACGGTCTCGCCGGGACGCCCGGCCTCGACGTCCCACAGGTGCTGCCCGGCCGCGAGCACGTGTGGCACCAGTACACCGTGCTGGTCGGCCCGCACGCGATGCTCTCGCGGGACGAGCTCGCCGCCGCGCTGACCGAACGGGGCATCGGGAACGGGATCTACTACCCGAAGATCGTCTTCGACTACGAGTGCTACCGCGGTCACCCGCTGATTCCGGACGCCCGTGTCGAGGACTTCCCGGTCGCGGCCTCGGTCGCGGCGCAGGCACTTTCGCTCCCGGTGCACCCGCACCTGAGCGAGTCCGACCTGGACAAGATCATCGAGACGGTTCGCGAGGTACTCGGCGCATGACGCACCGCATCGCTCTCATCGGCACCGGCAACATGGGCTCGCTGCACGCCCGTGTGCTGTCGGCGAACGAACGGGTCGACCTGGTCCGGGTGGTGGATCCGCGCGAGGAGGCGGGTCGCGCCGTCGCCGATCGCTACGAGACGCGATGGACGCCGGAGATCGGCTCACTGTCCGATGTGGACGCTGTGGTGCTCGCCTCGGCGACCGAGGTGCACTACGACCTCGCGCAGGAGATCCTCGGCCAGGGCAAGCCGCTGCTGGTGGAGAAGCCGGTGTGTAACAGCCTCGAGGCCTCGCAGGAGATCGTCGGGCTGTCGGCGAAGAAGGACGTCCCGCTCATGTGCGGGCTGCTGGAGCGCTACAACCCCGCCGTGATGACCGCGCGGGCGCTGGTCAACGAGCCGGTGCACCTCATGGCGCGGCGGCACGGCCCGTACGCGCCGCGGATCAAGACCGGTGTCGCGTGGGACCTGCTGGTGCACGACGTCGACCTGGCGATCCAGTTCTTCGGCGGCCTGACGCCGTCGCGGGTCGCCTCCGGCGCCGGGTACTTCCACCCGTCGTCGGTGGAAGGCGCCGAGGACACCATCGAGACGGTGCTGTCGTTCCCGACCGGGCTGGCCACCGTGTCGGCCTCGCGGCTGGGGCAGCGCAAGGTGCGTTCGCTCGTGGTGTCCGAGCTGGACCGGCTGATCGAGATCGACCTGCTGCGCCGCGACGTCACCATCTACCGGCACGTGTCGCACGACTCGGTCACCCCGGACGGGCTCGGCTACCGGCAGCAGACGGTCATCGAGATCCCGGAGCTGGTCACGGCTCGCGAGCCCCTTGCCACCCAGCTGGACCGGTTCGTGGACCTGCTGGAGGGCAAGATCGACGCCGAGGACGAGCGGTCCCGGATCCTGCCCTCGCACGACGTGGTCGCGCAGGTGCTCACACAGGCCGCCGCCTGAGTTTTCGTTCTGGTCCGTGGGGGCCTCCCTGAGGGACTCTAGCTCCCTCGGGGAGGCCCCCACGGCTTTTCGCGCCGACACTCAACCTCGTAAAGCCGTGAAGGCCACCTTAACGGCACGTCCGTCCTTTGTGGACCGGTCAGTGCGCGGAGCGGGCGAGACCGGCACGGACCATCGCGGTGACCCGTGCCGCGGTGTGGTCCGCGGACTCCTCCGGGTCGACCACGAGGTGCCGGTCCGCCCGGTAGGTCGCGATCTCCGCGATCATCTGGCCGACCTGCCAGTGCTGGTCCTCCGACGACGCCGAGGCCGCGGAGTCGAACAGCACCACGAGATCCGGGGCCGGATCGGCGGCCCAGGCGGCGAGCTCGCGCAGGTCGTCGGTGTCTTCGGCGGCGGAGGCGAGCGGGACCAGTTCGGCGAAGCGGCGGGTGAGGACGATGCGGCCGGACTCCAGCGCGGACGTCACGCGCTCGACGGTGTCGGCGTGCACGGCCGCGGCGACGAGCGCCCGTGCCCGCGTGCCGGTGAGGTCGACCAGCGAGACGACGTCGTGCTGCCGGGCGAGGTCCATGGTCGGGTCGACGGCGCACAGCGAGTCCCCGAACTCGGCGCCGAGCCGCTCGACGAGCCGGTCGGCGCGGGCACCGTCGGTCTCGCCTTCGAGCACCAGCAGGAATCCCCTGGTGTGCGCGGGCCGCCTGCTCATCACGCGCACCAGGTCGGCGATCCCCGGCGCCTTGCTCCTGGCGTCCATCTGCCGGTAGGCGACGACGCCGATGACGGCGCACACCACCCCGGCGCCCAGGATCACCGGACGGGTGCCGTCGACGGCCAGCGGGTGCCCCCACAGGGAGAACCGCTGCTTGCCGATCAGCGTGATCAGCAGCGGGGTCACGGCGACCGTGCAGCCGACGACGACCTTCAGCATGGCCTGGTAGATCGCGTTGATGCGGCCGCGCATCGCGTCCTCGACCTTGGACCCGATGATCGTGATCCCGGTGAGGAACGCCGTTCCCGCGCACGCCCCGACGACCGTCACGGCGATCATCGCGACGGTCAGGTGCGGGGCCAGCGCCACCGGGACCAGGCCGATCCCGGCGAGCACGATCGCGAGGCCGAACAGCCGCGCGTGGGGCACCCGGCGGGCCAGTTTCGGCGCGCCGAGCAGACCGGCGACGAGCCCGACGAAGATCGCCAGCAGGAGCAGGCCGAAGGCGGCCTGCCCGCCGAGCAGGCTCAGCGCGTACGGCTGCGCGGCCCCGACCACGGCCCCGCCCGCGGCGAACGCGCCCATCATGCCGACGAGCAGACCCCGCACCACCCGGTTGCCCCGGATGTACCGGGCGCTGTCCCGCAGCATTTCGCGGAACCCCGGCCCCTGCGGACCGCCCGGCACGGCACGGGCGACGCGCTGGGACAGCTCGGGCAGCCGCGTGGCGATGGACACCGCGCTCGCGAGGTACAGCAGCGCGGCGATGACCACGCACAGCTTCAGGAAGCCGCGCAGTCCCAGCATGTCCTGCGGGACATGGAAGAGCGCGGGGAAACCGGTGACGAAGGTGAACAGCCCGCCGCCGATCGCGACCGAGACACCGTAGGTCATGACCAGGCCCAGCTGGGTCGCGGACTCGACCTGCTCGGGACCGCGCAACAGGTTCGGCAGCGCGGCGTCCTTGCACGGGATCCACATGATCGCCGCGACCTGGACCAGGAACGTCCCGGCGAAGACCCACCAGTACTCGTCGACGAACACGATCGACAACAGCAGCCCGAACCGCAGGACGTCGGCGATCACCATCACCAGGCGCCGGTTGAACCGGTCGGCCAGCAGCCCGCCGATCGGCGCGAACACCAGACCCGGGAGGATGTTCGCGAAAAGGACACCGCTGAACGCGAAGTTGATACCGACGGCGTTCGGCGCGAGCTTGCCGGCCAGCGCGGCCAGCGTCATGACGGTCAGCCAGTCCGCGGAGCTGCACAGCCCGGTGACCAGCCACAACCGGCGAAAGGGCCGGGAAGCCAGCACTCGGCGTGCGAGATGAATGGTGGACGTCCGGGGTTTCGCGGAAACCGTGTCCACGGTTGGCGTGCCGATGGGGACACACCCCTTTCCGGCTCTGTTCGCGGAGATCCGTCGGGCCGAGCGACCGTATCACCGCAGGTTGAAGCCGTTCCCGCGCACTATGTCTGTTTACGGAGCGCAACATCGGCGTGCATTTTCGGCGATTTTCCGTCATATTCCGGTGACGGAATGCACCCGCGAGAACACTCGTCGCGTTTTTCGGATGTGCCGCGGAAATTGTGTGGTCAGCTGTTCACCGGCGCCGGGTACGCGACGGGGCTTCGGCGGCCGTCGGCACCGACGGCGCGGACGCCGAAGAAGACGTTGTCCTTGGAAAGGTCGATCTTCGCGCTGGTGACGTCGCCGACGTCGATCCGGTGCGTCCAGTCCGGCGCGGTCGTCTCGCGCCACAGCACCTCGTAGCCGGTCGCGCCCGGCGAACGCTGCCACACCAGCTCGGTGGCGTTGGTGAGTGCCGCCGTGCGGATGCCCGCGCCGGACGGCGCGCCCGGCGCGGTCGCGAGTGACCACAGCACGGCGCCGTTGACCCGCGCGACGCGGGCGATGAAGCCGAAGTCGCAGAACTCCGGCAGGTCACCGAACTGGACACCGTTCTCGATGCGGACGTTCTGGTGCTGGTGCGCGAAGTTCTCGGCGGGTTCGGTGAACCGCGCAGCCGGATACCGCTGCTCCAGGAACGGGATGTGGTCACCGCCGCGCAGGTACCGGTCGCGGCGGTAGACGACGCGCACGTTCATACCGGTCGCGTCGTTCTCCGCCACGGAACGGACGAAACGGGCCAGCTGACGCGGCGGCGAATCGTTCTCGCCGCCGATGCTGCGCCGCAGGTTCGCCTCGGCCGGGGTCTCGGCGGTCGGGACGCCCTCGGCGAACAGGCGGATGGTGTGCGGGTCGCGGGTGCCGTCGTCGGCGGTGCTGGAGCCGACGATGTCGTTGGTGAACATCGCCCGCACGTCCGTGCCCGCCGCGCGGAACTCCGTCGCCAGGTGCCGCGCGCCGTACAGCCCCTGCTCCTCCCCCGCCACGGCGGCGAACACGATCGTCGCGGCGGTCTTCCGGGTCGCGAAGACCCTGGCCAGCTCCATCGACACGGCGACACCGGACGCGTCGTCGTCCGCGCCGGGCGCGTCACTGGTGGCGTCCATCGGATCGGAACAGCGCGAGTCGTAGTGGCCCGAAACGACGTGGACGCGGCCGGGTTCGGTGGTGCCGCGCAGGGTGGCGACGACGTTGGTGATCCGGGTGGGCACGGGAACGCGGTCGGCGGGCGGCTGGACGTACGACTGGAGTTCGACGGTCATCCGGCCCTCGGACGCCGCCGCGTAGCGCCGCATTTCGGCGAAGATCCAGCCGCGGGCGGCGCCGATGCCGCGTCGCGGATCGTCCTGCGACGACAGTGTGTGCCGGGTGCCGAAGGAGGCCAGCTTGCGCACGATCGCCTCGACGCGACGCTGGTCGACCTCTCGCAGGATCGCACGTAGTTCCGGGCCGGGCCGTTGCGGGAGCACCGGACGTCCGGGACCGCGATCACCGAGTTCGGTGGCACCCGCCGGAACGGAGCCGAGAGCCGTGGCGGCGAGGGGAAGCGCCGCCGATGCCGCCAGGAACACACGCCGCTGCACCATGCTGACTTTGTTACCGGGGCGCGGCACGACGGGATACCGCCGACCGTATGCGAATCAGAGGCGCTGGGCGCGGGCGCTGGTGAGGGCGTCCAGGTCGATGGTGACCGGGGTGCCCGCGAAGTCGAGTTCGGCGACGCCGGAGTGCTCGCCGAAGTTCTCGTACTCGCCGTCGATCAGGCGGTAGGTGATCATGCTGACCGGGTCGTCGAGGTCGACGATCCAGTAGTGCTCGATGCCGACCTCGGAGTACTCGGAGAACTTGGTCACCCGGTCGGTCCGGCGCGTACCCTCGGACAGCACCTCGATCACCAGCGATACGTCATCTGCGCCGAGGCGAGCGGTGTCCTCATCCACTAGGCGGCTCGGAGCCACGACTACGTCGGGCACCCGGACCGTTACCGGAGACTCGTGGATTACTACCTCCACCTCGCTGAACGCACCGAACTCAGCGGGCAACAGGTCATCGAGCAAGTAGCCGAGGCGGGTAACTGCCCGCTGGTGAAACCACAACGGACGCGGCGACACTACGAGGACCCCTTCGACCACTTCGACCTGGAACTCCGGGGTTTCCGGCAGTTCTGCCCAGTCCTCGAGGGTCAGGAAGCGGTGAGGCCAGTCCACGACACTCATCAGCTTTCTCCTTCACCGTCCGTTACTGGACCAGTCTCTCACGGAGACTGCCGCATAGCTACCGGTCTGTGAAGTCGCCCGATGGGGCGCCCCATCCTGTTACGTCGCCACTACGCTCCTGGGCGATCTCCCGGCGCCGCGCGTTTTCCGCGCGCACACGGTCCACTTCGGACTGAATGTATTCCTCGTCGTAGCGCTGGAATACCCGCGCCGGGTTCCCGGCGACCAGCGAACGCGGCGGAACATCCTTGGCCACCACGGAATTCGGCTGCACGGTGGCGAAGTCGCCGATCGTCACGCCCGCCATGATCACGACGAGGCCGCCGATGAAACAGCCCTTGCCGATCTTCACCGGTTTACGCTCGATCAGGTCACTGCCGGAATGGTTCTGCAGCGCCATGTTCGCCAGCCAGCTGGAATGCGTGAAGATCAGCGTGTTCAGCCCGATGCTGGTGTGCTCGCCGATTTCCAGGCCGCCGCTGGCGTCCAGCGCGGCGCCCTCGCCGATCCAGCAGTGCTCACCGATCGTGAGGTTCTCCGGGCTGATGATCTTGACGCGCTCCCGCACGCGCGTGGTCTCCGGCAGCCCGTAGAACTTCGCGCGTTCGGCGTCGTTCATGTACTGCGAAACCAGTTCGGTCAGAATCTGCGGGCGCAGCCGGTTGCTGCGCTCGTCATCGAAGAACATCGGCGTCCGCCACGAGTTTGTCGAAGGTGCGCAGGTGTTCCTCGGCGACGACGTCGAGCCCGAAGTTGGCGCGCACCATGGCGCTTTCCCGGCGGGCGATCACGGCGCGGTGCTCCGGGTCGTCGAGCAGCTCGACGACCGTGCGCGCGACGGCCTCCGCGTCGTCCGGGCGCACCAGCAGGATGTTCTCGCCGTTGCGCAGCTGGATTCCGGGGTAGTTGTCCTCGGTGACCGACGCGATCGTGGCCGTCCCCGAGAGCATCGCCTCCAGCGACGCGGTGCCGCAGCCACCGTTGAGGTCGTGCGTGACGATGTCGGCCGCGGCGAAGTACGACGGGACGTCTTCCTTCGGCACCGCGCCGGTCACGATCAGCGATTCCGCGACGCCGAGTTCCTCGGCCCGCTTGAGGAAGGCGTCGTGGTAGACCCGGCCGACGACGACGACCTTCACCCCGGGATGTTTGTCCACAATGGACGGAAGGGCTTCGACGAGCGGGAGCCGGTTGCGCAGCGGGATGACATGGCCGAGCGACACGATCAACGGCGCGTCGCCGATGCCGTGCTCCTCGCGGACATCCTTCGTCAGCGGCTTGTCGAAGTGCGCGACGTCGACGGCGATCGGGAAGTACTCGGAGTTCTCGTCGCTGGTGCCGTAGCGCTCGACGCAGTAGTCGACGCCGAGCTTGTCCAGGATGACGTACCGCGGCTTCAGGTAACGCAGGATCGGCCGCACCAGCACCGCGTCGAGAAAGCGGAACACCCGGCCGTACAGCTTGTTGTCGCTGATCAGGAGCGTGTGGATGGTCAGCAACGACGGGATGCCGTGGCGCCGCGCGTAGATCCCGGCCAGCCAGGACAGGTCGAAGAACTGGCCGTGCAGGTGGATCGCGTCCGGCTTGAACTCGTCGAGCAGCTTCCACAGCCGCCGCCAGTTGCCCGGCCGCGGCGAGACGAAGCTCATGTCGAAGTCGATCGACAGGCCGAGCTGCGGCATCTTCACCGCCGGGAGGCGGACGACGCGGTAACCGTCGCGCTCCTCCTCGGCGGGCGCCTCACCGTAGGCCGCGGTGATCGCGAGGACCTCGTGGCCGCGCGCCGCGAACTGCGCGGCGAGCGACGCGGACATGTGCGCGCTGCCGCCCACCCGCGGTGGGAAGAAGTTGTTCACCACCGCGATGCGCAGCGCGCGTCCCCGCGCGGGTCCCGCGGAGGTCACGGGGTGTCACTCACCAGTTCACGCATACCGTCCTCGACCGAGATCTTCGGCTCCCAGCCGAGCACCTCGCGGGCGCGGGTGATGTCGGCGGCGCGGCGCGAGACCAGCACGTCACGGTCGTTGAACACCGGCTCGACGTCGACACCGACGGCCTCGATGAGGATCTTGGCCAGCGTCGCGATGGACGTGTCGATGCCGGTGCCGATGTTGATCGGCAGGTTGCCCCGCTCGGATTCCAGCGCGGCGACGACGGCGCGCGCGAGGTCGGAGACGTGCACGAAGTCCATCGACTGGTCGCCGCGGCCGTCGATGATCGGCGGCTGGCCGCCGCGCAGGCGCTGGATGAAGTGGTTGATCACCGAGGTGTAGTAGGCCTCGATCTTCTGGCCGGGGCCGTACACGTTGAAGAACCGCAACGCGTTCCAGGACAGGCCCTTCTGCCGCTCGTAGAACCCGAGCAGGTCCTCGCCCGCGCGCTTGGAGATGCAGTACGGCGTGAGCGGGCGCAGCGCGTCGTCCTCGTGCATCGGCAGGCGCTCCGGGTCGCCGTACACCGAGGCCGTGGACGCGAACACCAGCCGCTCGACGCCCTCGTCCGCGGCGGCGGCGAAGACGTTGTGGTTACCGGTCATGTTGATGTCGAGCGACTCGTGCGGGTCGGCGACGGACTTGTTGATCGACACCGTGGCGAAGTGGATGACGTGCGTGCAGCCGCGCATGGCCTCGCGCACCGCGCCGCCGTAGCGGACGTCCTTCTCGACCAGCTCGACCTTGCCGGTGGCGACGAACTCGTTGACCCGTTCCCGGTCGCCGCGGGTCATGTTGTCCAGGATCCGGACGGTGTAGCCACCCTCGATCAGCAGCGGGATGACATGCGCGGCGATGAACCCGCCGCCCCCGGTGAAGAGAACCTTCTTGTCGGACATGGTCACGCTTTCTCCTCGTTCGGCGTCCGGGCGGTGGGTAAGAGACTCGCGGCCTGAGCGTTGAACACCGTTGCTCACGTGAGGCTGTGCACGGCTTCGCGCACGGTCGTGGCGACGCGCTCGACCTCGGCGTCGGTGAGGTTCGCGTGCATCGGGACCGCCAGGTGGCGGGCGAAGGCGTCGGCCGAGACCGGCAGCGGCGGCTGGTCGCCGTAGATCGGCTGGAGGTGCGAGGCGTAGGTGCCGAAGTTGCACTGGACGCCCCGCTCGCGGATCCGCAGCGCGAGCGCGTCGCGGCTGATCTCCGGCGCGACGGTGAGGATGTAGGCCTGCCACGGGTGCTCGCGGTCGGGCAGTTCGACCGGCACGGTCAGGCCGTCGACGCCGTCGAACGCCTCGTGATAGCGCTTCGCCACCGAGCGGCGGGCCGCGAGGAGGTCGGGCAGGCGGTCCAGCTGGACGTTCATGATCGCGGCCTGGATGTCCGAGAGCCGGAAGTTGTAGCCCAGTTCGTGGAAGCTCGGGATCGGCAACGTGTCCGAGCCCTCGCGCGAGATCGCGGGCTCGATGCCGTAGGTGTGCAGCTTGCGCGCGCGGGCGATCAGGTCCTCGCGGTCGGAGACGAGCGCGCCGCCCTCGCCCGCGGTGATGCCCTTGCGGCCGTGGAAGGAGAACGCGGCGAGGTCGGCGAGGCTGCCCGCCGGTCGCGTCCTGTAGGTGGCGCCGGCCGAGCAGGCGGCGTCCTCGAACAGCCAGAGGCCGTGCCGGTCGGCGATCGCGCGGTACTCGTCGAAGTCGCCGGGCTGGCCCGCGACGTCGACCGCCAGGATGCCGACGGTGCGCGGGGTGATCGCGGCCTCGACCGCGGCCGGGTCGGCGCTCCAGACGTCCGGGCGGATGTCGGCGAACACCGGCTTCGCGCCCGCCTGGACCACGGCGTGGCCGGTGGCGGGGAAGGTGTAGTCGCCGACGACGACCTCGTCGCCGGGCTGGACGCCGAGCACCTTGAGGCCGAGGAACAGGGCCGAGCCGCAGTTGCTCGTGCTCAGCGCGTGCGCCGTGCCGACGGTGCGGGCGAACCGCTCCTCGAAGCGGCGGCACGCGGGCCCCGCACCGGCGAGCCACCCGGAACGGAAGACCTCGGCCACCGCGGCCAGCTCTTCGTCACCGACGGTCGGCTGGCCGAGGACCACGGATTCCTCGCTGTTGGACATACCTCTCCCATTGCGCCCGGATGCGGCGAAGTGTATAGAGCGCCGGATACCAAGAGCCGTTCGGGTGACATCCGGGCGTGCCGTGACGTATGGGGTAAGCGGGACGTCGCCGCCGTCGCGCCAGGGCTCGGCATAGGCTGACCACATGCGCTTCGGCATTCTGGGGGAGACCGCCGCGTGGGACACCGGCGGCGGCCGGATCGCGGTCGGCGGCCCCCGGTCGCGGGCGCTGCTTTCGCTGCTCGCGCTGGACGCGGGCCGGTTCGTCCCGGCCGAGCGGCTGATCGACGGGATGTACGGCGACTCCCCGCCGGACGGCGCGGCCAACGCCCTCCAGTCCCAGGTGTCACGTCTGCGGAACGCGCTGAAGGACGTCGCCGTCGTCGAGTTCACGACCGCCGGGTACCGCCTCGACACCGACCCGGCCGAGGTCGACGTGCACCGGTTCGAGCGACTGGCCGCCGAGGGGCGGCGTGCGCTGGCGGAGGGGGACGCGGCCCGCGCGGCGGAGTCGCTGCGCGCGGCGCTGGCGTTGTGGCGCGGGCCCGCCTTCGCCGACGTCCCGGCTGCCCCGTTCGTGGGCGCGCAGGTCGCCCGGCTGGACGAGGTGCGGGCGGAGGCCGCCGGTGACCGCGTCGACGCCGAGCTGGCGCTGGGCCACGCGCAGGAGGTCGTGGGCGAGCTGCGGTCGGCGATCGCCGAGCATCCGCTCCGGGAACGGCCGCGGGCGCAGCTGATCCGCGCGCTGCACGCGCTGGGCAGGCCCGCCGACGCGCTCGAGGCGTTCGAAGAGGCGCGGAGGACGCTGGCCGACGAGCTGGGCGCCGATCCAGGGCCGGAGCTCGCCCATGCCCATCTGACGGTGCTGCGCGGCGCGCCGGAGAAGCCGTCGGCGACCCCGTTGCCCGCCCAGCTCACCAGCTTCGTCGGCCGCGACGGCGAGCTGCGGCAGGTCTCGGAGCTGCTGGCGCGCGGCAGGCTCGTCACGCTGGTCGGGCCGGGCGGTGCCGGGAAGACGCGGCTCGCGATCGAAGCCGCCGGGGCAGGGGCGACCGAGGCGACGTTCGTCGGGCTCGCCCCGTGCGCCGAGGCCGCCGAAGTACCGCAGGCGGTCCTGGCGGCACTCGGCCTGCGTGACGTCCCGCTCGGCTCGCGGGGCGACGGCGTGCCGAGGGACCCGGCGGACCGGCTGGCCGCGGTACTGGCCGAACGCGCCGGGCTGCTGGTGCTGGACAACTGCGAGCACCTGGTCGACGCCGTCGCGCGGCTGGTGGCCCGGCTGCTCGCCGCGTGTCCCGGGCTGCGGGTGCTCGCCACGAGCCGGGAACCGCTGGGCATCACCGGCGAACTCCTGACCCCGGTGCCCCGGCTCACGGTGCCGCCGCCGGGTACCTCGGCGGCGCGGGCGCTGGAGTACTCCGCCGTCCGGCTTTTCGCCGACCGCGCGACCGCGGCCGATCCGGCGTTCGCGGTGGACGAACGGACCATCGGCGACGTCCAGCACGTCTGCGCGGCGCTGGACGGGCTGCCGCTCGCGATCGAGCTGGCGGCCGCGCGGGTCCGCGCGCTGCCGGTCGGGGAGATCGCGGCCCGGCTCGACGACCGGTTCCGGCTGCTGGCTCGCGGGAGCCGGGCCGCCGACGTCCGGCACCGTTCGCTGCGCGGCGTCGTCGAGTGGAGCTGGGACCTGCTCGACGAGGACGAGCGGCGGCTCGCGCGCAGGTTCACCGTGTTCGCCGGTGGCACGACGCTGGCGGCCGCGGAAAAGGTCACCGGCGTGGCCGACACGGTCGACCTGCTGCCCGGCCTTGTCGACAAGTCGCTCGTCGAAGTCACCGGTGGGCACTACCGGATGCTGGAGACCATCCGCGCGTTCTGCGGCGAGCGGCTCGACGCCGCGGGCGAGGACGGCGAGGTGCGGCGCGCGCACGGCGAGTACTTCCTGCGGCTGGTCGAAGAAGCCGACGCGAAGCTGCGCACCGCCGAGCAGCTGACGTGGCTGGACCGGCTCGACGCCGAGTACGACAACATCCTCGCCGCGTTGCACTGGTCCGCCGAAGCGGCTCCCGAGATCGCGATGCGGCTGGTCACGGCGCTCACGATGTACTGGTGGATGCGGGGACGCCGGTTCGAGGGCGCGGCGCTCGCGCTGGAGGTCGTCCGGCACGTCGGCGCCGAACCGCCCGCCGAACACGTCGACGACTTCGTGGTGTGCGTGCTCAACGCGATGTCGAGCGCGCCCGACGACGAACTGGTGACCAGGCACGCGGCGCTGGTCCGGGAGTCCACCGAAGACCGGGTGACCACGCTCCGGCATCCGGCGCTGACCATGTTGCTGGGCATCGTGCAGGGCCCGCCGGGCGACGACGCGGACCTGGTCCGGCGGGGCGAGGCGCTCCTCGACGACAGCGACCCGTGGGTGCGGGCGCTGGTGCCGATGGGGCTCGGCATGTGGGCGTTGATGACCGGCAGGCCGGCCATGGCCGAGCAGGGGTTGCGGGAAGGGTCGGCGCGGTTCCGCGCGCTCGGTGAACGGTGGGGCCTGTCCATGACACTGGATCACCTTTCCCAGCTGCTGAGCTGGCAGGGCCGGTACGACGAGGCGCTGGACCTGATGGACGAGGCGATGGCGCTGATGCAGGAGCTGGGCGCCACCGACGACAGCGCCGATCTGCTGTGCCGCCGCGGCGACAGCCGCGCCGCGCGGGGTGACCTCGCGGGTGCGCGGGAGGACTACGAGGTGGCGATCGCGCTCGCGAAGCGGGCCGGGATGCCGGAAAGCCGCGCCTCGGGCTACCTCGGTCTCGCCGGGCTCGCGCGCCGCGGTGGTGATCCGGCGGCGGCGCGGGCGCTGATCGACCGGGCGCTGGCGGAGTGTCCCGGTGGGTCGTTCGCCACCGAAGGCGTGCGGATCGCGGCGATGATCGCGCTCGGCTGGCTCGCCGCCGAGCAGGGCGCGGCCACCGAAGCCGGGGAACGCCATCGGCTGGCGTTGCGCACCAGCCACCGGTGGCGCGACGGGACGGCGGTGGCCGCGGCGCTGGAGGGACTGGCCGGGGTGGCGCTGCTGGAGAATGAGGGCGAACGGGCGGCGCTGCTGCTCGGGGCGGCGGTGGCCGTGCGGGGCATGGCCGTGGCCGGGGACCGCGACGTGGCGCGGGTGCGTTCGGCGGCGCGGGACCGGATCGGGGCCGACGAGTTCGACCGCGCCTACGGACAGGGGCTGGCGATGCCCCGGCAGAAGGCGTTGACGACGGCCGGGGTCCCCGCCGAGTCGTGACTTTACGGCCCGCGTCACACGGCACGACGTCGCGGCATCACGGCGTCGCGGCCCGGTGTCGCGGTGCGCGATTTCGGTTCGGCCCGGCACACCGTCCGGCACGGCCGTGCGCGACGTGCGGCACACCGCGCGAGCGCCATCCCCCGCCACCCCCGCCGACAGTCCTTTATGGACTCATCCGGACGGTTTTCCTTGCGGTATCCCCTGGAGCAGCCCCCACCCTCCCCGGGGAGGCGCCCCACAACCATCGTATCGCGGCAGGGGATCCGGGCTAGGGTGCTCGGTGAATCTGTGGACAGCCGCACCCGTTGTGGACAACTCGGCCCCCGCCACGGCCCCTGCTGACCAAGGTCCGTGAATGTGGCATTCACGGACCGGACCAGGGCACGCGTTCGCCGGCGGTACCGCGCACGTTCCCACTGCCCGTGGGGGCCTCCCTGAGGGAGCCTGGGTCCCTCAGGGAGGCCCCCACGGACCTTCACGGCCGTGGTGCGACGAGCGGGACGGCGTACCGGTCGCCCGAGCGGATCATCGCCCGCAACGGTTTCACCGCCACCGAGAGCAGCCTCGCGGCGAGCGGACGACCGTTACGGCGTGCGATGTCGGGACCGAACCGGTCCATCAGCGCCACCAGCCCCGGCAGGGTGCGCACGAACAACGTCGCCTCGGCGATCAGGCCCTCGTCGTCGAAGCGCAACACGGTCGCCTCTTCGATCTCCTCGCCGCCGACGCGCGCGGTGTAGACCACCACCCGCGTCCGATCGTCCCCGACGTCGAGGTGGAACCGCACGTCCTCGAGATGGGCGTACGCGACGCCGATGAGCTGCCGCAACTGGCCGAGACCGGTGAACCGCACGCGCGACGTGAGCGGCGAGTGCAGCACCGCGTCCGGCGCGAAGGTGCTCATGGCCAGCTCGATGTCCCCGGTCTCCCCCGCGCGGCGATACCGCTCCGCAGTGGCTTCGGCCGAACCTGTCATGACGCCTCCCAGCTGACACTTCCGCCGCGATCACGCTAACTCCCCCGACGCCCGCGTGCCCCGTTCCTGTGACGACGCCTACCGGCGTACCCGCTGAGGGGTGGCCTTACGGACCGTTGACCCCGACCCCGCGTAGCCTGGTCGATCGTGCGGAATGTGGTGGTCATCGGTGGTGGGATCGTCGGGCTGTCCGTGGCCTGGGAGCTGACCAAGCGCGGTCAGGACGTCACGGTGCTGGAGAAGGAGGCCCGCTGGGCTGCCCACCAGACCGGGCACAACTCGAACGTCGTGCACGCCGGGCTGTACTACAAGCCCGGCTCGTACAAGGCACGGATGTCCACCGCGGGCAATCGGTCCATTGTGGACTTCGCGCGGCAGTACGGGGTCCCGGTCGAGGTGTGCGGCAAGCTGGTCGTGGCCACCTCCGACGCCGAGCTGCCCGCGCTCGCCGTGCTCGCCGAGCGCGCGGAGGCGAACGGTGTCCCGGCGAAGCTGATCTCCCCCGCCGAAGCCAGGGACCACGAGCCGGAGGTGTCGTGCGTCGGCGCGCTGCGCGTGGAGTCCACCGGCATCATCGACTTCCCCGCCGTCTGCGCCACCCTCGTCCGGTTGCTCGACGAGACGAGCGCCGACCTGCGGCTGAACAGCCCCGCGCTGGGCATCCGGCCGGGCCGCCACGGCGGGGTCGAGGTCGCCACCGGCACCGACGTCGTGCACGGCAGCGCGCTGGTCAACTGCGCCGGCCTGCACTCCGACCGGATCGCGCGGCTGGCCGGGCTGACGCCCAGCGCGCGGATCGTGCCCTTCCGCGGCGAGTACTACGAGCTCAAACCCGAACGCCGGAACCTGGTGCGCGGCCTGATCTACCCCGTGCCCGATCCTTCGCTGCCCTTCCTCGGCGTGCACCTGACCCGGATGCTGGACGGCAGTGTCCACGCCGGACCGAACGCCGTGCTGGCGCTGCGTCGCGAGGGCTACCGCTGGCGCGACGTCTCCGCGAGGGACGTCGCCGACGTCGCCCGCTTCCCCGGGGTGTGGCGGCTCGCGCGCAAGTACGCCTACCCGACCGGCGTCGACGAGGTGCGGCGCTCGTTCTCCCGCCACCGCTTCGCCGCCAGCCTGGCCCGGCTGGTCCCGGCGGTGACCGCCGACGACATCGTGCGCCACGGCTCCGGTGTCCGGGCGCAGGCGCTGCGCCCGGACGGTTCGCTGGTGGACGACTTCCTGATCGAGACCACGCGAAACCAGGTCCACGTGCTCAACGCGCCGTCGCCGGCGGCGACCAGCGCGCTGGAGATCGCCAAGCACATCGCGGACGTGGTGAGCGACGCGGCGGCCTGAGCCGGGCTCAGAAGGCGGGCAGGTTCCCCGTCACCAACGGCAGCCCGGCCTTGACCGCGTCGCAGGACTTGCTGTCGTCGTCGAGGAAACCGCTGGTCACGTACACCGAGGTGGTGTCGGTGACCGCCAGCACCGCACCGCAGCTCACGCGCATGCCGCCCTCGTTGGGCAGCAGCAGCCACTTCCGCCCGTTGACGTCCTGCGGCTGTCCTGGCGGGGTGAAGGCCGGCCACTTGTTGTACGGCGTGGTCAGCCCGAACCACACCTCGAACGCCTTCTGCCCGCGACTGCCGTCGGTGTCCTTCCACAGGCAGTACACCGCGTTGGGCGTCGCGGTCGACTTCGACGACTTCCCGGTGGGCTCCATCTTCAGCTGCTGGGCCTGTTCGGGCTTGAGCGCCGTGCACGGGTCGACCGTGGCGAGCGGACCGGACGGCTGCGGCGCGGCCGACGGGGTGATCGACGGCGCGGGTTCCCCGCCGGGCAGGTGCGCCGAGACGAACGGCAGGACCTTCTTCGCCGCCCCGCACGACTTCGCCTCTTCGCTGGCGGAGACGCCGATGTCCACAAAGGAGTCCGGGCCGAGCGGCAGGACGTAGGTGCAGTAGCCGGGGAAGATCGAGGCGTACTGGGTCCAGGTGAACCCGCCCGCCTAGACGGTGTCCTTCTTCTGCGCGCCGCCGAGGTAGTCGTCGAGCCGCAGGCCGACCGCCCAGCCGATCGAGGTGCTGATCGCCCCCTCGCTGCTGTCCTTGAGCGAGAAGATGCACGACGCGGGTGTGCGCCGCTTCTCGTCGGCGGGATTCGCCTTGCCCGGCACCCCGTAGCCGAGCCCCTGTGCCTGGTCCGGGGGAAGCAGCGAGCAGGCATCGGCGACCTTCTTGACCGGCCCCTGGCCCGGTACCGGCGCGGCCGCCCCGCCGACCAACGTCGTGCACCCCGCCAGCACCAGCACCGCGACGGCCCCCGCCGCGGCCGCCCCTAGCCGACTGATCCGCATGTGCTCATCCTCCGTTCGGCCCGCACATTACTGGGCCGAACGCGCCCGCACCCGGCATCCGCGGAAATCCCCTGCCGGTTCAGCGGCCGATCGGCGTCAGCACCTCGCGGCCGCCGACGAACGGGCGCAGCGCTTCGGGGACCCGGACCGAACCGTCTTCGAGCTGGTGGTTCTCCAGGATCGCGACAATCCAGCGCGTGGTCGCGAGAGTCCCGTTCAGTGTCGCGGCGATCTGCGGTTTGCCGTTCTCGTCGCGGTAGCGGACCGACAGCCGCCGTGCCTGGAACGTGGTGCAGTTCGACGTCGAGGTCAGCTCGCGGTAGGTCTCCTGCGTCGGGATCCAGGCCTCGCAGTCGAACTTGCGGTGCGCGGACGTGCCGAGGTCGCCGGTCGCGGTGTCGATGACCCGGTAGGGCACCTCGATCTTCGCCAGCATCTGCTCTTCCCAGCCGAGCAGCCGCTCGTGCTCGGCCTCGGCGTCCTCGGGACGCGTGTAGACGAACATCTCGACCTTGTCGAACTGGTGCACGCGGATGATGCCGCGGGTGTCCTTGCCGTACGAACCGGCCTCGCGGCGGTAGCAGGACGACCAGCCGGCGTAGCGCTTCGCGCCGTCGTTCAGGTCGAGGATCTCGTCCGCGTGGTACCCGGCGAGCGGCACCTCCGACGTGCCGACCAGGTACATGTCGTCGTCGCGCATCCGGTAGACCTCGGCGGAGTGCGCGCCGAGGAACCCGGTGCCCGCCATGATCTCCGGGCGCACCAGCGAC
Source organism: Amycolatopsis samaneae (assembly GCF_039541975.1). Taxonomy (NCBI): domain Bacteria; kingdom Bacillati; phylum Actinomycetota; class Actinomycetes; order Pseudonocardiales; family Pseudonocardiaceae; genus Amycolatopsis; species Amycolatopsis samaneae. The sequence continues at coordinate 369,515 of NZ_BAABHG010000009.1, forward strand.
GGCGTGATCATCGGGACGAACCCGTTCTCCAGCGCCTGCGCGATCGCCATGTTCAGCAGGCCCAGCTGCAGCTGCGCGCCGACGCCGGTGAGGAAGTAGAACCGCGAGCCGGACACCTTGGCGCCGCGCTCCATGTCGACCGCGCCGAGGCCCTCCATCAGCTCGAGGTGATCGCGCGGGGTGAAGCCGAGCTTCGTCGGCTCGCCGACGTGCTTGAGCACGCTGAAGTCGTCCTCGCCGCCGATCGGCGAGGACGGGTGGACCAGGTTCGGCAGGGTGCGGAAGAGCTGCTCGAACTCCTCCGAGGACTCGTTCTGCTCGGCCTCGGCGGTCTTGACCTGGGCGGAGAGGTCCTTGGCCGTCGCCAGCAGGCCGGCCTTCTCCTCGCCGGAGGCCTTCGGGATCAACTTGCCCAGCGACTTCTGCTCGGCGCGCAGCTTGTCCGCGGCCGCGATCGCGGACCGGCGGCGGGAGTCGAGGCCGAGCAGCTTGTCGACCACTCCTTCGTCCTCGCCACGGGCGCGCTGCGACGCGCGCACGGCTTCCGGGTCTTCGCGCAGGGTCCTGGGGTCAATCACGAGAGATGAGAGTAGTCGCCTTGGCGTGCGGAACTCATACCGCATACACACTGTGCGGCCCGGCTTCGACAACCCGACAGTCTGATCGTTGTCCGCGGTTTCCCCCGCTCCCCATACTCCGAGCAAGCGACGAGGATGAGGAGCGACGATGACCGAAGCGGATCTGCTCGCCCGGCACAGGGCCGTCATGCCCACCTGGATGGGACTGCTCTACGAGGAGCCGATCGAGATCGTGCAGGGCCGCGACCGCCGGGTGATCGACGGGTCCGGCAAGACGTACCTGGACTTCTTCGCCGGCGTACTCACCAACGCGATGGGCTACGACGTCGCCGAGATCAGCGACGCCGTGCGCAAGCAGCTCGACACCGGGATCCTGCACACCTCGACGCTGTACCTGATCCGCTCGCAGGTCGAGCTGGCCGAGCGGATCGCGAAGCTGTCCGGGATCCCGGACGCGAAGGTGTTCTTCACCAACTCCGGCAGCGAGGCGAACGACACCGCGCTGATGCTCGCGACGCAGTACCGCCGCAGCAACCAGGTGCTCGCGCTGCGGAACTCCTACCACGGCCGCTCGTTCGCGACGGTCGCGATCACCGGCAACCGCGGCTGGTCGGCTTCGGCGCTGAGCCCGGTCAAGGTGAACTACGTGCACGGCGGCTACCGCTACCGGAGCCCGTTCCGTGACCTCTCCGACGCCGCCTACATCGACGCGTGCGTCGCGGACCTCGTCGACGTACTGGAAACCGCGACCGCGGGCGACGTCGCCTGCATGATCGCCGAGCCGGTGCAGGGCGTGGGCGGCTTCAGCCTGCCGCCGGACGGCCTGTTCAAGGCGATGAAGGAGGTCCTCGACTCCTACGGCGTGCTGTTCATCTCGGACGAGGTCCAGACCGGCTGGGGCCGTACCGGGGAACACTTCTGGGGTATCGGCGCGCACGACGTCACGCCGGACGCGATGACGTTCGCGAAGGGCCTCGGCAACGGGCTCGCGGTCGGCGGTGTCGTGGCGCGCGGCGACCTGGTGGACTGTTTCACCGCGAACTCGTTCTCGACCTTCGGCGGCAACCCGGTCTCGATGGCGGGTGCCACCGCGGTGCTCGACTACATCGCCGACCACGATCTGCAGGCCAACGCCGCCGCCCGCGGCGAGCAGCTGCTGTCCGGGCTGCGCGCGGCGGACAGCCCGCTCGTCGGCGAGGTGCGGGGCAAGGGCCTGATGATCGGCGTCGAGCTGGTCGAGCCGGGCGGCACGGAGCCGAGTGTGCGCGCGGCGGGGCGGGTGCTGGAGGAGACCAAGCGGCGCGGGCTGCTCGTCGGCAAGGGCGGGCTGCACGGCAACGTCCTGCGCATCGCGCCGCCGATGACGCTGACCGCCGAGGAGGCCCAGGAAGGCCTGGACATCCTCGTCGACTCCCTGGCCGCCGCCCAGGCCGCGCTTTCCTGAAGCGAAGGTCCGTGGGGGCCTCCTTGAGGGACCTGGAGTCCCTCAAGGAGGCCCCCACGGAACGTCAGGACCGGACGAAGCGGGCGACGTGTTCGCCGAGGAGCTCGCCCGCGTCCTCTTGGAGGAAGTGGCCCGCGTCCTGGATCGTCGGGTGGTCGAGCCCCTGCGCGCCCTTCATCGACCGCCGCAGCACCGGGGCCATCGGACCGGTGATCGGGTCGCCGTCGGAAAACGCGCACAGCAGCGGCAGGTCCAGCTCGGTGAGCGTCCGCCAGGCGGCGCGGTTCGCTTCCGACGCCGGGTCGTCCGGCCGGGTCGGCACGAGGGCGGGCATCGCGCGCGGGCCCGCCTTGTACATCTCGTTCGGGAACGGCGCGTCGTAGGCGGCCCGCACCTCTTCGGACAGTTTCGTCGTGCACCCGGACTGCACGAAGCGGCCGATGTCGAGGACCTGCGCGTTCTCGACGGCGTCGTGGAAGGCCCACCAGAGCTTCGGCATGTCGGTGTCGCCGGTCGGCAGGCCGGTGTTCGCGGCGACGACGCGGGCGAACCGGTCCGGGTTCTCCGCGACCAGCCGCAGGCCGATGAGCCCGCCCCAGTCCTGCCCGACCAGCGTCACGTCCCGCAGGCCGAGCGCCTCGAAGGCGAACGCGCGCATCCACCCGACGTGCCGGGCGTAGCTGTGGTCGACGATTTCGGCGGGCTTGTCCGACCGGCCGAACCCGACCAGGTCCGGCGCGATCGCGCGCAGCCCGGCGGCGGCCAGCACCGGGAGCATCGTGCGGTACAGGTAGGACCAGCTCGGCTCGCCGTGGAGCAGGAGCACCACGGGCCCGTCGGCGGGTCCCGCCTCGACGTAGCCCACTCTGATCAGGCCGCCGTGCGGGTCGGGAAGATCTACATGCCGTGGTTCGAAGGCGAAGCCGGGCAGGTCGGTGAACCTGTCCTCCGGCGTCCTGAGCAGGCGCATGGGTCCCACGCTAGTGGGAATCCCACCCGGTCAGCAGATCAGGAAATCCCGACCGCGACCACGAGACCGAGCGCGAGGTGCGCGGCGGCGACCACGATGGTCGCGGGCGCGAACTTGTCGCTCTCGATCGTGTTGCCCACGTCGATGCGGGTCGCCCACTCCAGCAGCCGGACCGCGACGACCTGGACGATGATCCCCAGCAGGCCGTAGACCAGCGAGGTGACCAGGCCCTCGGTCAGGTCGCTGGCCGAGTTGAAGATCGCGACGACGACGATGAACGCCATCGACAGCAGCCCGGACGCGGTGACGATGACGGCGTTGGGCTTGCCCTCCTGGACCAGCTTCGACAGCTTGCCCGGCGTGGTCCAGTCGATCGCGTAGAACCCCGCGAACATGAGCAGCAGGCCGATCATGCCGTAGAGCAGGATGGCGCCGATACCCCGCACGAGGTCGGAGCCGAAGGTGGCGGACAGCGCAACGGTGGTCGTCACGGGTTCTCCCAGAGGTGTCGATGCCGGGCGGCGTGGACGTCGCTTCGTCCAGATTGTGCCTTTCGCCCGGCACCGTCACGAACCGGGGCCCACCGGCGTCGACCGTGGTCAGGCCCCCGCGTCGGGAATCCGGTGCGGCACGAACGCGGCGCCGTCGTCGGTCACCAGCCCGCCGGTCTCGCGGATCCCCAGCCCGGCGGCGCTGTCGCCGACGATCCAGGCCCCGAGCGCCGGCCGGTACCCCTGGAACTCGGGCAGCGGATCGAACGCCTGGTAGACGTAACCCTCGGCGCCGTACACGCCGTCGGTCTGCGTTTCGTACCCGGTCGCGACGATCTGCACGTTCGCGCCCTCACGGCCGAGCTTCGGCTTGCGCACGTACTCGGTGAGCAGGCCGGGGTCGTCGGTGAACGCGGGCAGCAGGTTCGGGTGGCCGGGGTAGTTCTCCCACAGCACCGCGAGCAGCGCCTTGTTCGACAGCAGCATCTTCCAGAGCGGTTCGACCCACAGCGTGCGCGGCATCGTCTCGACGGCGAAGCGGCCGAACTCCTCGTCGACCACCCATTCCCACGGGTAGAGCTTCACCACGGTCGCCATCTGCGCCTCTTCGAGGTCGACGAAGCGCTTGAGCACCGGGTCCCAGCCGATCTCCTCGATCGCGAGGCCGACCGTGTCCAGGCCCGCCTCGGCCGCGGTCTCCTGCAGGTACGCCGTGGTGACGTGGTCCTCGCCGGAGGGATCGGCGCTGGACCAGGTGAAGTGCAGTTCGTTCGAGGGCAGCTTGTCCTTCAGCAGGCTCCAACGCTCGACCAGCTTCTCGTGCAGCGAGTTCCACTGGTCGTCGTCCGGGAACACGTCGGTCTTCCAGTGCCACTGGAGGATCGACGCCTCCAGCAGCGTGGTCGGCGTGTCCGCGTTGTACTCCAGCAGCTTCGCCGGGCTCTTGCCGTCGTAGCGCAGGTCGAACCGGCCGTAGACGTGCGGGTCCTGCCGCTTCCACGACTCGGCGATGTGCGGCCAGACCCACTCGGGGATGCCGAAGCGCTGGTAGCCCTCGGTCGTCACGACGTTGTCGACGGCTTCAAGGCACATCGAGTGCAGCAGCTCGACGTCGGCCTCGATGGAGAGGATCTCGTCCATGTCGAAGACGTAGTGGACGGATTCGTCCCAGTACGGCCGTTCCTTGCCCGATTCGTCGCGCGCGGGCGTGCCGTAGACAAGGCCCTGTTCCTCGACGATCCGCTGCCAGCCGCGCCGCGGCGCGGCCGAATCCCGGTACACCTACGAGCCCCCGCTCTTCCCGGTCCCGCCCGTGCCGCCGGTCCCGCTGCTCTTGCCGCTGATGCCGAACCCGCCGCGCTGGACCGAGGTGCCCGACTTGGTCGAGACGTTCGTGCGCGAGGAGGGCTGGTTGAAGGTACCGCCGCTGACGTGCTGACCGACCGCGCCGGTGCCGCCGTAGTTGTACCGATAGCTGTTGTAGCCACCGCCCGGGATCGGGATGAAGACGAACCCGCCGCTGTGGTAGCCGTGGTTCGCCGTGACGTACCTCTCGTCGCAGTATTTGTCGTCCTGCACGACGTCGTTCTTGTCGGTGCAGACCGCGGTCACGTTCGTGGTGTGCGCGACGGTGTAGAACGTCGCGACGAGGCCGGCGAGGCCGACCGTCACCCCGCTGCCGATCAGGATCTTGCGCTTGGTCGCCGCCTTCTGCCCGGCGATCCGTGCCACTTCGGCGGCCTCGGCCGCCTCACGTTCCTGCTGCGCGATCGCCTGCTTCCGGGCACGCTGCTCGGCGAGCGAAGGTTCTCGCGGCTTGGTCGTCTCGTCCTGGAATCGCATCGAGCCGCGCTGCGTCGGCTCCGGAGCTGGCTGCTCCCCCGAGTCCCCCGAGTTGTTGTCCTGCGTCATGCGCGCTCCGTAATCACCGGCCATCGCCTTCTACCCACACTAACCACCCGCCGCGGGCAAGGTGCGCGCGGCGCGGGCATCATGGACGTTGATGTCTCCCGACGCCGAACGGTTCCCAATGCCGGTGAAAGCCCTGCGCACCCGTGTGGTGATGGCCGGGGCGTTCGTCGGTGCCCTCATCGCGCTCGGCCTCAACGTCACGTTTTCCTGGGGTGACGGTACGGGCGGTGGCACCGGCGGCGGCGCGGGCAAGCTCAGCCCGGCCGCGAAGGAAGCGTTCAGCTCACCCCCCGGCAGCTGCCTGACCTGGGACAATCCCGACGCCACCGACGCGCACAAGGTCGACTGCGCGCAGCCGCACCTGTTCGAGGTGACCAGCGTCGTGGACGTCGGCGCCCAGTTCCCGCCCGGCGTGCCCTCGCCCGCGTTGGAGCAGTGGCAGCAGATCGCGCAGACGCGGTGCACCACCGACGTCAAGCCGTACCTCGGACACGCGCTCGATCCCTACGGCAGGCTGACCACGAACCTGCTGCGGCCGACCCCCGCCCAGTGGAACGACGGGGACCGTCAGCTGCGCTGCGGACTGCAGTGGGCGGGCCCCGGCGGCAAGCTGCAGCCGACCACCGGTCCGGCGAAGGACCAGGACCAGTCGGCCGTGTGGGAGCCGGGCACCTGCCTCGCCCTGCTCGGCAAGGGCGTCGGCGACCCGATCGACTGCGCCCAGCCGCACTCGTACGAGATGATCGCGAAGCTGGACCTGAAGTCGAAGTTCACCGACGGCTACCCGTCGCAGGACAAGCAGAAGGCCTGGCTGGACACCGAGTGTGTCAAGGCGGCCGCCACCTACACCGACGGCGCGGACCTGGCCGCGAAGAAGCTCAGCCTCGGCTGGGACCTTCGTGAACAGGAGAGCTGGGACGCCGGGTCGACCAAGGTGAACTGCAAGATCGCCGCGAAGCTGCCCGACAGCTCCGGGCTGCAGGCGGTCACCGGGAGCGTGAAGGGCGGCCCGCCGGGCGACGCGCCCGCGAAGGGCAACGGCGACGGGCCGCCGATGGGTGGCGAGGGCCCGTCCGCGAGCGGCACCGCGCCGAAGCCGAGCCGGTAGGTCACGATGCCGGTCGAGATGACGCGGCACCGCTTCGAGGAGCTGGTGTCCGAGGCGCTGGACGAGGTCCCGCCCGAGTTCGCCGAGGCGATGGACAACGTCGTCGTGCTGGTCGAGGAGTTCAACGAGGAGGAGCCGACGATCCTCGGGCTCTACCACGGCGTCGCGCTCACCGAGCGGACCTCGGACTACGGCGGGGTGCTGCCGGACCGGATCTCGATCTACCGGCGGCCGATCCTCGACATGTGCGAGGACGAGGAGCAAGTCGTCGAGGAGGTGCTGGTCACGGTGATGCACGAGCTGGGGCATCATTTCGGCATCGACGACGCGCGGCTGCACGAGCTGGGCTGGGGCTGACCGGCGGCGGTACCGGATCCACGGTTGGAAGCGGTTACCGGCGGGCATTTCACGGTGTACCGCACAACCGTTCCGCTTTCCTTACTCTTCGTGACAACGCCACCACATCGGGCGACGCCTCTGGCAGACTGTCACGCGTGGCCGGGGGGCGGCCGCGAACGTTGCGGGGGAGGCACGGTGCGTGAGGAACAGGGCGGCACGGGGAATCGCAGACTCTGGTGGCTGCTGTCCTCGACCGGGGCCGGGAACCTGGCCGACGGCATCGCCAAGGTCGCCTTCCCGCTGCTCGCGACCACCCTCACCCACGATCCCGTCCTGATCGCCGGCCTGTCGGCGACCCAGTTCCTGCCGTGGCTGCTGTTCGGCCTGATCGCGGGCGGGCTGGTGGACCGCCTCGACCGCCGCCGCGCGATGATCCTCGCGAACATCGGGCGTGCCGTGGTGATCGGGGCGCTGACGGTGCTGATCGCCGCGGGCGGCATGTCGATCTGGCTGGTCTACGCGGCGGCGTTGCTGATCGGGACCGCGGAAACGGTCGCCGAGAGCGCCGCCAACGCGCTGATCCCGTCGGTGGTGGACGAGCGGTCGCTGGAAAGCGCCAACAGCAAGCTCCAGGCGTGCGAAATCGTCGGCCAAACCTTCCTCGGCGGACCGGTCGGCAGTGCCACGTTCGCGTTGTTCGCGCTGTTCCCCTTCCTGCTGACGTCGGCGGGGTTCGCGCTCGCCGCCGCGCTGCTGGTCGGGCTGGCCGGCAGCTTCCGGCCGAAACCCGTGCGCGAGGCGGGCGAGGACGCGCCGCCGACCCGGCTGCACACCGAACTGCTGGAGGGGCTTCGCTGGCTGAAGGGCCACCCGCTGTTGCTGCGGATGGTCGCCGTCGCCGGGCTGCTCAGCCTGGTCAGCGAGCTGGCGCAGGCCCAGCTCGTGCTCTACGCGCTGGACGATCTGCGGCTGAGCGAGGCGACGTTCGGGCTGTTCGCGTTCGTCGGCGGGATCGGCGGGCTGCTCGGCGCCGCGGCCGCGCCCCGGATGGTGCGGGCCGCGGGCCGTCCGGCGGTGCTGGTGGCCGGGATCGCCTGCTGCGGGGCCGGGTTCGGCGGGATGGGCCTGATCCGGCAGCCGGTGGTGGCCGCGGTGCTGTTCGGGCTGTTCGCGGCCGCGATCGTGGTGGTCAACGTCGTCTTCGCGACCGCGCGCCACACCCTGGTGCCCGGTGCGCTGCTCGGCCGGGTGCTCGGCGTGTGGCGCACCGTCGTCTGGGGTGCCATCCCGCTCGGCGCGTTGCTCGGCGGCGTGCTCACCGAGGCGCTGGGCTCGGCGTCGAAGACCTTCGCGGTCTCCGGGGCCGGGCTGCTGGGCGTCGCCGTGCTCACCTTTTTCGCGTTCCGGCGGTTCTCCCTGGATGACGAATCGGCCTCAGCTGGGCACGCGGTCCACTCCGACCAGTGAAAACGCGCGCCTCAGGTGCTGGAATAGCGCATCACCCGCACCGGTGGGAGGCAGGCGATGCGCACGAGGGAAACCGGGCAGCCCGGCCAAGGGGCCGGGGACGTCCCGTCACGCCGTCCGCTGGTGCTGGCCGCACTCGCCGGGTTCGCCGTGGGCGGCGGCGTGTTCGGCCTGCTCTGGGCGTTGTCGGGGGTCCACGCCGAAGCGCTGCAGGACGCCCGCGACGCGTGTGCCGCGCTCGACCGGGTCGGCGCCATTCCGGACACCACCCGTTCCGGTGCCTCGCGGAGCCTGACGACCATGTCCGCCGGGCAGTTGCACCGGATGACCGCGGCACGCGAGCTGTCCGCGGCCGCCGCCGAGGTCGATCCGGCCTACCAGCCGCTCGCCGACCACATCGACGGTGTCAGCCGGATGGTGTTCAGCCTGCACTTCAACGACCTGTCCGGACAGCGCCACCTCGCGCAGGCCGAGCAGCAGTGCGCCCGGCTCTGAGGTCAGCCCTTGTGGACGGCCTTCACGGTCAGCTGGTTGCCGGGGATCTTCTCGCCGGCGCAGCCGGCGCCCGGTGAGGGCACGAAGTTCGAGGCGGTTTCGCCGGGCAGGTAGACCCGCACCCCGGTGACCTCGGTGGGCTTGCAGACGGCCTCGTCGTAGTTACGGACCTGGACGAACCCGACGTCGGCGGTCGCGCTCTGCCCCTTGGCCAGCGTGACCAGGCCACCGGCGCCCCCGTCCCGCGCGGCGGCCGGGCCGACCTGGTGACCGTCTGCGCCCGCCACGTAGGACACGCCGGGGAAACCCTGGATCGTGCACTCGTGGCCACTGGTGTTGGTGATCACCAGCGGGCGGTACGCCGTGCCCGCGCCGGCGTCGCCCTGGCCGAACGAGAGCTTCACGTCGGCGGCCTTGCAGTGTCCTTCGGCCACCGGCTGCGCCGGGGGACTGCTGGGCTGGGAAGACCCGCTGCTCGGGCTGGTGGACGCCGACGTCGCGGCCGAGGTCGACGGGGTCTCGGAGCTTGGCGTGCTTGCCGCGTTCGACGCCGCCGGCGCGCCCTGCCCGCAGGCGGAAAGCACCAGAACGCCTGCCACACCGGTGATGATCGCGCCGGTACGGATGATCTTGCTGCGTACCATGTCAATCGCCTCCCCTGTGCTGGGTGACTCCTACCGTGAAGACGTGCGGCCGCGGCGCGGGGTTGCGCCCATGGTTACTTTCCACCCGGCGACAGGGGTAAACGTGACGGAATTTTCCGACCATGCGTGGCAGCACACCGCGAACCTACAACAAGCGATCTTGACTCACCCGTTCAACGAGGAGCTGGCCGCGGGCACGCTGGCCGTGGACCGGTTCCAGTTCTATCTCGCGCAGGACTCGCGTTACCTGATCGGGTTCGGCCGCGCGCTGGCCGTCGCCGCGGCCAGGGCACCGGAGCCGGCGGACGTGGCGTTCTTCGCGGGCGCCGCGCGGGAGGCCGTGGTCGTCGAGCGGGCGCTGCACGAGGGGTACTTCACCCGGTTCGGGCTCGGCGAGGACGATCTCGCGGCGATCGAAACCTCGCCGACCTGCCTCGCCTACACCTCGTTCCTGCTCGCCACGGCCCAGTCGGCGGGCTACCCGGAACTGCTGGCGGCGCTGCTGCCCTGTTTCTGGATCTACCAGCACGTCGGCTCGGACATCCTGGGGCGCCTGCCGGACGGGGCGGACAACCCGTACCGGGCGTGGATCGACACCTACGCCGACGAGGACTTCGAGACCGCGGTGCGCACCTGCCGCGAAGCGGTGGATCGCGCGGCGGCCTCGGCCGACGAGGCGACCCGTGCCCGGATGCTCGCCGCGTTCACCCGCGCGTGCGAGTACGAATGGCTGTTCTGGGACAGCGCCTACCGGCGGGAGCCGTGGCCCACCGCCGCGTTCAGATGACCGTGTCCACCCAGGTCCGGCACCGCCAGCCGGACGGCACGGCTTCGAGTTCGACGATGCCGGTGTTGGGGATGAGCGCGCTGTTGGCGACCTCGGGCCGGACGTTCGAAGCGAGCCATTCGGCACAGACCCGGATCGCGCCACCGTGGCTGACCAGCACGACGGTGCCGTCGGGGTCGGTCCGTTCGTGCGCCGCCCGCAGCGTCGCGACCGCGCCGAGGAACCGGGCGCGGACCTGTTCGCCGGTCTCCCCGCCGGGGATCGCGGGGGTCAGGTCGCCCTGGATCCACTGACCGACGGTCTTCAGGTAGATCCCGATGGACTCCTGGTCGGTGCGGTTCTCCAGGTCACCGGCGTCGATCTCCTTGACGCCCTCGACGACCCGGACGTCGAGGCCGAGCACGGCGGCGAGCGGCGCCGCGGTCTGCTGCGCGCGGACGGCCTGCGAGGCGTAGACCGCGACGATCGGCTCGTCTGCCAGCCGGATGGCGAGGCTGCGCGCCTGTTCCCGGCCGAGTTCGGTGAGCGGCGGGCCGGGCAGCGCGGTGTCGAGCGCGCCCCGGATGTTGCCCTCGGTCTGGCCGTGCCGGACGAGCAGGAGCCTCATGCGAGGTCCCCCTTCCGGACGGCGTCGACCCAGGCCGTCGCGTCGAGGAAGCTGTCGTTGTCGGCGCCGGGCTCGATCGTGGACCGGATGCCGTCGGCGCGCGGGTGCGAGCCGAGGAAGCGCAGGTTGCGGCAGCGGCGGCGCAGCGCGGCGAGCGCGTCGATGATCCGCGGCTCGGCGACGTGCCCTTCGAAGTCGATGAAGAACCGGTACTCGCCGAAGTTGTCGCGGGTGGGGCGGGCGTCGAGCCGGGTGAGGTTGATCCCGCGCGAGGCCAGCTCGGTGAGCAGTTCCGCGAGGGTGCCGGTCCGGTTCACCGCGGCCGCCACGATCGAGGTGCGGTCGGCGCCGGTGGGTTCGGGCAGCTCGCCCGGTTTGCGGACCAGGAGGAAGCGGGTCCGCGCGTCGGACACGTCGGCGACGCCGGTGGCGACGACTTCGAGCGGGTAGTGCTCGACCGCGACCGGGGCGGTCACGGCGGCGTCGAAGTCGCCCGCGTGCACGCCGACCGCGGCGGCCGCCGTCGACGAGGACGCGACCGGGGTGGCGCCGGGCAGGTTCGCCTCCAGCCAGTCCCTGACCTGTGCGAGCGCGTGCGGGTGACTGGCCACCGTCCGGATCTCCGTGGTGCCCGGCCGTTTCAGCACGCTGAAGTGCACGGGGAGGATCGCCTCGGCGACGGCGACCAGCGGGTCGGCGTCGCTCAGGCCGTCGAGGGTCGCGGTGACCGCGCCCTCCACCGAGTTCTCCACCGGGACGCAGGCGGCGTCGGCCTCGCCGTGGCGGACCGCGGTGAGCGCCAGCCGGATGGTTTCGGCCGGTACGAGTTCGTCGCCGGCGGCGAGCACCCGCGCGGCCTGTTCGGTGAACGTGCCCTGAGGGCCGAAATACGCGATCCTTGCCACGCCGCCAGGCTACGCAGTACCCGGAAGCACTTCGTCGCAGCCACGTCGTCCGGTCACCGCGATGTCTCCCGGACGTCACCGGAGTGGCCACTTTCACTCGGACAGCCGGTATGCAAACCGGTTACGCCGGGTGGCGTTTTTTGCCATGCTAGGCGGGTGACCGCCGACTCAGGCACCCACACCGGCCGCGAGGGCATCGGTCCTCCGGCTTCCTCACGCACCCCGGAACTGGTGCTGTGCGCCGTCGACGAACCCCTCGCCACCGCCTGGACCACCGCGGCGGAAGCCGTCGACGGGACGGTCCGGGTGCATCGCGGGTCGGTGCTCGACGTGCTCGCCCAGGCCGTGGTCAGCCCCGCGAACTCCTACGGCTGGATGCGCGGCGGGATCGACGCCGTCTACGCCAGGGCGTTCCCCGGGGTCGAGCAGAGCGTCCGCAGTGCCGTGCTGGCCTTCCACGGCGGGGAACTGCCGATCGGGGAGGCCGTCGTCGTCCCCACCGGGGAAGCCGCCCCGGCGTGGCTGATCAGCGCGCCGACGATGCGGGAACCCGGCGAGCACCTCCCCGCGGACACCGTGCACCCCTATCTCGCGGCGCGGGCGGTGTTCCAGCAGTGGCGGGACGGCCGGGTCGACCAGGGCAGGCTGTGTGATCTCGTGGACACGATCGCGATGCCGGGGCTTGGTACCGGTGTCGGCGGCGTCGAACCCGCCTCGTGTGCCCGGCAGGTCGCGGCCGCCTGGGACGAGGTTTTCGGTACCCGGCAGGTCCCCTCGGCGCGCTGACCGCGTCTCGACGCCACAAGCGGCGTGCACCACATCACAGCGCGTTCACGCGCGGTAAGCCCTACCGTTGATAGCGCGTTATTTCGGCGCCAGCGCAGGCGACGGCCGAGGAGTGTGCATGTCACGGGTCCGCGAGCTCAGCCCTTACGTGGAGCTTCACCGGGAACAGTGGCGAGAGCTGCGGAGCTCGACCCCGTTGCCCCTGACCGCCGACGAGCTCGTCAAGCTGCGCGGCCTCGGGGAGCAGGTCGATCTGGCCGAGGTGGCCGAGGTGTACCTGCCGCTGTCCCGGCTGATCAACCTCCAGGTCGCCGCCCGGCAACGGCTGTACGAGGCCACCACGACGTTCCTCGGCGAGGACTGCCGCAGCACCAAGGCCCCCTACGTGATCGGGATCGCCGGGAGCGTCGCCGTCGGCAAGTCCACGACCGCCCGCATCCTGCGTACCCTGCTCGCCCGCTGGCCGGATCACCCGCGCGTGGACCTCGTCACCACCGACGGTTTCCTCTACCCGCGCGCCGAGCTCATGCGCCGCGGGATCATGCACCGCAAGGGTTTCCCGGAAAGCTACGACCGGCGAGCCCTGCTGCGCTTCGTCACCGAGGTCAAGTCCGGGGCCGAACGGGTCAGCGCCCCGGTGTACTCCCACCTCGCCTACGACATCCTCCCCGACCGCGAACAGGTCGTGCAGCAGCCGGACATTCTCATCCTCGAGGGCCTGAACGTCCTGCAGCCCGGCCCCCGGCTCACCGTTTCGGACCTCTTCGACTTCTCGATCTACGTCGACGCGCACATCGACGACATCGAGCACTGGTACGTCGAACGCTTCCTCAAGCTGCGCCACACCGCGTTCGCCGACCCGGCCTCGCACTTCCACCACTTCGCCGGTCTCCCCGACGACGAGGCCCGCGCCGAGGCACGCCACCTCTGGCGCACCATCAACGAACCCAACCTGATGGAGAACATCAAGCCCACCCGGCCCCGCGCGACCCTCGTCCTCCGCAAGGACGCCGACCACACCATCAACCGCGTCCGGCTCCGCAAACTCTGACCCCCGCCCCGCCCCCCACCCCTCCCTCGCCCTCCAGTCCTTCCCCCCGCACTGGCGCGTTCCGCAGCCCCGCGCCCGCTCCTGCGGGGCACGAGCCGACAGGGCGCGCCCCTACGCAGAGGCGCGTCGCCGTCGGGCGTACCACGCGGGCCGGGCAAGCCGGAGTGCACGCGCCCGGCTTTCGGCGGACCGCCCCGTTACTCCGGTGACCGGCGGGGTCACCCGGCTGCACGAATGTTCGCACCGTGGGCGAACGCACGGGCACCATCCGTCGCCCTTCCCCGACGTTCCGGCGTTTTCTCGGCCGATCGGCCGAGAAAGCCACCTTGACCTGTAACCGGTTGGCCGATACCGGCAGGTCGCCGGGGCGGCGACTCTGAAAGGGAGCAGAAACGACCCTGAGCTGGAGGGAGGCCGACGATGTTCTCGATCATCGTGACCTGGGTCGGCGCGGTTCTGGGACTCACCCTGCTGGTCGCCATGGCGGCCGGCGCCTTCGTCGTCGACTTCGACGACGCACTCCGCGACCGGCATCGGAAGGCACCCGACGTCAGCGACAACACCGGCACCCGCGCGGCCCCGCTGACCTGAGCCACAGCCACGCGCCCTACCCCTTGCTCCACCTCACCTGTTCCACCTCCCATGGTCAGCTGAACGGATTGAGCACCCGTACGCCGGTACCCGCCACATCCGCCACATTGCGCGTCACGAGCGTCAGCCGGTGCACGCGCGCGGTGGCCGCGAGAAGCCCGTCGATCGCCGGTACTCGTCGCGGCGCCGCCTGGCGCCCCCACTCGGTCGCGATCTCCGCCGTGACGGCGAGAATCCGGTCGGCGAACTGACGGCCGAGTCCGTCCAGCCACGTCCCCAGCGCCTCGGCCCGTTCGTGGTCCGCACCGCCCCGCTGCCTCAGCTTGTGAATCCCCCTCTCGATCTCGCCGATCGTCAGCACGCTCAGATAGAGCCCGCTCGACGGCACGCTTCCCCACCACTGGGCGAACCCCGGGTTCCACGTTCGCCGCCTGGCCTCGGACACGATGTTCGTGTCGAGGAGAAAACTCACTCCCCCACCTCCAGTGCCACCTCTCGCGGCAGTTCCTCCGCCCGTTCCGCCGCCACCTCCTCCAGCACGTCCGCCAATGCCTCCCCTTCCACCGCGTGGTGAGGTGCCAGTGCGAGCTTGAAGTCCACGCCACGCTCAGCTCCGGTGAGCTCACGGAAAAACCTGACATCGATCACCACGGCCACCTCCTCCCCGTGCTTGGTGACGAACTGAGGACCCTCCTCAGCCCTGCGCAACAGTTCACTGAGTCGTTGTTTCGCGTCCTGGACCTGCCACCTGTCACCCTGCATCTAGACAGACTAGACAGAGTTGAAGGGGAAGACAAGAAAGGTCGGGCTCCGCGACCGCGGAGCCCGACCCCTGTTCGTCGGCTTTCTGGAAAGAATTCCCTGGTCAGCGCCTTGTTGGGCGGCTGGGTCAGTTCACCTGATCGAGTGCCTTGCGGTAGCCGTCGACGTCGTAGTCCAGGCGGTCCGGCCCGGTCTCCTGCAGCTGACCCGCCAGCACGTCCACCAGCTGGTCGAGGATCTCCTCGCGTTCCAGACCGTTCTCCCGCAGCCTGCTCGCCGCCGCCCACGCCTCCGGCGGCTCGTTCTCCCACAGCTGGTCGACGAGCGCGGTCTTGAGTTCGAGGCGCACCCGGGGCGCGCCGTCGAAGGTGTCCGAAGCGAGCGACTCGTGGTACTCCGGGTGTTCCCCGATCACCAGCAGCCGCCGCTGCTCCGGATCCGTCGGCTCCAGATCGACCTCCTCGTCGCCGATCACGGTCGACAGGGACGGGACCGCGAACATCCGCCGGTCGAGCGCCTCGGCCAGCTCGGCCGGGTCCTCCAGTTCCTCGGAACCGTCCAGATAGGCATCGAGCGCGGAGTCGTCGGTCGCGTACTCGTCGAGATACTCCGTCACGGCGTCGACCAGCGTGACCACCGCCTGCTCACCGAGCCCGGCCCGCGCCGCGGCCCACGTCGTCCAGGCCAGCAGCACCGGAGCGAGCGCGTCCTGGTGGTCCGGGTCGAGCTCGAACTCCCCGTCCAGCACCAGTTCGAGGAACCGCGCGAGCTTCTCGGGGCCGACCCGCAACGGCGCCGACGGCTCGGCCGCGCACCCGTGGTCGACCAGCAGCCGAGCCAATGCCCGCGCGGCGCCGGTGTCTTCGATCCCGCTCTGCGCGACGAACTCCTCGACCACCGCCTCGCGCGTCTCCTCGGCCCATTCGGGCGTCTCCGGCGCCGGCGCGGGATCGGGCAGCGAACGGCACCAGGTCAGCGCGATGGCGTGGAAGCGGGCGTAGTCCTCGCTGACGTCCGGTTCCTCCAGCACGTCGGTCGCGGCGAGACCGTCCGCGAGCAACCGGTGCGCCTCGGCGGGCTCGACCTGGGACAGCAACACGAGCTCGGGCTCCGTCGTGGCCTGCTCGCGCATCTCCGCCAGCACCTCCCGGGGCTCGTCGATGACCACGAGGTCCCGGACCCGGCCGCCGTCGGCGAAGTCGAGCAGCGCCAGCAGGCCGTGCTCCAGTTCACCGCGCGAGAACACACACAGCAGCGACGCCTCGTCGCCGTAGACATCGCCGGTACGCCAGCATTCGCCGACCTTCACCTCGCCCACCGCGGCCGCCCACTCCGGCTCCGGGATGCCCCGCCCCAGCACGACCGCGAGCGCCTCGGCCGCCGCGTCGCGTTCCTCGGGCGTCTCCGCCACGCCTCGCAACGCCGCCAGCAGCGCGGCCGCCCCCGGGGTGATCTTGCGCTGGGCGAACGCGATCAGTTCGAACCCGAGCGGCTCCTGGTCCTCCTCCAGCGGCAGATCCCACCACTGCCCGAGCACCTCCGACGCGAGCAGTTCCACGTCGAACGCGCCGGGGTCGGCGCCGAGCGCCGAGAAGTCCCGGAGGACGTCCTTGAACACCCCGTTCAGGCTGGGCGCTGTGGGCTGGGCAGCGATCTTGCGGGCACGACTCACCGGGCTCATGGCGGACATGTTTGCACCGCCCCGCCCGGCCGCCGTCCTCGGGCGCCGTTCGTGACCGCGACAGGACCCGTTTCAGCTGGTCGCGGGCTGAGCGGCGCGCGGCTTCGGCAGCGCGATCCGCGCGGCCCGCACTTCCGCGATCAACCGCGTCTTGCGCCGATGCGTCTCCACGAGCTCACCGAGGTACTCCGTGAACTCGTCGGTGCTGCCCGCGCGCCGATGCAACGTACGCAGCTTTCGCAGCCGAAGGGCGGCCTCGCGATAGGACTGCGGGTCCCTGCGCTCGATCAGCTCCCCGATCCGCGCCCGATACGCCGGGATCGCGTCCGCCGGATGCTCGGCGGACCGCAGTTCGGCCAGCTCGAAACGAAGCCCTGGCGACGCGCCGAAGCGGACGCAGGCATGCCAGGCCTCGTCCACCCGCCCCTCGGCGAGCAGGACGTGCGCGAACTCGTCCGCTCCCTGCTCCCCCGCACGGGCGAGCTCCCGAAGGCGGGCCGACGCGGCACGCTGGTGCGCCGCCCACCGGCCCGCGGCCACCGCGGCGGTGCGCAGCGCCGCATAGGTGTGCCGGTTCGGATCGGCGTCGAACTCCTTGCGACGCAAGGAAACCGTCTCGTCCTCCGGCTCGGGTTCCGGTTCCGGCTTGTCCAGGGCGAGCGCTCTGGCCGCGTGCGCGATGGCCTCGCCGTGCCTGCCCGCGGCGCGCAGGACCCGCACGATCTTGAGGCTGGTCTCGACCCTCGGCGGTTTCGCGGACAGCAGCGCGACCAGCCCGTCGACGTCGCCACGCACCTCGGCCAGTTCCTCCCGCAACCGCTCGGCGACGTCCCGGCGCCGCCCGGCCCCGCCGTCCGCGAGCTGTTCGTCCACAGTGGACTTGATGCGGAGAAGTCCCTTTTCCCCCAACGCGGAGGCGAAGTCGGCGAGTTCGATCGTCGGCCCGCCCTGCCCGGCGAACACGGCCTCGAGAATCCAGTCGGCCAGCCGTTCGGGGTCCGGCGGCCGGGCGGCGCACGCCCGCGCGTACAGCTCGACCGCGCGGTCGAGCCGGTCGGCGAGTTCGCCGGAGTGGTCCCCGGACCGCTGGAGGGTCTCCCCGATGTCGTCCACCGTGCGCCGGGCCAGCGGTGCGAGATCGGCACTGCTCCCGGCGTCGAGAAGGCGTTGCAGAGTGTCGAGCACCGCGCCGATCTTGGCGCCGTAGTCGACGTTGCCACCGCCGACCGCGGTGTCGAGCAGGCGGTGCGCCTCGGCGACGTCACTCCCCTGAGTGACCGCCCGCAGTTCGAGTGAATGCCGTAACTCAGGGTCACGATCGGCCTGCCCGCACAGCAGCTCGACCAGCGTCTCCGCGTCCAAAGTACGCAGGTAGGCACGCAGATCCGCCGGGGAGTTCACGCGCCTCAGTCTGCCTTACCCGATCGCGCGGACGTGTGCGCCAACCGCGTACTCTTCTTGGAGTAACGCGGATACGCCGGGTGACCGCCTCACCGGCCGCCTTCCCGGGGTGATAGGCAGGTGCGGTGACCCTCGAAGACCTGACCCAGCGCCTGCGAGACTTCGCCGCCGCCCGCGCCTGGGAGCCGTTCCACACGCCGAAGAACCTGACCATGGCGCTGTCCGGCGAGGTGGGTGAACTGATCTCGCTGTTCCAGTGGCTCACCCCCGAGGAAGCGACGGACTGGCGCTCGGATCCGGAGCTGGAGGCGAACGTCCTCGACGAGATCGCCGACGTCACGCTCTACCTCGTCCAGCTCGCCAACAGCCTCGGCATCGACCTGCTCGCCGCCGCGAACGCCAAGATCGACCGCAACGAAATCCGTTTCCCGCCGCCGAAAACCGTCGGTGAGGACTAGGCGGCGCCCCTTCCCTCCTCGGCCACCCACCAGCCGCCGAGGAACAGTCCGACGCCGATCAGGCCCACGATCAGCCCACCGGCGAAACCGGACCCGGCGAACAGCGCGACGACCGTCACGAACATGAGAACCAGCCCCACCGCCAGCAGGCACCGGCCACCGACCAGCAGCCCCTGCCGATAAGGGCGGGACACGCCGTCCGGCACGGGTTCGGGCCGGACGGACGGACGCGGCACCGGCTGGGGCGCGGGCGTCCGCGGCGCGGCAGCCGGGCTCGGCGCGGCAGCCGGGCGTGGTGTGGCAGCCGGGCTCGGCGTAGCGACCAGGCTCGGCGTAGCGGGCTCCAGGCCGAGCGCCGCCGGGGCGGCCGTCAGCTCCATGACCTCGGCACCCAGCTCCCGGGCGCGAGCCAGCCGCGATTCCTCACCCCGCGCACCGGCGTCGTACGCGACATGGGTGACCGTCGCCGTCAGCCGCTGGGCGAGCTGGACGCCCTCGGCGAGCACCGCCGCACGCAGCCGATCGGCGTCGGCGGAAGCACCGATCACCAGGACGCGCGCGGGCCTGCCCCCGGCACCGGTGAGGCGCAGGCCCTCGACCACCTCCGGCACTCCCAGCGCTTCGGCGATCTGTCCCAGCGCCCGCTGCTCGGCGCCGGTGACCACGCCGTCGCCCTCGGCCACCGCGCGCAGTGCGCTCACGAACGCGGTGTGCGTGCGCTGTACGTCCACTTCGGACAGACCGGCCTCGGCGGCCAGCGCCGCGAGCGCCCGTACCTCCTCCGGCGACAGGTACTCGTCCGCGACGGCCTCGGCGAGCAGGTCCAGGTAGGCCCGGTCGGCGGTGTCGTCGGCCGGGCCGGTCGCCACGCGCTCGACGACGTTCGCCATCCAGCCGGGCTCCGGTGCCCCGGCCTCGGCCCGGCGCACCGGTGAACGCCGCGCGCCGAAACGAGGCAGTTCCGGGAACTCCGGCGGGCTAGCGAGCAGCAGGCCGTGCGTGGCGATCAAGGTCGTCAGTACCCGCCCGGTCACATGGGCCCGGCTCGCGGCGAGGTGCGCGGGAAACGCGTCGATCCCCAGCGCCCCGGCGACCGTGCCGAGCCGGTAGTTGGGCAGGCGCACCGTCCGCCGTACGGCGTCCATCACGCAGATCCCGGGCAGCCCCGTCGGGAGGACACCGGCCCTGGCCAGCTCCGCCTCGAGGAACGCCTGGACGAGCGGGAGGTCGTGCGCGACGACCACACTGCCGCGGCACAGGTCGAGCAGCGGCCCGAGCACGTCACCGAAGCCCGGGGCGCCGTCGAGCTCCGCGCGGGTGATCCGGTGGGCGGCCGTCCACCCCGGTGACACACCGTGCCCGGGATCGACCAGGGTCGAGAACTCGCTCAGCACCGCGCCGTCCCGGCCGATCCGGACGGCGCCGACCTCGACGACCCGCCCCGGACGCAGGCCGGTGACGCCGAGTTCGAGCACGGTGAAATCGGACGCACGCGCCGGGAAACGACCATCGCGGCCGAGGATCAGCGGTTCGAACAGTGCGGACATACCAAGCACCTTCTCCTCAAACGACTCTCCGGACTATCGACCGCGTGATCACCGCGTCACCGCTTTTCCCGTCAATTCCCGATCCGTGACAAAACCGTGACGCCCGGGGAATCTTCCCGTTCGGCGCGTAACGCCGATCGGTGCGAACACGAAAGCACCGGCAGACGGAACGAGGAACGAGGTCCGCCAATGCACCCCACCTCCCCTGGCCGAACGCGCCCGAAAAAACGGATTCCGAAGTGGATCGGTGTCACGCTTGGCGTTTTCCTGGTCCTGTTCATCCTCGGCGCCATTTTCGGCAAGACTCCGGAGCAGACACCGACCCTCGCGGCCGCCCCGGCCCCGGCCCCGACCGTGACCACCGCGCCGCCCGCCCCGGTCACCTACACGGTCACTTCGGCGCTCGACACCGCGACGCTGGCGGTCACCGGCAGCGACGGAACCCAGCAGACCCTGCGCGTACTGGGGCTCGTGGCACCGGTGACGGGTACCGGCTGCTACTCGGGTGAAACCCTGGCCTGGACGAAGAACCTGCTGGTCGGCAAGGTCGTCAAGCTCGGCACGCAGACCGCGCGCGGCGTCGCGCTCACCCTCGCCGACGGGACGGACTACGCCACCGCGGCCCTCAAAGGCGGGTACGCCAAGTACGCCACCGACGCGGCGCTGGCCCCGTTGGAAGCCGCCGAGAAGGCCGCGCACCAGGCGGGCAGCGGCCTGTGGGGACCGCCGTGCAACGGCGTGATCGACGCGCCGGCGCCCGTCGCGACGCCCACGCCACAGCCCGCGCCGAAGACCGAACCGGCGCCGAGTACCCAAGCGGCCCCGCCCCGACCGGAAACGACGGAACAGCCCGCCCCCGCACCGAAGCCGGACCCCGGCGTCTACTACAAGAACTGCGCGGCGGCGAAGGCGGCGGGCGCCGCGCCGTTACACCTCGGTGAGCCAGGCTATCGACCGGCGCTCGACGCCGACCACGACGGCGTCGCCTGCGAACGCTGACCGAATTCGTGCCCGGCCGTTCTTTTCCGGATCGTTGATCAGTGCGTGAATCGGCATCCGGAAACCGCGAAAACGACCACTGAATCCGGGGCGTCCCGCCAATTTCTCGCACACATGACCGAGGCCGGGAACGCCACCACCCCGTGCCGTCCTGCCCGGCCGCCCGCCCACTAGCCTCGGGGCATGCGTGTAAGCGGCACCGAAGACCTGCTCGACTGGCTCGCGGGGCTGGACGAGAAGCAGCTGGCAACCGTACTGCAGCACCGGCCGGACACTCTGCTGCCACCGTGGCCCCGCCGGCTCGACGTGCTCGCCGCGAGGCTGCTGTCGAGTTCGTCGCTGTCGGACGCCATCGGGCCGCTGCCCACCCCGTATGTCCAGGTGCTGCACGCCGTTCAGCTGTGTTTCGCGCTCGGCCACGACCCCGCGCCCATCAAGGAGGTCGCCCGGTGGCTCGGCACGAACCCCGCGACCGTCGAGTCCATTGTGGATGGGCTGCGGGACAGGGCGCTGGCCTGGCGCGAGGACGAAGGCGTGGTGCTCCCCGAAGTCCTGCACGCCGAGGGCTACGGACAGTACGGGCTCGGCCGGTCCATGGCCGACATGCTCCAGAACCTGGGCAACCCGGATCTCCGGCGGCTCAGTGGCACGCTGGGTCTTCCGCAGACCGGGACGAAACGCGAACTCCTGGAGAACCTGGTCGCGTTCTACCGCGACGGCGACCGGATCCGGGAACTGGTCGCCACCGCGCCCGCGAAGGCACGGGCCACGCTCGCCGAGATCGCCGCCAACGGTCCCGACGCGGAGGACCTGAGCATCGACGGCCTGACCCCGGTCTCGGCCATGACCTGGGCTTTCGAGCGCGCGCTGCTGTTCAGCACCTACGTCGGCACCGGCTACATGGCCCTCGAAGTCTCGCTCGCGTTGCGTGGACCGGACTATCACCTGCCGTTCGCCCCGGACAAGCCCGAACTCCCCACCAGCCCGGGCGACGCCGAACACACCGACACGCTGGCGTCGGCGGCGACGTTGCGGCTGCTCGACCGGGCCACCGCCACCCTCGACGCGGCCGCCGCGGAACCGTTGCCCCTGCTCAAGGACGGCAACGTCGGTGCCAGGCTGATCAAAAAGCTCGCCAAGGACACCGGCGCTTCGGTCCCCGAAATCGAGCTCGCGCTGGATCTGCTCCTCGAAACACGGCTGCTGGTGGCCGAGGAGACCGGCCCGGCTCCCTCCGGTCGCGGCCGCAAGGCACCGCCCCGGCCACTGGGACTGGTCCCGAACGACGAGTTCGCCAGGCCGGAGCAGGCCGAGCTGGCCTTCCTGCTGCTCACGGCCTGGTGGTCCCCGGCCCCGGCCGCTTATGAGCACGACGCCACGGACGTGGCGGCCGGCTACCGCCAGCTGGCCGTCCGGTTGCTCGCCGAACTCGAGCCCGGGACCGCGATCGCCGACCAGGCCGCGTTCGTCCGGCTGGCCGAGTGGCGCGCGCCGATGCTGGACGAGGAGGAGCTGGACGAGAACCTTCAAGCGGTCTTTGCGGAAGGCGAGTTGCTCGGCGTCTTCGCGTCGGGGGCGTTGTCCACGGTCGGGCGAGCGCTCGACCACGTCCAGACCGACGAGGAGCAGCTGCGGCGCGCCGTCGAAGCGCTCGTGTCCCGTGCGCGCACGACCGCGTTGTTCGGCACCGACCTGACCGCGATCGTGCCCGGCTCGCCCGGCACCCGGCTCACCGCCCTGCTCGACCGCGTCGCCGACCGGGAGGCACAGGGCACCGCGACCAGCTGGCGCTTCACGCCCGCGACCGTCCGGCGCGCGTTCGACCAGGGCGCCACGGCCGAAACCCTGCTCGACGAGCTGGGTTCGATCGCGCAGGGCGAACTCCCGCAGCCGCTGATCTACCTCGTCAACGACGTCGCGAGGCGGCACGGCGAGGTCCGCGTGACGGAGGTCGCGAGCGTCGTCATCGGCCAGGACCCGGCCACGCTCGCCGAGATCGCCGCGCACCGGAAACTGGCGAAACTCGGCCTGCGCGCGGTCGCCCCGACCGTGCTGACGTCCACAATGGACGCCGCGAGCACGCTGGCGGCCCTGCGCGAAGCGGGCTACGCGCCGACACACCACGAAGCCGACGGGAGCGTCAT
Source organism: Amycolatopsis samaneae (assembly GCF_039541975.1). NCBI lineage: Bacteria > Bacillati > Actinomycetota > Actinomycetes > Pseudonocardiales > Pseudonocardiaceae > Amycolatopsis > Amycolatopsis samaneae. The sequence continues at coordinate 392,681 of NZ_BAABHG010000009.1, forward strand.
CCTCCCCGCCACCGCGCAGCAGCCACGTCCGGCTCCGGCGGCGGTGGCATCCACGCCCGCCAGAACCGTCACCCCGCCCCCGGCCGAGGATCCGGTCAGCCACGCGAGCCGGCTGCTCGCCGCGCCGCGATCGGCGCCCCCGTTGGCCCGCGGCCGGCTGGCCAAGGCGTTCAGCGACCACCGTGGCGGCCGTCTCACCCCGGAGCAGCAGCGCGTGTGCTGGCAGCTGGAGGCCGGGCAGCCGGTCCCCGTGCGCTATCGGGAGGAGAACGGCGAAACGTCCTCCCTGCTCATCCACGCCCCGGAGCTGGACGGCGACGTCCTCGACGCCTGGTGCGTGCACGAGCACGAGTACCGCCGCCTCGCACTGGACCGGCTCGAACCGGGCATGTCGTAGCCTCGGGGTATGCCGATCCAGGTACTGCTCGTCGACGACCACGAACTGGTCCGTCGCGGCCTGCGTGACCTTCTCGGCGACGAGCCCGACATCGAGGTCGTCGCCGAAGCGGGCGGCGTCGACGAGGCGCTCGCGGTGGCGATGCACGTCGAGCCCGACGTGGCGGTCGTCGACGTCCGGCTCGGCGACGGCGACGGCATCACGCTCTGCCGCGAACTCCGCTCCAAACCGAACGCGCCGCAGTGCCTGATGCTCACCGCGTTCGACGACGAGGAGGCCATGGTCGGCGCGATCATGGCCGGCGCCTCCGGATACCTGCTCAAGCAGGTCCGCGGGCAGGACGTGGTCAACGCCGTGCGCGAGGTCGCGGCCGGCCGGTCGCTGCTGGACCCGGTCACCACCGCCCGCGTTCTCGACAAGCTCCGCCACCCACCCGCGGACGATCTCGACACACTCACCGACCGTGAACGGGACGTCCTGGAGCTGATCGGCCAGGGCCTCTCGAACCGGGAGATCGCGGAACGGCTGTTCCTCGCCGAGAAGACCGTGAAGAACTACGTCACCTCCGTACTGGCGAAACTCGGCATGCAACGCCGTACCCAGGCCGCCGCGTGGATCGCGCGGCGGGGCAAGTAGTGCTCGAAAACGCCCCCCCCCCGTCGTTTTGGCGCAAGGTCCCGGTCGACCCGGCGTATGACCACTGGCTGACCATGGACGTGCGGCGCCGGGTTCTCGTCGTCGTCCGCACCGTGACCACCCTCACCCGGCTGCTCGACCTCCTCTCCCTGATCGAAAGCGATCGCCGGGTGCAGGTGGTCTTCACCCATGACGAGCGCGCTCCCGCGATCTTCGCCGCGGGCGTCCCGGAGGCGCTCGCCGAGCTGGAGGCGAGCGTCATCCCGTGGGACCAGGCCGTCGCGAGCCGATTCGACCTGGCGATCGCGGCCAGCGAAAACGACGCGCTCCACCGGCTGAACGCCCCGGTTCTCCTGGTGCCCCACGGGATCGGCCACCAGAAGTACTACCCACGCGGCACCGTAGTCTCCGGCCTCGACCCGGCTCGCCTCGTCCACGGAGGACGGGTCGTGCCCGCCCGGATCGGGTTGTCGCACAGCAACCAGCTCCGTCAGCTCGACCAGGCCTGCCCGCCGGCGCTGCCGCACGCCGTCGTCATCGGCGATCCGTGCCACGACCGGCTGCTGGCCAGCACCCATCGCCTCGCCCGGTACCGCCGCGCCTTGGGCACGGAGCACCACACCCACGTCGTGCTCGCCTCGACCTGGGGCCCGGACTCCCTGCTCGGCAGCCGACCGGAACTACCGGAGCGGCTGCTGGCCGAACTCCCGTACGACGGCTACCGCGTCAGTATGGTCCTGCACCCGGGTGTGTGGGCCGCGCACGGACCACGCCAGGTCCGGGCCTGGCTGGCCGCCGCCCGGCGCTCGGGACTCGCCGTGCTCCCGCCACACCGCGGCTGGCAGGCCACGCTGCTCGCCGCCGACTGCGTTGTCTCCGACTGTGGCTCCCTTCCGCTCTACGCCGCGGCCGCCGGGATTCCGGTGCTGATCGGCAGCCCCGGCGCGGACACCGTGGTCCCCGGTTCCCCGCTCGCCGAGCTGCTGGGGCGCGCGGCCCGCCTCGACGACCGCGCGGACTTGCGCGCGCAGATCGACCAGGCCGCGACCGGCGACGCCTTCACCGAGATCGCCGCGCAGGCCGTCGAGTACTCCGGCAAGTGCGCCGAGGTGCTCCGCCCCCTGCTCTACGAGCTGATGGATCTGCCAGAGCCCGAGTTCCGCGCGTCGTTCCGGCCCCTCGCCGAGCCGCTGCCCGCACGGGCCGATGTCTCGGCCTTCGTGGCCGGCGTGCGTGCCGACGGCGACCTGCTCGACGTCAGCCGCTTCCCGGCGGAGCTTCCCCGGCGTTCGGGGCGGCTGCCGTATCAGCACGTCCTGGCGCACGACGAACTCTCGACGCTCGCCGAACTGGACGGCGCCACGATCGACTACCGCGAAACCGACGCACGCGAGTTCCCCGGCTGGGCACGCGCCACGGCACGTCTCAGGCCGGACGCGCGGCTCCTCGTCGGCGTCACCCGCCACGAGTGTCTGGTGTGGACACCCGAGGGTGACACGGTGGAACTGACCACCGACAGCACCGATCCACTGCCCGCCGTTTCCGCGCTGTACTGGCGTGCGCGCCGCGATCTGCCGCTCACCGGGCGATTCCGCTATCGTGCCGGGCACCGCGTTCATTCCTGCCGCATCGTTTCCACCTCCTCCTGACTGGCTCAATTTCGATTCTGCACCCACCGGCCGACAGTTCCCACGAAAAGCGGCCCGGGGCGGCCGAGTTGTCCACAACCGTCGTCCCCTGTGGACAACTCCACCGAATTTCCGGGAGCGTCGGTCTCGGGCGGTATGCTGTTGCAGGGCTGGCCCCCAGGGCGGGTGGGGGGTGCCTACGGGACCCGAGCTACGGGAAATTGGCTGCTACGGGGCATGAAAAAGGCTACCGAGCGCTCGGTACGACGAAGCTATTTTCCTTGTGGAGCAAGGAAAATCAGTGCCGCGACAAGCCGTGGAGGATTTTCGCGTACACTTCGGCCGCCCGCGCGTGCCGGGCCCAGCTGAGCCGTTCGTACACACCGGACCAGTGCTGCCGTGCCTGGTACGCGTCACCACACCACCAGGCGGCGTCGCCCTGCGCCTCGGCGATCTCCAGGTCGTACTGGTTACTTCCCGCTCCGACGGTGAGCCGCCACGCCTCCGACAGCAGATCCCACGCGGCACGGGCCGAGCCAGTTCCGATCATCGCCTTCGCGCGCACCACCCAGATCTGCGCGATATCCCGGTGCGCCTCCGGCTTCGTGCAGGCTTCGGCCTCCGTCAGCAGTTCGAAAGCCCGCTCGTAACTACCCATCCGCACCAGCACATTGGCCAGCATCCGGGAATGCAACGCACGTCCGCGCGCCCCGAACTCCCCCAGAGCACGACTGATCTCCAGCGCCGATTCGTACCACCGCGCCGCATCGGCGAGTTTGCCCTGCTCCCGGCAGAAGAGCGCGCGAAACTCACACAACGACGCGGCGAGCAACCGGTTCTCCGCCGTGTCCGGATCAGGCAGCGTCCCGAACAACGATTCCGCCTGCGACAACGCGGCATCCGCACGCTCGAACTCGTGCAGGAGCGAGAACAGCCGACCCTGCTGACTCAGGATCCGCACCCGCACCGCGACCGCGCCGATCGCCTCCGCACTCTGTGCGCCCCAGTGGTTGATCTCGACCAGTTCGCGTTGAAAACCCCGATGTATCCCCACAATCTCCAAGGCGCCACAGATCTGGGTCAGCTCGACATGCAGGCCACGATCGTGCGCGAGACCGGCCAGCGCCCGGAAGACGGGCACCTCGGCGACCAGCCAGTCGACCTGCGAGACCGCGAAGTCCCACGGCGGGATTTCACCGCGCAACGGCTCGTACAACCGAAGACGATCCGCGCTCTTGGTCCAGTCCGCCCGCACCGCGCGATCCCGGTAGAACCGGACCAGCCCGGCGAAGACGTCGTCATCCACAGTGGACAGTCCGGCTCGGATGACCGCCTGCCGCGCCTGGTTTCCCAGCCGCATCCGCTCGCCCGGCTCCGTGGTCACGAAATGCACCGACCGCAGGCGCACCACCAGCGGAGTGACCTCGGTGACCGTGAGCCCGGCCAGCGCGGCGACCGCGTCGAGCGGCAGGCCCGGCCCGGGATAGACCGCCAGCCGACGACACAGTTCCCGTTCCGCCTCCGACAGCTCGGCCAGTACCCGGTCGAACCCGGCACTGACACCGCCCAGCGAGCCACCGGCCCGCAACTCGCCCGCCAGCAAGCGCATCGGCCACTTGCTCAGCGCAGCACGCATCCGCACGGCGTGCGCGGCGGCCACGACCGCGCCCGGGAACCGATCGCACTGCGCCAGCAGCTCACCCATGCCCACCGGGTCCGCCTGGACGACGTCCGCTCCGCAGATCACTTCGAGCAGCTGCCGATCGGCGTGCTCCTCCAGTTGGCCGAGCTGGACGTGCGGATACCGATCCAGCTCCTCGACAGGCGCGTCGGTCAACGCGAGCACCAGGCTCATCGGCGCGGCGGGGAGCAGCCGATGCAGGTCCTCCGCGCTCTCGACGGAGTCGAACACGAGCAACACCCGCCGAGGCGCCAGGAAGTTGTCGTACTGGGCCATGAGTTCGGCGGCCACCGTACTGATCATCGAGGACGGGAGCCCGAACGCGCGCAGCACCGCCGCCCTGACCTCACTGCGCCGCACCGAGCCGCCCGGCGACCGAAACTCGGCCAGGTCGATCAGCAACGTCCCGTCGGAGAACGCACCGGCGGACCCCGCCGCGTAGTGCTCGGCCAGCGTGGTCTTCCCGATCCCCGACAGTCCCCAGACGACGCGCACGCCGGTCCCGCCCAGCTCACGCCACGGACCCGCCCGGTCGACGAAATACGGGGTTCCCGGCACGATCCACGGCCGGGTCCCCTGCAGCGCCAGTTCACGATCGAGCAGGTCACGCAGCTCCCGCGCGGCCTCCGGATCCTTGTCGAGCAGCGCGCGGACAGCGGCCTCGAGCGCCTCCGGGTCGGCTTGGAGCCGCTTCGCGTCCCGCTGGGTGAACTTCTTCCACAGGTACCCGGCCACCTTGCCGCCCGAGGAAAACGCCAGCGCGACCGTCTGTTTGGCGATCTCCGTCGTGAACGGATCCGTCACACACGCCCCCTCAACCGACTCTGAACACCCACGCTAGCAGCGTGAATGCCCGGCGTCACCCACCGTGAACAGGGTCAGCCGTGCACGGTGTCGCGCTGGTCGGGGATGACACTGCCATCGTCCCGCAGCACCGGGTCCCGCGTGCCGTCGGCGTTTTCGTACGCCGTGGTGGAGCACGGATAGGTGCGCTTCAGCTCCGGGAGCGGCTGGATGAACATCGGGTTCACCGCCCACCGGCCGTCGGCGTTGTCGTAGGCACGGCACATCAGCTCGTCCTTGTTGCGGTTGAGCGCGATCCGGACGCCGGTCGCGTCGCGCAGCATCGACACGTCGGTCGTCGCGTCGCCGCCCGCCACGGCCTGCCGGAGCGCCGCCGGTGCCGGGTCGAGCTGTGCGGCGCCCTGGACACCGAGGATCTTTTTGTTGATGAAGCAGCGTTTCCCGTCGATGTAGGTGATGATCCCGTCCGCACCGTCCGGGATGCCGCCGCAGCCTTCGAGATGCCCGTTGATCCGGCCGTGGGTGGTCAGCGAGCCGATCCCGATGGTGCGGCTCGGCGGGATCCCGGCGCCGGCGCTCCAGACGTCCGCGGTTTCCTTGGGCGAGGCCGAAACCACCCAGGTGGCGAACCCGGCGCGGTCGAGGGTCGCGATGAGGTCCTTGATCTCCGGGTAGTACCGGACCCAGGCGACCTGGGTCGTCGAACCGACCCGCTGGGTCGCGCCGACCGGCGCGCGCAGCGCCTCGTCCCTCGCCTGCCGCGCGATCGCCCGCACCTGGTCGGGCCGGTATCCCGCGTTGATCTGCGCGACCCAGGCGTAGGCGGCCTCCATCTTCCGCCGGTCCGCGCCCGCGAACACCTCCTTGCCCGCGGTGGTCTTCCCGTCCTTGCGCACCGAAAGCAGCTCGTCGGCGCAGGCGACGTTCGTGCTGGTGGGCAACGGTTTCCCGGCCGGGGTGGCGGTGCCGCAGGCAGCGCGCAGCGCGTTCGCGCCGTCCTCGGTCATGTAGCGGCTTGTGCTCCGCCAGTCCCGCTCGCGCGGCTGAAGCACCTTGTCGTGCCGGATCATCCAGAACACCGTCTGGTCCGAGATGTCGTTCTTGATCACCGTGTTGTCCCAGTCGAACACGGCCAGCGGCGCCGGGCGATCGCGATGGCCGCCGCACCGGCCGCGTTCGTCGATCACCCGCTGGATCTTCGCGGCGTTGCCGCCGTACCAGTGGTCGGCGAGCCCCAGCCGCGGGCACGGCCACCCGGCCGTGTCCGGCTCGGCGGTGGCGGCCGGGGTGATCGCGGCGATCAGCGCGGCGGCGGCGAACCCGGTGGTCAGTGCGCGGGCGAGCTTCGGCATGCGTTCTCCAGCGTCGTCGGTGGGCGATGCGATCCTGCCACGAACGACTGATGCGGATCTTCCCTTGTCCGGCCTAACCACCATCACGCACCGCCACCTTCGGGACGTGTTTTTCACTCGTTAGATAGTCGAATGTATGTTCGACTCTCCGGTACGATCGACCACACGGCGTCCGTTGTGGACGCCCTGTCGCGACGATCCCCGAGAGGAAGGTGACCCGATGACCCGAGAAGGCTGAGCACGGCGGACGACAAGTCCACACCGGAGCCGAAGCGAACTAGTCCACCGGCAGATCGAAGGCGACGAGCGTGCCGAGGCTGGGCGAGGAGTTGATGAAGAACTTCCCGCCCGCGGCTTCCGCACGTTCGGAAAGATGGCGCAGACCACGGGTGGCAACACCCTGGGGAACACCGGAACCGTTGTCACGTACGCGGAGTTTCACGCCCTCCGCATCGCGTGTGAGGGTCACCCTGGTCGCGCTGGCGCCGGAATGTCTGACCACATTGGACAGTGCTTCGCGCAGTGCGGCGCGGATGTGATCGGCGCGTTCGGCGGGAACATCGGCGAATTCCCCGGAAAGCTCGAGCGTCGGCGGGTAACCCAGCAGCTCGCCGGCGATCCGCACCTCACCGCGCGCGGATTCGGCCAGATCGGCCGGTGTGCCGGTGTCGTGCCTCGGCTCCGGTGACCGGAGCGCGCGCACGGTGCCCCGGATCTCCTCGATGGTCTGGTCGAGCTGGTCGATCGCGTCGGACAGGCGCGCGCCGTCCGCCTGGGCGAACCGCTTGCGCATGTTGCGCCGGACCCGGTCGAGCTGCATCCCGGCGCCGTACAGCCGCTGCACGATGACGTCGTGCAGTTCGCGGGCGATGCGTTCGCGCTCCTGGTAGAGCGTGACGCGGTGCCGCGCGTTGGCACCCTCGGCCAGCGCGAGCACCACACCCGCCTGTGCGGCGAAGGCGACGAGCATCTCGACCGTGCCCGCGGAGAACGGTTCGCGCCCGTGCCGCCGGTAGACGGTGAGCGCGCCCAGCACGCGCCCACCGGAGCCGAACGGCGCGGCCGCGAACGGGCCGAAACCGCGCAGCTCCTCCGGCACGAACGGCGCCGTGCGCGGGTCGACGGTGAAGTCCTCGGTCACCACGGCCTCGCCGCCACGCGCGACCTGTCCGGCGGCCGAGGTGGCGGGCAACGTCAGGCCGCGGAGCGATTCGGCGATGTCGCCGTGGTCGTGCACCGCCTCGACGACGACCTGGCCGTCGTCGGCGCTGACCATGGCCAGCCCGAGTTCGGCTTCGGCGAGTTCGGCGGCCCTGGCCACGACGGTGTCCAGCACCGCGCCGGGGTCGTCCCCGGACAGGGCGGTGCTGGTGATCTCGGTGGCGGCGGACAGTGCCCGCGCGGCGAGTGTCGGATCCATGAGCAGTACCGACATTAGACCGCCTCGGCCCCGGCGGGCCGACGCGTCGTGACGCGGCCCTCATGGATCTCGAACACGACGTCGGCCCCGGCCGCCTCGTCCGCGCCGTGGGTCACGTGCACGACGGTCCGGCCCGCGAGGGTGTCGCGCAACGTGGTCCGCAGGGCCCGCGCGGTCGGTTCGTCGAGGTGCGCGGTCGGTTCGTCCAGCAGCACCAGGTCGGCCGTGGGCGCGGCGAGCAGCGCGCGGGCGAGGGCGAGCCGCTGTGCCTGTCCGCCGGAGAGCCCGGCGCCGGCGCTGTCGAGCATCGTCGCGGGGTCCAGGTCGCCGAGTTCGGCCTGCGCGAGCACGCGGCGGAGGTCGTCGTCGGTCGCGGCCGGATCGGCGAGACGGAGGTTCTCCGCGACGGTGGTCGAAACGAGCATCGGCTCCTGCGGCGCCCACGCGACCCGGTCCGGCACGGTCAGCTCACCCCGAGTGGGTGGCAGGAAGCCGAGCAGGGCCGCGAGGAACGTCGACTTGCCCGCGCCGCTCGGGCCGACGACGGCGGCGTAGGTGCCGGGGGTGAGTTCGAGGTCGACGCCGCGCAGCACGGGCGAGCCGTCCGGCCAGCCGAGATCGGCCGCGCGCAGTTCGACGTGTCCGCCCCGGGTGAGGTGGCCGCCCGACGCGTCCGTCCGCGCGAGCTCGTCGATCTCCGCGACGCGGGCCCTGGCCTGGCGCAGCGTGTCCCAGTGCTGTGCCACCGGCGGGAGCAGCGCGAGCACCTCGGCGAGTGCCAGCGGCACGAGCGCCAGCACCGGCGCGAGCACGGGTTCGAGCCCGCCCGAGGCGACGGCCTGCGCGGCGAAGCCGGTGCTGACCACCATGGCCGCTCCGCAGGCCAGCGTGATCAGCGCTTCCGCCGCTCCGGTACCGAACGCCTGCCTACGGGTGTCCGCGGCGAGCTTCGCGTCCGTCGTGGCGAGGTCCTCGCGGTGCTGCCGTGCCGTGCCGAAGGCGAGCAGTTCGGCCGCCGACTCGAACAGCACGAGCACCTTCGCGGAGACGGCTCGTCGTCCGGCCGACAGCGCCGAGGTCGCCCGCCGTTCCGCGCGCAGCGCCACGAACGGCGCGAGGGCGCAGACGAGCACGGCGGCGGCCAGCGTGAGACCGGCGGCGGGCAGCAGCCAGGTCTGCACGGCGATCGCGCCCGCCGCCACCAGCCCGGCGACGATCGGCGGCGAAACGACCCGGGGCAGCAGGTCCCGCACGGTGTCGACGTCGGCGACCAGGCGGCGTTGCCCTTCCCCCGCGCGGAGACCGCGGGCCGGGCCGAGCCGGGTCAGCGACTCCCACAGGCGCACGCGAAGACGTCCGGCGACGCGGAACGCGGCATCGTGGGTGACGAGACGCTCGACGTAGCGGAGCACCGCCCGGCCGAGCCCGAACGCGCGCACGCCGACGACCGCGACCGTCAGGGTCAGGATCGGCGGGCGCAGGGACGCCTGGGCGATGAGCCAGCCGGACGTCGCGGTCAGCGCTATCCCGCACAGCAGCGCGAGCGCGCCGAGCAGGCCGCCGCCGACAAGCCGCCGGTCGGCGAACAACCGGCGGAAGAGGGGACGGTGGACCGGGCCGAGGGCACCCACCTCGGTCCGGTCCACCGGCTCGGGCGCCACGGAAACCGCGGCGGACCGTTCGTGGGCGGCGATGATCGCCGCCGCGCCGTTGTCGACAGCCAGCTCCACCGCGTCCATCACGCGGCGGGCGTTGACCTCGTCGAGGTGCGCGGTGGGCTCGTCGAGCAGCAGCAGCCACGCGCCCGACCGCACCCGCAGCAGCGCCCGCGCGACGGCGACGCGCTGGCGCTGGCCCACCGAAAGCTTGTCCACCGGCCGGTCGGCCAGCCCGGTCAGGCCGAGCTGGTCGAGCACGGCGAAGACGTCCTCGCCCGCCGAGGCGAGTTCCTCGCGGACGGTGCCACCCGCGAAGACCGGGTTCTGCGGCACCCAGGCGACGGCACGCCGCCAATGCGTCAGGTCGGCGCCGGCGAGCGGGACGCCGCCGACGGTGATCGTCCCGTCGTGCGCCGGGACGAAGCCCAGCAGCGCGGAAAGCGTTGTCGACTTACCGCCTCCGCTCGGCGCGCGCAGCCAGACGATCTCGCCCGGCCTGGCCACGAAGGTCTCGCCGTCCGGCGCGAAGCCGCCTCGCCGGGCGACACGCAGGCGCGAGACCCGCACCTCACCGTGGGGAAGCCGCGCCGCGCCCTCGGCCGGCACGGGCTCGGCCAGGATCGCGGTGACACGCCGGACCGCCTCGACGCCGTCTTCGCTGGAGTGGAAGGCCGCGCCGACCGCGCGGAGCGGCTGGTAACACTCGGGCGCGAGGATCAGCACCCCGAGGCCGATGGCGAGCGGCAGGCTGCCACCGACGAGCCGGACGCCGATGACCACGGCGATCAGGGCCACCGAAAGCGTCGCGGCGAGTTCGAGGACGAACGCCGAGGAGAACGCGACCTTCAACGTCTTGAGCGTGGCACGGCGATGCCGCTCCGACAGCCGCTGGACGACGTCGCCCTGGGCGCGGGCGCGCCGGAACGCGGTCAGCACCGGCAGCGCGCGGACGAGCTCCAGCAGCCGTCCGGACATGCGGTGCGTCGCGTCGGTGGCCCCGGCGACCCGGTCGGCGGTGTAGCGGCCGACCAGGATCGCGAACATCGGCAGCAGCGGCACGGTCAGCGCGATGATCACCGCGGACGGCCAGTCGGCAAAGAGCACCGCGGCCCCGGCGCCGAGCGGCAGGACCGCCGCGGTCATCAGTGCCGGGAGGTACTCGCGGAAGTAGGCGTCGAGCGCGTCGAGGCCCCGGGTCGTCAGCGCGGTCAGCTCGCCGTGCCCCCGGCGCGCGATCCACTCCGGCCCGAGCCGCAGCACGTGGTCGACGACGCGGGCTCGCAGTTCCTCCTTGGCGGTGGCGGCAGCGCGGGCCGAGACCACCCGCACCGCCCAGCCGGTCAGTGCCCGGCCCGCGACCACCGCGAGCAGGACGGCCAGTTGGGCGGTGCGGCCCCCGATCCCTGTGGAGACGACCGCCGCGAGCACGTCGGCCAGCAGAAAAGCCTGTGTCACCAGCAGCGCGGCGTTGAGCAGCGAAAGCGCCGCGACCTGGGTCAACGCCCGGCGCGCCGCGGGCCCGAGAGCCCGAAACGCGCCGAGCGGACCCTTTCCCGGCCGCGCTGGGTCCATTGTGGACACCGTGGCGGAAAGGGATGCGCCGCCGGGAAGCTTCGTCATGGCGCGTGCACCGCCGGGATGTGCTGGGTGCCGATGCGCTTGCGGAACACCCAGTACGTCCAGCCCTGGTAGACCAGCACGGCCGGCGCGCCGAACACCGACACCCAGCTCATCACCACGAGCGTGTAGTGGCTGGACGCCGCGCCGGCGATGGTGAGGCTGTGCGCCGGATCGAGCGTCGAGGGCAGCACGTTCGGGTACAGCGCGCCGAAGATCGTGACCACGGCCGCGGCGACCGCGACACCGAGCGCGGCGAACGCCTGGCCGTCCCGGTCGACCCGCAGCCGCCACCAGGCGACGACGGCCGCGACCAGCACGATCACCAGTGTCACGAGCGTCCACACCTTCCCCGTGCGCGACTGCACGACGACGAGGAACGCCGCCAGCGGCAGCAGCGCGACCGGCAGGATCCGGTAGGCCAGCACCCGGGCACGTTCCCGCAGTTCACCGGTGGTTTTGAGGGCGAGGAACGCGGCGCCGTGGGTCAGCGCGAACCCGACGACCGCGAGCGCGCCGAGCACGGTGTCCCACCGGACCGAGGCGAACGCGGAACCGACCCGGTTGCCCGCCGCGTCGAGTGGCAGGCCGAGCACGGTGGTCGCGAGGAGCAGACCGACGCCGAGCGGCGGGATCCACGAGCCGAACACGATGACCCGGTCCCAGGTGCGCCGCCAGCGCTCGGAGTCGACCTTGCCGCGGTACTCGAACGCGACCCCGCGCCCGATCAGCCCGACCAGCACGAGCAGCAGTGGCAGATAGGCGGCCGAGAACAGGCTCGCGTACCACGCGGGGAACGCGGCGAACATGACGCCGGCCGCGACGATCAGCCAGACCTCGTTGCCGTCCCAGACCGGGCCGATCGTGTTGACCATGACCCGGCGCTCGGTGTTGTCGCGCCCGAGGATGGGCAGCAGCATGCCGACGCCGAAGTCGAACCCTTCGAGGAAGAGGTATCCCAGCCAGAAGAGTGCGACGAGGCAGAACCAGATCGTCTCGAGCGTCATCGGCTCCGCTCCTTCTCCTCGGGTCCCGCCGGGGACCGCGTCGGCCGCGGGTCACCCGCCGGGCCCGCCACCCCGTCCCGCCGACGTCCGTCCTCCCCGGGGACGCCGTCGCGGCGAGTTATCCACAACTGGCCGAGTTGTCCACAGATCCGCTGTGGGTAACCCGCCCGGGTGATCATCTCGATACACTGAGTTCGGGGTCGCCCCCCGGAGAGGGTGGGGGATACCTCGGGGGTGGCGGCCGGGCCTCGCCGGTCAGTAGGCGAAGGCAAGGGCCTCGTCCTTGTCGTCGTGTTCTTCATCGGAATCGTTGTCCTGCTGGGGTTTCGGGGGCATGACGGCGTCGACACCGCCGCGGACGTACTTGCGCATCAGGTAGACCTCGACCACGCCGAGCACGCCGTAGAGCGCCGTCAGCACGATCAGGGAAGTCCACACCTCGCCTGTGGACAACTGCGACACCGCGCGGGCGGTGAACATCCACACGCCGTCGATCCCGGTCGGGTTGGGCGCGACCACGAACGGCTGCCTGCCCATCTCGGTGAAGATCCAGCCGGCGCTGTTGCCGATGAACGGCGTCGCGATCCCGCCGAGCACCAGCAGCGGGAACCACCGGCCGCCCGGGATCCGGCCCCGGCGCGTCAGCCACAGCGCGAGCAGGCCGATCCCGGCCGAGATCGCCCCGAAGCCGATCATGGCCCGGAAACCCCAGTAGGTCACCGGCAGGCTCGGCACGTAGTCGATCGGCTTGCCGGCGAGCGAACCCAGCGCCGGATCGTCCGGGTAGTTCGTCCCGTACTTCGCCTGGTACTCCCCGACCAGGTCCTCCACGCCCTTGACCTCGGTGGAGAAGTCGTTGTGCGCCAAGAAGGACAACAGCGCGGGCACGGTGAACGTCTTGACCGACTCGCAGTTGGCGTTTTCCACGTCACCGATCGCGAGGATCGAGAAGCTCGCGGGCTTTTCCGTGTGGCACAACGCTTCCGCCGACGCCATCTTCATCGGCTGCTGCTCGAACATCAGCTTGCCCTGCATGTCGCCGGTGATCGCGAGCACCGCGAACGCGCCGACGCCGACCCAGCCACCGAGCCGCAGCGAGGACCGCCACACCGCGCGGTGCTCGTCGTCGCTCTTGCGGCGCCGCCACAGGTGCCAGCCCGCGACACCGACCAGGAACGCCGCCGCCACCGAGAACGCGCCGGCCAGCGTGTGCGGAATCGCGGCGAGCGCGGTGTTGTTCGTCAGCACCGCCCAGATCGAGTTCATGGTCGGCTTGCCGTTTTCGAACGTGACGCCGACCGGGTGCTGCATCCACGAGTTCGCGGCCAGGATGAAGTACGCCGAGGCCATCGTCGCCAGCGAGAACGCCCACACGCAGGCGAGGTGCACCTTTTTCGGCAGCCGGTCCCAGCCGAAGATCCACAGGCCGAGGAAGGTCGATTCGACGAAGAAGGCGAGCAGGCCTTCCAACGCCAGCGGTGCGCCGAACACGTCCCCGACGAAGCGCGAGTAGGCGCTCCAGGACATGCCGAACTGGAACTCCTGCACCAGTCCGGTCACCACCCCCATGGCGAAGTTGACCAGGAGCAGCTTGCCCCAGAACTTCGTCATCTTGAGGTACTTCAGCGAACCGGTGCGGACCCATGCCGTCTGCATGACCGCGACCAGGATGGACAGCCCGATGGTCAGCGGGACCATCAGGAAGTGATAGACGGTGGTGATGCCGAACTGCCACCGCGCGAGCTCCAGAACCTCCACGCGATCAAGCCTGCTCCGGTAGCCGGGGCCCGGCCAGTTCAACTGGTCCTGTCCTCGGCGGGACCTAGGTCCCGCACGGGAAAACCGGCCTATCGCGTTTCGAGGGTTACCCATTCGAGGTAGTCGGCGCCGCCGCCCTCGATCGGCGTCACGATGATCTCCGGGACGTCGTAGGAGTGCCGCGCCTCGAACAGTTCCACGAGCGCGGCCGCGCGATCCCGTGCCGTCTTGCACTCGACGCGCCACTCGGTCTCGGTCTGCACCGCGCCTTCCCAGTGGTAGACGCTGGTGATCGGGCCGACGATCTGCGCGCACGCCGCCAGGCTCGCTTCGACGGCAGCCGCGGCCAACACACCGGCGGCGTCCGCGGAATCGGCGGTCGTGGTGACGACGACGTGGTCAACAGGCATGTCGTCACGGTACCGCAGACCACAAAAGAGAATTCGGCGTGCCGAAAAAACAAATCCGGGAACCCGGGAAACAGTATTCACGCGCCCCGATCACGCATTTCGCGAACCCTATCTGCTTGCCTTTTTCTGAATCACGCCTTTATCGTTGCAGTGAAAGGGGTGCGAAACCACGATGTCTCCCGCTGTGCTGGCCTTCCTCAGTGCGTTCGGCCTGGTGCTGGCCGTGGAACTGCCGGACAAGACCCTGGTCGCCACCCTGGTTCTCACCACCCGTTTCCGGGCCTGGCCGGTTTTCGCCGGAGTGTGCGCCGCGTTCGCCGTGCAATGTGTCGTCGCGGTCGCTTTCGGCAGTGTGCTCACCCTGCTCCCGGACACCGTTGTCGCGTTGATCGTGGCCACGATGTTCGGATTCGGGGCCTTCATGCTCCTGCGGGAGGGATTCGCCAAGGGCACCGACGGCGGCGAGGACGCGTCGCGCTCCGGCCCGTCCCCGCTGTCTTTCTGGCGTTCCGCGCTCACCTCGTTCGGGGTGCTCTTCGCCGCCGAGTGGGGCGACGCGTCCCAGCTCGCGACGGCCAGCGTCGCGGCCAAGTTCGGCAGCCCACTCGCGGTGGGCCTCGGCGCGTTCTTCGCGCTGGTCTCGGTCGCCGGGCTCGCCGTGGTCATCGGCGCGAAGATCCGCAGCCGCATCCGGCCGCGGCTCATCCAGCGCTGTGCCGGGTTCGTTTTCGCGGGCTTCGCGGGCCTGTCCCTCGCCCAGCTGGCGTTCTGAGCCACGAGGGGACTACAGGGGTTTCACAGGATCACCGGGTAACCTCGCGCGGAACCACGGATGAGGGCAAGGTGAACCGGCGGTGACGTCGCGGGTCCTTGCCCTCGCTGATGCCGCCCGACCCCGTTCAGGAGATCCTCCGGTGACCTCGCCGAAGACCGCCGTCGCGCGCGCCGTTTCGCCTGCGCACGGCCGGCTCGCGGTCATCGGGATGGCGACGGCCGTGCTGCTGTCGGCCGTATTGCACATCCGGCTGTCCGGCCAGGTCAGCCCGATCTGGCAGACGCTGTCGGAATACGTCTACGGCCACATCGGCCGCGAGTCCGCCGCGCCGCTGTTCGCCGCGATGTGCCTGGCGCTGGCGCTCGGTTCGCTCGCGCTGCTCACCGGCATCGCCAGGGCGCGCGGGCAGGGCACCCGGCCGGTGCTGGTCCTGCTCGGCGTCTGGTGTGCCGGGCTGCTGGTCTGCGCGACGGTTCCGGTGGACCCCGAGGGCCAGGCCCGCACACTCGCCGGCCAGGTGCACAACTACGCCGCGCTGACGGCGTTCCTCGCACTGCCCGCGGCCGCGTGGGTACTCACCCGGCGCGGCCGCGCCCGCTGCCCGTGGGAGCCGCGCCGGACCACGATCCGGTGGCTCGCCGTGGCCAGCATGGTGAGCGTGCTGGTGGTGCTCGGCGGGTTCGTCGCGACGCTGGTGGTCGGCCCGGCGCGGCAGGAGGTCAGCATGGGCCTGTTCGAGCGGCTGCTGTTCACCATCGACCTGGCGCTGCTGCTCACCATGGTCCGGCCGCTGCTGGAGACCGCCCGCCCCCGCTAGCCGACCGGGTCGACGTGGATGTCCTCGATGCCGTCGCCGGACATCCACCACGACGTGTACTGCTCGTCGGGGCCGACCCACAGTTCGGCGCCGTCGTCGAACGTCAACGTCAACCGGTAGTCCAGGAGGTCGGCCGCCACCACGGTCCGGCGCAACAACGCGAGCACGGGCGGCAGCGTGCTCAGTTCCTCCGGATCGATCTCGCGCCGCACACCGTCCGCGCCCAGCAGGGTGAACGGCACCGCAACGGCCAGCTCCGCCGAGACCTCGTCCCGCCCGTCGACCACGCGGACCAGCAGGAGCCGCGTCTGGTAGTCGAACGCGGTCCGGGTGACCTCGCAGCCGACCAGGTCCGGTGTCTTCACGAGGCCTCCGTCTTCAGGATCTCCGCGAGGCGCGCCGCCGCGGCGACGACCCTCGGCCCGATGTCTGCCGCCGTCAGGGGCTCCAGCGACACCACGCCGACGCTCGCGCGCAGGCCCGGCACACCGCGCACCGGCGCCGCGACACCGGACGCGCCCGCCTCCAGCTCGCCGCTGGAGGTCGCCCAACCGTCGCCGCCGGGACGCAGCGTCATCGCCTTCCCCGCCGCGCCGGCGGCCAGCGGATGCCGCGTGCCGATGCGGTAGGCGACGTGGAAGCTGGTCCACGTCGGCTCCACCACCGCGACGGCGAGCGCCTGATCGCCCTGGGCCACCGAGAGGTGCGCGGTCGCGCCCACCTTCTCCGCCAGCTCGCGCAGCACCGGGACCGCCGCGTCGCGCAGTTGCGGCAGCACCTGGCCGGCCAGCCGGAGCAGGCCGACGCCGAGCCGGACCTTGGTGCCGTCCCGCCAGACGAGCCCGCGCTCGGACAGCGGAACCAGCAGCCGGTACACCGCCGCCCGGCTGGCCCCGATGGCGACCGCGAGCTCCGAGATGGTCGCCGCGCCGCCACCGGCGTCGGCGACCGCCTGGAGCAGCGCCAGTCCGCGATCGAGCGTCAGCGAGCCTTCACGCGTCACAACAGTTCGAGTTCCCCGAGGTCGGCGACCGGCTCGTCGAACGACGCGGCCGCGTAGCACGCGAAGAGCTGCCGGACCGCCTTCGCGGCGGGCTCGGGCAGCGCGCGTGCCTCGTCGGCCAGCGCCTTCCCGTCGGTCGACTCCAGTGCCGCGCGGACGTCGCCGCCGGAGAGGCAGCGGGCCGAGGCGACCAGCAGGTTGAGGAAACCGTGGTGGGTGAAGCCCGAGTCGGCGTCGGTGTGCCGGACGGCCCGGTGCAGGCTGTTGGTCGCCTTGAAGGAGGCACCCTCGGCGCCGCTGACCACGGACAGGAAGTCCGCGACCTCGTCCACGCTGGGGAAGTTCTCCCCGGCCTGGCCGCCGCAGCGGATCTTCGGCCAGCTGCCGTGCTCGATCACCTTGCGGACGCCGTCCAGCCAGCCGACGCCGCGGCGCGGCTCGACGACACGGATGACGTCCTCGGGCACGAACTCCGAGACCCGCTCCAGCCACACCTCGTCGACGTCCGACGGGGCGGGCATCTCGACCATCCGCAGGGCGAGCAGCTCGCCGCGGGATTCCACGATCGAGATCGCCTTCGGTACCCCGCCGAGGCCGGTGTCGATGATCAGCGACAGCGGCAGCGGCTCCTTCGGTTTGATCTTGATGAGCTCGGTGATCAGCTCCGGCAGGCGGGAGGCCTGGCAGAGGAAAACCCCCAGTACACCGGCGTGTTCACCGGTCCGCGACGCGAAGTGCGCACGCAGTGCGTCGGGCATCTTCACGTCGGCGGGCGGGAACAGTGCCGAGTCGTCGACGAGCCGCGCGAACAGGGGAGGAATTCCACGGGGGCCGGGGGGCGTGAGTTCCACAGCGCTTGACACGACTGACACGCTAGTAGCGTACGACATGAGGACAAAATCGTTCGTTAAACGGACACATCTCGATCGGTCACGAAGGAGGCACCGATGCCCTACTACCGGCAAGTAGGCGAGGTCCCGCACAAACGGCACACCGCGTTCCGCAAGCCCGACGGCGGCCTCTTCGCCGAGGAGCTGATGGGCGTCGAGGGCTTCTCCGCGGACTCCGCGCTGCTCTACCACCGCGGGATGCCGACGGCGATCGTCGACGCGGTGGCGATCGCGGACGAGCGCGGCGCGCTGGCCCCGAACCACCCGCTCAAGCCCCGGCACTTCAAGACGCAGGACCTCAAGTTCGCCGAGGGCACCGACGCGGTCACCGACCGGCGCCGCCTGTTCGGCAACGCTGACGTCACCATCGGCTTCGTCACCGCGAACGCGCCCAGCCCGCTCTACCGCAACGCCGCGGGCGACGAGCTGTTCTACGTCCAGGGCGGCTCGGCGACGGTCGAGACGATCTACGGCGCCCTCGAGGTCGGCGACGGCGACTACCTCGTCATCCCGACCTCGTGCACCTACCGCGTCATCCCGCACGGCGAGGTCAAGCTGCTGACGCTCGAAGCCCGCGGGCACATCGGGCCGCCGAAGCGCTACCTTTCGGCGAAGGGCCAGTTCCTGGAGCACTCGCCGTACTGCGAGCGCGACATCCGGGGCCCGTCGGAGCCGCTGCTGGCCGACGGGACCGACGTCGAGGTCCTCGTGCGCCACCGCGCCGGGCTGACGCGCTACACCTACGCCACGCACCCGTTCGACGTCGTCGGCTGGGACGGCTGCCTGTACCCGTGGGCGTTCAACATCGACGACTTCGAGCCCATCACCGGCCGCGTGCACCAGCCGCCGCCCGTGCACCAGACGTTCGAGGGCCCGAACTTCGTCGTGTGCTCGTTCTGCCCGCGCAAGGTCGACTACCACAAGGACTCGATCCCGGTCCCCTACAACCACGCCAACGTCGACTCCGACGAGCTGATGTTCTACGTGCGCGGGAACTACGAGGCCCGCAGGGGTTCCGGGATCGGCATCGGCTCGCTGTCGCTGCACCCGTCCGGGTTCACGCACGGACCGCAGCCCGGCGCCGCGGAGGCGTCGATCGGCGCCGAGTTCTTCGACGAGACCGCGGTGATGGTGGACACCTTCGCCCCGCTGGACCTCGGCGAGGCCGCCGAATCCTCCGAGGACCCCGGATACGCCTGGACCTGGTCGGGCCGAGGCCCCGCCTGAGCGATCCCGTCACGGCCGGTGCTTCCCGGGAAGCACCGGCCGGTCAGCCGCTGAACCTGGCGATTCCGACGAGCGGATAGCCAGGCACGCCCACCCGCGTGCTCCCGCTCGGCTCGCCGATCACCCACAGCCGCCCGGTTTCGCCGATCGTGGCGGCCAGGCTCGGATCCGCCCGCATCCGGAAGCCGACGGTCCAGCCACCGGGCAGCACGGCCCGGCCGGCGAGCCGGGCAACGGCACCGTTGACGACCTGGACCGGCTTGTCCAGCACGATCCGCAACTCGGTCCACTCGGCGGGCCGCCAGGTCGCCAGCCGGACGGCGAGCACCAGGTACCAGCAGGCGCCGAGGACGATCAGCCCCGCGAAGCAGAGCGGAACCACCGCGACACGCGGGCCAAGGACCTCGACAGCCGAGCTGCGCAGGACCGACCAGGAAAGCGCACCGGCGAACGCCAGCAGGAAGACCGCGTTCCAGACCAGCGCCACGCCGACCCGGTCCGCGTGCGCGCGCAGGACCGGATCCCGGTGCGGCGGCGACGGTTCCCTGGACACGGGTGTCAGCGCGGCCGAGCCGTCGACCGGCCGCGAACGGAGCCGGGCACGCCGGGGCCGGAGCGTCCCGGGCAGCATGACGAACGCGCGGCCGTCCGTTCCCGGGCCGAGAACCCAGATCCGGCGTTGCCCGGCCAGCTGGAGCCGTTCGGCCCGCGGCAGCCGCGTGACGAGCCAGCCCGCGGTGTCGCCGTCGGTGTGACGCAGGCTGACCCGCGACTTCGCGGCCAGCGCGTCCTCCGGACCGAGCGTCAGCCCGGTGAACCTCGACCGGCTGTAGGCCGCCAGCCCGGCATACCGCAGTGAACGGATGACCTGCCCCACCACGCAGAGCCCCAGCCACACCACCAGCAGCACCGGGACCGTGCCCATGGTCAGGGACAACCCGCCGCAGACGAGGCCGCCGAAGAGGACGAGCACGAGGATGTTGGCGGGTCCCCGGGTCCACTTGCCGACGAGCTGCTCGAAGATCGCCATCGTGACCGCGGACTCGTTCGGGTCCGGTTCCAGTACCTGGACGTGTTCGGACGGCGTGGTGCTCTCCACGAATTCCCCCTCGGCAGCCGTCTTGGCTGGTCGACGGCCTTTTCGTAAGCACGTTCACGTTCGTTACAGCGACTCGGCGACCGTGACGGCCCCCTGTGAAAACGTCACGTCTTCCCTTGGCTCACAAGTTCAGGTTAGGCTCACCTAAGTAGGAGGTGAGCCGTGACCGAGGCACCGATGACCATCCGCCGCCCGCCGGCACCGAACCCGGCCGAACGCGCGAAGACGATCGCCACCCGCAATGGGCCGGCCTCGCTCGTGCCGACCGTGGAACGCGCCGACTGCGACACCGGCCGGGTGGTGCCCGTGCTGCACCACGTGCACCACAGCGGCAGCGTCAGCATCCTGCTCCCGGACGCGCACGCGCTGGTCCGCGCCGCCGGGCAGGCCCAGCGCGGCGAGCTCGCGGTGATGGTCGAACTGACCGACGAGGCGCCGGTGGAGCTGCGCGAGCCGGTCCGCGGGCTGTTGTGGATCACCGGCTGGCTGCGCCCGCTCAGCGAGGTTTCCGCGCGGGCCCGCGCGGTGTCGATCGCCGAG
The DNA here is from genome assembly GCF_039541975.1 of Amycolatopsis samaneae. NCBI lineage: Bacteria > Bacillati > Actinomycetota > Actinomycetes > Pseudonocardiales > Pseudonocardiaceae > Amycolatopsis > Amycolatopsis samaneae. The sequence goes on from NZ_BAABHG010000009.1 coordinate 413,400, forward strand.
ACCCGCCCGGACCCGCGGCTGCTCGACGTCGGCCACGGCATGACCCTGCTGCGGCTCACCCCGGCCTCGATCGTGCTCGCCGACGCCGAGGGCACGCATTCGCTGCGCCCGCACATGTTCAGCGCGGCACCGCCGGACCCGTTCCACGACTACGAGGCGGAGTGGCTGCGGCATCTGGAAAGCGATCACCCCGACGTCGTCGAGCAGCTCGCCCGGCATCTGCCGGAGGAGCTGCGCGGCGGCCGGATCCGGCCGCTCGGCCTCGACCGCTTCGGCCTGCGGCTGCGGGTCGAAACCGACGCGGGCGACCACGACGTCCGACTCGCCTTCTCGCGGTCGGTGGCCTGCCCGCGTCAGCTCTCGGCGGAGTTACAGCGGCTGCTCGGCTGCCCGTTCCTGCGTCAGCAGGGCATGGGCGGCTAGGACTGCTCCGCCGGCTCGGGCGGGAATCCACCCTTCGCGATCGGGCCCCAGGACTCGATCGTCACGCGGATGAGGCTTTTGCCCTGCTTCCGCATGGCTTCACGGTATTCGTCCCAGTCCGGGTGCTCGCCCGAGATGCTGCGGAAGTACTCGACCAGCGGTTCGACGGACTCGGGCAGGTCGAGCACCTCGGCGGTGCCGTTCACCTGCACCCACTGCCCGTTCCACTCGTCGGAAAGGACACAGGCGGACACCTTCGGCTCGCGCCGGACGTTGACCACCTTCGCCCGCTTCGGGTAGGTCGCGATGACCAGCCTGCCCTCGCCGTCGACGCCGCAGGTGACCGGTGACAGCTGGGGCGTGCCATCGGCCCTGGTGGTCGACAGGATCACGCGGTGGCGGGTGGACAGGAACTCGACCAGCGCGGCGCGGTCGACCTTTTCGTTGGTGGCAATGCTCCTCGGCATAACCCGACGGTAGCGTGCGGACATGCATTCCCCCGTGCGGTCCTGGCTGGCTCCGGCGCGTCCGGCGTTCCCCGGCGCGGTCACCGAGCCCGGCGAGCGCCGCGCGATCGTGGTCGAGCTGGTCATCGTCTTCACCATCACGCTCGGCATGTCCGGGCTGCGCAGCCTGCTGTCCCTTGTGGACTCCTTGCTCAAACCGGTCCCGCTCGCCCAGCAGCAGGCACAGATCAACGTGCCGCAGGCGGTGTCGAGCCTGATCGACATGACCAAGCAGCTGCTGTCCGCGGCGCAGCTGATCGCCTGGGGCGCGCTCGGGCTGTACCTGTTGTGGCGGGCCGGGATCAAGCTCGCGCAGGTCGGTCTCGACCGGCGGGCGCCGGGCAAGGACACACTGCTCACCGTCGCGCTCGCCGCGATCATCGGGATTCCCGGGCTGGGACTGTACTTCCTGTCCTACCACCTCGGTTTCAGCCTCGCGGTCCAACCGTCCACTTTGGGCAGTACGTGGTGGCGGCCGATCACGCTGAGCCTGTCGGCCTTCGGCAACGCCTTCGCCGAGGAGGTGCTCGTCATCGGGTACCTGCTGACCCGGCTGCGCCAGCTCGGCGTACGCGAGAACAGCTCGGTGCTCGGCGCGGCGGTGCTGCGTGGTTCGTACCACCTGTACCAGGGGTTCGGCGGGTTCGTCGGGAACTTCGTGATGGGGCTGATCTTCGGCAGGCTGTGGCAGAAGACGAACCGGCTTTGGCCGCTGGTGGCCGCGCACACGCTGTTCGACGTGGTGTCGTTCGTCGGATATTCGCTGTTGAAGGGCCGTGTTTCCTGGTTGCCGTGACCGCCAAACATTAGGCTCGGCCGGGTGACTGACGAGATGACAGCACCCCGGGTGGACAGCGAAGTCGGACCTCTCCGCACGGTGCTGCTGCACCGGCCGGGCAACGAGCTCAAAAGGCTCACGCCCCGCAACAACGACCAGCTCCTCTTCGACGGCATCCCGTGGGTGGACCGCGCGCAGGAGGAACACGACGCGTTCGCCGAGGTGCTGCGCGGCCGCGGGGTGGAGGTGCTGCTGCTCGCCGACACGCTGCGCACGACGCTGGCGGACACCCGCGCGCACGCGGCCGGGGTACGGGCCGCGGTCGACGACCGGCGGCTCGGCGCCGAGCTGGGTGATTCGCTGCGTTCCCACCTCTCCGGCGTCGACGCGGCCACCCTCGCCGAGGTGCTGATGGCCGGGATGACCTTCGAGGAGCTGCCGGCGTCCGAAGGCGCCTCGCTGGTGCGGATGATGAACCGCCCGCACGACTTCGCGGTCGACCCGCTGCCGAACCTGCTGTTCACGCGGGACTCGTCGGCCTGGATCGGCGGCCGGGTCGCGATCTCGTCGCTCACCATGCCCGCGCGGCGCCGCGAGACGCTGCTGCTCGACCTCGTCTACGCCTACCACCCGCGCTTCCGGCACGCGGACCGCGCGTACGGCGCGCATTCGGCGCCGATCGAGGGTGGCGACATCCTGCTGCTGGCGCCCGGCGTGCTCGCCATCGGCGTCGGCGAGCGGACCACCGCCGCCGGCGCGGAATCCCTCGCGCGCTCGGTGTTCGCCGACGGGATCGCGCACACCGTGCTCGCGGTGCCGATCGAGCAGTCGCGCGCCACCATGCACCTGGACACGGTGTGCACGATGGTCGCCGCCGACGCGGTCGTGATGTACCCGCTGGCCCGCGATTCGCTGACCGCGTTCACGCTGCGCCCGACCGGCGACGGCGGTGTGAAGGTCGCGGGCCCCGCGCCGTTCCTCGACGCCGCCGCGGAGGCGATGGGCATCGAACGGCTCCGGGTGATCGACACCGGTCTCGACCCGGTGACCGCCGAGCGGGAGCAGTGGGACGACGGGAACAACACCCTCGCGCTCGCGCCGGGCGTCGTCGTCGGGTACGAGCGGAACATCGAGACCAACGCGCGGCTGGCCGAGGCCGGGGTCGAGGTACTGCCGATCACCGGGTCGGAACTCGGGTCGGGCCGGGGCGGGCCGCGGTGCATGTCCTGCCCGATCCGCCGCGACCCGCTCTGAGCCGGGGAAACATGGCCGAACACGAATAAGAGAGGCCAAGTTAGCCTTTCCTAAATTAATGGCTTTTCATTAGGGGAGGCTAACCGAAATAAGTGGAGACTTGCTTTAGGAATGGTAACCTAATAGGGGGTAGATCACCAGCCAAAAGTGGAAACGACTACATAGCGAGTGTATTGTTTTCGCCATGGCCGTCACGAAGTTGAAGAAGGAATCCGGCTCGAAGTTCTACGAGCTGCTGCAAACCCAGGTCCACAACGAGTTCAACGCTTCACAGCAGTACATCGCGCTGGCGGTCTGGTTCGACGCGCAGGACCTTCCCCAGCTGGCGAAGCACTTCTACCGGCAGTCCGTCGAGGAACGCAACCACGCCATGGCGCTCGTCCAGTACCTGATGGACCGCGACCACCCGGTGACGATCCCCGGCACCGGTGAGGTCCGCACCGAGTTCTCCGACGCCGTCGAGGTCGTCGAGCTCGCGCTGAACCAGGAGAAGGAGGTCGCGGCCGACATCTCGGCCATGGCCAAGGCCGCGCGCGCCGAAGAGGATTACATCAGCGAGCAGTTCACGCAGTGGTTCCTCAAGGAGCAGGTCGAGGAAATCGCGCAGATGACCACGCTGCTCACCATCGTCAAGCGCGCCAATGGCAACCTGTTCGAGGTCGAGGCGCATCTGCACCGCGAATCCGTCGGTGACGGCGGCGCGGACAGCGGTATGCCCCCGGTCGCCGGCGGCGCGCTCTGAGGTTTCCCCCAAGGTTTCTCCCACCACGCCGACGGCATCAGGAGAAATAGAGAACCCGGGCTCTCCCCCTGTGGAGCAGCCCGGGTTTTCCGTTGTGCCGTCAGCAGTCCTGGTAGACGCTGGCCAGGTTCACACTCGCCACGTCCCCCTCCGGGGTGAGCGTGAAGTGGTAGTTGGCGACCTGCCCGGCCGGGGCGACCAGGCCGTCCGGCTCTTCGGAGGCACCAGCATAGCTCTTGATCACGTCCTCTTTGGACGAACCCGCCCCGATGCCCTCCGGGGTGTGCGCCGCGGCCGTCGGCGTGACCGCGACGACGCCGTTCGCCTGCGAGATCGTCACGTTCACCGTGGTCGGCAACCCGCCGCCCTGGACGTTGGCGAACGAGCAGGCGTCCGTGGTCGTCTTCTTGCCGAGCTTCATGCCCTGCGCGGTCACCTGCGCCTCGGTCATCCCCAGTTTCAGCGCGCCGATGCCGGACGCGGTCAGCAGCGGACCCGTCGTCACCTTCGTCGTCTGCGGCTTCGACGGCGTGGTGGTGGCGGCACGACTGCCGGTCGCCCGCGGCGGCGTCTCCTCGTGCTGGGTCGGCCCGGGGTCCGGCGGCGCCGCCGGGGTGGGCGGCGGGCTGGACGTGGCCGGCGCGGGCGAGCCCGGAGTCGACGGGGCGGGCGCCTGAGTCGACAGCTCCGGCGAGCCGGGAGACAGCGCCGCGGTGCTCTGGCTGCCGTGGATCTTCACCGCGGTGAAGCCACCGACGGCGACGAGCGCGGCCATCGTCACCCCGGAGGCCGACATGACCACGCGGCGACGGCGGCGACGGCGCCGCGCCCCGGCCACGATCGTTTCTTCGGCGCTCGCCCCCGGCATCACGCCGAGACGGTCATCGGCGAACAACGTGCGAAGCCGCTGCTCGAGCTCGTCTTCGGACATGTTCATTCGGCTTCACTCCCTTCGCCGTCGAGTCCGGTCAAGGTCAGTTTCGTCCGCAGCGAGGCGATCGCCTTGCTGGCCTGGCTCTTCACCGTGCCCTGGGTGACACCCAGCGCGGCCGCGATCTCCGACTCGGACAGTCCGTCGTAGTAACGCAGGACCATCACCGCGCGTTGTCTCGGCGGCAACGCGCGTAACGCTTGCCACAGCGGTTCGTGCTCGAACGGGTCGGCGTGGCTGAACGGCTGCGCGTCGGGGATCTCGGCGACGAGGCTCTCCCGCTTCGTCCGCCGCCAGCGGCTGACGTGCGCGTTCGCCATCGACCTGCGGATGTAGGCCAGCGGGTCGCCGGTCTTGTTCTGCACGTACGTCCAGCGCGAGCCGATCTTCTCCAGCACGGTCTGGACGAGATCCGCCGCGTCGTGCGGGTTCCCGGTCAGCGCGTGCCCATAGCGAAGCAGCCCGGGCAACGCCGTCCGCACGAAGTCGCCGAAATCCGCGAACTCGCCCGGCACGGACGTCGACCTCCCTCGGCTCTCGAGAGCCACCCCCGTGTCTCCCAGAGAAAAGACGGGTGCCGCTGCGGTCACCGTATCGCCCCCTCCGAGATCCACGTTGCCAGGCGCCGAGTCGCCGTCCTCCCCAACACGCATCGCACCCCCCACAGGTTGTCCCGCCCGTATCATCATTTCGTGGGACGCCCGGATGAGCGTTACGTTGCCCTGCTCATCGCTGGGTCAGCGCGTCCGGGGGAAGGTAACGACCATCGTCCTGAGCTGGGAATTCGTGCACGGCTACGACCGCCGCGCGCGGGATCGCCCCGTACACGTGCGGAAACCAGATCCCGGCCGGATGTGGCGGGTCGCCCTCCTCCCAGCGGACCGGGGCGCCGACCGCGGCGACGTCGATCTCCAGCAGCACCAGGTCGGTGCGGCCGGTGAACAACGCGTTCGCGGGCAGATGCGCGGTGCCGGGGTCGGCACAGTGCACGAACCCGACGTCGCCGAGCGACGCCGGGCGGTACTCGTCGGTGACGGCTTCCCACTCACCGCGACCACAGATATGCACGATCATGCCCCGATCGTGCCACCCGGACGGGTCAGCGGAGGGTGAGCTGCCGCCCGATCAGGCCGTCGCGGGCACGGCGCTCGGCGGCGTTGAGCGGCTCGGAGTCGAGCGACTTCAGCGCCGCCTCCAGCCGCGTCCCGAGCTGGTCCTTCGCCTCGGCCCACTCGCGGGCGTGGGCCTCGGGGTCGAGGTCCCAGACCGGCACCAGCAGCCCGTGCGCGCGGAACGAACCGGCGTAGCGAGTGCCCTCGCCGAGCCCCAGCTCCCCCGCCGCCGACAGCCGCGCAAGCGCTTGCAGCAGCAGGTTCTCCTGCTCGGGGCGGATCCAGCGCAGGTGCGCCTTCTCCCCGGCGAGCACCCAGTACGCGCCGGCGCCGAGCCGCTCGGTCGGCATGATCGCGGCGTTCGCGCGCTCCAGCGAGACGGCGACGTCGCCGGTCGCGTCGGCGTCCTCGGGCAGCCACCACGCGAAGTCGGTGTGCAGGGTGACGTCGAGTTCGGCGTCGGCGACCAGGAGATCCTGGAGGCGGGCGTGCTCGTCGGCCTGCGGCGGCATGGTGGTGTCGGGCACCGCGAGGACGTCGCCGGGCTTGGCCTCGAGCAGCCACCTGAGCGAGCGCCCGAGGTCCCGGCTGATGTCCGACGAACGGGTCTGCACCTGCAGGCCCAGGTACCGCTCGCCGTCGGACCGCACGAACGCGGCCGCCGCCATCGGCAGCACGGTGCCCAGGGTGACGTCGCCGCCGTCCTTCAACGACAGCTTCGCCGTCGCGGACGGCACGAACTCACGCAGCGCGATCAGCTCGGGCTCCGCGGTGAGGCCCTCGAACGGCTGCCCGACGAAGACGTCGCGCACCTTCGGCGTCCGGTTCGCGTCCTTCTTGGGACCCTTCTTGCGCCCACCCTTGCCCACTGCGGCCTCCTCAAAGCTCGGGTCAAGACGCTATCGAAGACGCGGCCCCGGGGAGCGGTCGGCCCCCAAGCGGGCCAGAACTTCCGCCGGACCGCCTGAGATCGCGCGTCATGCCCCGGCGATCTCCCGTGTGCGGACGGACATCTCGCGTGACCGGATGGAGACCTCGCGTGTGTACGCCGGGTTAGAGTCGGGGCGTGTTCGACCCTCGCGATCCTGTCTTCCTCGCCGACCCGTATCCCGCGTTCGCCACGCTGCGCGCCGAAGGCGAGGTGCACCGGCACGACGGCCTCGGGCTCGCGATCGCCGTCTCGCACGCCGCGTCCGCCGCGGTGCTGCGGCATCGCGGGCTCGGCCGGATCTGGCAGGACGCGCAGCCGGTCGAACGGTTCGCGTCGTTCAACCTGCTGCACCGGAATTCGTTGCTGGAGAACGAACCTCCCGCGCACACCCGGCTGCGGCGCCTCATCTCCGGCGCGTTCGCGCGCGGGCACGTCGAACGGCTGCGGCCGATGGTCGCCGAGTTCGCGGACGCGATGGTCGACGAGCTGGCCGAGAAGATCGCGGCCGACGGGTCCGCTGATCTTCTGGAGCACCTCGCCCAGCCACTGCCGGTGGCCGTCATCGCGGAACTGCTCGGCGTGCCCGACGCCGACCGGCCGCGACTGGTGCCCTGGTCGAACTCCATCGTCAAGATGTACGAGTTCGGCCTGCCCGAGGAAGATCGCGACGCTGCCGAGCGGGCGGCCGCGGAATTCGTCGCGTACCTGCGGGAGCTGGCTCGGGCGCGGGCGGCGGCGCCGGGCGAGGACATCGTCAGCGACCTGCTGCGCAGCGGGCTGACACCGGACGAGCTGGTCGCGACGGCGGTGTTGCTGTTGATGGCCGGGCACGAGGCGACGGTGAACGTCATCGGCAACGGCGTCGCGGCATTGCTGACGTACCGGAATCAGTGGGAGCGGCTGATCGCGTCGCCGGAGCTGCTGGACTCGGCGGTCGAGGAGCTGATCCGGTTCGACTCGCCGTTGCAGCTGTTCGAGCGGACCGCGACCGAGGACGTCGAGATCGCCGGGTTCCGGGTGGCGCGCGGGGAGAAGATCGGGGCGCTGCTGGGCGCGGCGGCGCGGGATCCGAAGGTGTTCGCCGAGCCGGACGTGCTGGACATCGGCCGGTCGCCGAACGCGCATCTCGGGTTCGGGATGGGGATCCACTACTGCGTGGGGGCGCCGCTGGCACGGGTGGAGATCGGCGCTGCGTTGAAGGCTTTGACGACACGGCTGCCGGGCCTGCGGCTGGTCTCGGCGGAACGTCGCCCGGAGTTCGTGATCCGGGGCCTGAAGGAACTACGCGTAACGACCTAGCTGCTTCGGCGGCGTTCCGAAACGGCGAACTCGCGTACCGGAACGGACGACTCACGTACCCAGACGGTCGACTCGCGTACCTGAAGGGACGGCTCGGCGTTGGTGCTCAGGAGCGCTGTTCGGCGGCGTGGCCCAGAGAGCCGAGGAAGTTCGCCCATGCCGAGGAGGAGGCGAGGAGTACGCCGTCCTGCGGTGCCTTGGAGTCACGGACAGCGATCACCGGCTGGAGAAACGCGACCTCGACACACGCGTTGTTAGAGCCTGTATTGCTGCTGCGGCTGCTTTTGCGCCACACCGCGGCATCCAAGTCCGCAAGGAACGTTGCCGGGGACATGGCACCGCCTCTCTCAAGAACCGCCGTACCGTTCGCGAGCAACCCGGTTCACCAGCTCCACCGAGTCCTCCGGTGATAACGCTTGGGAACGAAGCCGGTCGAACACAAGTCTAGCCGCTACCACCTGCTCCTCGTCCTCAATATGGATCGCACCGGTTGTGTACTCGACATAGAACAGGTCGGCTTCGTCCTGCCCTGGAAACTCCAACACGATGAACGAGCTGCTCATAGCGTCGTGTGCCCCGGAGCGAAACGGCATCACCTGGAAGGCCACCGTCGGGTATGCGCTCAGCTGCACGAGGTGCCGCAGTTGCTCAAGCATCACTTCGCTACCGCCGACCTCACGATGCAAAGCCGCCTCATCGATGATGGCGGCCAGTTCCAGAGGCTTGTCCTTGGCGGTCAACCGCTTCTGCCGGATTGCCCGGACAGCCAGCATGTTCTCCAACTCCTGCTCGGTCCGCCGCGTGCCCGTCTGGAGCAGTGCCCTGCTGTAGGGCTCGTGCTGCATCAAGCCAGGAATGTTGAGAGCGTTGAACTCCATCAGGCCAGAAGCTTCGGTTTCCACGTCTACGTAGCCGAAGTCCTTCAGGCCGAAAGCTCGCCACCAGCCGGGCTTGTATGCCTCGCGGGTCGCGTCGAGGAGGCCGTCCTCGTAGGCGTCGTAGAGATCCATCATCGAGCGGACCAGGTGCACATCCGCCCTGGTCTCCCCCGTCTCGACGCGGTGCAGGCTGGTGCGCTTCTTGTCCAGCTGCTCGGCCGCCTCGTCCAAGGTCAGCCCGGCACGTTCGCGGAGACCGCGGAGGCGATGCCCGAGCCGTCGTCGACGGAAGGGCGGGCCGACCTGCCCGGACACGCGTGACGACCTCCCCACTCCCCGTGATCTCGATCATCTTGACACCGAAAGTGGCAAAAGTGGGATTTCCGGTTTTCCGGCGCGTCAAGACTGGTGCCGCCGGTCGGATACTGGCCGCCGTCATTCCACTATGGACGGAGGAATCCCATGCCAGGCAAGCCTCAGCTGTTCACGCTCGTCAGCGCCGAGAAAGGTGAGATCTTCATGGCGGGCATCGAGCTCGGTGGCCACGCCATCACCTACCGCCCGCCGATCGGCGAGGAGAACTTCCTGTTCGGGACCCACAAATCGTCGATGGCCGCGCTGAGGCTCTATCGCCGGATGTACGGCCTCGACCTCACCCTCGTCTTCCACGAGGTCACGCGCACAACGGCGCTCGACCTGCCTGCCTAACGCGGGGCGGTCGCCGGGCGGGCTGGGCGTTCGGGAACCGGGGCGCCTTCGACGCGCAGCACACGCAACTCACGGAGCTTGGCCCCGGCGACCGGCATCAACAGTTCCGAGAACTGCCGGACGACCAGCGCCGTCACGGCGGCGAGCCCGGCGGCCGAGAGATCGCACAGCGCGACGAGCACGACGCTGTCGGCCAGTGCCTGCACACCATCGCGGAAACGCCAGTAGAGGGTGACCGCGAGCAGCACCCAGTTCAGCAGCCAGACGCCCCACCAGAACAGCACCAACCGCGACGGCTTCGGGCGGGTGGCCCCGGAGCGGCGCAGCACCGCGTGTTCCAGCTCGCCCACCACGGACAGCGCCATCGGCAGGTTCACCACCGGCACCAGGATCCCGACCAGCACCTGCCATGGTGGACGCGGCACGGCCTCGCCCAGCTCGTCCGCGGCGGCGCGGCGGGCGACGAACAGCCACCAAATCGACAGCCCGGCGGGCAGCAGCGACAGGATCGTCGTGAGCAGCCCGGCGGTGACGACGAAAGCGTCCGAAAAGGACACCACCGACGTGCTCAGCGCCGCTTCGCGGCTGCGTACCAGCAGGACGTACCGCCAGATCTCCGCACCGGCGGCGACCGTGGCGAGCACGACGAACGCCCACAGCACCACGACGAGACTGCGGGAGAGCACCGGGATCCGGTCGATCGCGCGGACCTCGCCGGAGGCGGTGCCGGGCACCGCCGTCGGGCGGCGCCAGACCAGGTTCGGGAAACCCCAGCGCGGCGGCACCGGGTACGACGGCGGGCCCAGGTAGGGCTCGCGGACGACGGGACGGCGACGCGGCCAGGCGCCGGGCGGGGGCGACGCGACCCAGCGCAGTCGCGGCGGATGCACCGGCGCGCGGTGGTACGGGTAGACCTCGCCCTGGGTGGCCAGCGCACGCCCCGTGTGCCGCGCCTGCGCGGGATGCGGCGCCGCGGGCACGGAGGGCCAGTACCCCGTGCCCGGTGGGTACGCGGGCGCGGGATACGGCTGGGCCGGGTGTTGCCGACCTGGGGGCTGGCCTGGCTGCATGACTACAGGACTTCGGGCTCGATGCCGGGCAGCTCACCGATCATCGGACGGCCTTCGCGCTGCCAGGAGGCCATCCCGCCCGCGACGTTGACCGCGTCCCAGCCGCTGGCGTTGAGCCACGCCGCCGCTCGGGCGGAGCGGCCGCCGGTGCGGCAGATGACGTAGACCGGCTGGTCGTCGGGGAGATCCTCCAGCTCACTGACGCGCGCGGGCAGCTCGCCCATGGGGATGTGCAGGGCGCCGGGAGCGTGTCCGGCACGCCACTCGTCGTCCTCGCGGACGTCGAGCAGGGGCAGACCGTCGTGCGGCAGGTCGCGCACCGCGGCGGTGGGGATTTCAGCAGGGCTTACCACGCTCCCCATGCTGCCACGCCCGCCCGTGACACGCGCGTGAGCTGCCGAAAAGTCCGCACACACCACACGAGCTCAGCGAGTGCGCTGGTAGTGACGACGTGCTTTCTCGCGGTTGCCGCAGGCGGCCATCGAGCACCAGCGGGCGCGGTTGGCGCGGCTGCGGTCGAGCAGGAACAGCCGGCACTCGTCGTTGGCGCAGGGACGCAGCCGTCCCGGCCACTGCTGCTCGGTGGCGGCCCAGGCGAGCACCACGTCGACGGCCAGCCGGGCGTGCGGCGGGGCCTCGACTGTCCATCGGAGACCGTCCGCGCCGATCTGGGGGACCTGGTGGACGCCGTCGAGCAGCGGCTTCAACGCGGCGGGGGAGCTTTTCGCGCACACGACGTCCCGCAGGATGTCCCGCGTCTCGCGCAGCAGCGTCAGCTCCGCGAGGCTGCCGTCACCGCCGTGCTCCCGCGCCCAGCGCCTGCCCTCGGCCGGGTCGCCGAGCGCGTCCTGTTCCTCGCCGTTGATCAGCGGCCTGCTGTTGAGCAGGTCCAGCAGCACGTCCATCGGCGACCCTCTCCTTCTAACCAGATTGAGCCCTTTGACAGGTTAGCTCAAGACGTGCTTCCATGGCGAGCAACTAACCAGATAAACGACTTAAAGGGGTTATACGTGACCCACTATCGCACGGCCACGGTCGACGGCCAGGAGATCTTCTACCGCGAAGCCGGTCCCGCCGGCGCTCCCGTGCTCGTCCTGCTGCACGGGTACCCGACCAGCTCGTTCATGTTCCGCGAGCTCATCCCGCTGCTGGCCGGCGACTACCACGTCATCGCGCCGGACCACCTCGGCTTCGGTCACTCCGCCGCGCCGCCCACCGCGGAGTTCGCCTACACCTTCGACGCGCTGGCCGAGCTCACCTCCGGGCTGCTCGACCAGCTGGGTCTGGACCGCTACGCCCTCTACGTCCAGGACTACGGCGCCCCGATCGGCTGGCGTCTCGCGCTCAAGCACCCCGAACGGATCTCCGCCATCGTCACCCAGAACGGCAACGGCTACGAGGACGGATTCGTCGAGTCGTTCTGGGCCGACGTCTGGGCCTACGCGGCGAACCCCGGCCCGGACACCGAACCCGCCGTCCGCGTCGCGCTGAGCCGTGAGGCCATCCGCTGGCAGTACACGCACGGCGTCGCCGACCCGAGCCTGGTCAGCCCGGACACCTGGGAGCACGACTTCGCCCTCGTCTCCCGCGAGGGCAACGACGAGATCCAGCTGGCGCTGTTCCGCGACTACGCGAGCAACCGTCCGCTTTACCCGCTGCTGCACGAGTTCCTGCGCACCAGCGAGGTCCCGGTGCTCGCCGTCTGGGGCCGCAACGACGAGATCTTCGCACCCGAAGGCGCGCGGGCCTTCGCCCGCGACGCCAAGGACGCGGAGGTGCACCTGATCGACGGCGGCCACTTCCTGCTGGAGAGCCATCTGGGCGTCGTCGCGGGCCACATGCACGATTTCCTCGCCCGCGTGCTGGACTGAGAACGGTCCGTGGGGCCTCCTTGAGGGACCTGGAGTCCCTCGGGGAGGCCCCCACGGACCGTCAGTGCGCGATGGCCTTTTCGGCACCGGCGCCGGTGAGGGCGCGGACCTCCATCTCGGCGTACTTCTTCGCGTTGCGTTCCTTCGACAGCACAGTGCCGAGCCAGCCGAGGAAAAACGAGACCGGGATCGACACGATCCCCGGGTTCTCCAGCGGGAACCAGTGGAAGTCGACGCCCTTGATCATCGGCTTCGCGCCGCCGGACACCGCGGGCGAGAACACGATCAGCACGACACACACGATCAGGCCGCCGTAGATCGACCACAGCGCGCCCTGGGTGTTGAAGCGTTTCCAGAACAACGAGTAGAGGATCGTCGGCAGGTTCGCCGACGCGGCCACCGCGAACGCCAGCGCCACCAGGAACGCCACGTTCTGTTCCTTGGCGAGGATGCCGCCGACGATCGCGACCGCGCCGATCACCAGTGCGGTGATCCGCGCGATGCGGACCTCGGAGTCGGGCGAGGTCTTACCCTTCTTGATCACGTTCGCGTAGACGTCGTGGGCGAACGAGGCCGACGCGGTGATCGTCAGACCCGCGACCACCGCCAGGATCGTCGCGAACGCGACCGCGGCGATGAACCCGAGCAGCACCGGCCCGCCCAGCTCCAGCGCCAGCAGCGGCGCCGCCGCGTTCGTCGACCCCGGTGCCTTCGCGATCTTTTCCGGGCCGACGACCGCACCCGCGCCGTAGCCGAGCACGAGCGTGAACAGGTAGAACACACCGATCAGCACGATCGCCCACACCACCGAACGCCGGGCGTCCCGCGCGGTCGGCACCGTGTAGAAGCGCATCAGCACGTGCGGCAGGCCCGCGGTCCCGAGCACCAGCGCGATCCCGAGCGACAGGAAGTCGAGCTTCGTCGTGCCGGTCTTGCCGTACTGCTTGCCGGGGTCGAGCAGCGCCGCCCCGCCCTTGCCGCCCTTGTCGATCGCGGCCTGGAACAGGTTCGACAGGTTGAAGCCGTACTTGCCGAGCACCCACAGCGTCATCGCGAACGCGCCGATGATGAGCAAAGCGGCCTTGATGATCTGCACCCAGGTGGTGCCCTTCATCCCGCCGATCAGCACGTACAGGATCATGATCACGCCGACCACGGCGATGACCAGATCCTGGCCGAGATTGCCCTCGATGCCGAGCAGCAGGTTGACCAGCCCGCCCGCGCCCGCCATCTGGGCGAGCAGGTAGAAGAAGGACACGGCCAGCGTCGAGATCGCGGCCGCGGCGCGCACCGGACGTTGCTTCATCCGGAAGGCGAGCACGTCGCCCATGGTGAACTTTCCCGTGTTGCGCAACAGTTCCGCGACCAGCAGCAGCGCGACCAGCCACGCCACCAGGAACCCGATCGAATACAGGAACCCGTCATACCCGTTCACCGCGATCGCCCCGGCGATCCCGAGGAACGACGCCGCCGAAAGATAGTCGCCGGAAATCGCGATGCCGTTCTGCGGCCCGGTGAACGCGCGACCGGCGGCGTAGTAGTCCGACGCCGTCTTCGTGTTCCGGCTCGCCCGGAACACGATCACCAACGTGATCAACACGAACACGCCGAAAATGATGATGTTCAGCGCAGGGCTGCTGCCCTGCACGCCCGCGGCGAGAGTCATCGGCGCTGCTCCCCCTCGATCTCGGCGCGCAGCTCGTCGGCCACCGGGTCGAGCTTCCGGTTGGCGTACCGCACATACAGCCCGGTGATCACGAACGTCGACACGAACTGAAGGAGGCCCAGCACGAGCCCGACGGTGATGTTGCCGAACAGCTTCGTGCTCATGAACCCGTGCGCGTAGTCGGCGAGCAGGACGTAGAGCAGGTACCACGCCAGGAACAGCGCGGTCATCGGGAAGACGAACACCCGCAGCCTTCTGCGCAGCCGCGCGAACTCGGGGCTGTTCTGCACCCGCTCCCAGTCGGTTTCCGGCCCCACCCCACCGACGACCTCTCGCTCGGCGCTACTCACCGCGTCCCCCGCCTTCCCGTTCCCGTGATCGACACCGTTCCGTCGCAGCGACAGGGAGATCATGCCCCCGAATAACCCGTTTCAACGCTCATCTATTTGAGTGAACGGTATGACGGAAAGTAGAAGTTTGTCCGCGAGGTTCCGCGCCGGATGTGCGAATCGCCCGGAAACACACTCTCGTTCGTGGACAAACAATCTGACCGTGGGTACGTAAACCGCCGACCGGGTTGTCTTTCCCGGTCGAGAAGGCCGGTCTACTTGCGGTGCCTGCCGCCCTTGCCGGTGCGGGTCTTCTCCTCCGCCTGCCCGAAACGCGCCACGGCCCTGTCCCGCATGAAGCCGAGCGGATCCGGGGCGTGCAGGCGCAGCATGATGTCATGCACGTGCTCCGGCCGCCCGTAGCCGGTCACCCGGCTGACCAGGTACGTCGTCAGGAACGCGGCCGGAACGCTGATCAGCGCGGGCTGGTTGGTGAACCACGGCGCCCAGCCGCCGGTGTAGCCGCTGACGATGTTGATCACCAGCGCGGCGAGCACCAGCCCGCCACCGACGGTCATCCCGGCCATCGCACCGGGCCAGCTCAGCTTGCGCCACCAGATGCCCAGCACCAGCAGCGGGCAGAAGGTGGAGGCCGCCAGCGCGAACGTCATCCCGATGGACAGCGAGATGTCGTCCGGGCGCAGGGTCGCCGCGAGCACCATCGGGATGACGGCGGTGATCCCGGTCGCGAGCCGGAAGTCCCAGACCCGGCCGGGCAGCACGTCGGTCGACACCACCCCGGCGACGCTCACCAGCAGCCCCGACGTGCTCGACAGGAACGCGGCGAACGCGCCCGCCGCGGTGACCGCGGCCAGGATCTGGCCGCCCACCCCCGGCAGGATCGCCGTCGGCAGGCTCAGCACCGCGGCGTCGGTCTTCCCGGTGACGAGCAGTTGCGGCACGTACATCCGGGACAGCGCGCCGAGCATCGTCGGGAACAGATAGAACAACCCGAGCAGCAGCAGGACGTGCACGGTGGTGCGGCGCGCGGCCTTCCCGTCGGGGTTCGTGTAGAAGCGGACGAGCACGTGCGGCAGGCCCATGGTACCCAGGAACAGCGCGAACATCAGCGAGTACGTTTCGAGCAGGCCGGAAAGCCCGCTGGAACCGGGACTGAGCCAGTCGTCGTTCAGCGCCGTCGATTCGGCGACCACCGGCACCGGGGTGCCCGCGGGGAACCGCAGCGTCGTCCCCTCGGACACCGAGTGCGGCACGAGCGGCGCCCACCGGGCCGGGCCGTCGGCCGGGGCGTGGTCGATCCGGCCGTAGGCGAAGAAGTACGTCTCCGCGGTCACCTTGAGCGTGACGTCGGTCTGGACGCTGACCTTGGTCTCCTGCGGGAACACCGGCGGCGCGGAGGCGCCGAGCGGGCGGACCCCGCCGGGCCCGCCGCCGCTGAAGAACACCGCGCACAGGATGAACGTCGGCACCGCGACCGCGAACAGCTTGAGCCAGTACTGGAACGCCTGCACGACGGTGATCGCGCGCATCCCGCCCGCGATGACGTTGAGCGCGACCACGACCATCACGAGCACCGCGCCCGCCCACGCCGGGATCGGCAGCATCGTGGCCAGGGTGAGCCCGGCGGCCTGCAGCTGCGGGACCATGTAGAGGATCCCGATGAAGATCACGAACGCCGTCGAAAACCTGCGCAGCGCCTTGGAACCGAGGCGCGCTTCGAGGAAGTCGGGCAGCGTGTAGGCGCCGGAGCGGCGCAGCGGCGCGGCGACGAACAGCATCAGCGCCAGGTAGCCCGCGGTGAAGCCGATCGGGAACCACAGCGCGTCCGCGCCCTCCTTGAGCACGATCCCCGCGATGCCGAGGAAGGACGCCGCCGAGAGGTACTCACCGGAGATCGCGGCGGCGTTGCGGCGGGAGCGCACGGTGCGGCGGGCGACCAGGAAGTCGTGCGTGCTGGTGGCCGAGCGCGAGGAGCGGTGACCGAGGTAGAAGGTCACCACGATGACCACGATGATCGCGGTCAACGCCCAGGGGTTCAGCTGCACAGGGGGAATCCTCGCACGTCGAGGAGAAGGCTAATTCTCGATCATGTCCACGAAGTCGCGTTCGTGCCGCTCCGCCAGCCGGTTGTACCATAGGCCGATCCCGAACAGGAACGGGAAGGGCAGCACGCCGAGGATCAGCCAGGCCACCGGGATGTTCACGACCGTCACCCTGGCGAACCCTGGCAACAGGTAGAACAGCACCGGCAGCGAGCCGAAGACGAGCACGACGAGCAGGGCGAGCAGCAACGCCGTCCGCAGCTGCACCTTGACCAGGTCCTTGATCAGCAGCTTCCCCCAGCTCGTCTGCTCCTCCAGTTCGACACGGGAGCGCAGCGCGCGGGAGGCCTGTCGCGGGTCGGCGAGGATCACTCGCTGCCGCTTGGGTTTGGCGTGGTGTTCGGGTTCCGGGCGCAGCGGCGCCGGTGGCACGGGCTCGACGACGGCCTTCTCCGGCACCTGCGGGCGTTTGCCCAGCGTCGGATCCGGCTGCCGGACCCCGTTGGACAGCCGGTGGTAGAAGTCGTCCGTCATGGCCGGGCCGTGGCTAACCGTTGCGGCCGGTGCCGACCAGCCGGTCCTTGAGCGCCCTGGTGTGCCGCCTGCTCACCGGCAGCACCTTCTCCTCGTTGCCGATGACCACCTGGTAGCCGCCCTGGCCCATGCGCAGCTCGGTGATGAGCGGCAGCGCGACCAGGAAGGACCGGTGGATCCGCACGAATCCCGCCTTCTCCCAGCGTTCCTCCAGCTGGGCGAGCGGGATGCGGACGAGGTGACTGCCCTCGGTGGTGAACAGCCGGGCGTAGTCGCCCTGCGCCTCCACCCAGCGCACCGAGGACCGCGGGATCAGCTTCGTGGTGCCCGCGAGCTCGACCGGGATGACCTCGTCGTCGTTCTTCACCGGCTCGCCCGCGCCACCGTGGGACGGCACCGCGGGCGCCGCGCTGAGCTTCTCGACCACGCGGCGCACCGCGCGGTCGAGGCGGTCCTGGTTGAACGGCTTGAGGACGTAGTCGATCGCGCCGAGGTCGAAGGCGTTGACCGCCTCCTCGGAGTTCCCGGTGACGAACACGAGCACCGGCGCCGGCCGCAGCGCGGCGAACACGCGCGACATCTCCATACCGGACAGCCCCGGCATGTTGATGTCGGCGAACACCGCGTCGACCGTGGGCAGCCCGCGCTCCTTGCGCGCGCGCAGCTCGGGGTCGTCGGAGGACAGCAGCCGCAGCGCGTCGGACGCGTCGAGGGCCTGGAAGACGCGGCCCACCGACGGACTGTCTTGCAGCCGGTGGACTAGTTCGTCAAGACCGAGTGGCTCGTCGTCCACGGCGAGGACGATGAGCTTACGGGTGTCGTCGTGCGCACTCACAGTGACTCGCATATTGCCCATTGCCGGATGCATTGTCCAGCCCTGTCCCGGTGTTCGTGCTCCGAACGCACCAACCGGAGCCGACGTCCCCCGGCACTCACAGCCCGAACCGGCTCCACGCGGCCTTGGTGGCGACCGCGTCCAGCAGCGCGCTCGCGGCCGCCGGCGCGCCGATGCCGAGCCTGGCCAGCAGCGGCTTCTTCGGCTCCGCGATGGCGATCTCCGCGTCCGGATAACGCTCCGAGATCACCTGCCGGAGGCTGCCGAGCCCGTCGATGAGGCCCAGTTCGAGCGCCTTCACGCCGAGCCAGACGTCGCCGGTGAACAGGTCCTCGCCCGCGTCCTCGCCCCCGCCGAGCCGGTCACCGCGGCGCTCCTTGACCCAGCCGACGAACAGTTCGTGCAGCTGGGAGTGCATCTTCTTCAGCCACTCGACGTCCTCGGGCTTCTCCGGGCTGAACGGGTCGAGCCGCGACTTGTTCGCGCCCGCGGTGTGCAGGCGGCGCTCGACGCCGAACCGTTCGAGCAGCCCGGTGAACCCGAAACCGCCGCTGATCACGCCGATCGAACCGACCATGGACGTCCGGTGCGCGTAGATCTCGTCGGCGGCGCAGGCGAGCCAGTACCCGCCGGACGCGGCGACGTCCTCGGCGAACGCGAGGACCGGCACGCCCTTCTCGTCGGCGAGCTGGCGGATGCGCTCGGCGACCAGGCCGGACTGCGTCGGCGCGCCACCGGGCGAGTTGATCAGCAGCGCGACCGCCTTGAGCCGGTCGTGCCCGAACGCCCTGGTCAACGCGGACTCGACGGCGGCGAGGTTGATCGTGCCGCGGCCCAGCGGCGAGGCGTTGGGCGTGATCACACCGTGCAGTTTGACGACGGCCACGACGTCCTTGCGCTCCACGCGGTCGCCGATCATCGGCAGCCGCGCGGTCAACTTTTCGGTAACGCTCATCTTGCCAGGCTACCGACCTACCGCGTAGGCAGGACGCCGCTGCGCGACCCGTGCACCCCATTGGTTTCGGCGGCGGCGCCGTCCTCCCGGCTTTCCTGCGACGGCACTTCGGCCGAGTAGTCGGGCAGATCCGGACGCACACCGGGGGTGAACTTGGGAACGCGCAGGGTGACGCGCATCCCGGCGCCGGGTGCCGTCTCGACCATCAGCGCGTAGTCGATGCCGAACACCTGCTGCATGCGCTGGTTGATGTTGCCGAGCCCCACGTGCGCGCCGGTGCGGTGCGCGCTGCGCAGCTCCGCGAGCCGCTTCGGGTCCATGCCGATGCCGTCGTCCTCGACGCTGATGAGCGCCTCGGTGCCGTGGTCCTGCGCGATCACGGTGACGCAGCCACCGCTCGGCTTGCTGGCCAGCCCGTGCTTGACGGCGTTCTCCACCAGCGGCTGGATGATCAGGAACGGGACCACGACCGACAGCACTTCCGGCGCGATCTTCATGCGCACTTCGAGCCGTCCGCCGAAGCGCGCGTTCTCGATGGTCAGGTAGCGGTCGATGTTGCGCAGTTCCTCGGCGAGCGTGGTGAACATGCCCGAGGTGCGGAACGAGTAGCGGGTGAAGTCGGCGAAGTCCTGGAGCAGCTCGCGCGCCTCTTCCGGGTCGGTGCGGATCAGCGCGGAGATCGTGTTGAGCGCGTTGTAGACGAAGTGCGGGGAGATCTGCGCGCGCAGTGCCTTGATCTCGGCCTGGTGCAGCTGGCTGCGGGACTCGTCGAGCCGGGCGAGCTCGAACTGGGTGCAGACGAACTGCGCGACGGCGTCGGCCATCTGGATCAGCTTGCCGCGGGTGCGGCCGACCACGATGAGCGCGGCCTCGGTCTCGCCCTCGACGATGAGCGGCACGATGACCGCGGTGCGCATCTTGCAGGCGCCGCGGTGGTTGCACGGCATCCGGTCGTGGGCGACGACCTCGCGGCGGTGCTTGCGGATGGCGGCACCGATCGCCTCGACGAGGTCGACGTAGTGCTCGTTCGCCTCGCCGTCCCAGGACAGCAGGGTGCCCTCCCGGTCGGTGATGCCGACCGCGACACAGTCGAGCATCTCCAGCAGCTGCGTGGTGATCTTGTCGGCGGCGTCCTCGTCGAGGCCGGTGCGCAGGTCGGGCGTCGCCTTCGACATGCGGTGCACCGCCTGCAGGACGGCGTCCTCGATGACACTGGCGGGGCGGCGCAGCTTGACCAGCAGCACCACCACGGCGATGCCGAGCAGGAGCACGAGAGCCCACGGAATGATCTGCGCTATCGCGTACCCGGACACGGCGTCCATGCTCTGCGCTCGGACAACCGGGTGCAAGGCCTTGCTCCTACTTTCTGTCTATCTGTGACCACCGACGGTGGGGATGACCCTACCCACGGTTGGGGGGAAGTCCGCATGGTCACGGCGCGTAACGCACGACAGAGTGATGAGGTCGACCGCTTCCGGGAGGGGACGAACGGGTGGCCGGGTGTCGCGGGGTGTCACGGGGGATCGTCGTAGGGCTGGTGCTGACGGCGCTGGGGGCCGCCGGCATCGGCCCGGCTTCGGCCACACGGCGAGCGGACGAGGTGGGCACCGCCGTCACCAAGCTCGTCACCGAAGGGGGTTTTCCCGGAGCGGTCGCGTACTACCGGGAGGACGGGCGGGTGCGCCGGTACGCGGCGGGGGTCGCCGACACCGCGACCGGCGAACCCGCGCGAGCGGAGCAGCGCTTCCGCATCGCGAGCAACACCAAGGCGTTCGTGGCGACCGTGGTGCTCCAGCTGGCCGGGGAAGGGCGGCTGTCGCTGGACGACTCCGTCGAGCGGTGGCTGCCAGGGGTCGTGCGCGGGCCGGGCTACGAGGCTTCGCGGATCACGCTGCGGCAGCTGCTGAACCACACCGGCGGTGTCCACGACCCGGACCAGGTTTCGCTGCTCTACCCGTACTTCCACGGCCATCGGGACTTCGTGTACACCCCGGACGAGGTGATCCGGCGCTCGCTGCTTACGCCGCCGTCGTTTGCGCCGGGCGCCGGGGTTTCCTACAGCAACACCGGATATCTGCTGCTGGGAAAGGTGATCGAACGGGCCACCGGGCACGACGTCGTCCGCGAGATCCGGCACCGGCTGCTCGTGCCGCTTCGGCTGCGGGACACCTCGTTCCCGACCACCTCGCCCCACCTGACCGGCCCGCACCTGCACGGCTACGACCTCCGGGGCGCGGATCTGACGACGTTCAGCCCGTCCTACGACTGGACCGCGGGCGCCATAGTGTCCACTGTGGACGATCTGGCGACGTTCCACCGTGCGCTGCTGGACGGGCGCCTGCTGCGGCCCGCCGAGCAGGCCTCGCTGCGGCAGCTGGTGCCGAACGACGAGGGCGGCGCGTACGGCGCCGGAGTGGAGACCTTCGACCTGCCGTGCGGCCGGGTGTGGGGCAACACCGGCGCGGGCCCCGGGTTCTACAGCGTGTCGATGAGCAGCGCGGACGGGCGGCGGCAGCTGGTGCTCGTGGCGACGGTCTACGACCTCGCGGCGGACGCCGCGCACGAGCCGAAGGTGGTCCCGTCGAGCCCGTTCCCCGCGGTGAACGCCGCGCTCTGCGGCTGAGCTCCCTGCGTTCCCCGGCAGTTCCACGAAGCGGCCGACGCACTGATGGCGCCCTTCAGTGCATCCACCGCACCGAAGGCGTCCTTCAGCGCGCTCAACGCACTGAAGGCGTCCTTCAGCACCCGCCGATCGGCCGCCGAATAATTCCCCCGCACGGGTGAGCCCCCACCTCGCCCCAGCACCGCCGAACCAGCCCCACTGCGAGGGTGTCCCCCACCCTCTCCGGGGGGGCGACCCCAAGACCATTCTATCGCCGGGGTACGACGAAACCCCGGAAAACGGCGTGTGCGGCCGGAGTTGTCCACAACCGGGGAATCCCTGTGGACAACCTGGGGAATTCCTCGTGGGCAAGGGGGAAGCGCGCTATTTGAGCAGCCGCGAGAGGCGACGGTCGGCGAGCGGTTTTCCGCCGGTCTGGCAGGTCGGGCAGTACTGGAAGGACTTGTCGGCGAACGAGATCTCGCGGATGGTGTCGCCGCAGACCGGGCAGGGCAGGCCGGTCCGGGCGTGCACCCGCAGCCCCGACCGCTTCTCCCCCTTGAGCCGCGCCGCGTCCTGGCCGACCGAGCGCGTCACCGCGCTGGTCAGCACCTCCTGCACAGCCGTCGCCAGGCCTTCCAGCGCCGAGGACGGCAGCTTCCCCGTCGTGGCATACGGGGAGAGCCGGGCCATGTGCATGATCTCGTCGGAGTAGGCGTTCCCGATCCCCGCGATCAGCGACTGGTCCGTCAGCGCCGTCTTGAGCCGCTCGGTACGGCCCGCGAACAGCCCACCCAGCTTCCCGGCGTCCAGCGACAGCGCGTCCGGCCCCAGCCGCGCGATGCTCGGCACCTCGTTCGGGTCCCGCACGATCCACACCGCGAGGCCCTTCTTCGTCCCCGCCTCGGTCAGATCGAATCCCGGACCCGCCGCGGCGTCGAGATGCACCCGCAGCGAGATCGGCCCCTTCCCCGGCTTCAACGGCGTCGGGGACAACGCGTCCGACCAGCGCAGCCAGCCCGCCCGCGCCAGATGCACCACCAGGTGCAGCTCGCCGGCCACCAGGTCGAGGTGCTTACCGTGCCGGGTCGCACCGGTGACCTCTTGGCCGTGCAACTCGGTCCACGGTGGCGTCGCCGTCTTCAGCACACTCAGCGACGCGACGTCGAGCCGGAACACCGTGGCGCCCACGGCGTGTTCACGCAGGTGATGGGCGAGGGCTTCGACCTCGGGCAGCTCGGGCATACCCTCAGTCTCGCGCGTCGGCGCGCATTACTCCACCGGGTGCAGCGGACCCTCGAAATCGGGCAGCGAGTTCTGCTGGATGGTCTTCTGGATCCGCTTGACCTCGCCCTGCACGGTGAACATGCCACGGATCGTGCCGACCCAGCGCTCGGACGGCCGGTCGCCGGTCATGTCGCCCTCGGTCTCCGCGACCACCGTCCACGGACGCCGCAGAATCCAGCGCAGCGGGAAGAACAGCACCACGAGCAACAGGGCCAGCAGCACGAACGCCGGCACCTTCACCTGGTCCGGCGTCCACACGACGAGCACCACGGCCAGCACGCCCGCCACCACCAGCATCGCGATGCCGGGGCCGTAACTGCCGGCGACGTCGTGTTCGAAATCGTCCGCCGTCGCGGGTGCACGCCATTCCATCTGGGCACGGACCACCCAGTCGCGGCCGTCCTCGCCGCGCACCAGCCGGTTCATTCAGTTGCCTCCCGGGCGCCGCTCAACGTGAGCGGGACCAACGGTACCGTGCGCGCGGGCGAGGACGCGAGGCCGGAACCGGACAATTCGCGCCGCCCCGCCGATCCCCGCAGATCAGAAGCCCGAGCTCGACGCGGAATAGGCCGATTCGGTGACAGTCTCCTGGGTGCCGCGCGTCGTGCTCGACGTGCTCTGCTGCGTGCTCCGCTGCACCCGCCGGGTCGTCGTCTTCGTGGTCTTGGTCGTCTTCGACGAGGCGCGCTGAGTCACCTCGGTGCGCGTGGTGGTGGTAGTGGTGGTCGTCGTCCGCGAACCGGTCGGCGTCGTCGTCCGGGTGGGCCGATTACTCGACGTCGGCGTCCTGGTCCTGGTGCACACCGGATTCCCCTCGTCCGGCGGCTGTGACGTGAGGCTCGGCCGAGGCGAGTCGGTCGGCGGATCCATCCGCGGCGACGTCGACGAACTCTCGGTGGTCATCCCCGGCCCCGGTGACCGGCCGGGCTCCTCACGCGGCGCCGTCGAGCCGTCGCCGGGCCGCCCGGACTCGCCGTCACGCCGGCTCACCGGCAGCTGCACGATCGGCAGCCGCGGCACCTCGCCCGCGCCCAGGTGGCCCTGCGGCCCGCCCGGCACGATCGGCGGCTGCGGACGCACCGCGGCGGGCACCACGCCCCGCCCGTTCAGCCAGCCCACGCCGATCCGCTGCGGCTGCGGCGGCGGCTGCTGGGGCGACGGCCCCGGCGGCAGCACCGCCAGCTCCGGCACGCCCCCACCAGGCAGTCCGATGTCCTGAGACGGCTGCGGGCCGAACATCGCGGGCCCCGCCGTGAAACCCACCGCGCCGGCCGCCGCGGTCGAGGCCAGCGCCAGCCCCACCTTGACCTTGGAACCGAACAGGAGGCTCTTGACCGTGGCGAGCGCACCGGTCGCGGCGCCACCGAGCGAACCCGCCGCGGGCACCAGCAACACCAGCACCCCCGCGTGCGCCCGCAACGACGAGCACACGTCCAGCAGCTCGTCCTGCGTCGCCCGGCACGACGGGCACCCCAGCAGATGCGCCTTGATGCGCTGCGCCTCCGCGCCCGTCACGCTCCCCGCGGTGAACCCGCCGAGCTTCTCCACCACCGCCCGGCACGAATCCGGGCCGCGGTTCACCGACAGATGCGCCTGCAGGTACGCCGCGCGCAGCCCCTGCCGCGCCCGCCGCGCCAGCGCCGCCGTCGCGTTCGCGCTCAGCCCGAACTGCGTCGCCACCATCGCGGGCTGCTCGCCCTCGACCTCGGTCTGCCACAACACCGTGCGCCAGCGTTCCGGCAGACTCGTGAACGCCGTGGTGATCAACGTGTGCTCGGCCGTGCGCGAATGCGCGTCCGCACCGGGTCCAGCATGGAAGTTCAGCTCGTCGTCGCTGACCGGAACGTCCCGGCGCGCACCGTGCCACTCCCACGACACCCGCCGCGCCACCGTCAGCAGATACGCCCGGACGTAGTCGCGAGGCCCGGCACCCCGGCGCAGCGCCTGAAGCACCCGGAAGAACGTTTCGGCGGTGATGTCCTCGGCCTCGGAACGATCCGCCGCGAGGCTCTGCGCGAGTCTCCGCACCGCGGCCGCGTGCAGTTCGAACAGCTCACCGAAGGCGGCGTCCTCACCGTCCCGCAGCCGCTGCAGCAGTGCCTGTTCATCGGATTCCGAGGCCGCTTGTGGCGGCACCGTGCCCAGCTCGGTCATCCGGCCCGGCACCTCCT
Source organism: Amycolatopsis samaneae (assembly GCF_039541975.1). Taxonomy (NCBI): domain Bacteria; kingdom Bacillati; phylum Actinomycetota; class Actinomycetes; order Pseudonocardiales; family Pseudonocardiaceae; genus Amycolatopsis; species Amycolatopsis samaneae. Next base: position 438,345 of record NZ_BAABHG010000009.1, read on the forward strand.
CCCCGAAGGACTCACCAATCGCCTCGATTGGGGACACCATACGGAGCGATGCGGCCGTCGTCACCCCCTGTGCGCCGCCTGTGACACCGACAGGACGACCGGGGGGCCGGTCACGAGCGCCCCAACAGCCGGTGTAGTCTATGCCCCGTAACCAAGACAGACCGGTTACGAATGCGGATGTAGCGCAGCTGGTAGCGCATCACCTTGCCAAGGTGAGGGTCGCGGGTTCGAATCCCGTCATCCGCTCGCAAGTGGGCGAGTCGTGTTCACGGGGAGCGTGAACCTTGGCTTGCTCGCCATATTTCCCGGGGGCCGAGCCCCCGGACCCCCACGGTGCGGTACGTAACTGTTGGCAGCCTGGGGACTCTTGTTGGTCAGGTTGGCCCCACGGTGCGGCAGGTAGCTGTTGGCAGCGTGGGGGCTTTTTTGCGTCGTGGCCGAGTGAGGCTGCGGGGCGCGTTCGTTCATCCTGGTTGTCCTATTTGCCGGTGAGTGGTCTGGACCATTTGGGGTAGTTGGGGCTGTTTCAGGTTGGGCTGGGTGGTGGTCTGAACCAGTGGGGGAATTGTTCACACTTCGTGACACCTGCTGTGAGAGGAGTCACATGCGTAAGCGTTTGCTGGGATTGGCTTCGTTGACGGCTGCTGTGCTCGCCCTGCCGGTGGTGTTCGCCGGGGTGGCCTGGGGACATGGGTACACGACCACGCCGGTGAGCCGGGCGTACAACTGCAAGACGGGTGCCGCGAAGAACTGCGGGCAGGTCCAGTACGAGCCTCAGAGCGTCGAGGGGCCGAAGGGCTTTCCTTCGCGAGGGCCAGCCGACGGCAAGATCTGCTCGGCGGGGCTGGGCCAGTTCGGACAGCTCAACGACCAGCGCAACGGTGCCTGGCCCGCGTCCAAGCTGACCAGCGGAGCCGACTACACATTCAAGTGGACACTCACCGCCGCGCACGCGACGACGAACTTCCGCTACTTCGTCACCAGGGACGGCTGGAACCCGAACGCGCCGCTGACCAGGGCGCAGCTGGATCCCCAGCCGTTCCTCACCGTGCCGTTCGGCGGTAAGCGCCCGCCGAACGCGGTCTCGCACAGCGGCAAGCTGCCCAGCGGCAAGAGCGGACGGCACATGATCCTGTCCGTCTGGGACATCGCCGACACCGGCAACGCGTTCTACCAGTGCGCCGACGTCACCTTCTGATCCCACGGCCGGGCGCCCGCCGGACCGGTGGGCGCCCGCGCGGTTCCGTGCCGATTGCCCGGTTTCGGGACCGCTTTTCATCGCTCGTTCGCTGTTAGTTTCCCAGTTACCACCTCTTCAGGTGACTACCGCGAACGAGGGTGAGGAACCATGACCGAACTGACCCGACGCCGTTTGCTCGGTACCGCCGCGGGGGCCGCCGCCACCGCGGCCGCCACCACGCTGATGCCCCCGAACGTCCAGCGCGCGCTCGCCCAGGGCCCGCCCAAGCACGGCTCGCTGCGCGACGTCGAGCACGTCGTGCTGTTGATGCAGGAGAACCGTTCGTTCGACCACTACTTCGGCACGCTGTCGGGGGTGCGTGGCTTCAACGACCCGCACGCCGCGAAGCTGCCGAACGGCAAGCCGGTGTTCTACCAGCCGGACCCGCAGAACCCGGCGGGCTACGCGCTGCCGTTCCACCTCGACACGCACGCCACCAACGCGCAGAAGATCCCGTCCACCTCGCACGCCTGGCAGGTCCAGCACGACGCCTGGAACGGCGGCAAGATGGACAACTGGCTGCCCGCGCACCGCAAGGCCGACGGCAAGAACGGCCCCTACGTGATGGGTTACCACACGCGGGCCGATCTGCCGTTCCAGTTCGCGCTGGCCGAGGCGTTCACCATCTGCGACTCCTACCACTGCTCGGTGTTCGGCCCGACCTGGCCGAACCGGATGATGTGGATGACCGGCACCATCGACCCCGACGGCGAGCACGGCGGCCCGATCCTCGACAACAAGGCCCCGGCCGGCGGGTACACCTGGACCACCTACGCCGAGCGGCTCACCAAGGCCGGCGTCAGCTGGAAGGTGTACGAGCAGAGCGACACCTACGGCTGCAACATGCTCGAACAGTTCAAGAACTTCCGTGACGCGCCGAAGGATTCGCCGCTCTACGTCAACGGGCTCACGCACCGGCCCGAGGGCCAGTTCGAGTACGACGCGCGCAACGGGAAGCTCCCGACCGTCTCGTGGATCATCTGCACCAGCACCGCGTCGGAGCACCCCGACTACACGCCCGCCGAGGGCGCCGCGTTCGTCGCCAGCAAGATCGACGCCATCGCGTCGAACCCGGACCTGTGGGCGAAGACGGCGTTCATCCTCAACTACGACGAAAACGACGGGCTGTTCGACCACGTCATCCCACCGACCCCGCCCAAGGGCACGCCGCACGAGTTCGTCACCAAGACCTCGCCGGGCGGGACCAAGGGCAACGGGCTGCCGGTCGGCGCCGGGTACCGCGTCCCCGCGATCCTCGTGTCGCCGTGGACCGCGGGCGGCTGGGTGTGCAGCGAGAACTTCGACCACACCTCGACGCTGCAGTTCCTGGAGAAGGTGACCGGGGTACCGGAGCCGAACATCTCGGCGTGGCGGCGGAAGACGTTCGGGGACCTGACCTCGGCGTTCCGTTTCGACGACCAGAAGGCGAAGCCGCCGACGCTGCCGGACACCAGCGGCCCGCTGACACTTTCGCGCTACGAGCAGTCGCAGCTCCCGGCCCCGAAGTTCCCCGGCAAGGACCAGAAGCCGCCGACGCAGGAACCCGGTCAGCGCCCGCACGTCCCGCGCAGGCCGCACTGATTTTCTGACTGTCCGTGGGGGCCTCCCCGAGGGACTCCAGGCCCCTCAGGGAGGCCCCCACGGACTTTCGACCGGCTTAGGCGGGGGTTTTGAAGGGGTCGTGCTCGGCGAGCAGCTTGTCGAGGCGGGCCTGGTCGACGCGGGTGACCACGGAGTTCTCGTCCTGGCGGTCACGCACGCACTTGGCCAGTGTGAACGCCGAAGTGACCAGATAGAGCATGCCCAGCGCGAGGAAGCCGCGGACCCAGCCGTTCACCGGCAGGAACACGATCCCGGCGGCGACCGCGATCAGGGCGAGACCGAACGACAGCGCCGCCTGGGCGAAGAACGCCGCAGTGGTGGACGACGCGGAGGAGACGGTTTTTGTCATGTCCTCACGGTCGCCGACCAGCCCCGCGAAGTCTTGAGTACGACTACTCGACCACCGGTCTCGAACCGAACACGGCTCAGAGTTCGTAGAGGTCCAGCACGGTCGGCGCCACCGGGCTCAGGTGCGGATCGGGACGCTCGTTCACCAGCCCGCGCGCCATCCGGTAGACGCGGAACTCGTTGTCGTGCTCGGTGTCCTGGTCGTCCCAGACGTGGAGCAGGCCGTACGAGCCCGCCGCCAGCTCACCGACCCTGGTGAACAGTTCGAGCAGCCGCGGCCCGATCGTGCCGCCGTGCTTGTCGAACCCGCCGAGGTGCAGCATCGGCAGCCCGGCGCTCCAGCGCAGGTCCACCAGATCGACCACGTCGGCGTCGTGCACGGCGCGATGCACCCGCTCGACGAGGCGTTCGAGCAGTGCGGCGTCGTCGTCCCCGCTCGCGGTCGCTTGGATCGTCACCCAGCCGTGGTATTCGAACACGCCTAGGAAGGTAGCAGCAGACCTGGGTTTTCCGGGGTCCGGGCGGTCAGCGCGCCAACGCGCTCGGTGCGCCGTCGCGGCGCAGCACGCTCTTGAGCACGCCCTCGCCGTTGCGGCCGAACGCGGTCAGCAGCGGCTCGCCGAACACGCACAACGTCCGCTCCCACGGATGCCCGAGCGTGCCGAAGCGGAAGTCGCTCGCGAGGAACATGTGGTAGTCGACGCGGGGGAAGACCGGGACGGTCCAGGTGTCGGCGGCGGCCATCCGGTGCGGCCAGAATCGGTAGGACTGGTGCTGCCAGTGCAGCACCCACACCCACTCGTCGGGCCGGACGGCCTCCTTCAGCGCCGCCAGCGCGACGTCGGCGAGGTCGCGCTCCTCCACGGCGTACGGGCCCACCCGGAACTCCGCGGACGAGCGGTCGAGGTCGCCGGGAGAGAGATCCCAGGTCTTGGACGGCGAAGGCTCACGGAAACCAGGCCAGGCGTGGGAAAACGTGCTCGGCGCGAAGCCGAGCTCGTCGTACACCCAGTACCAGGCGGGCTCGTCGGCGACGCGGGAGAGCGGTTCCCAGGCAGCATTCACGTTTCGACCTCGAAGCTTTCGGCCGGTCCAAGACTGCGGAAAGCTTCGTGTTCAACGCCGAGATTGTCCAGTCCAGCTCCCGCGCCGCGCGAAATCCGTCACCCGTCCGGGTGCATGTCCGGCCAGGTCGCGGCGCCGGAAATCGGCTCGCGATGCGGCCCTGACCAGTGGGTCTGCCCGCTGCCCCCGGACGCTCTCTCCCGGTGGCGACGGCTCAGCGTGCTTCCGCTCGCACCTCCTCCGGCGGCGGCCATTCGTTGATCGGTTCGCCGTAGGACGAAACCTCCAGCCGCGACAGGTAACCCCCTTCGACGAAGAGCAGGAGATCACCGCGCGGCGTGCCGTCCGCGGCCTCGATCCGCGCGGACGCGAAATCCCGCCGCGGCACCTCGACCGGCGCCACCTCCCCCACGTCCACGGACAGGTCCACGGTCGCGCAACCGCACTCGCACCCCGGCGACGCGCGGGTGTGCGGCAGCTGCGCGCGGAGCCCGGCGGCGATCGGGTCCTCCGCGCGCAGCAGCCTGCCGAGCACGGCGAGCACCGCGTCGCTCAGCGGTTCCGGCATGACACCTCCGGTGCTAGGCGGCGTCCCAGAGGGTCATGAACGCCGTGGCCTCGCTCTGCGCCCACGGCCGAAGCCGTGCGCGATCGCGGGGACTCAGCATGAACTCCTTGGCCCGCCGGACGTCGATGACCAGTGCCTCGCCGCCGGGCAGCAGGTCCGGCATGGCCTTTTCCATCAGCCACAGCGCCAGCAGCGCGGCGTCCCGGGTGAGCGGCTCCTCCTTGAAGTAGAGCCAGGTCGCGTACCGGTGGCCGTTGCTCTTGCGCAGCCCGAGCTGCGGGCTGATGCCGATCTCCAGCTCGCCGAGCACGCACCGCGCCCGGCCGACCTCCACCAGCCGCGGGTTGCGACGGCCCAGGTACCGCAGCCAGCCCTCGGCGATGGCGGCGTAGTGCGGCTTCGTCCGGTCGTCGGCGGCGTTGACCAGTGCGCGCAGGGCCACCTCGTCCTGCCCGGCCGCGCGTCCGGCACGGACGGCGTTCGCCGCCCGGCGGTAGTAGTTGAACGCGGCGCGCGCCGGGTCCTCGTACAGCCGGCGCTGACGGCGGACGAACGAGGACCGCGCCGGACCGGAGCTCGCGCTGTAGCCCACGAAGGTGGGCAGGGTGATGTAAGCCATGAGGCCGCCTTTCGCCGCTTCGCCACCCGGCGCCCTGGTTGACCGCCGGGCGACATCTCCCCTGGACAACGCCAATTTTAGAACATACGTACGACAGTTTCGGCGGCCTTGCGGGTGACGCGGCGAAGGTGTTTGGGGCGTTCAGGAACCTCGCGGCGGCCAGGTTCCGGCGAGCAGCAAACGGGCCTGCTGGAGCAACTGCTCCTCACAGAAGGACGTCGGCGTGACGTCGGTCGGAATCCAGGTTTCCAGCAGCTCCGTCCAGCGGACCAGCTCCCGCAGCACGGCCGGTTCGCCGAGCCGTTCGCTCGCTTCGCGGACCAGCCGGCCGCCGGGCAGCGGGGCGACGGCGCCCTGGACGAGGTCGTGCAGCCGCTCGCGGAGTAGTACCCACTCGCCGACGTTCGCCGAGGTCAGGAGCTATGTCCCAGCGCGCGGGTCAGCGTGGTCGACAACGGTTCGACACGGAGCATCGCACCGGCCTCGAACTGCACCACGTCCAGATGCGGCACCCCGGCCAGCTCGGCGAGCTGGGCGCGGGTGAGGCCGCGTTCCTCCCGCATGATCCGCACCAGCCTGCCGCAGTCCTCCGCGTCCCATTTGGCGCGGTCCTCCACTGTCATCGGTGGCGCGGCGAATTCCGCGAGCTGCTCGTCCACGATGCTCCCTCCGGCAGACGCCTTTCGCCCACCCTACGGACCGCCGCGCCGGTTCGGCGGCGGGCGAACACCTCAAGCCCGGCCCTGGTGTGACCCATCGTCCACTACGCACCCTTGTCGCCAAGGCCAGGCGAGACGTACAGTATTTTGTACGTCGAAGGGAGGGTGCTGATGAAGACCATGAGCTACTCCGAGTCTCGCGCGAACTACGCCGAGACGCTCGACTCGGTGGTGAACGACCGCGAAGAAGTCGTGATCACTCGCGCGGGGCATGAGCCGGTCGTGATCGTGTCGCTTGAGGACTACCAATCACTCAAAGAGACGGCCTACCTGCTCCGTAGCCCGGAGAACGCACGGCGGCTGATTACCGCCATCGAGCAGTTGGAGTCAGGCGGCGGGACACAGCACGACCTCGTTGAATGAAGCTCGTCTGGAACGAATACGCCTGGGACGACTACCTCTGGTGGCAGACCGAGGACCGCAAGGTGCTCAAACGTGTCAACGAGTTGATCAAGGACATCAGGCGCAACGGCAACGAAGGAATCGGCAAGCCGGAGCGGCTGAAGGAGGGGTTCAGCGGCTACTGGTCGCGCCGCATCACCGACGAACACCGTCTGGTCTACAAGATCGTCGACGCCGAGATCCGCATCGCGCAGTGCCGCTACCACTACGGCAAGTAGCGGTAGCGGCTCACCAGTCCTAGGAGCCCTGGACGTTCAGCCCGATGGGGCAGGAGACGCCGGTGCCGCCGAGGCCGCAGTAGCCGTTCGGGTTCTTGGCGTCCGAGAGGTACTGCTGGTGGTACTCCTCGGCGTAGTAGAACTCGCCGAGCGGCGCCAGCTCGGTGGTGATCGTGCCGTGCCCGGCCGCGGTCAGCGCCGCCTGGAACGACTCCCTGGACGCCTCGGCCGTCGCCTTCTGCTCGTCGTCGGTGTAGTAGATCGCCGACCGGTACTGGGTGCCGAGGTCGTTGCCCTGGCGCATGCCCTGCGTCGGGTCGTGGCCCTCCCAGAACACCTTCAGCAGCGTCTCGTAGGACACCCGCGCCGGGTCGAACACGACGAGCACGACCTCCGCGTGCCCGGTCCGACCGCTGCAGACCTCCTCATAGGTCGGGTTCGGTGTGTGCCCGCCCGCGTAGCCGACGGCGGTGGAGTACACCCCCGGCGTCTGCCAGAAGATCCGCTCGGCGCCCCAGAAGCAGCCGAGCCCGAACACGGCCGTGCGCAGGCCGTCCGGGAAGGGCGGCGCGCTCCGCCGGTCGGTGAAGACCGCGTGCACACCGGACACCGCCATCGGCTCCGCCCGTCCTGGCAGCGCCTCGTCCGCACCCACGATTTCCGTCTTGTCTCGCCCGAACCACGCCATACCCCAACTGTACGCAGTTCGCGAGTTCGGCACCGGGGCCGGAAACCCGCCCGTTTGCCGTGACACGCGCCGCCCCGGGCGACGCACGTGTCACACTGGTGCCCCTAACGGGTGGCAGGGAGTGTGGGGATGAGCTGGCAGGACGAACTGCGCCGGCTGGACGCGGAAGTGGCCGCCGGTCGGCTCAACCCGGCCGAGCATCGCAGGCTCCGCGACGACCTGCTCGCCGAGGCCTCCGGGCGGACGGTGCCGTCACCGGTCGCGTCGCCGTTGCGGCACCCGGCGGGCAACACCTGGCACAGCACCAACCCGGCCGCCACTCCCCCAGAAGCCCGGCCGTGGCCACCGCCACCCCAGCAGCCGACGATCCCGCAGGCGCCCGTCCCACCACCGCACTCGCCACCCGTCCCGTCGCAGCAGGACGCCGTCACCCTGCCCGCGCAGCCGGTGCCGCCCGCACCCGCGGCCGGCCCGCACGGCACGGCCTTCTTCACCGACCGGCCGACCACCGCGCCGAGCCCGGCCGACCTCAACCCGACCGACGCCCTGCACACCGGCACTCCCGCACCGGCGGGGCAGTCCACGGCCCGATTCCCGTACGCGGCCCCGGAACGCGGCGAGGGCAACCGCTGGGACGAGGAGATGGCCACGGCACCGCGGCGTTCGCGCCGGCTGCCGACGTGGCTGTTCCTCGCCGGAGGCGTGCTCCTGGTGCTCGTGCTGATCATCGGCGGGACCTGGTGGCTGGGCAGCGACCGCGCCAAGTCGCCGCAGCCTGGCGAAACCGCGACCTCCGCGAGCCAGCCGAGCCAACCGCAGCGGCTCACCGGGACCATGATCGAAGAACGCCTGCCCCAGCTGCCGGGCCAGCCCTATCCGAACAACTCGATCCTGTCGCTCGCCAAGGGCGTGGACCTGAACCTGTACCCGCGCGCGTCGTCCGAGCTCTTCGCCCAGCACGGTGCGACCGAGGTCGTCTACCGGGGCTCCCTGGCCGAAGGGACCGGGTACCTGGTCCTCGCGGTCCCGACCAACTCCGGCGAGGACGCGCGCGCGGTGACCGACACCCTGCGACAGGGCGCGCTGGCCAGCGGTTTCACCGCGCTCAAGCCCGACAAGTCGACCGTGACCGGCAAGGTCGGCGAGTTGATGGCGAACGCGTCCTGGTACGCCTCGGACAACGTCGCCGTCATCGTCTGGATCTCCGCGCCGCTCGGCGCGGACAAGAGCGCCCTGGAGAAGCAGCTCGACCAGACGCTCTCGTCCCTGCGCCAGAAGCTTCCGGCTCGCTGAGTCAGCGAAGCGGCAGCGTCCCCGGCTCTCCACCGGAGAGCCTGGCCAACGTCTCCCGCGCGACGTCGTCACCGAACCGACGGCCGATCGCGGCCTTGCCGTCCTCGGACAACTGCTGCCACAGCTTGCCGTCCTGAAGCAGCGTGAGGATGTGCTCCGCGAGTTCCTCGGCGGTGTCGCCGACCAGAACGTCCACCCCGTGGGTCAGGGACATCCCCTCGGCGGCCAGCGTGGTGGCCACGACCGGGACGCCGAGGGCAAGGCTTTCGCCCACCTTCCCCTTCACCCCGGCCCCGAACCGGAGTGGCGCGACGACCACGCGGGCCGTGCGGTAGGTCGCGTCGAGATCGGCCACCCAGCCGTGGGAGACGACGCCGTCCCGTTCGAGTTCGAGCATCTCCGTCGGCGGGTTGCTCCCCACGATGTGGGCCACCGCGTCGGGACGCCTCGCCCGGACGAGCGGCATGATCTCCTCGGCCAGCCAGCGGGCCGCGTCCCGGTTGGGCAGATGGTCGAAGCTGCCGACGAACAGCACGCCGTCGCGGCCCTCGGGCACCGACACCGTGCCCTCGACCCGGTGCACGTTGGACAGCACCTCGACCCTGGCCGAGGGCACCAGCTCGCCGAGCAGCTGACGCTCCACATCGGACACCACGAGCGTGACGTCGGCCGCCCTGGCGAGCCCGAGTTCGGACTCCCGCAGCACCTCGGCCCGGCGGCGCAGCGTCAGCTCCTCACGGGTGTCCCCGAACTGCGCGGCGAGGTCCGCCTGCCGGCTGAGCCGCACGAAGTGCAGATCGACGGTGTCGTAGGCGATCACGCAGTCCGGGGCGCATTCGCGGACCTGCTCGATGAGCTGCCAGGCGACGTTCGGCCGCGACAGGATCGCCAGCCGGAGGTCCTGCCCCGCTTCGCGCAGGAACGCGAGCTGCTCACCGAGGCCGGTCACCACGGTGACGCCCGCTCGGTAGAGCGCGCCCGCGTAGGGCTCGGGCAGCGCGTTGTTCATCGGCATGAACACGACCCGGTGCCCCAGCCCCACCAGCAGCTCCAGGATCCGCGCCATGCGGACCGAGCCGGAATCCTTGTCGGTCAAGGGAACCTGGTGATCGACGACCAGCACGGTGCCGCCGCGGTGCCCGGCGCGCGTGCGCTGCCTGCCCTGCCACACCGCGCGGGGGCTGGCCTCGGGGAAGTGCTCCTCGAGCCGCTCACGCCACTTCTCCACGAAGACGCCGCGGTTGAGTTCCTGGTGGCGCTTGACCCCGGAGGACACGTCGGTGCCGTTGGTGACGCCCTCGTGGTGCACCACCACCGAGGCGGGCTGCACCATCGTCCGGTAACCGGCTTCCCGGACCGCGAAGGCGAGGTCGGTGTCCTCGTAGTAGGCGGGCGAGTAGCGCTGGTCGAACCCGCCGATGCGTTCGAACAGCTCACGCCGGACCAGCAGGGCGGCACCGGAGCAGTAGTCGACGTCACGCAGCGCCTGGAACCACGGCAGGTGCTCCGGCTCGGTGCGCCCGTAGTTCCACCCGGTCCCGTCGGCCCAGATGATCCCGCCACATTCCTGCAGCCGACCGTCCGGGTACACCAGCTTCGAGCCGACCAGGCCGACGTCGGGACGGGTCTCCACGACGTCCACGAGCTCGTCCAGCCAGCCCGGCCGGACCTCCGTGTCGTTGTTCAGGAACATGACGAACTCACCGCGCGCGTGCTCGGCGCCGTGGTTGCAGGCGCCGACGAAGCCGAGGTTCTTCGGTGTCCGGACCAGCCGGACGCCGGGGCACTGCGCGACCCGGTCGGCCGCGTCGTCCGGCGAAGCGTCGTCGACGACGATGACCTCGAACGGCATCTTCGGGAGGTGGCGCTGGATCGAGTCGAGGCAGGCCCGCGTGTAGGCCCAGTTGCCGTAGGTGGGGATGACGACGCTGACGATCGGCGACTCGCTCGTGGTGACCCCGACGGGCCCCGGCACCGCCGGCGCCCCGGGCAGGACACCCGCCGGGCGTCCGAGCGCCGTTTCGTACAGGTCGCGCCGCCGCGTACCCCGAGGGGCGGCCCGCTCGATCGTCCCGCGATAGCGGCTGATCAGCCGCTGGCCGATCGCGGACTGCTCCGCCCGGAGCTTGGCGTTCTCGGCAGCGAGGTCACCGGCGGTGCGGGTCAGGTTCGCGTTGTTGGCCGAAAGCCACTCGACGCGTTCGGCGTCGTACCCGGCCTTCCGGCGCACCCGGTCGAGCTCCTCGGACGTCTTGCGGTGTTCTTCCCTGGACGCGGCCGCGCGGTCGAGCGCGGCGTCCCGTTCTCCGGCGGCGCGACGCTCGGCCGCGGTCATCGCGGCGAGATCCGCCGCCGCCCGCGCGGTCGCCTCCCTCGCGGCGGCCAGTTCGTCCTGGACCTGTCGCAGCTCCGCGCGCAGGTGCTCGATCGGCGCCTGCGCGTCGATGGCGGCCTGCGCGACCATGGTCAACTGCGGGTCGACCAGCACGGACGTGGGGACCTCGAGCAGTGGGCGCGCCGAGGCGACGGCGACCAGGTAGGTGTGCGGTGCCCCGGGCGTCACGCTCCACGAGTTCTCCGACTCGCGACGCAGGGTGCGCGTCTCGGCCGGGGCGGGGCCGACGCCGTCGTGGATCAGCGAACCGACCGCGACGTTCTGCCGGAGGACGGACACGTGCTCGAACCGCTCCCCGAGCAGGGCGCGGAAGTCGGCCTCGGACAGCTCGCGCACGTGGAACGGGTTCTCGTTGCCGTGGTCGTGCGTGTACACCGCGACGTCGGGGGTGCTGCAGAGGAACACGCCGTCCGGGGCGAGGCGGTTGCGGACCAGGTCGAGCAGCCTGTCCTGCTCGACGACGTGCTCGATCGCCTCGAAGCAGACGACCACGTCGAACGGCTCGGCGCCGTCGAGCGCGCCAGGATCGGTGATCGAACCGATTTCGAACGAAACGCCGGGATACCGGGCACGGGCGTGCCGCACCGTGGTCTCGTCGATCTCGAGCCCGACGACGGCCGCGGCGTTCGACGCCAGCAGGGCGGAACCGTAGCCTTCGCCGCTGGCGAGATCGAGGACCCGCTTGCCCTCGGTGAACCGGGTGGCGAACGCGTACCGGTGGTAGTGCTCGTAGATCACCTGGAGGTCTTCGGCCCACGGCACACACCGCTCGCCGGTCCATTCGATCAGGCGCTCTCCGGAAGTCCCCTTACCCATGGGGGAAGAGGTTAGCCGCCGGGCCGGTCACGCCCGCACCGCCTAGTCTCCGAGCAGCTCCAGCCCCACCAGGATGTACGCCAGCGTCCGCCGGTCACTCCCCAGCCCCGTCCCGGCCGGGTTGACCGACCAGTCCGCGTCCAGCACGAACCGCAGCGTCCGGTGTGCCTCGATGGACACCGGCAGGTCCTGTTCGACCAGCCCCCGCCCCACCTCGGCCTTGGCCACCGGGACTCCGTCGAGCGAAATCGCCATCGTGCCGCCGGGCATCCAGTCCGGCAGGTACGTCCGCAGCCTGACCCGCCGCACCTCCGCCGTGGTCAGCAGCGGGAACTCCGCACTCGCGGCCGCCCATCCGTCGTCGTAAAGACCGTTCATCCTGCCGACGACCAGGCCGCCGCCACTGACCAGCCGCTCACCGGGGAAGGTGTTCGGCCGGAACGACACCCGGCCGGCGGGATCCACCAGCGACGTGTCGCGCACCGAGCGTTCCGGGGTCCGGTTGCCGTAGACCCGCAGCGGCTGGGGAGCGGGGTGGAACAGCGCGGTGAGGTGCGTCGGCGTCACGATGCCCAGGTCGATGAGGCTGTCGTCGAGGTCGCCGATGTGGTCGAGCAGCGCGCGGTCGCCGGGATCGGACAGGTCGAAGTTGTGCCCGTAGATCCGGTCGGTGAACGGGTCGACGACATTGGCGTAGCCCAGGAACAGGCTGGGGTGCAGGTAATCGAGCAGCACCGGCAGGACGTCCTGCGCGCGGATGCCTTCGAAGCTGTCGACCGCGCAGTCGAGGTCGTCGAACTGCTCGTCGATCTCGCCGGTGACCGCGTTGCGGCGCAGCCGGGGCGGCAGGGTCGCCCAGATGCGCTCGACCACCTCGAGTGCCTCCGGCCAGCGCCGATGGCCGTTGCGGCCGATCATGTCGTGGACGACGAGGACCCCGTCCGGGTCGAGGCTGTCCCGGATCTGGCCGTAGAGGTGTTCGAGGTCGAGCACGTGATGCAGGGCATGGAAGCCGACGACGACGTCGTGTCCGGCGTCCGCGCGCCAGGTGTTGAAGTCGCCGAGGATGAACTCGACGCGGTCCTCGACCCCCTGCGCACGAGCGGCCTCGCGGGCCCTGTCCTGCATGTCGGGGTTGAGTTCGAGCAACCGCAGCCGGACGCCGACGTCGCCGGTCTCCGCCAGCGCGCGCAGCCAGCCCAGTTCCTGGTCGCCGTTCCCGCTGCCCAGCGACAGCACGACCACGTCACGCTTCGCCCGCCGCGCCCTGTCCCGGATCTCGCCGATGATGAGCTCGTCGATCCCCGGGATACCGAGCGCGTCGAACTTCGGGCGCAGATGCCGCGCGGACCAGTGGTGCGCGGACGGCGGGAGGTCCAGGTGCAGTTCGTGCTGCCCGGCGAACGTCTCGCGTTCCTTCGCCAGCCGCTGGTCGTAGTCGAATCCTCGGTCACCCGGCATGCCGCGTCCTCACCCCTTGACTTCGCCGAACCGGACGATCACCGATCGTCAGAGCGTTAGGATACGGCGGTGTCATCACCTTCCGGCCTGCGCCCACCAGCGGCGGGAGGCCTGCCGCCGACACCGGAATCGTGGTTGCCGCACGAACACAGCCTGTACCGGCCCCGGCACAGCAGGCGGCAGCGCACCGCACTGACCTGCGCGGTGATCTTCTTCCTCGCCCCGGCGATGGCGTTCGTCTTCGGCGTGCGCAGCGACGCGTTCGAAAACCGCCCGCTGCACCAGTTCCCCAGCCTCGCCGACGGCTGGGGCTTCTTCACCGGGCTCTCCGACTGGGCGACCGATCACCTTCCGCTGCGGCACGCCGGGATCCAGGCCTCGGACGGCATCAGCACCGGTGTCTTCGGGGACGCCCCCGGCACCGACCACAAGGCGCCGACCGGGCCGATCGGCGTCGATCCGCAGAGCACCGGCGGCACCGGCAACCCCGGCGGCGTCGCCCCCGGTGACGTGCCGGGCTACGTCTACCCGCAGGTCCTGCCCGGCAAGGACGGCTGGCTGTACCTCGGCGAGGACGTCAACGCCAAGTGCCGCCCGGTGCTCGACATGAACCACGTCGTCGACGCGCTGCGGCGGCTGCGCACCGCCGTCGAATCGTCCGGACGCCGCTTCCAACTGGTCATCGCGCCGGACAAGTCCACGACCGAGCCCTCGCACCTGCCGGACAGCTACGTCGGCAAGCAGTGTGCCGCGGCCAAGGGCGCCGAGTTCTGGAACCGGGTCCCCCGGGAGACGGGCGCGATAGACCTCCGCCCGGCGCTCGCCACCGCCGGGCAACAGCTGGGCCGCGCCGTCTACGACCCCAACGACACGCACTGGGGATTCGGCGGCGGGCTCACCATGACCTACGCGCTGGCGCAGGCGATCACGCCGGGAATCACCACGACCTGGCAGGTCACCCCGGACGGCACCCGCGACTGGCCCGCCGACCTCGAACGCATGCTGGGCCGGACCGACCAGCGCCACCTGACCAGCTACCAGCTCGGCCCGGACGGCGGCGCGGACCGGACCAAGTACCTGGCCAGCGACTTCCGCACCACGCTCCGGCTCACCCAGCCGGACACGGTGCCGGGCATGCTCACGCCGAAGGTCGGCATCGTCGCGGACTCGTTCACCCAGTTCGCCACTCCGTTCCTGGCCGCGACCTGCCGGGACGTGTCCATTACGCATACCGACACGATCTCGCAGGGCAGCCAGGAGGATCTTGCCGAGTTGTTCTCCGATCGTGACGTTGTCACCTTCGAGTTCGTCGAGCGCAGCGTGGTCGGCGGCTCGACCGCCGTGCTGAGCAACCCGGTGCTCGACAAAATCGCGAAGGCGCTGGCCCAGCACCCGAAATGACGTCACGAGCGCCCGTTCGCCGGACTTCGCGCCCGGCTCGGTTACGAGTGGGTGGTTGCTGACCACCGCGAACGCGCGTGCGTGCACAATATCCACCGTGCGGCCCATCCGGTGACCGCCGGAAAACGAGTGGGCGAACTCGGGGACTACTACCCGAAGGGGGTACCGGGGTGACCTGGCAGGAAGACTTGCGGAGGCTCGACGAGGCTCTGGCGTCGGGCAGCCTGACGGCGGACGAGTACCGGACACGCCGTGACCAGGTCCTTTCCATGGCGGTCACTCCGGAGGAGAGCCACCCGGCCCAGCCGCAGCAGGCACAGGGCGGCCCCGGCGCCGGCGAAACGCAGATCATCCCGCCGGTGGCCCCGCCGTCCCCGCCGCAGGGCCAGAGCGCGTCGGAGGCCACCCAGGTCGTCTCCGCCGCGGACGCGGCCTCTGCCGAACGCACCCAGGCCGTCGCCCCGTGGCAGATGCAGCAGCACCAGCAGCAGCGCCCGCAGTCCCCAGCGGGCGGCTTCCAGCAGCCGAACCTCCAGTCGCCCCCCGGTGGGTTCCCGCCCCCGCAGCAACAGCCGGGCCCCGCGTGGAACGCCCCGCAGAACGACGTGAGCCCGCCGTGGGGCGGGAGTGACTTCCCGCCGCTCGCGCCGACGTCGAACTCCGACTGGGTGTCGCAGGGCCCCGAGTCCTTCCAGACGACGCCGTCCTCGGGCAAGGGCAAGAAGATCGCCATCGCGGTGGTGGCCGTCGTCGTCCTCGCCGGTGCCGGTGTCGGCGCCTGGGCGCTGTTCGGCAACGACAGCGGCGGCAGCAACCCACCGGTCGCGCAGTCGAGCAGCCAGCCGCCCGCGCCGCCCACCAGCAAGGCCCTGCCGGAGCCGCCCGCGGCCAAGCCCGAGCCGGCGAGCAACGAGGCGACGCTGACCGACCTGCCGGGAACGCCGCGTAACGGTGGTGGCGCCTTCGACCTCGCGAAGCTGCAGAGCGGCAAGCTGCTCTCCGACTCGGTCACCCAGCGGCTGAAGGAAGGTGGGATGACCGAGGGCCTGCTCAAGACGAACACCGACGACTCGGTCACCCTCGGCCTCTACGCGCTGGCCATGCCGGACACGCAGAGCGCGTCGAAGGTCGCGATCGAGTACGCGAACGCGCAGCAGGAAGGCGGGCTCCCGCTCGACAAGACCCTGTCGCTGCGTGGCGTGCAGGTGTACGCCAGCCCGAACGGGGCCGAGCAGAGCGTGTTCCGCGCGGTGTACGTGGTGTACGGCCGCACGGTCATCGTCGAGTCGTACGGTGCGAACCGGGCTTCCGCACTCAAGGACTTCCAGACCGTGCTCAACGCGCAGATCGCGAAGGCTCCGCCGACCCAGCGCGACAACTGACCCCGTCCCGACGTTAGCCCGAACGTGTGAGCTGCGTCGTGTCGGCCAACGGCCTCCCACTCTCGAACGCCTTCTGATCGGAGCATCGATCCGACGGTGCTTCGGGAGAGGAGCCGAGATGGCCTGGCAGATCGTCGTGGTCGCCGCGGTGGCCGTGGTGTTCCTGGTCCGGCTCGCCATGCGGTTCAAACGCGGCTAGCAGAGGCCCCCGGACCCAGACTTTCGCGGATCAGGCCATGGTGACTCTGGCTCGGTAGCTTGCCGAAGTGGGGCCCGGCTCGTGCGCGAGCCGGGCCCCACAGAGGTTTCAGCAGGTCATCCGGCGGGCCGCACACACCGCTCGTTGGAGTCCGTCACCGCACCTGTGGTGGCGTTCCACGTGATACTGCCGCCCTGGAAGCAGCTGCGCTTGCCCCCGGGGATGTCCAACACGTCCGTCGTCGGGTAGCCGAGGTAGGAGGTCTCCCAGCCCAGCGCCGCCCAGCGATCCTTGTTCCCACCGTAGATCCAGTGAGCGCCGGTCTCGGGCGTCCAGTAGATCGAGCCACCGTTCTGGAAGTGGTTGTACCGGCCCCGGCCGTCCGGCGTCCCCGTCGTGTCGGTCACCGGCACGCCGAAGATCGGATGGTGCATCAGGTCCCCCTCGACGTACTTGACGGAGATCGCCCCTTCGACCGCCTTCACGCCGAGTTCAGGCGTCCAGACCAGCCGCCCGTTCTTGTGGTCGCGGTACCGAAGATTCCCTTCGGCTTTCTCGTCGGCGACCGCGTCGCCGACGCGGCTACGAAGGTTGTCATCGTTGAGCCAGCGGCGATGGATCGCCGACGTCGTCGGGTTCTCCCCGAAAATCCGCCAGAAAGTGTCCGCGTCGTACAGGTTCGGCGAATCGAACGGGTGCGCGCCGCTGCGGTCGGCCGCGTAGAGCAGGCTGTCGTAGTGCCGGAGGAACCGGCCGGGCGCGCCCTTGGACTCCAACGTCACGCCGTAGGGGTAGGGGGCGGGCTTGGTGCACCAGGTGGCGTCGGCGCGGAAGCGGTCCGTGCCATCGCTGGGCACGATGAGCACCTTGAAGTCCAGCTGGCGCAGGTAGGTTCCCGGCTTGGCAACCGATTCGAAGGAATGGCAGTCGAAGTCGGCGAGACCGGTAACGACCTTCCAGGTGGCGTCGGCGCCATCACCGGGAACCGGAGCCTCACTACCGAAGCCGATCACGGCCTGGCCGCCCTGAGCGCCACGAATGTAGGTACCCCGCACTCCGGGCGTGTCCGTGGAGAGCGACTGGCGCAGGACGCCGTCCTCGTACTGGCCGACGCGCAGGAAGCGGTCGATGTCGTCGACGCTCCCGCCCAGCGCCTTGGTCGCCCCCGCGACCAGGCTCGGGTGGACCTTGCTGTTCTCCGCCCGGACCTTCAGCTCCTCCAGGCGCCGGCGGTCGGCCTCGGCCTTCTTCTGCAACGCGATCGCGACGTCACGACGGTTCGCGTCGTAGATACCGCTGTCGATGAACACCTTCCAGTCCGCCGCGTTCGAACTGCGCAACGCCCGCTCGGCAGCACTCGCGACCTCGGTCCCCGGGGCCGCACGGTTCCAGATCTCCCGGACGAAATTGTCATCCGACAGGATCAGCAGATTCTCCGTCGCCACGATCCCCAGCACGGCGGCCGCGCGGGCCTTGGCGTCGCGCGCGGCGAGGCGGGCCTTCTCCGCCTCGGTGTGCTCCTTGTCCTGATCGATCTTGTCCTGCTGGTCCCGCGCGTGCGCGGTGACGATCCCGTTGAGCAGGAACTCCTTCCGCGCCGCCTCGTCCGCACCGAACGCGGCCAACGCGGCGGCCTTGACCTTCGGGCCGGTCGCACGCTGCCACAACGCATACACGAAGTCCTTATAGGACTGAATCAGCAACTCCGGGTCCGCGACGATCCCGATCGTCGCCGCCGCGTGCCGCTTCAACTCACGCGCCTGACGCGCGATCTCCGTGTCCCGGACCTCCTTGACGTCATCCCGCTTCTTCGCCTCGTGGATCCCCGTCTTGATCCACTGACTGCACTCCAGGTCACTACCGGAGAAAGCCAGCTCCGCCGAAGCCCGCACCTCCGACCCCGTCGCCTTACGCCACAACGCGATCACGAAGTTACGATCGCTGAGCACCAGCAAATCATCACCGGCCACGATCCCCAGCACCGCGGCCGCGCGGACCTTGTCCTCCAGCGTCGCCTCCGGCACCGCCGCGGCCTGAGCCGCGGCAGTCTTCGTGTTCAAGGGCGCGGCCTCCGCCGGAACACCGGCCAACCCCGCCAGCAACGCGACTCCGGTCGCCGCGATCACCGCGCGCGACAACACCCCAGGTCTTTTCTTCATGAGTCCCTCACAGTAGCCCTGATACCTCATCCGGCGGCGATAAAGCCTCGTACAACCACTCGATAGAAATCTTCCGACCAGCTGTCTTGAATTACCTCTAGAACACGAAACCCAGCGCGACAGTAACATATTCTCCATGCCGGATCCAGCTCTCAGCAAAACGTATCGCAGACCCATTCAGACGTACGTCTTTTTCTTTACGCCTAGTCCAGAAGCCAGCAATATCACCGCACCGTGGAGTCACGACTCCGGACCATCTTCCAGCCTGCGCAGCAGGTAGACAGCACCCGAATACTCGTCCCCGGTCACTATTTCTTCCGCGTCGCGCCAATAGCGGACGAAAACATGGTCTACACCGGACTCGCGAAGCAAAGGAAAGCGATGCTCCTCCACATCTAGGTCCCATTCTCGCAAAGCACCCGAGGAGAACACGTATAACGATGGCGGTTCGATCTCGTGCAAGGATGCGGCAAGGAGTTTCCAAGAACGCTCCCGATCCGCCATCGGAACGGTGTCGCGATTCTTCAGTGGCGCGACGACGCCGACCGTGATACCACGAACTTTCCTAGCCTGCAGAGTGGCCACGGCCAGTTCGATCAGTTCCAGCCAACATCCGGGAATCTCGGTGGCGGCAGGGCTCTGCCAACCCTCGACACCCAGCTCGTCGAAGTGCACGGAGCGGACAGATTGACTCGCATCTACGACAGTGGCCAACCAGGCATTCACAGTCGCCGTCATGCGTCCAGCGGAAGTTTCCATCCACACTCCCTGAGCCACTTCTTCTGCGCGTTCGTCAGTTTACCGGGTCCGCCGGCCCCACCGTCGTGCTTCCACGTCCCATCCTTGTTCAGCGCCGTGCCGTCGGAGAAATGTACGTGTGTCTGCTCACCAGGGATCTTTCCCTTGTCCACTCGGGTGACACCACTCGGCGCGCCACCGGTCTGGATCTTCTTGTTCATCTGGTTGACCGAGCAGTTGTGCACCAGCAGCTGGGCATCGGTGATGTAGTAGTTGTGATCACCTTCGACCTCGAAGTTGTAGACCGTGGTCTGCACTACGCGCCGGGTGATCGACGAAATCACTGGCTGGTCGCCCCTGAGAGACTGAAGCCGTTCCCCCAGCCTCAGATCACCTGCCGTGACCCAGCCACGATCGATGACCCAAAACGGGTGTTGTGGGGTGACCTCCAGCGTCGTCGCACCGACGGCGACCGTCAACAACTCGTCGGCATGCTTGTTGAACAAGCCCACGACACCACGCAACTGCGAATGGCCGGAAGTGAGATCCCTCGCCCAGACCCTGTCCCCTACCTTTATTTGTTCAATCGGTTTCTCGCCATGCGCTGTCGCCACCATCGTCCCGGCGGGGAAGCAGTTGCAGATTATTCTCAGCTTCCCGAGGAGTTCCCGCGTCTTTTCGAGAATCTTGGTTCCCGCGGCGGATGCCTCCAGGAACTTCGTGACACCGCCAGCAATCTTGACGATCGCTGCACCGACCTGCGGAAGTTTTACGACCAGTGCAAGCAGGGACCCGGCGTTGACGACCGTCCACAAGCAACTGACTATGTCGCCTTCACCGAAGCACTTCTTCGCGTCGGTGACCCCGATGATGTCAAGGAGGACGTCAGCTCCGTTCTCCTTGATGAAGTCAAGGATCCCCTTGTTCGCCGCGCCTAGTGCGTCCTTGTACTGCTGGACAAGCTCGTCACCGCCCTCTGAATAGAGGATCATCTCCTCTTCTTCGTCGCTGATCCCGGGATCATTCGCCCCAGACCCTGCCGCCTGTTGCTTGCGTTTTTCTGCTTCGCGTTGGCGTTGGGCTTCTTCGGCGCGGTCGGCGGCTTTGCCTGCTTCGATGGCGGCGTTCATGGCGTTCTTGGCGGCGGTGGCGGCGTTGTCCGCGTGCCGCTGCGCGCTTTCCGCCGCCGCGTTCGCCGCGGTGGCATCGGCTTCCGCCCGGTCCGCCGCACCCCGCGCGGCGGCCGCGTCGGACTCGGCCCGGCTCGCGGCCGACCGTGCCGCGGCCGCTTCACCCTCAGCCGCACTGGCGGCGCGGCCGGCGATGGCGGCGTCGCTGTTGGCCTGGTTCGCCGCCCGACGCGCCTTGACCGCGTCGTCGTGGGCCTGCGCATCAGCCTGGTTCGCCCGCGCCGCCGCCGCACGCGCCGCCGCACCATCAGTCGCGGCCTCGGCCGCGGCCTGCTGCGCCTCC